>JANODE010000199.1:0-128164 GCA_031412525.1 Akkermansiaceae bacterium | reverse complement strand
TCTAGCGCTTTCGCGACGGTCATCAATCCCTGTCAGGGAAAGTTTTTCCCAGCCCGTTCCGTGAAATTTCACCTTCCGCAAAACTCGGCCATGACAAACCCGCCGCCATCCCTACACTCCCGCCCGTGAGTTATCAGGTCTTCGCCCGCAAATACCGACCCAAAACGTTCGACGACGTCCTCGGACAGGACCACGTCGTTAGAACCCTGCGCAACGCCATCGCCCAAAAGCGCTTGGCCCACGCCTATCTTTTCGTCGGGCCCCGCGGCACTGGCAAAACCTCTACCGCGCGGATTCTGGCCAAGGCGCTCAATTGCACAAACGGTCCAAAGGCGGATTTTGATCCCGATGAAGACGTCTGCATCGAGATCGCCGAAGGCCGCTCGCTCGACGTTTTGGAAATCGACGGTGCCTCGAACAACGGCGTCGAACAGGTCCGCGATCTGCGCGAATCCGTGCGCTTCGCCCCTGCCCGCGGGCAGTTTAAAATTTTCTACATCGACGAGGTCCACATGCTCTCGAACGCCGCGTTCAACGCGCTGCTCAAGACGCTGGAAGAACCGCCGCCGCACGTGAAATTCATCTTCGCCACCACCGAGGCGAACAAGATCCTGCCCACCATCCTATCCCGCTGCCAGCGCTTCGACCTGCGCCCGATCCCTACGGAAACGATCGCCGCCCACCTCCTCCATATCGCAAAAGAAGAGGGCATCACCCTCGACGAAACCGCCGCCTGGGCCATCGCCAAAGGCGCCGACGGCGGCATGCGCGACGCCCAATCGATGCTCGACCAACTCGTCTCATTCTGCGGCGACTCGATCAACGAAGCCAACGTGCTCGACGTTTTTGGTTTCACCTCGCGGGAAAAAGTCGCCGCTCTCACGCAAACCCTGTTAGCCCGCGACAACCCCGCCGCACTATCCCTCATCCAGAAGGAAGCCGAGAGCGGGCGGGAACTTTCCCAGCTCCTCGGGGAACTCATCGGCTGTCTGCGCGCCCTTCTCGTCGCCAAACTCGATCCCTCCGCCGATGGAGAAGGCATTCCCGCCCACCTCTGGAGCGCCCTTCTAACCGCCGCTAATGAATACGCACCGGACCGCATCCTCGCCGCCATCGACGTTTTCGCCGAGACGGAAGGCCGCATGAAATGGGCGACCAACAAGCGGCTCCATTTCGAGCTCGGAGTCATCAAGGCCATCCAGTCCCTCAGCGAAGTCCGTATTACAGACGTCATCAAGGTCCTCACCCGTGGAGCCGATTTTGTCCCATCCGCATCGGTCGTTCCATCTAGCGCACCGGTGTCAAAATCAGAACCCGCCGCGGAACTCCCGCCAGCAGTGCCGACTCCTGCCGTCATTGAAAAAACGACGACACCCTCAGCAGCGGAAAAGCCAGCCCCCCGCCCCACCGGCGGTGGAATGTCGATGTTTGAATCCCTCATCGACGCCGCCCCGGATGTTAGCGAGATGCCCGCTCCCGAGCCGCCACCCTGGAAAAACGAAAAGCCCGCCGAGGAAGCAAAACCCGTAACTCAAGCATCGCCCCCACCCGCCGACGACACCTCCCACAGCGACCCGCTCATCCAGGCCGCCCTCGAAAAATTCGCCGGCAAAGTCCTCTAACTTGACGCGGAATTCGCCCCGTGCGCGTGATTCGTCCTGCAGAATTCCCACCGTGATCGCCGATTCACTGTCGTCTCGGGCCGACCCGGATTTCCACGGCCACAGGCTGCATCGAATCCCTCACCCCGGAAAAATCCTCCGCACTCAAGTTTTCGCCCTGCACCCGTTTCACGAGATCCTGCACGAATTGCAGTGTTTCCTGCTAACATGACTCGGGTAGGAAACCCTCCCGGAAACCAACTTTCCTAGAGGGGCCGAGATCCGCATGAAAGGGATGCGATTTGGCATGAGGTAAGCGTTAGGGAGGGACAAAATGTCCGTATTTCCCCATTCATCGAAGTCACGCCCGACCAAATTCTGGGTCAGAGACTTGGCAGTAATACTCCTCGTAACCGTTTCCACGGCGGGGGCCCAGCCCGGCGCGTCCATTTTCGATTTGAATCTCACCGACGCTCACGCGGAGCGTTGTTCAGCCTTCGCCAGCTCGGAGCAAGATAATTACCGGCACATCCTGCGCGACCCACAACCTGATTCAGAAACATTCTGGGACCGTGAGCAACGATGGTCAGAGAGCAATGCCTCCAGCCAGACCGCATTGCTGACGGTAGATGATAGCGCCCCATTGGATATTTCCTGGGCGAACGGCATCCCGGTCTCCGAACTTTCATTGGCTGTCTTTCCCCTCTTGCTAGCGGTGGGGTTGCTGCGGGTCCGGACAAATGCCACCTACAGCCGGACATCTTACACGTAGACGCAGCCCAAATTCGCTGAACGTGAAAATCGTTCTTCAGCTACGGGTTAATTGCTGCGTTTTCGATGCATGATTGGAGCACGTCGGTCGATCCATTGACGGCTTCAAGCTTTCGCTTTTTGTCCAACTAATAGGCGGTGGACTCTTCGCCCGACCACAAACTTCGATGGGCATTCATTAAGCACGTCCTCCGCAGTCCGTGCAGGAACAACCTCTTGCCGTTAACCTCCATCTCCCAGGTTGGCATGAGCCGGCGAGGCCCTGTTCCTGCGTCCGCTCTTGATTCATGCCTCGTCTCGATCCATCAAACCTAAGCATCGACGAATCCTCCATTTTGTCTATTTTTGCGGCGAACCAATCGCAGAACTCTGGCATCGCGCCATCTGACATCTTTCCTGAACATCGAAAACTTCCCACCGAACAAACCTCTATGAACATCCAGAAACTCATGAAACAAGCCCAGCAGATGCAGGCCGGGCTCGCCGCGAAACAGGAAGAACTCGCCATCCAGACCGTCGAAGCCTCGGTCGGCGGCGGCAAGGTGCATGTCATCGCCACCTGCGCAGGCGACGTGCTCTCGATCAAGATCGACCCGTCCGTCATCGATCCCTCCGACGCGGAATTTCTCGAAAGCCTTGTGCTCAAGGGCGTTCAGGAAGCCATCACTCAAGGCAAGGAAAAGTCCGCCGCAGAAATGAAGAAGCTCACCGGCGGCCTCGGCATTCCGGGAATGTGATCATTCCCCGAAATTCATTCCGGAAACCGCTAACCGAACACCCGCCACTCCCCCACCATGTTCCGCCGCCGTCTGGGATGGACTCTCGTGGTGTCTTCATTGCTGCTCCACATCTTCACCGTTTATTGTTTCGCTAGGCAACCGGATCGCTTTGCTGCCTACACCGTGATGCCCATCTGGATCTGGGGCGGCCTCGGACTTTTCCTGTCCTCGGTCGCCTTTTGTTTTCTGCGCGCCTCCCTGTCCTTGATCATGACTGCGGTCTGGGCGGTGACTTTGTTAGTGGGAGCTGACGAGGCGCGGGTGCTGGCAAATTTGGGAAAATCAGCGCCCTTGCCGGGAAAAGCGGCAAACCATGAGGGCAAAAAAGTCCTGCGAATCGCCACACTGAACTGTGCGTTCTTTACCTACGGCGATCGCAATCCCGCCAAGGAAATCGCGGCCTGGCAGCCGGACATTGTATTGCTTCAGGATGTGTCCGCGCCGCAGGTCCGCCAGATTGCGGACGTGCTTTACGGCGGCGCCGGAGATTACCGCGCCCATGACACTAACGGCATCATCACCAACGGCCGGATCCAGTTGGAAATCCGCAACACCACCCAGCGCGATCATCAAGTCCGGATCGTCACCGCCACGGGCGAGACCGTGGAGGTGGTGAACATCCACCTTCGCACGGCCGCCACCGACCTGCGGTTTTGGAATCGTTCCGCCTGGCACGACCATCGCGCCAACCGCATCCTGCGGGAAAACGAACTCACGCTCACCCGCAACATCCTCGAGAGAACCACTAGGTTTCCGAACGCTCCGACGATTCTGGGAGGCGACTTCAATGCACCTGCGTCAGACGTGGTGCACCGACAACTCACCCGCGATTTCATCGACGCCTTCTCCAGCGCGGGCACCGGCTGGGGCGACACGTTTCAACGCCGTTTCCCCATTCTGCGCATCGATCACATCTACGCCACGCGTCATTTCACGCCGGTCCGCAGCCGCGCAGTGACCATCCGTAGCAGCGACCACCGGATGGTTGTGGCGGATCTGCTCATCAACTAACAAAGCGGGCCCGTGCGCTGGTCTCGGTGAACCACCGGCGATCTAACTTTTGCGAAGCCAGTCTTTCATGCTACGTAATGGCTTGTCCGCCATTTCAGCGCCCCTTCCGCCATGTGGATCGTCCTTTTTGCCCTTCGCTATAAATACACCATCGGGGTTCTCGGCATTCTGATCCTGCTATTCGGCATCATGTCGGCCAGGCGCATGTCCACCGACATCCTGCCCCGCGTGGAAAGCCCGGAAATCACGCTGGTCTGGACTTACAACGGCCTGAACGCCGCAGAAATGGCGTCGAAAATCACTTCGTTTTCGGAAATCATCACGCTCAATAACGTCGACGACCTGCAGGAAGTCCGATCGGAAACCTCGAACGGAATCGCGCTGGTGAAGCTGAAATTCCAGCCCTTCGTGAACATCAACACCGCTATGTCGCAGGCTACCGGAGTTTCCCAAACCATCCTCCGCCGCATGCCCACCGGCACCTCCCCGCCGCTCATCGTGCGCACCAGTCCGTCGAGTGTGCCCATCGTCCAGCTCGTCCTGTCGTCCGATACGATGACAGGTGGCCAGCTTTATGACTACTCGCGCCTCACCCTGCGCAGTCAGCTCCAGAGCATCCCCGGCATGCGGATTTCCCTGCCGTATGGCGGCGCGGCGCGGCAGGTGATGGTCGATTTGAATCCGGACGCGCTCAACGCCTTCTCCATTTCCGCTACCGAGGTCAGTTCCGCTATCAGCCGGCAAAATCTAACACTCCCCTCCGGCATCCTCCGCGAAGGTGGTCGCGAGTTACCGGTGGAAGTCAACGCCAGCCCGGAAAGCATCCAGGGCTTTCTCGACATCCCCCTGCGCTCGGTGGATGGAAAAGTGATCCTGCTGCGCGACGTCGCCAACGTCCGCGACGGTGAGGCGATTTCCACCAACATCGCGAGGCTGAACGGTCAGAACGCGGTGATGGTCTCCATTCTGAAACTCGGCAGCGCCTCGACGGTGGACATCATCGACGGCATCCGCGAGCGCCTTCCGGAAGTCCGTGCCTCCGCGCCGCCCGGCATGAGCATTGAGCCGATCTTCGACCAATCCGTCTTTGTCCGCGCCGCCGTGAAAGGCGTGGAACATGAAATCCTGCTCGTCGGTGGCCTCGTCGCGCTGGTCGTCCTGCTTTTCCTCGGTTCGTGGCGCTCCACGCTCATCGTCCTAACATCGATTCCGCTCGCGCTGCTTTGTTCCATCCTCGGCCTCTATCTGACAGGAGCCACCTTCAATCTCATGACGCTCGGCGGACTTGCCCTTGCCATCGGCATCCTCGTTGACAACTCGCTGGTGGAGATCGAGAACATCAAGCGCCAGATTTCTCTCGGCAAGGACGTGCAGCAGGCGATCGTCGACGGAGCGCGCGAGGTCGCTTTCCCGGAATTCGTTTCCACCATCTCGATCTGCATCGTCTTCCTGCCGATTTTCCTGCTCAGCGGCACCTCATCCTTCGTCTTCCGTCCGCTTGCGCTCGGAGTCGTTTTCGCGATGATCGCCAGCTATCTGTTAGCCCGCACGCTCGTACCCACGCTTGCCTCCATCATCCTCCCCGCCGAGCAGCGCGCCGAACAAAAGCGCGGTGATCGCAAACCCGGCGGACTTTTCCGCATCCACCACGCCATCGAAGCGGGCGTCGACAAGCTGGCCGAAATTCAGGGGAAAATCCTCACTTTCATTCTCCGCCGGAAATTCCTCATCCTCCTCCCCGTGCTCTTCGCCGCCGCGCTTGGAGTCTTCGCCGTGGTAAACTCAGGCCGCGAATTCTTCCCGAAGACCGATGCCGGTTTGATCCGCCTGTTCGTCCGCATTCCCAGTGGTGTTAGAATCGACGATACCGCGCAGGTCATGGCGGACATCCAGCGCGAAATCCGGACGATCATTCCGAAGGAGGAGCTGCAATTCATCGTCGAGAACATCGGCGCGCCCAGCTCCGTCAACCAGGCCTGGGTAGAAACCACCTCCATCAGCTCGTCAGACGGCGAAATCCTCGTTCAGCTCGATCCGGTTCACGGGCCGAGCGAAGGTTACGTCGAGCAAATCCGCGCCATGCTGGCGGAGAAGTTTCCCACCATCCAGTCGTTTTTCCGCCCGGCCGACGCGACCAGCCAGACGCTTGCATCCGGCGCGCCGACCACTTTCGAGATCCGTCTGATCGGCCGCGATGTTCCTGGAAACCTGGCGCTCGCCAAGGAACTCCGTGAACGGTTCGCCAAAGTCCGCGGTGCGGTGGATGTCACCCTGCGCGAGGTCCTGGACCAACCCGGTTACGCCATCCGCATCGACCGCGCGCGTGCCAGCAGCTTCGGGATCAACGCGCAAGACGCCGCGAGTGTTTTGTTAGCCGCTCTGGGGAGTGGCGGCTCGGTCACACCGAATTTCTGGTCTGACCCCACCACGGGCGCGGCCTACGACGTGCAGATCATCGCCACGCCCACCGATCTCAAGGCGGTCGAACAATTGCTCAACCTTCCAATCCGTCCGTCAACAGGTGGCACACCGGTCCCACTTCGTTCCTTTGCCACCGTGTTGGAAAAACGTTCTCCCGCCAGCGTCAGCCGGACCTCGCTGCAACCGACCTTCACTGTCGTCGCAAACGCCTCCGGTCGCGACATCGGCGGGATCACCGAAGATCTCGAAGTCATTCTAACCGACTTGCGGAAAAAACTCAAACCCGCCAACAAAATCGAACTTTCCGGCCAGGCTGCGCTGATGGAGACCGCCTATTCCGAACTCATCGGGGGCCTCGGACTCGCCGCCGTGCTGGTGTTTCTGGTGATGGTGGTGAATTTCCAGTCGTGGACACTCCCTTTTGTCGCCATCGCGGGATTGCCGGTTTCAGTTTCCGGCGCACTCTTCGCACTCTGGCTGACAGGCACGCCGCTGAGCGTGCCCGCGCTGATGGGGATCATCATGGTCGTCGGCGTTTCCACCGCGAACAGCGTGCTCGTCAGCAGTTTTGCCCGTGACCGCTTTGACCAGGGAGAAACCGCTCACGATGCGGCCATCGAAGCCGCCACCACGCGGCTGCGTCCAGTGATCATGACCGCACTCGCGATGATTCTCGGCGTCATTCCGATGGCGCTCGGTCACGCGGAAGGTGGCGAGCAGAACGCTCCGTTAGGCCGCGCGGTGATTGGCGGACTGGTGTTTGGCACTTTCGCATCCCTGTTTTTGGTTCCCGTTGCTTTCGCCGCCGTGCGCGGTCTCACCCACCGCATGCACCTCAGGAAACAGAAAAGAGAAACCACTCCACTCCCGCTCACGAATCCATGAATTCTCCCATTTTTTCCCGCACTCTCCTGGGTCTGTTAGCTGCGTCGTCACCGCTCGTCGCGCAGGAAAAAGCCAAAGTCCGCACGGTGCTCCCGGTCGCCAGCACGGCGGTGGGTGCTTATGAACTTCCCGGTCGTACCGAGCCGGTCGAGCAGGCGACGATTTTCACCCGCGCCACCGGCATCGTCCGCGAGCGGAAGTTCGACATCGGCGATCGTGTGAAAACCGGTGACATACTCGCCACCATCGACACGCCGGAGATCGACCGCGAGGTGGAGGCCGCCCGCGCCGCCGTCGAGCAGGCCACCGCCCGTGCGGACAGCGCCCGCCAGGTGGCCGCAAGATCCACCGGTCTTCTCAACACCCGCGCCGTTTCCCAGGAGGAATCCGAGCTGCGCGTCTCCAGCGCCGCTGAATCCGAAGCCGCGCTCCGCCTGACGAAAGCCAATCTCGCCCGCGTCGAGGAGTTGCAAAAGTTCGCCACCGTCGCCGCGCCCTTCGACGGCACCATTTCCGCTAGAAACTTCGACCGTGGCGACCGCATGCGCGGCGATTCCTCCACCGCCGAGGGCTGGCTCTATCGGCTCGCACGACTCGACTCGCTGCGCTTCGTCATCAGCGCCACCCCGGATCTCGCGCTGCGGCTGACGAAGGACAGCGAGGCCATCGTCCGTTTCAACGAGCTCCCGGGCCAGACTTTCCCTGCGAAATTCTCCCGCTCCAGCAAGATTTTCGACACCACCACCGGCACCATGCGAGTGGAATTTCTGATGGATAACAGGAACCTCCTGCTGCCCGCCGGACTATCAGGAACCGCCGGATTCAAACTGCCACCCGTGAAGGACACCTACGCGCTACCTAACAACACACTAGTAATCCGCCAGGGCAAGCCCCTCGTCGCCACGGTGAAGGAAGGGAAAGTGACTTACGTGGAAGTGCTTCCTGGCAGAAACCTGGGCCCCTCCGTCGAAATGACCTCCACCTCCCTGACGCCGGAAACCACCGTCATCGTGAATCCCAACGCCATGCTGAAGGAAGGCGATCCGGTGGAAGCCGCGCCTGCGAAGTAATTTCAGCGGGACGACGTTCCGAGAGTTTTCAACTCGCGATCCGTTAGCAGCCACGTGAATCCCGCCTGCCGGGCTCGTGCCTTCACGAGGTTCTTCCTTTCCGCTTTGGTGGCATATTCGATCAGCAGCACCGGTTTGCCCGCCGCGGTGATCTTCTTCAGAAATCCCAGCGAGTAATGCGTGTGGTCTTTCGGCTGCAGACGGTTTCCGTTTGCGAACAAATCCTCGATTCCGATGCCGCTGGCCGTAACGAGAAAATCCCGATGGGCGAGCAGTTGAGGGCCGTTCTGGGGAACGACCAGCGCCGTTGGATCACCCTTGCGGACATGCGCCGCGATCAATTTCACCCACTCCACCATGTCCCGCCGGTAGGTTTTTCCAGTTTCCGCATTGATCCGGTCGTCAATGAACTGATCGCCGTCCTGTTCGAAAAACTCGAAGCCGTCCACGATGTCCAGATAGACTCCATCGAACCCGGCGGCCATCACCGAATCGATGACCGGCAGCATGATCCCTTGCCAGCCTTTGGCCCAGTATTTCACCTTGTAGTTGCCCTCCCAGTCCGGGTTCTCCGACACCAGCCAGTCAGGCGCGTTTGGTGTTAGCTTTCCCTTTTCCAGCCAACTCTTTTTCCAATACGAGCGGTAATCCTCCGCCTCGCCGATGGAAACATAACAGATGATCCTCCGCCCCGGCCGCGCGCTGCGGATGGCGTTCAGATCGGCGCGGGTCCATGGCACGTTGCCGGCAAAGCCCGCGTCGAGCACGATCCAGTCGCGCCCCGATGCCGCTAGGCGCTGGACGGCGGACGCCTTGGTTTTCGCAAATGAATCGGCCTGGAGGACGTAGGCCAGCGATTTTGGTGCGGCTCCCTGCCCAGACGCGGCCTGCCCCAGCCCGATCAGAATGATCAAGGCCAGTCGTCCGATTTCATTTTTAGTCCGGTTCATTCACCTCAATTTTCTTTCTGAAAAGTGCGTGCTTGCCGATTGGATCACAAGGCGGAAAGGTCCTGTTAGCGAAACGCGCCCAGTAGCACCGCCAGTTCTTCTCCCACCATCGCCGGATCGGAAAGGGTGTGGGCCACCTCCGCCCGCAGCAGTTCGCGGTAGCGTTTTCGCAGGCGATGGACGGCGACCCGCAGCGCGCCTGCCTCCATCAGCAGCTCCGCCGCCGTTTCTGTATAGGAAATCTCATCCGTGCCCACGGTGAGAAACCCCTTCATCCCCTCGAAGCGCTCCGCCTTTCCCTCGGCCACCCACTCGTCGCGCAAGCGGACGATCACCCGCTCCAACAGCGCCACCGCCCATTCACGGTCGTATTCCTCGTCCGGCCCGCGCGCGGTGGTGTCCGCGATCTGGAACTGGGTGTCGGCGCTCTGCCAATCGAGCGAGAAGTGGGTGATGGCTCCACCGCGTTTCAGGCGCTGACCTTTGTCCCATTCGTTCGCGAGGAAATGTTTCAGCGACGCGAGCAGGAAGGCCCGGAAACGGCCTCTCGCACTGTCTGCTTTCTGGAAATCCTTCCTTGCTAACAAGTCCGAGAAAAACGCCTGCGTCAGATCCTCCGCGTCCTCCTTGGTGTGGCCACGCCGCCGGACGTAGGCATAAAGTGGAAACCAATACGCCATGGACAAGGCCTGCAACGCTTCCGTCGATTGCGGAGTGCCGGAATTCCCTGCCGCGAGGACGAGGGTCCAGCGCGTGGTGGCGAACAAATCGTTAGACCTTGAGTGCTCCATCAGAAGTTCAGGTCTTGAACAAAATCCTCCGGTGCATCAGGCGAAACCACGATTGTTCGTTTTTCGAACCGCAGCACCACCGTGCGGTCCAGATCGGTCACGAAAGCGCGATAATTTCCCAGGGACTTGCTCCAATACCAACCGGTGAACGAAAACCCGCCGCCGTTGCCGCAGGTGCGCAGGCTGCCCTTCATCGCCCTAGGCGCCACCTCCGCCGACTTTAGCGACTTTCGATCCAACCGTGTTTTCCAAAGCGGACGTTTGATGAAAACGGCGTCGTCCGTGATTTGATAACCCAGAACCATGAACGGCAGGCAGCTAAGAACGATGACCGGCAGCGCCCATTTCGCCAGTAAGAGCCCGAAACCGTGGATCGGCAGGAACGACATACCGATCACGTTCACCACGGCAAGAATGACTAACAGCATCGAGACCCATTTCAGTGGTTTCCCCCATGGCGCCTGATAGATCTTCATCGGACGAAATACCCGGAGGCCCTCCATTGCTGGTCCTTTTCCTTCGTGAACGTCACCGTTTCCATGGCATGCTTTTTGTTGTCGAACTCCGTCTCGAAAGTCATCACGCGATGTTCGCCATCAGGAACACCGGGCAGGCTTGTCACCTCGTCGATCTGCTTTAGACGCCTGGAAATCACTGCCCCCAATGGCTGGCGGTAGGTCACCATCATTCTGCGCCATTGTTCATTCGTGGTGGCGGCTTTGACCATTTCGGAGGATTCGGCATAGGAGTCTGCGAATCGATCCGCGTCCAAATGGCCAAGCCAAAGCAATGCTCCTGATGCGGCCGGTGGGGCGGTCATTCCACTTTTGTCGTTTGAGAAATCGATGTTTTTAATTCCAACTTTCCCGCAGATGTCGAGGACCTCGGTGATGGTGGAATAGCGCGCATGGGAATCGCTGAAGACCTTGACCGACAGATCGGGTCTAACTGCGGCTCTCGTTTTCAGTTCACTTTCCAATTCTGCCGGTGACATCGGTTTGTCATCCATCGTCAACGATTCACCGGTAACACCGATTTCAGTGATTGTCGGGAATTGCGGCTCCGGAGTCCTAACGGTATTATCCACTGTCGGGACCGGGTCCTGATTTCCATTTACGCTCATGTATGACCACAACAGAAAACCCGAGACAAGCATGAGAACTACAACGAAGCATGCGATGATTCCGCAGCTCACCGCAATTGTGACACCTGACGATGGCGTCCTGGTAGCAGGCCGCACGTCGCCGCTGTCCACTGAATCTCTCGTATTGGCCTGACGCCGCGCGGCCCACAGGGGCACTCCGAACGAGATGGCAAACACGAAGATGAGAAACAGTGGCATCAACAGGCCGATGTTCCCCATCAGGTCCTGAGCCCAAGGCAGGAAAAACTCCTTGGCAAGCGGATCAGAAGCATTTCCGCCGAGGCAATGGCGCCCGAATGCCGCACCGCCATAGCTGAAATAGCCGATGGAAGATCCTCCCAGCGCGACAAAACCCAAAGCCAGACCTCCCAAGGCGGCTAGAACGGCTAGAGACACTCCACCCCAGGCGACGCCGCCCACCGCTACTCCCCCGAAGGCAACCAATCCGAGTGCAAGTCCTCCGATCGCGACCACACCGGTAGCGCGACCACCGAAAGCAATTACTCCGGTAGCTTTACCACCAATAGCGACGATTCCTCTTGCTTCGCGCTCTCTGCCAGTTAGGGGATCCGGGCCCGACGTCACGTGCAGGAGCGGCAAGCCGAAACAGGTCAGTCTTGACCTGTAGTCGAGATTTCTCAGTGCTGCCATTCTCGAAGGGATCGCGTCCGGTTGTCCGGCCACGATGTTTTCCACCATTGTCTTCATCACGCTGGCATGTGGGTATCTGGCCTCGGGATTCTTTTCAAGGGCGCGCAGGACGATCTCGTCGAGGCGAACATCGATGTGAACCTTCCGCGACGGGGCTTGAATTTCACTACCGGGAAGCTCACCGGTTAGCATTTGATAGAAAACGACTCCGAGGGCGTAGATGTCCGCGCGGTGATCGACATCGGCGGGGTGATCGATCTGTTCGGGTGCCATGTATTGCGGGGTGCCCATGACCTTCCCGGCTTCGGTGTGAAGGGGTGATGAATGCAGATCAGGCAGGAATGCCTGCGGCGCATCGCCGGTGAGTTTTGCGAGGCCGAAGTCGGCGACCTTGACGCGGCCGAGACGGTCTAGCAGGACGTTCTCCGGCTTGATGTCGCGATGGACGATGCCCTGGTCGTGGGCGAACTGGAGGGCGTCGCAGATCTGCGGGACAATGGCCAATGCCTCACGCGGTGAGATCCGGTTGGAGCGCATGAGCTGGGCGAGATTCACACCGTCGACGTATTCCATCAGAATGAAGTAGAGCTCCTCCTGCCGCCCAAACTCGTGGAGCGTGACGATGCCGGGGTGGTTGAGTTTCGCCAGCGCCTTGGCCTCGCGGGCGAAACGGTCGGAAAACGCAGGTGAACGGCCGATGGCGGGCGGTAGGATTTTCAGCGCGACGATGCGGTCGAGTTGCTTCTGGCGGACTTTGTAAACCGCGCCCATGCCCCCCTTTCCGATGAGTTCGAGGATTTCGAACTGCGGGAAAAGCGCTGCCATTTCCTCCAGCGTAGGAGGCAGGAAAGGTTCCACGCTCGCGATGGTATCCGCAGCCGCACCTTGCCGGAGGAGGTCGGCAGGATTGAGGCCGGCGAGTGGTGGATTTGGTGGCGGGTTTTCCATCGGTCCGTTGTCGGGAATTCTGTCCATACTCCTGCCAGAAGCAATCCGGGGAATTTGTTACAGAGAAAATACGACGGACCGCGAAATTCATTTCGCCAGTCGAGTGTGGAGAGAACTGGCGAAATAAATTTGCCTAGCAGCGGCCTGGGCGTTGTAGCTTTGCTCGAAGCCGCCATGCACTTTCATGATCCGGCTTTAAGGGTCGGTGAAGTTATATTGATCCTTGTCACACGGACCTTCTATAGGTGGCACGGGGGCTTTGCTGCGTGGCTTTTTACCGGTGCTTTGTTCTTCGGCTTGGCGGGCAGCGAGCTTTTCCTGCCAGGCGGCCCGTTCTTCGATCAGGCGCTCCCTGGCGCGCTGTTCAATGGCTTGGGTGGCCTCGCGGAGTTTGGCGATGGGGCCTTCGTGACATTTGATTTCCTCCGGGATGGTGGGTCCGTCTTGCAGCGGGGTGCTGTCGGGCATCCTCAGCTTTTTGGAGGAGTTGGGCGATTTGCTCTTCAGCAAGTTTCATTTGCTCGAAGGAGTGGCCGCAGCTCACGGCGCTGTGTTTGCTGGCATTGGCGAGGATTTTGGTGCCGTCAATGGCGACGGTGATGTCGCCGACTTCGCCGGTGAGGAAGTGCACGGCGATGCTTTTTCATAGGTGTGGGTTTCGAAGCGGCGACTGGAAAACGTGGAGATCGCGTAGCAATAGATCAACAGACCCAGCATCATGGAGGGCGGATATTGGCCGCTGCCAGTGCCGCGCTCGCTGGTTCGCGCCCGGCTCAGGTCCAGTGAGCAACCGGGCGGACATTTTTCCCATACGCCGCACGGGATCTATCTCTGCAGGGAATTTGAAGTCTAAGTCCGACAGGCTGCGAGGAACCGGGCCATGTCCAGAAATTGCCGTTTCCGCCAATAGACGGGTCGGAAACGCCGTATCATCCTGAACCTGTAAAACGCCTTAAGAATTCATGATCACGATTAGCGATCTTTTTTCCATGAAACACGCCAGCGAAGTTTTCCACAAAACCCAAATTCCATGAAATCTGAAAATTCGCCAACCAATGGTTTTGCCGTCCTCATCACCGCGCTCGTTCTCATGGCAACACCCGTGCACGCGGACTGGGCCTTGAAATGGAGCGACGAGTTCAACGGCAACTCCGTGGATACCGCGAAATGGAATGTCGAAAACTGGGCTTCCTCCCGCAACAACGAACTTCAGTTCTACGCACCATCGGATGTCTATCTGGAGCCGGCCCGCACGCCTTCGGGCTGGCTGACACTGCGGTCCCAGAAACGGAGTTACACTTCCGGCGCGATCAATAGCAAAAACAAATTTACGTTCACCTATGGCCGGATCTATGTCCGTGCGAGGCTTCCCATTGGCCAAGGAATCTGGCCCGCCGCATGGCTACTTCCGCAGGATGGCACTTGGCCACCGAAACTCGACATCATGGAGAATCTCGGGAACGCTCCAACCAAAATTTATGGGACCCGCTGGTATGGAACCAGCCCCAATCAGCAACGCGATACCGGAACCTTCAGCGGACCGAATTTCAACAGCGGCTTTCACACATTCACGCTGCTGTGGTAGCCGACACAGATCCGATTCTATGTTGATCCTCCCGCCAATATCGACGCGGCGACACCGTTTTTCCGGGTGACCACGAATATTCCGACCAAGTCCATGTATATCCTGCTAAACACGGCGGTGGGCGGGACCTGGCCGGGCAATCCGGACAGCACGACGCGGTTCCCTCAATACTACAACATCGACTGGGTGCGGGTGTACCAATGGCAATGATCCCCGCCGTGGGATTTGGTGCTTCAGATCGCGCCGTTCCCCGTGCATTTTAGTCTCCGACCATGTGCCCGGATCTCTCACAGAAATACTTATCTTTCCCACTACCGACCGGCTGTTGGGAATTGCAGCTCCACCTCTTCAGACTCTTGGTAACCGCAGCTTTCGCCGGGTTGATCGGAATGTCTTCCGCTGCGGAGACGCTTGCGCGGAACGCGGATATCCGGGCGATGCCCCGCGAGCAGGCATCCTTGGCGATCCCCGTCCGGGTGCGGGGAGTGGTGACCTGGCAGAACGGCGTCGAGAATCTCACGGTGCAAGATGAATCGGCAGGCATCTGGATCGACATGGTGGAAGCGCGCAACCGTAGAATCTGGAGGGGAGATGACGGGGTGCTTCAGAAAGGAGTAGTCGGAATGGAAGTCGAAATCGAGGGCCGCTGCGACCCTGGAGGCTATGCACCGCTGATCCTCCCGGCGACGCTGCGGGTGCTAGGGCCCAAACCTCAGCCGAAGCCGATGCCCATGGACCCGGCTCGGTTTTTCAGCGGCGCGGATGATTGCCAGCGCATCGAAGTCCGGGGGGTGGTCCAAGGGTTCTATCCGTTGGGACCTTGGATTGAACTGGTGATGGACGCGAATCCCGGCCGATTCACCGCTCAGTTGTCACGGAGCGTGGTGTCGGACCCAGGGTCGCTGGTTGATGCTGAGGTGCGCCTGACGGGCGTCGCGGCGGCGCGTTTCAATATGCGCGGCGAAGCGACTGGATGCAGAATCCGGGTCGGAATCCCGGGCGATTTGATCATCGAACGACCGCCTCCGCCTCCCGATGGTGTTCCGCAGGTCACCTTGGACCGCCTTCTCACTTTCAGACCCGTCCCGCAAGGTCCGCATCGCGTGAGAGCGGAGGGAACGGTGACATTCGCGGTCCCCGGGAAGTTCTTTTACTTTCAGGACGGCACCAGTGCGGTCCGGGTGCGCACCGCCTCAGAGCTTTTATTATCACCGGGTGACCGGGTGGAGGCCGCCGGATTCGTTAAAATCTCAGGGCTCATCGGCACGCTGAGTGACGCAACCGTACGAAAAACCGGCGTCGGCGGCCTACCCAAGCCAATCTCGATCAGTCCGGTTGAAATTCTTGAAATTTATGATGCCGCGATTAAATCCGCTCAAATCCGAATGGAGCGGGACTATGAAGGACAATTGATCCGCTGCAAGGCACGCTTGCTGGCGATGGAATCCGGGGTGACTGAGAA
This sequence comes from Akkermansiaceae bacterium, assembly GCA_031412525.1. GTDB lineage: Bacteria > Verrucomicrobiota > Verrucomicrobiia > Verrucomicrobiales > Akkermansiaceae > Luteolibacter. Next base: position 112,095 of record JANODE010000199.1, on the reverse strand, counting down.
TGGCATGAAAACGCTCATCATGGAGCAGCCCACCGAGCGCGCCCAGCGCCTCGGAGGATCGCTGCGCATCGAAAGCTCGCCCGAAGGTGGGACCCGCATCATCGCGGAAGTGCTCCAATATGTAGAAGGTGATGGCGAGGATCATGCGCCGATGGAGGAAGCAGCCCATCACCCACCGTCTTGAAACCCTCACAATGAAATCAACCTTGCCATGACCGCCCAGGCCCACAGAAAACCCTTGCGGATCCTATTGGTGGATGATCATCCGATGATGCGCGCCGGTTTGGCCAGCGTGCTCTTGATGGACCCTGATTTCGCCTCCGTAATGCAGGCCAGCGACGGGGATTCCGCATTGCAAATCTGGCGGGAAAATCAGCCGGACGTGACCCTGCTCGACATCAGCATGGGCGGAATGGACGGCATCGACACGCTGCGTCAATTGATCCGCGATTTCCCTTCTGCACGCGTGCTGATGCTCACCACCTCCGAGGCCAGCGAGGACATCCGCCATGCAATGGAAGCCGGTGCCTGCGGCTACGTCACCAAAAACATTAACGCTGGGGACCTGGTGGAAGCGATCCGTGCGATCCATGCCGGAGGCAAAGTATTCAGTGAGGATGTGAAACGGAAACTGGCCGAAAATGTTGCAAGCGGCCACCTCACCGCTCGCGAGATTGAAGTTCTCGAACTCGTCCGCCAAGGATTCACCAACGATGAAATCGGGCGACTGCTTGACGTCTCGGAACGGACTGCCAGGGCCCACATCAGCAGCATTAAGGAAAAGCTCCATGCATCCGATCGCGCCGCCGCCGTGGCCCGCGGATTCGAATGCGGCATCCTCAAGGCATGAACGGCGTTTTTGACGTCGATTGCCGTTTACGACAATAGACGGATAAGTGACTTAGGATATTTAAGGCATGTCTCAAAACCCATTATGAAGCCCTCCTGCAACCCGTTCTTCGCGTCGAGTCGTTCCCAAATCTGCACTGCTTGCGCCTTGGCAACGTTGTTAGGTGTATCTCCGACGTTCGCCGTCATCTGGGATGGCAACGGCGACTCCAACGCCAGCGGCAACTGGAGCGTGGGTGCCAACTGGAATCCCGACACCGTCACGGGCGGCCCGACCACGGGCGGCGGCCTCGGCGATCTCGGAAACGTGACCACCGGCACCAGGACCGTCACCTACGACGCTGCCGCCTTGAACGGCGCGGTCAGCTCCCTGTCCTTCACTCAGACCACCGCGGGCGCGGTCAACCAGCTTTTGATTAACGGCAAATCCTTGGCCGTTTCCAACGCCTTTACCCTCGGCGCCACTGGCGGCACAGCCCTCCTCACGGTTGGCAGCACCTCCACCACGAGCTTCAATCTCACCCCGACCGGAGGAATGACGATCAATTCCGGCGGCGAACTTGCGCTGACCGGCACCGGCATCGGCACCGGCAACGTGGTCGGCCTTGGCAACATCACCGGAACGGGGCTTGTCACCGTGGCCGGCGGCATTCTGCGGGTTTCGCCCAGCGTTGGCGTGACGACCAACTCGGTGCAAAACAGTATCGCTGGCGGGCTGACCATGACCTCCGGCTCGATCATCATCGACAACTCGACCGGCCAGGCCGATCGCCGCCTCGATATCTCTGGCAACGTCAGTATCACCGGCGGCACGATAAGCACCACCTTCAGCGGCGCTAACGGCACCCTCTCGCTTAATGGTGCCACCAACGTTGTTTCGCCCACAACTTTCGATACGGATCTCAGTATCACCCTGTCAGGAAGCATCTCACAGTCATTGACCACTTCTGCTACTCTGGGTGGGGTTGCTCTCCGCGGTACTGGTGCCTCTTTGGTTAAGACCGTCACGAGCTCTGCGTCTGGCAATGCAATAGGTCAAGTTCAGTTCATCAACAGCGCGAACAACGGCACCACCACCCTCAAACTTGGCTCCAACCTGACGAGCGCTTCTCTACCTGCGGCGCAAAATTTCGGCAACCAGGGTGGTAGCAGCTCAGGCACGGTTAATTTCGGCATCGATACCGATGCTGGCTTTGTCCTCGATCTATCCTCCAACACCGGCACCTACACGCCGAACACGGCGACCAACGGTAGCGCGATCACGACCAATTACACCTTTTCAGGCACTGGCAGGATTAAGGTCGCGAATATCGATACCAACAGCGCTACGCAGGTGAACATCGGTGCGGGAACCACAATTGAGGTCACTGGCAGCGCCTCCAACGCCAACGACGACTTCGTGCTGAGCGGCGGCGGCACCATCTCCCCGACTTCCACGTTTCTCTACTCCGGCACCGCCGCCACTGGCACCCCCGCCACCCTTACCTCCACGCGCAACATCGGGAATCTGAACCTTAACACCGCCGGCGCCTTGCGCATCGCCAGCAACCTGACTGCGGGTGGCCTCGTCACCGTGGGCTCCGGAGCCACCTTGAACTTGAGCACCAACACCCTCAGCGCCACCGGCCTGACCGTGAACAACGGTTCGATCAACACTCCGGGCAATCTCACGATCATTGGCACGGGGGCCAACGTGTTGAAGACCGGTGCCAACACCCTCGTGCTGAGCAACACCGCCAACAGCTACACCGGCACCACCACGCTGCAAGACGGCGTCCTCCAGTATTCCGGAAGCGTCCCGGTCAGTGGCAACAGCACCTTGGGTAATGCCGCCTCCGCCATCATCCTCGGCACTTCCTCATCCACGGTTAGCCAGCGTATCCAGTTCTTTAATACAACGGGCGGCACGGTGGCGCGCGACATCATCGCCACCGGCGGCACCTCCGTCGCCACCGATGCCCCCAACGCCAATCGTTAGCGCATCGGTGCCGATATCTCCGGCGGCGGCACCCTTAATCTGAACGGTGCCCTCTCCTGGGGCTCCTCCGGTGGCCTCGCCGTCGGCCGCACGCTTGAACTCACGGCGGTGCAGCAGACCACGGCGCTCGTCGTCAACGGTCTGATCTCCAGCACCACGGGCTCCGCCTCGAATCTACTCATCAACGGCGGTGCCTCGGGCGTCGGCTCAGTCAAGCTCGCCAACACCGGCAACAGCTTCACCAACGGTATCACTGTCACCCAAGGCACTCTTCTTGTCGGCGGCAACGCCCCCGCTGGCGGCGTGAGTGTGCTGGGTAACAACGCGGGTGCGATCAACCTTGCCGATGGTGGCACTCCCGCAGCCAATTGGACCATCTCGGGCGGGAATCTTGCCAGCGGTGACTCGGGTAACCCCGCTATCCTTACCGATGGTGCTTTCACCGTCGCTCGTTCGATCAACCTCTCAAATGCCGCCACATTCAGCGGCGGTCCTTCACCCGCTGTTACTGGTAACGGCTCGCCTAACAGCTACATCATCGGCGGCAACTCGGCCAACGCTTCGACCTTCTCGGGAGCCGTCACCGTCACCACCAATGCCGCAGCCGATAAACTTCTCCGCCTTAGCCAAGTAACTGGCGGCACAGTGACCCTGAGCGGTGTAATCAATCCCAATGCCGATGCGACCCGGGTGCTCAACGTCGAAAAAGTCGGCGCGGGAACTGTGATCCTTACTAACGCTAACATTTACGATGGCACAACTACCGTTTCTGCTGGCACGCTGCGCGCCAACAACGCCACCGGTTCTGCAACGGGCACAGGAGCAGTCGCAGTCAACAGTGGCGGCACTCTTGGCGGAAGCGGTATAATCACCGGAGCAGTCAACATCAACAGCGGCGGTTTCATCGCCCCTGGCAATAGCCCCGGAACCCTGAACACCGGCGCAACCACCTATAACAGCGGTGGCACCTACCAGTGGGAAGTAAATAATGCAACCGGCACCAAGGGCGGAGATCCAGGTTATGACTTCAACAATGTGACTGGGGTTCTGAACATTGCTTCGACTTCTAGCTCTACTTTTGGCATCGACGTGCGTGCCTTAAACACCTCCAACTTAGCCGGAGTCGTATCGAACTGGAATGCAAACGCTTTCAATAAATTTACCCTCGCGACAGCATCGGGCGGCATTACCAACTATGCGTCCGACAAATTTGCCATCACAACGAGTAACTTTACCAACACTAACTCTCTTCGTCAGGGCGGTTTCTCGGTGCAAAAGAGCGGCAACGATCTGATTCTTGCTTTCAACCCTGCAGGCGGCGGCTCTGGCGCAAATGGCTTGGTGCAAGGTCTTGGTATCTTCGCCTCCGACAACGCCTCTCAGTCCGCTTACACCGGCGGCAACTTGAACGGCCAGAACGGCGGTTTTGGATACGGCGCTTGGGCTACGAATGATCTCACCACCTTTCGGGGCACTTTTGTCGGCGATGCTAAAAACAACAGCGGTGGAGCAAACGCCGCTACCCCTAGCGGAAACTTCATCAACACCGTCGGCGCGAAGTCATTTGGACTTTTTGCCAACACAAGCAACACCAGTGACGACACCCGCACCATCACGGGTGGGCTGGCCACGGGCCGGACGCTCTCGCTGGACTTCGACAGCGGATTCGCCAATGGCAGCTCCTCGCAGGGATTCAGTTTCCGGAACTCGTCCGGCAATAATGTGTTTGAGTTCTTCTACGACGCGGCTGCCGGCAAATATCGCATTAACGATAGCGCAGGTGTAACGTCCACGACCCAAGGCTTCACTGGGGACGGCCTGCACACCGAGTTCACTCAGACAAGTGCGACAGGTTACATCTTCACCATTTCCGGACCCGGCATCACGACGCAATCGTTTACTGGCAGCGTGGTCAACGCGACGGGGGGCACGAGCATCGATCGGTTTCGCACCTTCGACTTCAACTCCCCTAGTTCCGATACGAGTTCAGACTTCAACGCATTCTTTAATAGCCCGACAGTTACCCTGCCAACCTTCAACGGCCAGGCTGGCGCGACAGGCAACTTCAGCACCGCAACCAACTGGGCGGCTCATTCTCCTGTGAATGGCGGCAGTATTGCTTTTGACGGTGGCGCAGGTGCGATCAGCGCGAACAATGATAATCTCACCTCGGTTTACAATATCGCCTTCAATGCGGCGGGCACTCCTAACACGGGGAATACAACGACCAACGCGACGACCTACACCATGTCTGGCAACGCGCTGACGATAAACGGCGGCATCAACAACAACAGCACAAGCCTTCAGACCATCAACAATAACCTGACAGTTGGAGCGAACCAGAGTTTCAATGCTACCAGCGGCGCTCTGACCATTGGAGGAACGGTGGCCCTCAACGGCAAATATCTCACGGTCAACGCGGCCAATGCTGTCGCCCTGAGCAATAACATCACTGGTAACGGAGACATTCTTAAGACGGGTAGCGGCACGTTGACCCTATCGGGTGCAAATAGCTTCACGGGGACTGGAGTATCTGGCCAGACTTATGGTCAGGTCTTCATCACGGACGGAACGGTGCGGGTCGCCAGTAACAGTGCTCTCGGCACACAGGCCGGCGGAGTCTCTGTGGATTTGGGTGATTCCAATCTCGGCCAGACCGGGGTGATAAATTATCAAAATAACGTCTCCTTGTTGGCCAACTCGAACTTAACAATCGGAAACCAGCTCTTTATCGCCAATAACACGGTGGGCGGCGGGAATGCAACACGCACCGTCGGAAGTGATGGAACTACAGGGCCGGTAATCTTCAGTGGCAATATGCTATTGAATGGAAACGCAGTCCTCACAGCCGCGATAGGTGGAAATGTGACATTCAGTGGTCAGGTAGGTCCGACAGGCTTCACGAGCGGTGGTATCACAAAGAGCGGCGCAGGGACAGTAATTCTCACCGGCAACAACGGCTACACAGGTGGCACGACGGTCGGTGCCGGTACGCTTTTGGTGAACAATACCACGGGATCGGGCACCGGCGCTAACACTGTCTCGGTATCCTCGGGCACCACTCTGGGCGGAAACGGCACCATCAGCGGCGCAACGACTCTCACAACCGCCACCCTCGCTGCTGGCGGCGCGGCTGCCACCGCCGGCACCTTAACCTTCGGCGCAGGACTTGCTCTGAACGCAGGCTCCATCTTCGATTGGGATATGCAGCAAGTCGCCACGACCGATCCAGGTGTTCCCGGAGCAGGTGGGACCAACGCGGGGGCCTATGATAAAATCGTGTTAAGCGGCCCCGCCAACTCACTCACCGGATCTGCCAATAACGTCTTCAAGATCGTTTTGGGTAGCGGCAAAACGTTCGGCGATGCCTTTTGGGATACGAATAAGACCTGGACTGATGTCTTTACCGGTAGCGGTGCGACCACCAGCTTGGCGTCCATTTTTAGCACCTTCAACGCAAACGGATCGAATCTGATCGACGGCTTCGTGGCTGGAGAGGGCACTTTCACTCTTAATGGAAGCAGTACACTTAACTGGACCGCCGTCCCCGAGCCGTCAACCGCCCTGGCCGGACTCCTTCTGGGTGCGGGCCTGATTCGTCGCCGCCGTGCCTGAAAAATTTCCGGAGTTAATGGGTTATCTCCTGGATGAATCGGTGTCGACGACCGGATTTCGGCGACACCGTATTTCCCAAAAATCTTCCATTGGCTGATTCGTTCCTCGCTCCATGAAAACCAATCGCCACAATGTTCAAATCGCCGTTCAGCAGCGGCATTTACCCTGAACGAAAAGCTGGGTTCGACGGCACGCTTGCTGATGCTTAGCACACCCGACGCCAGCCAGAAGATCCTTCATACTTTCGAAGCAGGTGCCCGAGGTTGCATCACTAAGAATATCAATGCCGCAGATTTGGTGTCTGCGATCCGGGCCGTTCATTCTGGCAAAATGGTTTTGAGTGAGGTGGTGAGGCGAAAACTGTGTGAATTTGAAGCCAGCGGTCATCTCACCACTCGCGAGATTGAAGTGCTCGAACTCGTCCGCCAAGGATTCACCAACGATTAAATCGGGCGACTGCTTGACGTCTCGGAACGGACTGCCACGGCCCACATCAGCAGTATTAGGGAAAAGCTCCATGCTTCCGATCGCGCCGCCGCCGTGGCCCGCGGATTCGAATGCGGCATCCTGAAGGCATGAACGGCGTTTTTGACGTCGATTGCCGTTTACGACGATAGACGGCAGATGGGCTTAGGTTATCCGAATGTTGTCGAAAAACCCTCCCAAACCCCCGAGCACCTATGTGGTCTTCAGCGCCTGATCTTCGACAGTTCGCTCGCTGCCGACACTTCGAAGTTAACGTTGGCAGCGATGAGGCTGCGCAGAGTCATTTCGCAAGAGCGATCCGTATTTCTGATCCTTCCTTGGCGAGGGTAGCGTTCACGGTTTTAAAAATTCCGTCGGAGTTCACGGTGATTTCGTAGGCCCCGAGGAAGCCGCGTATCCGATAATTTCCTTTACCGTCCGCCCGGCCCTCGCCGCGCGTGTGCCATTTTTCCTTCACGAGTTCCCTCCAGACTTTTCCAGATGGCTTCTCGCTCCAATCTTTCCGCCAGAGTGCCGCTTGCGGACGCCAGTGCTTGCCTTCCCAGAATCCCCACATGACGAATTGCGTGTAGGCGGGATGGGAAAACGTGGCGGTTAGAAGATCGCGGAGGTAGTCGGCCTGGAGTGCATCGTTTTCAGTTTCCAGATCGTATTCGGTAACCGCCAACTTTGGCACCAGCGTGGCGAAGCGGTCGCTCATTTCCAGCCAATCAGGAACGCTGGTTAGGTTTGAGCCGCGGAAGTGGGCCATGTTGCCGATGCCGTCCGGCTTCGCGCCGTCGTCGATCATGCGTTTGACGACTTCGAAATAGCGGTCCTGCCGCAAGCGGTCGTCGAAGAGGTCCTCGTTAACCCAGAGATCGAGGCCGGTGCGTTTGCGGGCCTCCTTAAAGATTTCGGCATAGACCTGCGGCCCGGCGAGATCGGCAATGTTGTTGCCAAACGCGACCGGGTGATTGATTACATCCCACTCGATCAGGCGATTACCGGTTTCCTTCAGCACACTGTCCATGTGATCGTAGATCTGCCGCTTGATGCCGGGGACATCCTTGGCTTTGAAATAGGATTCATTCCACGGCTGGGTGTAGCACCATGCAATGAAATGGCCTCGGACGGGGATTTCCTTGCCGCGCAGCCAGCCGAGGGCTTCCAACGTGCGGGTCCGGTGGGCGGCGCGATTCGTCTCGTCCGCCTTCATCCAGTTAGGCGTTTTGAGATCGTTCTCTAACACGACTCGGGAAAAATTCTCCTCCACCATCGCGCGGTATTTGTCGCCGCCGGTTTTCCAATTCAATATCTGGTCGGCAGTCACGGCGGAGCCGAAGCCGAAAGCGTGCCGCTTCAGATTCACGCGCACCTGGGCATTCGGGACCGGCTTGCCCGAGGCATCGACGACAACGACACGCAACTCGCTCTTGCGGTGCTTCTCAATATTCTTCGCAGCGATCTTCCGCCAAGGTGCGTTGGCTTCGCGGCCCTCGTAGGTCTCGGCGGGCACGCGCGGGAGTTTTGTCAGATCGGCCTGCGGGCCGTAGTTAATCAACTGGAGATCGCAGAGTTCGACCGTTTGGGTTTCGAAGCCGAAGACGAGATTGATGACGCCCGAGCCTTGCGGGATCGCGAACTCCGAGCGAAACGGCAACCTGACCTTCTGCCAGACGGCGGTGGGTTTGTACTGTTGCTCGGCAATTTTTTCATAGGAGGGATTAAGCTGCACGTTCACGCCGATAGACCCGCGGGCGGAAGCCCCGTCACGGGACAGCGCCCGCATCTGAAAACCTAGCAGACAGACGTCACCCTTCATGATCGAACTGCCAAGCGGATAGGCAACGAATGCTTTCCACGGAACTTCTGGCAGCGCGTTCACCTCGGCACGGATCACTGGGTTCGCAGGCGCGTCAGCGATCACAAGCGACGTGACGCCACCCAGTTCGGGTGGGATGGCGAACTGCGCTTTCGTCGTTTGTGTGAGAAGTGCGTTGCCGCCCTCGGGGAGTGGAGGATTGTCGGCTAGGGCAATGCCGCAAGACGTGGCAAGGAGGAGGATGGCTAACGGTATTTTCATCAAGTGGCTTAGGTGTGGGAGTTGTGGGCGTGGTCAAATATGGGATCAAACTTGAAAGGGAGTCGGCGAGGCGGTGAGTGGCACGACTGACTGCGGAGAGTTGATGAATTTGAAAACTTGAACCCTCCCGACCCGGATTTATATGGATTGGGCCGAGCACCCATAGCGTCTGGATTTTTGTGAAAGAACCGTGTGTTCGAAAACAGCAATCTTACCGATTGCCGTTTACGACAATAGGCGGCAGGTCAAACTTAACTTATCCAAATGTTGTCGATAACCCATCATGAAGCTTTCACGTAACCTGTTTGTCTCGTCCGTTTTAGCCTTAGCCGCGTCCTCCACCCTCCACGCCCAGACCTGGGATGGAAACGGCACCGCGAACGCCGGTGGAAACTGGTCCACCGCCGTCAATTGGGCGGGCGACGTGGCCCCGATCACGGGCAATACCGCCAACCTCGACGACACCGGTGCCAATCGCACCATCGTCTATGACACCGGTGCCTCCGGCGCGCTCGGAACGCTTAACCTCAATCAATCATCCGCCTTCGCGAACATCCTCGATATTCAGCGTTCGCTCACCGTCACCAACGCCATCACGTTGGGCGCCGCCTCCGGCACCGAACGCATCTCGTTCAACACCGGCAACACCCCCACCGCCGGCAGCACCCTCACCGCCTCCGGCGGCATCACCCTCAACTCGGGCGGCGAGCTCCAGCTGGCCGCGTTCAGACAGGCCTCCACAAACACCATCTTCCAAAGCGACATCACCGGCAGCGTCACCGTCGCCGGTGGCACGCTCACCGTACGCGCGACCGACAACAACGCGGCCGGCAACACCGCCACCTCCGCCAGCAACACCATCACCAGCAATTTGACCATGAGCTCGGGTTTGCTCGTGATCGACAACGCCACCGGCCTGCCCGACCGCCGTCTTAGCGTGAACGGCAACTTCAACGTCACCGGCGGCGCCATCTCCACCACTTTGGTGGGCACCAACGGCACCCTCTTCCTCAACGGCGGCACCAACACCCTCAGCCCCACCACCTTCGACACCGACCTCGGCATCACCCTCGGTGCGGCCGCGCAGTCCCTCACCTCCACCGTGAACATGGGCGCGCTCACCCTGCGCGGCACGGGTATCAAGACCGTCACTACGTCCGGCACCGTCGGCCAGATCCTGCTCCTCGACGGCAACAACGGCACCCTCGGCAGCGCCACCGCCCTGCGGCTCGGCTCGAACCTCACGCTCTCCTCCGGCGCGACCCAGCTGAGCGCCGCCACCTTCAGCCAGTCTCCCGAGGCCACCACCAATATCACCAACTACGCCATCGATACCAACGGCTTCACCCTCGATCTCTCGACTGGTGGCTCTTCCGGCGTCTGGACGCCCAATGTCGGTGCCTCCGGTAACGTCCCCACCTGGACGCTCTCCGGCACCGGCAAGATCCGGGCCAACGCCTTCAACTTAAACACCGCCACGGTCACCACCACCATCGCCTCCGGCACCACCCTCGAGGCCGTCGGCGGCAACTCCACCGCCAGCAACCTCGGCGGCACCGGCACGGTCGATCCGAACTCCACCTTCCGCTACGCCGGCGCCGCCGCCACCGGCACGCCCGCCACCCTCACCAGCAATCGCAACCTGGGCGACATCGAGGTCGCCTCCGGCGCGCTGCGCATGCTCACCGGCTCCACTGGGACGGTGCAGGATCTTCGCGTCACCGGCGGTACCTTCGATCTCGACACCAACACCACCCGCGCCTTCGCCACCATCAGCCTCACCGGCGGTACCCTCGCCAACGGCACCTACGCCACCAATGAGACCGACTACTCCGGCCTCGCGACCGGCACCGTCTCTGGCAAGCTCACCGGCGCCAAGCAGCTCCTCAAGAGCACCGCCGGCACGCTGACCATCTCGAACAGCGGCAACGATTACTCGGGCGCCACCGTCATCTCCGCCGGCACCCTCGCCCTCGGCAACGCCAACGCCCTCGGCAACACGCCCAACCTCCAGATCACCGGTGGCACGCTCGACCTCGGCGGCTTCAGCATCAACAAATTCGTCCAGACCCTGAGCAACGGCGGCACCATCGCGAACGGTACCATCAACCGCAACAGCGCCACGACTTTCTTCCTGGCTTCCGGCACCGTGTCCGCGAACTTCACCAACAGCGGCGGCGGAGTCCTTGGCCTCACCAAGAACAGTTCCGGCACCGTCACGCTCTCGGGCGTGAACAACTACAGCGGAGCCACCGCCGTCACCGCCGGCACCTTGTTCATCAACGGCAACAACTCCACCGCATTGGGCGTTGTCACGGTCAGCAGCAACTCCACCCTCGGCGGCATCGGCACCGTTGGCGGCACCGTCACCGTAGATAGTGGCGGCTTCATTGCTCCGGGAGTCACTGCTGGGAATCTCACGCTCAACAACGGCCTCGACCTGAACGGCACCTACACCTGGGATCTCGCAGCCCTCTCCACCGCGAACCCCGGCACGGATTACGACATCCTCACCGTCACCTCCGGCACCATAGACATCACGGGTGCCACCCTCGGCCTCAACCTTGGTGCCAACAGCCCCACCGCCATTCCATTCTGGCAGATGAATCAAACCTGGGCCGGCATCCTCAACAACACCGGCGTGGGATCGCTCACAGGATCCTTCGCCGCGATCAACAACACAGCCTGGGCCTCCCTCGGCAATTTCACCACCACCTACACCGGCAACGACGTAAACCTGGTATGGAGCGCCGTTCCCGAGCCCGGCTTCTTCTCTCGAATCGGTGGAGTCGGCATCCTCGCTCTACTGCGCCGCCGCCGTGCCTGAAATTTCCGGAGTTATTGGGTTTTCTTCGGAATCCCGCGGGGCCGCCGGTTGGAGGCCGGCAGCACCGTCATTCTGGAAACCTTTTTTTACTCAATTCAATCAATTCCCGCCATGAAACAGAAACCACGGACCTACCCGGCATTCACCCTGACAGAATTACTGGTGGTCATCGTTATTATCATCACCATCGCTGCCCTGTCGCTCACTGGCATCTCCAAGTTGCGAAGATCCGGTGACAGGGTGGTGGCCATTCGGAACATGTCCCAGCTGCAGCTAGCCAATGCGAGCTACGCCACCGAAAACAACGGCAAATACGTTCCTACCGAAGAGTGGAACGACGAAGGCAGCGGCTATGTCTGTTGGACGGTGAACCCGAAATTCATCAGTATGTTGAAATCGGATTCGGGAGTCTATCAGGGCAATGGTGTCATCGATGTCACCCTGCCCCTCGGGATGATGGATCCCGCTGTCGTCAGGGCGAAAAAGGGTTTATACAACGATCTGCAAGCCAACTACGCCTACAACAAAAATGGAATGGGCAGTCAGCAGGGATCTGCTGCGTGGGGCACCCCAGGTGCCAGGCCATCCTACACGATTAGCCAGGTAACTGATGCCTCACGCGCCGCCGTGTTCTTTTCCGCTACTGACTGGAACACCGATTATTCCAAGAGGTTTCTCTGGACCGGCGCTGCCGCCGTCGAAGGGAAATCCCGGGATGGGAAGATCGCTTATCGTCATAACAACAAAGCAATCGTCGTCTACTATGACGGCCACGCCGGCGAAATTTCCCTCGCCGATATGCGCCGCATCGACGGCCTTGGTGGGGCCAACAACATTTTCTGGAAAGCGAACGCTCCCTGATTTCCTTGTGCACCAACGGCAGGGTTATCTCCGGGATGAAGCGGGGTCGCCGACCAGAATCCGGCCGCACCGCATTTCCAAAAGCCCGCTCATTCCCTGAATCATTCACCAAACCATGAAAACCGATCACCTCGACATAGTAATTCGCCGCCCAGCGGCGGCATTCACGCTGACCGAATTGCTGGTAGTCATTGTTATTATCATCACGCTCGCCACAATTTCATTCACTGGCATTTCCAGGATGCGAAGATCCGGTGACCGGGTGGTAGCGCTAAAGAATATCTCCCAACTGCAATTTGCGAATACCAGCTATGCTCAAGATCATAACGGCCAGTATGTCCCCATCTATGACAATGGCCCCGCGGGCACTGGCTATGTGCCATGGATGAGAAACCCGGAATACCTCGCCTGCCTCAAGGGGGATGCCGCTGCTTATAAAGCGGATGGTAAAGTGGATGGATCCATTCCCACCAGCCTCATGGACCCTTCTGCCTTTCGTGCTAAAAAACTTGACTATAACTTCATCCACGCCAGCTATGGCTACAACGACAACGCCCTACCCGGCGGCTCTTGGGGCGTGCCTGATACCAAGCGCGGCTTTCGTTCCAGCCAACTCACCGCTCCCGAACGCAGCGCCGCATTCATCACTGGCACCGATTGGAACGTGAACTATGCCAATCGATTCCTCTGGGAAGGTGCCCGCGCCGTGGAGGGCTTTTCCAGAGACCAGAAAATCGCCTATCGCCATAGTGGCAAAGCACTCGTTGTGTATTATGACGGTCACGTCGGAGAAGTTTCCATCGCAGACATGCGCCGTTTCGACACTCTCGGAGGAGCTAACCACATCTTCTGGAAAGCAAACGCTCCTTGATCTCATCAACACTCCATTTTCTTCTACATCCCACTAACCAAACTAACTATTATGAAACCCAATCGCAAGTTCCTGCAAACCCTCGCAGCGATCACCGCCACCTCGCCCCTCGCCCTTCATGCTGTCACATGGGACGGCGGCGGCGTTTCTAACACTAGCGGAAACTGGAGCGTCGGCGCCAACTGGAATCCAGACACCGCAGGCGGACCCGCCACCGGGGGCGGACTTGGGGATCTTATCGACGTCACCACCGGCACGCGCACCGTGACCTATGATTCCGCCGCGACTGGAGCGGTTAGTTCCCTTGCGTTTAATCAGACCTCCCCAGGAGCAGTCAATGAGTTGCTCATCCTGAAGAACTTCGCCGTCACCAACGCCTACACTCTTGGCGCTGCTGCAGGTACTGAGCGCATCACGGTCAGCAGCACTGCCGCCGCCTCCTACAGTCTAACCTCCACCGGCGGCCTCACCATCGATGCCGGTGGTGAGCTCGTCCTCACCGCCACCGGGAACGGAACGAACGGATTCAATCTCGGCACCATCGCCGGATCTGCCACCAGCACCAACCTCTCCGGCGGCCTGCTCAGGATCGCCCCCACGACGGGCACTTCCTCTGGCACCTCCGTGCAAAGCGATGTCAACGGGACGTTCACCATGACTTCCGGTTCGCTGGTCATCGACAACAGCACCGGTCTCCCGGACCGCCGCGTCCAGTTTCCAGGAAACACCAGCATCACTGGAGGCACGGTCTCCAGCAGCCTCGCCGGCGTGAACGGCAGTGTTTTTCTTGGTGGTGCCACGAATGTTTTCAGTCCTACCACTTTCGATCTCGACCTGGGTCTGACGCTCAGTGGCACCACGCAGGCTTTGGATACATCTGTCACTTTGGGTTCCCTCACCTTGCGGGGTGGCGGTGCTTCACTCATTAAAACGGTCACCAGCACCGCCGTCGGCAATGGCATTGGGCAGATTGCGTTCCTCAACTCAGCCAACAACGGCAACACCACGCTCAAGCTCGGCAGCAACCTGACCCTGAACGCGGGTGCGGCGCTTCCAACTGCCGGAGCCTTCGGTGGTCAGGGCGGCAGCAGTGCCGGAACGGTGAATTTCGGCATCGATACCGACGCCGGCTTCATCTTCGACCTGTCATCCAACGCCGGCACCTTCACCCCTAACAAGGCGATCAACACCACCGCCATCACCACCAATTACCACTTCTCCGGCACGGGAAGGATCAAGGCGCGGAGCTTCAATCTAAATGTCGCCTCCCAAGTCAATCTCGGTGCAGGCTCGACCCTTGAGGCGAACGGTGGAAACTCGACCGTAAACACCCTCAGCGGCGGCGGCGGTATCGATGCGACGTCCACTTTCCTCTATTCGGGAAATGCGGTCACCGCCACGCCCGCCACCCTCGCTTCCAGCCGCTCCCTCGGCATCGTAACGGTCGCCTCAGGAGCCTTGAGACTTTCCGGGACCGCCGTCACCGCGGCCGGATTGCTCACGATCGGTTCGGGGGCCACCTTCGATCCGTCCATTTCCGGCATGACCGCCAACGGACTCACCGTCACTAACGGGAATCTCTTTAGCCCCACCGCTCTTACCATCGTTGGCACAGGGGCGAATGTCTTCAAAAGCGGAAACAGCACCCTCACCCTCGGCAGTACGGTTAACAGCTACACCGGCACCACTACAGTCCAGGATGGGCGCCTCAACTTCGCAGGTGACGCGCCTCTCAGCTCAGACAGCGTGCTAGGGAACTCCGCCACCGCCATCCTCCTCGGCACCGCCTCCTCCACCACCAGCCAGCGCATCCAGCTCTACGGCACAGTGGACGGCTCCACCTTCTCACGTGCCATCGACGCCACCGGTGGCACCTCCGTGGCCACGGACCCTGCGAGCTCGAACCGCTATCGCATCGGCGCGGACATCGCCTCAGGCGGCACCATCACTTACAATGGCAACGTGGTTTGGGGTTCCGTCGGCGCTCTCGCCATCGGCCGTACCTTGGAACTCGGTGCCGTGCAGCTCGACACCACCAGCGTCTTCACCGGACTCTTCTCGACGACCACCGGCTCCGGCGGAAACCTGCTCATCAACGGTGGTGCCAGCGGCCTTGGGTTCGTCAGCCTAACCAACACCGGCAATACCTTCACGAACGGACTAACCGTCACCCAAGGAACCCTCCTCGTCGACGGAAATGCTCCCGCAGGCGGCGTCAGTGTGTTGGGCAACAACTCCGGTGCCATCGGCCTCGGCGACGGCGGCACCCCTGCTAACAACTGGACCATCTCCGGGGGTGCGCTGAACAGCGGTGATGCAGGAAATCCCGCCATCCTAACTGACGGAGCCTTCACCGTGGCTCGCGCAGTGAATCTCTCCAACGTCGCCGCCTTCACCGGCGGACCCGCTCCCACCACCGCCGGTAACGGCTCACCGAACAGTTACATCATCGGTGGCAACGCAGCTGCCAACTCGACCTTCTCGGGAAATGTCACCGTCGCCGCTAACACCAGCGACAAGCTGCTCCGCCTCTCCCAAGTCTCCGGCGGCACAGTCACCCTCAGCGGCGTAATTAATCCGAACACGGATGCCACAAAGGTGCTCGACGTTGCGAAAATCGGCGCGGGCAAGGTCATCCTAACGGGATCGAACACCTACGACGGCGACACCACCGTCACCGAGGGAATTCTCGAAATCGGCGTGGCGTCCAACTTCGCCAATGCCTCCGACATCCGCCTGACCACCGGCTCCACTCTCGCTCTAACCGTGGTCAGCACCGATACTGTGAATGCCCTATTCATCGATGGCACGCAGCAAGCTTCCGGCAAATGGGGCCGCACCGGCTCCATCGCCGCGCTCGGGGCAGACAATGAAACTGCGCTCATCACTGGTGACGGCCTGCTGCAGGTGACCACCGGCTCCGTCGGGGCCACTTACGCCTCCTACATCGCCGGATTCCCCGGTGCCGCCGGCACACCGGGATTCACCCAGGACGCGGACAACGACAGCATCGCCAATGGCGTGGAAAACGTGCTCGGCACCAATCCCACCACCAGCAGCGCCGGACTGGTGCAGATCTCCGCCACCACCACCAGCGTCACCTTCCGCCACTCGCTGACCAATACTCCCGCCTCGGACGTGAGCTACTCCTACGAGTGGTCCTCGGACCTGACAAGCTGGTTCCCATCCGGCGGCACAAACGGCAGCGGGACCACCGCCACCATCGCTTCCACCACATTGGTGGACAACATCGCTCCGGCCAACGACGAGATCCAAGTCACCATCACCATCACCTCCGGTCCAGCCAGCAAGCTCTTCGGCCGCATCAAGACCAACAAGCTCTGATCCATCAGCGTAATTGTGCTAGCGAATACAGCCGTGAACTGCCGGTGTCCCACTCGGGAAACAGGGCCGCTGGCAATGCACGGCTGTCCTGCGAATAAAGTTCAGGCGGCCCGGTATCCCCTCCCATCGTGAAACGAAACCGCCCGAGCAACCGCTCATTCTTAGCGCTCATACTTCTGTTAGCCCTGGAGCCTGCCGCCGCGCAAACACTGATCAGCGACCCCTTCACCGACGCTTCCCGCACGGATGCGACCGGTGGAGACTTGCTCGGCGGCGTCTGGTGGCAGAACGCCGTCGCACCGGCCGCCGTGACCTTCGAGGACGACCCCGCAGGTATCGGCTCCGGTCTGGCCCTGAAACTCTCGCCTACTCAGGATTTCCACAAGCTGCTCACCTTTTTCAAGGCTATCTCTCTGAACATGGCGGGCGAGACCTTGCGCGTCACCTTTGACTATCGATTCCCCATCGCGCAGATCTCACAGAACGACGCATTCCGCATTGGGTTGTTGAATTCAAACGCAACCCAGCAGACCAGCGACACCGGCGGAATGACCCGCTCCGACGACAAGAACTACGGATTCAACTCGAATCCAGGGTTGGACGGGAACGGCACGGGGCTGCGCCATGAAGGAGCGGGCGACGATTCTCTAGGCGGCAGTGGGGCGGGCGCGCGCATTTCCTTCGGTGCCGCAGGCGCGAGCGCAAGTGGAACCGGTAGCCATTCCGCGCTACTGCAGATCACCAGGTTAGACAATGGCGATCTGGCGGTGCAGGCACGGATCGACTCTCTCACCCGTGCCACCGGCATTCATCCCGCCGCCTCGGTGCTGACTTATACATTCGATCAATTCGCCCTCGGCTTCGGCGGCACCGGAAACCGTCCGGTCATACTGTTGGATAATGTCATCGTCGATACCATGACGCAAAATGTCATCAACATCGCTGCGACCGATTCCGCCGCTTCGGAAGTTGGTCTCGATCCGATGACCTTCACACTGACCCGCAGCCTGACCAGCGGTGCGCTCGGCGTGCCGTTCACCATGTCTGGCACGGCCACCGCCGGAAGCGACTATGGCCCCGTTTCCGCCATGGTGAATTTCGCCGATGGTCAGCCCATTACGACACTCACCATCGTCCCGTTGGAAGATTGGTTCATCGAAGGAAATGAAACGGTAACGGTAGCCCTAACACAGCCTCCCGGCTCCGTCCTTCAGACCTCAACCGCAACGGCAACCATCGCCGATGACGGCACGCGCACCATTCCCAGCGATGCGCTGTTTTTCTCGAAATTCGATCTTGCGAGACCCGGCCTTGAAGCCGTCAAAGCCGCCTGCCTGGCCAGTGACTACGCTACCGCCCGCAGCGCACTGGCCGCCTATTTCCGGACACGGACATCCCCGGTATTTCCCATCTCCACTTTCACGCCCGACGCCACGAGGATCGCCAACGCGCTCCAGCACAAATACACTCAGGTAGGTGTCACTTACGATTTCGAGCCAGAACCTGTAGCCACCATCGACTGGTCGTTCAATCCCACAAATCCCGTTAACCCCGAGTGGACCTGGCAGCTCAACCGCCACGAGGTTTGGGACGATCTCGCGCAAAAATACATCTCTAATCCATCGGCGAACTCCGCCTATCTGAACGAGTTTTTGTTTGAGCTGAATGATTGGATCACCACCAGTCCGGCACCGAACAACAGCGGAAATGTGTTGGGCTCACGCTGGCGCACCATTGAGACCGGCATCCGGTTGCTGGAAGTTTGGCCAGGCTGTTTCTATCGTTTGAAATCTGTGCCGGCGCTGACCGACGATCTTTTGATCCTGTGGCTGAAGTCCTTTTACATGCACGGCTGGCATCTCAATAAATACACCGCAGGTAGCGGTAACTGGGTGGCCATCGAGCAGCGCGGCTTGTTCAACGTGTCCGCTCTATTTCCGGAATTTCGTGAGGCGGCCGTCTGGCGCACGCTGGCTATCGCGCGGCTCGAGAATTTACTCACCAACGATGTGCTTCCCGATGGCGCAGAGGTCGAGTTTTCCCCCGGCTATCACGACAACGTCATCTCCGACATTGAGGGCGTCAAATCCCTCGCTGCGGCGAACTCCCTGCCCACCTCGACACTGTTCGATGCGAAACTGGAAGCCCTTTATGCCTACGAAATGTGGGCAGTCGAACCGAACGGAAGCATCCCGGTCATCAACGATTCCTGGAATCTCAATGTGAAATCACGTATGGCCAGGGGCTACACCAGCTTCCCCCACCGCACGGATTTTCGTTGGGTCAGCACCGGTGGCACCGCCGGAACCATGCCCGCGCATACCTCGCATCTTTTCGCGGATGCAGGCCAGATCGTCATGCGCTCCGGTTGGAGCTCCACTGACAACTATTTGTTGATGGATGCCGGTCCCTTCGGCACCGCGCACCAGCACGAGGACAAGCTGTCCATCAATGTCGATGGCTACGGGACCCGCCATATCATCGATGGCGGCACTTATGACTACGACACGTCAAACTATCGGAAAATGTGCCTCGGCTCGCATTCCAACAGCCAGCCACTCGTCGATGATCTTGACCAGAACCGCCTCGCGGATTCCACCCTGCGCCGCAATCCCACGCCCATTACCTGGCGCACTTCTTCACTCTTCGATTACTCAGCTGCTAGTTATGGCGAGGATTCACGCGAAGGCTGGGGACCCGCACGCGTCCGCCCGGCCGTCACCCGGCGGCATGTGTTTTTCATGAAACCGGATGTCTGGGTGGTGATCGATGCTTTCAAGGCGCTCGATTCCAACAGCCACACCTACTCCGGCATCTTCCTTTGCAACGACGAAAATGTCGCCCAGGACCCCGTCACCCGGCGCGTGACCGTGCAGCTCCTTCCCGGCGAATTCGATCCCTATTCGCGCGTCACCGTCACCGCTGCCAAGCCTTCCCTAACGATCACCCCGCTTCTCGACAACGGACAAACCCTGCAAGTGATCAAAGGCCAGGAAACGCCGGCCATCTTCGGCTATCATTTCGACTACACCACTTCATTTAAGAAACAGCCCATCCCTGCCGTCCGCTTCGACCGCAGCTTGGCCGGCGACACGCAGATGTCCTATGTCCTCGCCGCAGCCCGTGGCCCGGACGCTCCGCGCACTCCCACCGTTACCCAAGCTGTCACCGCTCCCGGAACCTACGGCGTCACCGTGAGTTTCGGAGCTCCCGGGGATGGCCGGACATTTCTGATAGGACTCGACGGCGCGAACACAACGTGGAACGGAATCACCCATGCCAGCCCATCGCTCGTAGTCACCGCTTCTGGAGTCTATGCTTGGGACGACACTCCGGCTTTCGATGCTTGGCGGTATCAGAAATTTGGTTCCGCCAATCCCGCTTCGGCCCCCGAGGGCGATGCCGACCGCGACGGAAGTTCCAACCTACTTGAGTTCGGCCTCAACGGAAACCCGAACGATTCGTCCGACAGCGGACTCATCGCCTCCCGCATTGCCGATTCCAGCCCGCCTCCGGGCGACGATCTCAGCCTCACCATCGCCGTCCGGGATGGCGCGGTTTTCACCGGCGGCACCGCCACGGTGGACGGCATCACCTACACCGTGGAAGGCTCCGATGGTCTCGATTTCCCATCCTCTGCCATTTCAAGCAGCGGCCCCTCTGATACCGCCCCCGCCGGCACTGACCTGCCCGCCCTGACCGGCACGGCTTGGGAATACCGCACCTTTAAGCTGAATTCCTCCGAGGGCCTGACGGAAAAAGGTTTCCTCCGCGTCCGCATCACCAGTCCTTAAGCCTTGGATGCCTGCTTCGCCGTTGAGAAATCAACTCCCGCTGCCGGGGCGCGGTTATCTATCAGCCGGCCGGGCGGGCTTCGCCAATTTTGACGATGCCTGCTAACACAGGCTCTGGATTCGCGGTCCGTCAGAGTGGATTTCTTCGCATTCGCCGGGCCATCCGCGTTTTGCGACTTCGTGCAGGGCACGTTGCATTCCCGGGATCCACAGGCCTTCGCGGGCGATTTGCTCGCCGTCGCGAGGGAATCCGATGAGCGTTTTTTCTGCGAGATGGAAACAGAGCCACGCCCGCCAGGAGCGAACTTTCGCACGCGGGCCAGACATGCGGCTGGCGAGGTGCTGGAAATGGCGGACTGGGTTTCCCATGAATCCGCGGTCACCGGACGCCGCGTTTTCCATGATCCAAACAAGTGCACGGTAAGGCGACGGGTGGATTTTCAGGACTGCTTCGTCGCCGATGAGATCCGCCATCCAGGCTTTGTTGATTTGGAGAATCGCTTGCGCGGGTTTTCCGGACAGCCACTGGGATTGGGCATAGGAAAGCGCGTCCAGATAGAAGTCGGCGCCTTTGACCAGACCGTGGCGGCGGGTCAGCGAGAAATCATGGATACCGGAAATTTCCGGAAGCCACGGGCAGTTTTGGAGAATGGGCACAACGGGGACGGGACGCAGAGAGGGTATTTGAGCTGCCTTCGAATCTCAACCCTCAAGCTTTCACGCTCAACTTATTGCTCACATTTCCGGGCTTGCATCTGCTTCCGGATCATCAATCCTGCCGCCCGCATGAGTAGCCGTTTAGAAGGAAAAGTTCTTGTCGCCCAGGGTGGTGGACCCACACCTGTCATCAATCAAAGTGTCGTCGGCGTTGCCCTCGAAGCCCGCAAATTCAGCCAGGTGACCTCCATTTACGGCGCGGTCCACGGCGTGCGCGGAATCATCGAGGAAAACTTCGTGGACCTCACCCGCGAGACGACGCACAACCTGGAGCAAGTCGCCGGGACCCCTTCGTCCGGCCTGCTGTCCACCCGCGACAAGCCCGATGAAGAGTATTGCGCGCGAATGTTCAAGGTCATGCAGGCGCACGATATCCGTTACTTTTTCTACGTAGGTGGCAATGATTCGTCCGATACGGTTCGCATCGTCAATGAGCAGGCGAAGGAAGCGAATTACGAGCTGCGCGCGATCCACATTCCGAAGACGATCGACAACGACCTTGAGGAAAACGACCACTGCCCGGGCTTCGGTTCGGCGGCGCGTTTCGTGGCCCAGGCATTTTCCGGCGTGAACCTCGACAACCGAGCGCTGCAGGGCGTTTACATCGGCGTCGTGATGGGGCGCCACGCGGGTTTCCTCACGGCGTCATCGGCGCTGGCTCAGAAGTATTTCGATGACGGCCCGCACCTGATCTATGTTCCGGAGCGCCATTTCATCATGGAAAATTTCCTTGCGGATGTGGACCGCGTCTATCAGAAACATGGCCTCTGCACCATCGCGGTTTCCGAAGGCATTTCCGATGCCGATGGCACGGCGATGATCGTCAAGCTGCTAGGTGTCGAAGAGCGTGATTCACACGGCAACGTCCAGCTTTCCGGCACCGGTGCACTCGGCGACCTGCTTTCCAATGAAATCCGCAAGGGCCTCGGCATCAAGCGGGTTCGTTCCGACACCTTCGGCTACCTCCAGCGTTCGTTCATGGGCATCCAGTCGGATCGCGATGCCCGGGAGGCCCGGGAAGTTGGCGAAAAAGCGGTGCAATTCGCGATGTGGGACAATGTCGACGGCTCAGTGGCGATCAAGCGTCCGGTGCTCGACTACAGCGTGGACTATCAGCTTGTGCCGATCGGCAACGTCGCTGGCAAGACCCGCCACATGCCGGACAACTTCATCAACGCGGAAGGCAACGGCGTGACGCAGGATTTCCTGAACTACTGCCGGCCTCTGCTAGGCTCAGGTCTCCCGGAGCCACACCGCCTCCGTGCGCCAAAGGTTCCGAAAATCCTGCACAAGTGAGCTGACCCACTGCTGCGTAGTTTCCACGGCGTCAGCAGTCTGTCAGAGTCCCAGCTCCTGCTCCATCACCCGGATGAAGTCCGCTTCTCCGGAAGGCAGGCCGTGGAGGATTCGCTGGCCGGTGATGAGGAGCTTCGGTAGCTTGCGCGTCTCACCAGAGAAGCGGATCCAGTCGGCGATGTTGGCATCGAGGATTTCCGGGATCGCAGGATCTGCTAGGGAGGTGGCGAGTTTTTCGGGTGGAACCAATTTCGCTGCCAGATCACGCGCTTTTTCCAGGCTCAGACCTTTGAGTGCCTTTTCATGGAACTCAGGGAAGGCAACGGGGCGGGATTTCCAAACTGCAAGCGCGAGGCGGGCATATTCACAGCTTCCAGGATGTCCTGGCTCTGTCGAGACCATCGAGCGATTGCATCCCCTTTCGAGCGGAACCGGCAGGACAATCACACAGACATCTCGCGGATGCTTTTCCACCAGCGCTGCAAGGTATCCGCGCATGGTCCGGCAGGCGGGGCATTGATAGTCGAAATACTCGACGAGCACATGCCGTGCGTCGTCCGAGCCGATGTGTGGAAGCTGACTCACCTGATAGATCCGGCCGCCACCGCTGAAGTTCACCTGGCGACCGTAGCCTGATGCTTGCACGGCTGCAGGTCCTGATGAGCCTGCCGGCCTGATCTGATAGGTCGTGGGTTGCGGGCCGTAAAGTTGTGAGAGGCCGATGGCAAAAAATGCGACACACCCCCACCGGACAACGCCGCCGGTGTCCCCTCCGCTTGCTCGCAGACGAAGCCATCCCAGCAGAACAACAACAATTCCTAACAAGTGCGCTGCCATGCACCACAGACAAAATTTCCCCAACAGGACCGCCTGCGCGAACACCAGCCAGACCGCCGCACCTGCGACCCAACCTACCAGAGTCGCGAGCAGCCGCCGGCTGCTCTCCGCGAGGGAAAACATCAGGCCGCAGTAAACCATTAGTCCGAAAACAGTGACGGGTATTCCAAAAACCTGCGACCAGCGGGAAGCGAGTATTTCCTCGCAGGTGCTGCCCCCGCTGCATCCGGCGATGCCGAGATCAGATTCCGTCAAACGCCTAACAAGCAGCAGCAGGTTTATCGCAAAGCCCCCAAGCGAGAGGACCAGAATCAACAAATCCAACAACCAGGGTGCCTGTCTGGCGGCGGGTTGACTCATGGCAGGGTGGCTTTCAGGCGCATGAACCGTTTCGAATTGCCAGGCTGAAAAGGCGTGAGATCGCGAACAATCAAGGCCGCGGTGCTATTCTCCACAACCACCGTGTGGGTAGTGCCGGAATTCCACTGGGAAAGATTGGCAGATACTTCCAACTCCAAAATTGCCAACCGGTCAGTCCGGCGCGGAATGGTGATTTGCAGATAGGACTGTCCGCTGACATCCACCAGCGTGAGGGGCATGGCGGCCGCGGCATTGGGAAAAAGCGGAGGAGTGCCGAAAATGAATTCCATTAGATTGGGAATTCCGTCGCGATCGGGATCCTGAGTGGCCGCGTTCTGCGGTTCGTAGTTTAGTTCCGCGGTGCGCCATTGAGAGTAAGTTGAAACGGCGGCGGATTTCATCAGGAAAGGAGTGCCGCTCGAGTTGATCGATCCGAGGATCACTTGATCGGCCATGGCGGCGTTCCATGGAAGATCGAAAGGATTCATGGGATTCGGAGCAGGCCAGTTCCAATCGGATTTCCGGAAAAGGATCCACTCGTCCTTGGTCGCTGATGTCGCCCTCCCCCAGACATAAGCAGCGGCACCAACATTGAAAGGAGGAGGGTTTCCCGTCACCACGAAGCTTCTGTTATAGCTTTTGGTGGTTTCGTTGTAAGCGTCCGTGTCAGCAACCCCCCAATGGGCGGCCCACTGGTTCATGTTTCCGACAGTGGGAACAAATCCGGTGGTAAAGACGCCAAGCTGGAACTGAAAGCTGCCGTCCATTTGCGCGCCAATGCTGGTGATGTTCACCTTCTGCGGGGTGTTGTACCAGTTGATCGTCTCCGCCTGGATGTCTGCTAGAAAAAACAAGAAGATCAGAAAGTGTTTCCTGAGCGGGAAGACTTTCATGGCAATTGGATCTCAGGCATTCACCCTGCGCCGGCGAACAAGCAACCAGCTTCCACCGATGATCAACAGCAATGATGTGCTGGATTCCGGGACCGCGTAGGTCTGAAGATCGTAGTTGCCGAAGGTTCCGATGCCGCCGCCTTCGACTCCACCCTGTGTGCCCCAGATGGGAGTATCCGTCGTGAGATTGCTAACAGACCAGGTTGTCACTTCGCCGTTAGGACAACAGCCCGGATCAAGTAAGGGGAATTTCCAGGCGTTGGGGTTGCTGGGACGGGCAAGAAAGAACTCGGTGTTGGTGTTGTTTCTAACAAACAGATAGGCACTGAGTCCTTGGAACATGCTGACGTAGGCAGGGACGTTCTGCACGTTCTCGGTGCCGGTGAAATAGCTCGTCGAAGTGGTCTGATCGTAGGCGTAAGCAGAGGTGTCGAACACGCGCCAGTTGGCAATCCATTCGCTGAGGTTACTCTCCTCCGGCGTAAAACCCGCCTCGAACGCACCCAACTCGAATACATAGGTGTTTTGATCAATCGGTGCGCCCTGACTGTCCACGATGGTGCTGCCGGTCAGACTGGACCAATTGAGCGTTTGCGAACGGGCCGACGCCGCTCCGAGCAGAATCGTGAGCGCAATCAGCGGGAAAATTCGGGCTTTCATGAAAAATCTCTGGGGGTGCACCGCGGATTTACCGGATCTGCGGAGAAAAATAAAGGATGATTTGATTATTCAGGTATCTTAATTATTGCAGCTTGATCATGGCGTCCAGGGAGTTGGGACAATGTAGCTGTTCAATCCATCCTTCGAACGTAGGAAAACGCTGGCATTTCCCTTAAACAGAACTTCCGAATTCCGGGTTAGAAGACTTGCATCCCCTACCTTCACCCACTTGATCACGGACGGTAGGCGGGGCGCGTTGTTGTTCAGGAAATAGCTGCTGTAGCCGCCCGATCCCGGGGTGATATCACCGTCCCAAAGATAAAACGTATCGGCGGTCGCAATGTCGCGCGAACCAAAAAAACCGGCGCTTACCGTCATGGCCCGGCCATCCAAAGAGGCGGGCGATTGATCGATCGGATAGCCGCCTGCGACCAAATTGGACCCTTGGGCGATCGGCCGAACGAAGTCATTTTCACGAACTTCCCCGTAGGCAAGGATCGAGGTGACAGCGGTGCGGTTGTTGAAGAACAGGCCTTGCCCGGGCGGGATGATGCTTGCTCCCTGGTTGGCGTAGGTATTGTCGCCGGTTTTCACCCAGCGTATTGGCAACGTCCCGTCATCATAAAGCCAGAAGATCTTCCACTGGCCATTTGAAAAAAGCTGGACCTGATCGGCAGTGTTCCGGTCGTCCGTCGCACCAAAACCAGACGGCGGGAACATTTCAGCCAAGGTCCAATGCCGTCGAACGACGATCTGGTCCCCGGCGAGACTTACGGGCAAGGCACCTGTCAGCGTGTTGAACGGAGCGCCGGCAGCGTGGAGATTTGAATCATTTGCCAAGGTGATGGAGGAACCACTGGCGGAAATGATGTCGAAGCGCTGGCCGTCATTCGCACCCACCGTGACTTCGGCGTAGTAGCTGACTCCGGGAGCCAGCAGTGTGCCGAGATCAACGGCCCCGGCGCTGGTTGTTAGATTGAGTGTCTGACCAATGACGCCGTCGATGGTGCCATTGAAAACGGTGCTCCGGAGGAACGGATTGGCATAGGTGCGGCAGCAAAGGCCGAGCGCCGTTTCCTGCCAGCCTTCCACTTCGATGTAGGACGTGTGATCGATGATGAGGTCGTTTTCCTCGTCGAGATCAGCACGGATGCGGACGAATCCCTTTCCATCAGGCATGCCAGTTAGAGTTTCAAGATCACGAATGGTGATGGTCTCGGTGCAGTCGCCGTTGTCCACGACGTCATACATGGCAGAGATGATTTCAATCGAAGACCACACGATGGAATTGGATAGACCGTTGGAGTGCTCAAGGCTATAGGTGACGCTCTGCCACGCGCCTTTCGGACGGGTGAACACACCCTCGATGGTGCCGGGTGCTGATACGGAAGGCTGGATGCGCCATGCGTCCCCCGCCCCGCTGGTCGCGGGTTTTGCAAAGGCGAACTCATTGAGGTTGTCGAGTGCATCGTCGTCGGGATTGCCGAACGCCGGATGGCCGGGATTCTGGAACTTCCATTCGGCCCAGGTGTCCGGACAGGTGTCGAGTGTTTCGGCGAAATTGTTATTCGCGTTCTCCTGGCCGGGAAGGACGGTAATGCGGAAAACGTCTCCGATGATGTTGAGATCGCCACCATCGCGATCGCTCGAACTGTTATAACCGAACGGCTGCGTTTGCGCGACCCGGTAGTCGCCCGGAACCACGCCGGTGAAGGTGTAGCGGCCGTTGGAATCCGTGACAGTGGTAATCGGCTGGACGCCGGGTGTGATGGCATCGCCATCGACCGAAGTTCCATCGGCATTCAGCAGCGTCAGTGTGATGCCGCCCAGAGGAGTGGCGCCGGCATACACGAAGCCGCTGATGGAGCCGAGCTGGACTTCGACGAAATCACGGCCGGTAACATCCTGCCCCGGAGTCACGGCGAGGGCCGCGATGTTCCCGATGCGGTTAGGATCCCCACCATCAACGTCGGAAACGCTGGCATATCCGGACGGCTGGGTTTCAGAAATCTGATAGGTTCCGGGTAAGAGGCTGCCGAAGAGATAGTTTCCATCCACATCGGTGAAGCAGGTGACCGGCTGGATGCCAGCGGTGCCGGGATCGCCATCAACGGGATTTCCGGAGCCGTCGAGAAGCGTAAGGGTGACCCCGGGAAGCGGGGCTTCGCCAGTGCCGTTGTTGTCAGAATCCCGGCGCACCGTGCCGGCGATGGAGCCGAGCTCGATTTCAACGAAGTTGCGGTTAGGGATGACGAGCCCGGGAGTCATAAGGAGCGGTGCCTGGTCGCCGATGAGGTTGTTGTTCGCTCCGTCCACATCGCTGACGCTGCCACAACCGGCGGGCTGGTTCTGGGAGACGCGGTAGCTGCCGACCTGAACGAGTGTGAAGCTGTAGAACCCGCCCGCGCCGCTGGTGGCCTGGATGGGGTTGCCGAAGCCGTCGAGCACCGGATTTCCCAAGGCATCGAGCAGATTGAGCACGACGCCGGGAAGCGATGAGTCACCACTGCCGTTGTTATCAGTGTCCAACAGGACAAAACCGCTGATGACGCCGAGTTCGATCTCGATGAAATCATTGCCGCCACTGTTATTTCCGGCGCTAACGACAATCGGCGTTTCATCGCCGATGCGGTTGTTGTTCGTGCCATCGGTATCGCTGACGCTGTTGTAATTGGATGGCTGGTCCTGACGGACGCGGTAGGAACCGGGTGTGAGGCCGCCGAAGCTGTAGGTGCCGACTCCCAATGTGGTGACCTTGACCGGCGCGCCGAATCCGTCGAGCACGGGTAAACCGAGATTGTCCAACAGATGAATCACCACTCCTGAGAGGGTCACGTCGCCATCGCCATCACCGTCAGTATCCACCCGCACGGTTCCGGAGAGCGATCCGGGTTGTTCCTCGATGAAATTGTTAGCGGTGTTGGTGTTTCCAGCAGTGACCGCGATCGGGCGGATCTCATTCGGGTTTCCACCATCCTTGTCGGACACGCTGTTGTAGCCGACCGGCTGGGTTTCGACCACGCCGTAGGTGCCGGGTGGCAGGTTACCGAAGGTGTAACTGCCGTTGACAGCGCTGGTGGTGGTGACCGGCTGAACGCCCGCGATGTTAGGAATTCCGTCGATGGGATTTCCGCTGGAATCGACGAGGGTGAGGGTGACACCACTGATGGGCGCGTCGCCGCTGTTGTCGTTGTTCGTATCGGCGAGGACGGAACCGGTGATGGAGCCGGGGAGGAAGTAGCCGTCAATGCCGCCATTGGTGGACACGCCTGTGAGAGCGTTCACCGTGGTCGGGTCGTTTCCTTGGGTCTGGGTGTAGCCGGTCGGATATTGAGGATCGGTTTCCTGGACATCCGAGGTGGTGGTGCCTGGAGGAACCGAGACGGTCCAGTTTCCGCTGGCATCGGTGGTGACGGTCTGGTTCACAGCGTTGGAACCGGTGATGACGATGTCCACGTTGGCGAGATTCGGCTCTCCTCCGTCCTGAACCCCGTTGCCGTTAGTATCGATGTAGAGATGGCCGGTGACGGTGGCGGGTTGTTCTTCAATGAAATTCCTGCCGGTGACCGTCTGGCCCGCACCGACGATGATGGGAGTCTGATCACCGATGATGTTGTTGTTGGTTCCATCCACATCACTGACACTGAGATAGCCGGACGGCTGCGTTTGCACCACGCGGTAGCTGCCGGGAACGAGGTTGCCGAAGGTGTAAACGCCGCTGGCATTCGTGATGGCGGTGGTCGGTTGGACGCCCGCAATGTTGGGATCGCTGTCGATGTCGTTGCCGGACGAATTTTTCAAAATCAGGGTGACGCCAGCAATCGCCGTATCGCCCGTGTCGTTGTTATCAAGGTCCGCGAATACCGTTCCGGTGATCGAACCGGGCTGATAGTATCCGGCGTCAAGGGTGTTGTTCGTCTGGCCCGGTGTGAGGGCAAAAGTCGTGGTCAGACCAGTGCCTGCATTGGCATCGCTGTCAGTGGCATCCGCGCCTTGATCAGCGAGCGTGCGATTATAGCCGGATAGGGTGCTGAATCCGATCTGATAGGTGCCAGGGCGGAGTCCGGCGAAATTGTATGCTCCCCCGCTGATCGTGGTGGCGGTGGTGATCACCGTGGCGTCGTCCGCGTTTCCGGCGATGCCGTCGGCTCCGAAACCGGGGCGGTAGAGAGAGACGGTGACGCCGCTAAGGCCGGTTTCACCGCTGTCCTGCTGGCCGTTCGCGTTCACATCATTCCAGACGAAATCACCGATGGAAACCGGCTGATAGTAACCGGCGTCGAAGGTGTTGTTCGTCTGGCCGGCGGTGAGGGCAAAGGTCGCGGTGAGGCCGGTACTCGCATTCGCATCGCTGTCAGTCGCGTCCACGCCTTGGTCGGCGAGAGTGCGGTTGTAACCAGACAGAGTGCCGAAGCCGACTTGATAGGTGCCGGGAGGAAGGCTGGTAAAGCTGTAGGCACCACTTGCATTGCTGGTGGTGGTGGTGACCGCTGTGGCGTCGTCCGCATTTCCGACGATCCCATCGGGTCCGAAACCGGGACGATAGAGAGTGACCGTGACCCCGGTGATTCCAATTTCCCCGCTGTCCTGCTGACCGTTTGCGTTCACATCGTTCCAGACGAAGTCACCGATGGAAACCGGCTGATAGAATCCGGCATCCAAGGTGAGGTGCGACTGACCGCCGGTGAGAGTGACATTCGGAGTTCTCCCTGATACCGTGTCAGCATCGCTGTCGGTCGCATCCGCACCGCGATCTGCAGGAGTCGCGTTGTAGCCCGATGGTCTGTCGAAAACGACGTAATAAGTTCCCGGCATCAGGTTCGCGAAAGAATAGGCACCACTGGCATTGCTAATGGTGGTGCCGGCGATGGTGTCGTTTGAGGCATTGTATGCGGTGACAGTGACGCCGGATATGCCGGTTTCACCAGAGTCCTGCTGACCGTTGGCATTCAAATCGCTCCATACAAGATCTCCGATAGAGACAGGAACCACGTAGCCGAAATCGATGTCCGAACGAGCCTGAGCGGCGGCAAGCGAGAAGGTTGCCGAATGATCCAACGCGCCATTCGCATCGAAAGTCTGCACCCGTCCGGCAGGTAGCGTGGAGGTATCGACACGGGCGTTGTAGGTTCCAGGAACCAGATTTCCAATCAGGTAGGCACCGGCTGAATCCGTCAGGGCGGCGGGTTCGCTGGCACTGTCAAACGCATCATTTCCGTTGATATCAAGATAGACGCGCACCCCGCTGATTCCGGCTTCACCCGTATCCTGAATACCGTCTGCATCAATGTCGTTCCAGATGAAATCGCCGACGCTGGCTGAAGCCCGATAGCCAAAGTCCACGTCCGTTGCATTTTCACTAACAGCAAGTGTGCGGGACGCCTCGTGATCCAGCGTTCCACTCGTCAGGTCGTAGGTCTGGGTGGTGCCCTGTGGCAGTGTGCTGAACTCGACCCGGATATTGTAGGAACCGGCGGCTAAATTCGGGATCAGGTAATAGCCATTGATGTCGGTGATGGAAAATCGTTCCACACCTTGGTCGAAAAGGTTGTCGTTGTCCGCGTCGATGTAAACCAGCACACCTTCGATACCGGATTCCCCACCGTCTCGGGCGCCATTGGCATTTCGATCATTCCAAACCAGATCACCGATGCTGGCGTCGTTGCGATAGCCGAAGTCCACGTCGGTGCGACTCGCTCCGGTGAGCGTGACCGTGGCAGTATGATCGTTGGTGGGACTGACCAGGTCGTAGGTCTGTGCATAGCTTGTGGGCAGCGTCGTGGTATCCACCTTCACGATAAAGGTGCCATCAAAAAGATTGCCGATGGAATAAACCCCACTTGCGTTGGTGGTCGCCGATGGCTCAATGGTATCGAATGTCCCATTGCCATTTGAATCGATGTAAACCCGGATATTGGCGATTCCAGATTCGGTTCCATTCACCGTGGAACTAGCGGTGCCGTCGTCGGCATTGGTGATGCCATTGCTGTTGGTGATATCGAATCCACCGTTCACGATAGAGATGCCCAGGAAGCTTCCATCGTCATCATTGTCCACCGGATTACTGTTGTCGTTGTCGATGTCAGCATATCCGTTGATGATGCGCATCGTGCCGATGAATCCATCGTCATTGTTATCCGCAGCACTATCGTTGTTCAAGTCCACCCGACCGTTGATCACAGTGTAAGTGGTGGTAGAGCTGGTGACGTTGGAACCATTGCCATCCAGATCCTCCCAGACGAGATCGCCGATGGACCAATCACCGCGATAGCCGAAATCCAGATCCGCGCGATGCTCTGCGCCGATCAGCGTGACGTTCGCCCTGTTGGCGGTGCCGATGCCGTCCAGATCGAAAGTTTGTGCCGCACCCACCGGCAGGGTGGACGCGTCGATACGGACGGCGAGAGTGCCGGCTGCCAGGTTTCCGATATAATAGCTGCCGTCCCCCGATGTCAGCGTGTTAGGCTCACCTGAATCATAGCTGCCGTTGCTGTTCGAATCGATGTAAACCCGAACTCCGTTGACGCCGGGCTCACCTGCTTCCTGCACACCATCGCCATCACGGTCCATCCAGACACGGTCACCGACACTGGCTCCGACGCGGTAGCCGAAATCGACATCCACCCGGTCCTGCGCGCCTGCCAGAACCACCGTCGCGACATACGAGGTGGCGATGCCGTCCAAGTCGTAGGTCGGACCGTAGCCGACGTTCGCCGCAGCGATATCTGCGGGAGTCACGCGGACAGTGTAAGTCCCGGCTGTTAGCCCTTTGAGAAGATAGTTTCCCACCGAGTCCGTCGTGCTGGAAGGCTCAGTGGTGTCACGAATGCCGTTATTATTCAAATCCGCATAAACTCGCACGCCATTGATCCCGGTCTCCCCCGTGTCCTGCACGCCATCACCATCCAGATCGTTCCAAACGCGGTCGCCGATGGTGCCATAGAGGATGTCCGTCCAGTTGACGGGGATAACCAAACCGTAAGGAGAAATTTCGACGGTTCCGGTGTTGGTGATGGTAGGTGCCGAGAGATTGGCATAAGTATCTAACACGCCCTTGAATACCATCTGGATCTGCTGGCTGCTGCCGATGTTTCCCGGGACCGCAAATCCTGCGCCATCCAGAGGAAACGGCGTGCCAGATCCGTTGTCCGGAACGCTCACCCACGCCTGCCACGCTCCACTGACCGTGAAGCGGTATCGGGTGGTGCCGGGAACATAGGTGACGTCGGAGGGAAGATTGTCGATGAAACCAAACGGACCTGGGATGTTCGTGCGGGCGTCGCTAACTGCACGGATGTCGTATTCCAGGGTGTCACCGGCGCTGACAAATCCGTCGCCATCGGCATCGACAGAAAGATTGGATTTTTTTCCGGCATTACCCTCGCGCAGTGGCGGAACGAGCGATGCCACGTCCAGTCCCGGCTGGGCGACACTGGCCGCGGATGGGTCCTGACCCCAGACGGCAGCAATTTTCACCGTCGGATTCAGCGTGTAAACCAACATGCCGCTTTGGTCGCCGTCCGGATCAAAGATCTTGTACTGCTCGAGTTCGCGGAGGTCCTGGGCAACATCGTATTTATTTCCATTCGGGTCTGTTAGGGGTCCGGCGTTGTCGCCGTTGTAGTCGACGTAGACCCTCTCCTGGGTGTGGTTGTTACCCACGGTGGTCACCCACACAGGGTTGCCGTTTTCCCCGGGATTCGTGGCCGAGTAAGGATCGCGCCCGATGCCGAGACTCACGAGAACCTGCGTGGTGAGCGACGGCTTGCCCACGAGGGTGAATCCCCCGTCCCAGTTCTGGTTGCTGCCGGAAGCGGCGTCCGCGTCGATCGCACTGATGGCGTAAAACAACGGCGGATTGGGGCCCGTGGTGTAGAATCGATAGGCTCCGAAATTGGTGGTGCCGTTCGACGGAGTCATCAACACCCGTGCATTTCCCCCTGCTGGGACACTGATGCTCGCGGTGGTGTAGGCGGTGGAGCTGCTGCGATAATCGTAGTTCACGGTGATTGCCGCCGCGCTTGGATTGTAAAGGTAGGTCACCGTGCCATCCGTCGGAGAGATGCGGGTGCTAACAGGTGCATAGTAATCAGAGCTCCACCGATAAACTGGCAGCAGCGAGGTATCACGACTGGCGTAGTTGGAGTTGAGCGTCCCTGTGAAAAGAATCACCTGGATCGGTTTGTCCGCCAAGACACGGCCGCCCACATTCACTGAGTCGCGAAAAACCGTTCCCCCTTCCGCGAGAACAACTGTTTCCTCAAAAATTCCGTCGTTGTCCTTATCGATTTGCACGCTGGCACCACCAGGGCCCGCCGAGATTGCCATGGCGGCGTAGTTGAAGACGTTTTCATCATACGTCAGATTTCCCGCCGCGACGGAGGTTGGCATGTCCACCCCGACCGGCGAGCGGTATTCGTTTCCCCAAAGTCCGTATTCAAAGACCTCGACACATCCGGCGAGAAGGGTATCGGTGCCATCTGGAAATGCCATTTTCGTCACGGATATGGGCTTGAACGATGCAATTTTGTCACGTGCATCGTAATCCATTACAGATTGCAACGTGCTGGTGGTGATAAAATTACGGAGATTAAACACCGTGCCGGCGGAAATGAGGTCCGCAGCATTGCCAGGGGGATAGCCGTTTGCAGGATTGCCATCACCGAAGATCTGTGTGGTGGACTGGACTGGGTTGGTGATGTCCCGTTCGTAGCCATCTTCCCAGTGATCGTAGTAGATCACCGTTCCGTCCGTGGCTGCGGAGAGAGTGATGAAGACCGTGATCGGGTCGTTTGCAACCGAATTGATCGTGTCGAAGGCCGCGAGTTGCTGATCCTCCGGAAATGGAACATAAAACAACTGCGTTGGCGGCGGATTGGATGCGTATGCCGGCAAGGTGCAGACAGTTAGCAACATCAGGGCACGCAACGACCTTGGGACGAAATCAAATCGGATGCTCATGGCTCTTCGGGGTGGAGAAACTGCCACAGTCGCCGATCGCCATTTCTGACGGAACGGTTGAATTGCGGCAAAACAGAAATATCAAGAAACCTTAAGCATCACAAGATTTTTTAGAAAATTTTTGAACATTCCTGAAATTTCAAATTTTCCCTAGGACGGAGATCGTTGCGCCGTTCGCATTGTAGGGAAGTTTTCGACTTCAGAATAAAGCAGGCTCTCGCAGGCCGAGCTGCTACATCACGGTCATTCTCCGTCATTTACCGACAGGATTTATTTAGAAAATACCGGATTCCACGGTACCCGAAGCCGGATTTGCGCTTGTGAAATTTTTCACAAAGCACGCTTGCCCCGTTGGTGGTAGATCGGCATATTCCCGCGCGACCACCACCGGACGGGTTTTGCACAAACGTCCGGTGCCATCATTTAGTCATGAGCGACACACCTTCGGCGACTGCAGAAATCAAGTTACCCAAAGACCTGGCAGCGGAAAAAGGCATGGTAAACGTCCAGATTGACGGCGTTTGGCATCAATTTCCAAAGGGCACCCGGATGATCGAGGCGTGTCGGCAAGCTCAAATCGTTGTCCCGCATTATTGTTACCATCCCAAGTTGTCCTCGCCGGGGAATTGCCGGATGTGCCTCGTTCAAATGGGCATGCCTCCCCGCCCTGCTCCGGGCCAGGAACCGCAGCGCGACGATAACGGCTATGAATCGATCGGCTGGATGCCGCGCCCAGTCATCGCCTGTGCGAATACCGTCGGAGAAAACATGGGCATCCGTACCACCGGCGATCTCGTGGAAAAATGCCGCGAAGGGGTGATGGAGTTTCTACTCATTAACCATCCCTTGGATTGTCCGATCTGCGACCAAGCGGGTGAATGCCGTCTCCAAGAGCAATCCGTCGAGCACGGCCGCGGAGTCTCGCGGTTTGTGGACATGAAGGTGAAAAAGCCGAAAAATGTCGATATCGGCCCGCGCATTCGCCTCGATGACGAGCGTTGCATCATGTGCAGCCGCTGCATCCGCTTCATGGACGAAGTTGCATCGGATCCGGTTCTCGGCTTCACGCAGCGCGGCACGCACACCACTCTCACCGTCCACCCGGGGCGTCTACTGGATTCAAACTACTCTCTCAACACGGCAGATATTTGCCCGGTTGGCGCATTGACCTCCAATGACTTTCGTTTCCAGATGCGCGTCTGGTTCCTGAAGGAAACGCCAACCATCGATGTGAATTGCGGCACCGGCACCAACATCACCGTCTGGACCCGCGGCAACAAGATTCACCGAATCACCCCGCGTCAGAATGATGAGGTGAATTCTGCCTGGATGCCGGATTCGCACCGGCTGAATTTTCATTACATCGACAGCGACGCCCGCCTTACCGAGCCGCTCACATGGAGCGCCAGTTCTGCGCCGTCGAAATTCGTGCCTATCACATGGGCAGAGGCCCTCGCTAATACCGCTTCGCAAATTAAGGGAATTCCGGCTGCACAAGTCGCCATTATTGGCTCCGGCCGCATGACCAACGAGGAATTTTTCCTCACCCGTGCCCTCGCCGCGGAGATCGGTACGACAAATTTATCGCTCGTCCCGCGGTTCGCGGACGCGGACAACCTGCTTGTCGCCGCCGACCGCAATCCAAACACGACGGGTGCAAAATTGATTTTTGGAACCGAAGACCCGTATTCAAAACTCGATTCCATCCGCGATGGCGTGCGCACCCAGGCGATCAAGGCCCTGCTCGTTTTCGGCGAAGACCTCATCACCGACGCCGGTTTTGCCCCGGAGGAATTGAAAAACCTCGAATTTTTCCTGCAATCCAGCGTGCTCGCCAACCCGACCGCTGATTCGGCGCATTTGGTTCTTCCCACCGCATCCTTCGCTGAAAAACGTGGCTCAATGGTCAACCTTTCCGGCCGCCTCCAGCGCCTCAATCGTGCCGTGGAGCCTCCCGGTCTGGCACGCGACGATTGGGAGGTCCTGCGCGATCTGCTAATAGCCATGTCCGGCAACAAGAACCAGGTCCATCACATCGAAGACGTTTTCAAGGTCCTTGCCGATACCGTCCCTGCATTCAAAGGGCTCACTCTTTCGAAAATCGGCCATCAAGGCACACCAATCGCTGACAGCGGCTACCAGATTCCCCTCCTAGCCAACGAGCGCGTCCGCAAGGCAGCTGGTTTGATCAATGGGTAATTCAACCAATCACTTCTAACTTTCCACTCCATGCCGGACCTCCTCATCCAGCTCGCCATCATCATCGTTAAGATCGTCATCCTCACTTTCATCGTGGTGCTGCCGTTGGTTCCTGTTTCGGTATATTTCGAGCGCCGCTTCTCCGCTGTCATCCAGGACCGCGTCGGACCTAACCGGGTGGGGATTCCCCTAACACTGCTGGGCTTCAAGAAGGACTTTCACTTTTTCGGGCTGATCCAACCGGTGGCCGACGGCCTCAAACTGTTCCTCAAGGAGGACTTCACACCGGACCACGTGCGCAAGGCGTTCTACTGGCTGGCTCCCGCTCTAACTGTGGTTCCCGCGCTGATCACTGTTTGCGTGATTCCATTCGGGTCCCCGATCAGCTTCTTCGGCCATGCGGAAAAACTGGTCATTGCGGATATTGATATCGGCCCGCTATTCGTGTTTTCAGTCGCTTCTCTAACTGTTTACGGAATCACACTCGCAGGCTGGTCGTCGAATTCCAAATTCCCATTCATCGGCGGCGTGCGCTCCACCGCACAGATGATATCCTACGAAATCGCGCTCGGCCTGTCGATCATCCCAGTCCTTCTATACTACGGAGATCTCAACCTCAGCAAGATCGTCCAGTTCCAAGCCGACAATGGCTGG
Source organism: Akkermansiaceae bacterium (assembly GCA_031412525.1). Lineage (GTDB taxonomy): Bacteria > Verrucomicrobiota > Verrucomicrobiia > Verrucomicrobiales > Akkermansiaceae > Luteolibacter. The sequence goes on along the minus strand of JANODE010000199.1, from coordinate 74,827 downwards.
TTGCTTCTTCCATTGTGGAAAAACGGTCATCTGTCGCTGCCTGACCTAAACACCGCACTTTTTTGGATCCCGGCATTCATCGCCTTCCTCATCTTCACCGTCTCCATCTTCGCGGAAACGAACCGCATGCCGTTCGACCTTCCCGAGTGCGAAACCGAACTCGTCGGCGGATATCATACGGAGTATTCTTCGATGAAATTCGCCATGTTCTTCATGGGCGAATATGCTGCCATGGTCATCGGCTCAGCACTGATCATCACTCTCTTCCTCGGCGGCTGGTCGGTCGGCTTCGGGCTCGACGCCAGCATCGCGAAGTGGGAGATTTTCGGCATCGGCATCGGCGGCTTGATCCATATGGGCTGCTTTTTGACGAAGCTTATTGCCTTCATTCTCTTCTTCATCCTCGTCCGCTGGACGGTGCCGCGGTTCCGTTACGACCAACTCATGAAACTCGGCTGGGTCGTGTTTTTCGAAGCTGCGCTCATTAATGTTTTCCTCGCCGCCCTGATTCTCGCCGCACCGCAACTCACCGCTGTCATCATCGGCGTCGGTGGCGTGCTGCTCGTCGCAATCACCTTTGCCGTCATCTGGGTGGCGAAGGTTTCCGAAGAAACTCCTAAAGTTCTTCGGGTCTGATTCACTAACATCTCCCACCTTCCCGCATCATGGCCGTCGTCAAACTCCAGCGCCCGAAACTCAATTTCGGAGAAAAAATCTACTTTGGTGCCCTCATCAAGGGCTTTTTCCTCACCATGACCCATGCGGTCAAAACCCTGCGCGGCAAGTCCGTGGGTGCCAAGGAACTCGCCTCGTCCGGACTCGGAGTCACCATGCAGTTCCCTGAGCAACGCTGGGACTCGCACCTCCCCGAATACTACCGTGGCGCACCCACCCTCGTGACCGACGAACAAGGCCGCGAACGCTGCGTCTCCTGCCAGCTTTGCGAATTCATCTGCCCGCCCAAGGCAATCAAGATCAAGCCCAGCGAAATTCCATCTGATGATCCATGGGCCAAGGTCGAGAAGCGACCACTCGAATTCGACATCGACATGATTCGCTGCATCTACTGCGGCATGTGCGAGGAAGTCTGCCCCGAGCAGGCCATCTATCTCCGCAAGGACTACCTCATCACCGGCCTCAAGCGCGCCGACATGGTTCACGACAAAAAGAAGCTCTACGAAATCGGCGGTACCCGCGTGGGCCTCGTCAACAAGTGGAATGAACTCAAATAAGTTGGCAGGTTTCCAGTGTTCAGTTTTCAGCAAGAAACTGAACTCTCTGAAAACTTCGAACTGAACACTAGCAACTTTCTCATGCCCTCTTATTTATTTTGGCTTTTCTCTACCGTCATGCTCATCGGTGGCACGGCGGTGATCGCCTTCCGTAATCCAGTTTCCAGCGCACTTTCTGTCGTCACCTGTTTTGTCGGTCTCGCCGGTTTGTTCATCGGCCTCAGCGCTTTTTTTGTCGGAGTCATCCAGATCCTCGTCTATACCGGCGCGGTGATGGTGTTGTTTCTTTTCATCATCATGCTGCTGGACCTTAAGGATGAGGAAAAGCGAGCGAACTCCCTCGCCCCCGTGGCGGCTGGTCTCACTTTGGTAGTTGCGTTTGTCGTTCAGTTCGTCGGCATCCTTTCGCGTTCGCCAAACAAAATTGCGCCGTCCCTTGATCCATCGGCCCTGAGCGCCGCGGCCCAAGGGTTTCCTGAAACCGGCAAAATCGCCGTCGCCCTCAATCAAGGCAAGCTTCCCGACGTTCACCTCATCGGCCACACGCTTTTCACTCAGTATAATTTCCTGCTCCAGATCCTCGGCGTGCTGCTCCTCGTCGCCACCGTCGGCGTCGTCGTCCTCTCCAAAAAGCAAGCTGACTGATCTCTAGCAACTTTTCCAAATGGCTACACTGAACGATTACCTCCTTGTTTCCGGTCTGCTCTTCGGCATCGGCCTTGCCGGCGTGGTGCTCCGGCGGAACATCATCATCGTCTTCATGTGCCTCGAGCTCATGCTCAGCGCGGCTAACCTCACCCTGGTCGCCTTTTCCCGTTTCAACACCTCGGCTAACGGCCTTCCCGACTACAACGGCCAGATGCTTGTCTTCTTCGTCATCACCGTCGCCGCCGCGGAGGTTGCCGTCGGCCTCGCGATCATCGTCGCCCTCTACCGCGCCCGCCAGACGATCCACACCGACGAACTCACCTCGCTGAAAGGCTGATTCTCTTCTCTGATCACTGCTAACAACATTCCGTAGGAATTTAGCCGAACACACTACTCCTACTTCTGAGGCAAATCACTTTCCACTTCTTATGACCCTACCCTGGATCCTCCTTTTCCTTCCGCTCGTTGTCGCGGCAGTGAACCAACTTGTTTTAAGAAAATCGGCGGTGGTTCCGCTGGTCTCCACCGCTTCGGCCATCGCGACATTTATCATCGCCTTGACGCTTCTGAAAACAAAAGGCGTGGTCGCGTTTCCGTGGGCGACCATTGGTGATTTCTCCATCGAGATCGGCATCAAGCTCGACCGGCTTTCCACCGGCATGATGATCGTCGTCACCGGCATCGGCATGCTCGTTCACATCTTCTCGCTCGCGTACATGAAGGAAGACGACGCGAAGGCCCGCTACTTCACCGGCCTCTCGCTTTTCATGTTTTCGATGACCGGCATCGTGCTGGCTAACAATTTCATCATGACCTTCATCTTCTGGGAGCTGGTCGGACTCAGCTCCTACCTGCTCATCGGTCACTGGTATCAAAAGGACTCTGCCGCCGATGCCGCGAAGAAGGCGTTCCTCGCCAACCGTGTGGGCGACTTCGGGTTCATGGTTGGCATCCTCATGCTCTGGGGCATCACCGGCGCGCTTTCCTTCGATGGCATGGCCGCTGGCGTGAAATCCTTCCAAGCCGCAAACTCCGCGATCTTCACCACCACGATTTCCATCGCCCTGCTGTGCATCTTCTGCGGCGCTGTTGGAAAATCCGCGCAGCTTCCGCTCCACGTCTGGCTGCCGGACGCCATGGAAGGGCCGACTCCGGTTTCCGCCCTGATCCACGCGGCGACAATGGTTGCCGCTGGCGTTTACATGCTCTTCCGCGTCCAGCTTTCGCTCGATCTCCCGCACGATGTGATGACCGGGCTTTTCTCCAGCACCGTCATCGCCTGGGTCGGCGGCATCACCTCTCTAGCAGCCGCGCTGATGGCCACGCAACAGGACGACATCAAGAAAATCCTCGCCTACTCCACGCTCTCACAGCTCGGCTACATGGTGATGGCGGTCGGTCTCGTTTCCGGTGAAGCCGGCATGTTCCACCTCTTCACCCACGCCTGGTTCAAGGCTCTGCTCTTCCTCGGCTCCGGCGCCGTCATCTACGCCTGCCACCACGAACAGGACATCTGGAAAATGGGCGGCCTGCTCAAGAAAATGCCCATCACCGGTTTCACCTTCCTCATCGGCACCGCCGCACTGATGGCCGTGCCTTACGTCACTTCCGGATTCTGGTCGAAGGAGGAAATTCTAGCAGCGGCGTTTCAGGGGAACAAAGCGCTGTTCTGCATCGCGATCCTTGTCGCGTTTCTAACGACATTCTACATGACCCGCCTTTTTGTCGTCGCCTTCCTTGGTAAGGCCCGCGATCACGGTGCCGATCACGCCCACGAAGTCGGCCCGCTGATGTCGCTGCCGCTGATCCTGCTCGCAGTGATGGCCATCATTTCCGGCTTCGCCTTCGCCAGCGGCCCGCTCAACGCCTACCGCCCCGAGCATCACGGACACGTGGAAGGTCATGAGATCATTCTCGGTGCTTCCATCGCCTCACTTCTAATCGGTATCGTCGCCGGCTTCGTGGTTTACAAAGGCAAGGACAAGGATCCGGTTTCCATCCCACTCTTTAGAAACCGTTTCTACGTAGACGGCTTCTACGACAACTTCCTAGTTCGTTATTTCCAGGATGCCTTCTCCGCCATCATCGGATTCTTCGACGAGCTCATCATCAACGGCCTGATCGTCGGTGGCTTCAGCCGCGCGGCGGAGAGTACTGGCAACCTATTCCGCAAGGTCCAGTCCGGCAGCCTTCAGGGGTATGCCTTCGTCTTCGGACTTGGCGTCGTTCTCGTCATCTACTTCACCGTGTTCGGCCGCTGAAAACCTTCCACTGAAAACCAGCACACTTTTCAAATGCTCGCTCTTCTCGTTTTCCTTCCGATCTTCGCCTTCATCGCGATTCTGTTCGGCGCGCCTGCGCGGCTAACCGCGATCGCCGCTTCGGCCGTCAATCTGGTGCTTGGTTTAGCAGCCGCTTTCACGTGGAATTCCGCATCATGGGCTTTCTCCGTGCCGGTTCTCGAAAAGCCCGCGCTAAATCTCGCCTTCGGGTTTCCTGATGGCATGAGCGTGATCATGGTGCTGCTGTCCGTGATCGTCACGATGGCCGCAGTTCTATCAGGCAAGGCACCGGAAGGCAGGGAAAAACTTTATTACGGGTCTTCCCTCCTCATCTCCGGCGGCGCGCTGGGTGCCTTTGCTGCGACCGACCTGTTTTTCTTCTACGCCTTCCACGAACTCGCCCTCGTCCCGACCTTCCTTATGATCGGCATGCTAGGCCGTGGCGACCGCCGCCAAGCCGCTTGGAAAATCACCATCTATCTCGGCCTCGGTTCCATCATCCTGCTCGCCGGTCTCGTCTGGCTTTCCAATCTAACCGGCACCTTCGACATCGCTAAGATGATCGCCGCCAAAGCCAACGTGGACAACGAGTCGCAGAAAGGCATCGCCGCCCTGCTCATCGTCGGTTTCGGCACACTGGTTTCGCTGTTCCCGTTCCACTCGTGGGCAGCTCCGGCTTACGCCAGCGCGCCCGCTCCAGTTGCCATGTTGCATGCCGGAGTTTTGAAAAAATTCGGCCTCTACGGCATTCTCCGTCTGGCAATTCCGCTCGTTCCCGATGGCCTGAAATTCTGGCTCACTCCGCTGCTTGTTCTTCTGCTAGGCAACGTGCTGTGGGTCGGATGGGTCACGATCTCTCAGAAGCGTCTCGATACCATGCTAGGAAACTCCTCGGTCATGCACATGGGCTACATCTTCCTCGCGATCGCCGCGCTGATTGCCTTCCCGGAAAATCCCCTCGCCCTGCCCGCTGCGGTGGTCCTGATGTTCGCCCACGGCGTTTCCATCGCGCTTCTCTTCGGCCTTGCTGACCGTATCGAGCGTAACACCGGCTCACTCGATCTATCCGATCTAGGCGGGCTTGCCAAATCCGCTCCCGGACTTGCCTTCATGTTTGGCATCGCCGCCATGGCTTCCATCGGACTTCCCGGCCTCGCGAATTTCTCAGGCGAGGTGCTCGTTTTCCTCTCCGCCTTCAAGGACTACAACGGCACCTCGGGCCTCGGTCCCGTTCAAATCGCCTGCATCCTTTCCATCTGGGGTGTGGTCATCTCCGCTGTTTACATGCTACGTGCCTATCGAAACATCTTCCAAGGCCCGTCCGTGAAATCCACCGAAGCTGCAGCGGACATCACCTTTACCCAGCGCATACCCGCCATCCTGCTGATCATCGCGCTTTTTGCGGTCGGCCTCTATCCGAACCTGCTGCTCAATCTTCTGAAGTCATCTCTCTGATCACTGATCACTGATCACTCTCCACTTTTTCACATGCCCGCCTACTACCTCGAAGCCCTCACCGTCACCCTCGGCATTCTCCTGCTGATGGCTGAAGCGTTTTCCTCGCGTAAAAGCAAGGCGTGGATCGGCATCATCGCTGCCGCCGGACTCACCCTCATTTTCGGGCTACTGTTCATCTCCATCGGGCCCGATGCAAAACCTGATTCCGAGTGGGCGAAGTGGCCATTATGGAACTTCTATCAATTCGACGGACTCGCGAAATTCTACAAAGGCTTTTCCCTCATCTGCACGATCCTCGTCCTCCTCATGGCTGTGGATTTCCGTAAAATCCTCGCCCGCTTCACCGAGCATCCCGACTCCGAGTCCGGCACCGGTGAATTCTACGCCCTCCCTGTCTTCGCCTGCGCCGGCATGATGTGGCTCGCTTCCGCGAAGGATCTAGCAGGAGCATTCGTCGCCCTCGAACTTGTCACCGTCACCTTTTACATCCTCGTCGCCTACATGCGGCGCAACGTCGGCTCGCTCGAGGCGGGTGTGAAATACCTCATCCTTGGCGCGCTCAGCACAGGTTTCCTCGTTTACGGAATCGCCTGGGTTTACGGCAGCACCGGCACGATGAGCATGGAAAAACTCTCACACCTCGGACCCATCGCCAACCCGACCGGCCTGCTCTTCGGCATCGCCCTCGTGCTTGTCGGGCTGGGTTTCAAGATGGGTGCCGTCCCGATGCAGGTCTGGATTCCGGATGTCTATCAGGGCGCGCCTACTCCGGTCACCGCATTTCTGTCAGTTGGCTCGAAGGCCGCTGGTTTCATCCTCACCATCCGTTTTCTCGAGCCGTTCCTTGCCAATGAGGCCACCCGTGGACCGGTGCTCACGATTCTGCTGATCCTTGCCAGCGCCACCTTGTTGTTCGGAAACCTCGCCGCGATCCCGCAGAAGAACTTCAAGCGCCTGCTCGCCTACTCCTCGATCGCTCACGCCGGATTTCTTTTGCTTGCCCTTGCCGCTGGGAAAGGCGCAGCCGCTGAACTGAGCTCCGCAAAAGTCGTTTCGTTCTATCTCGGCACCTATCTGCTGATGACGCTCGGCGTCTTTTTCATTCTCGCCCAAGTCCGCATCCAGCGCGATGGCGAGATGATCAAGGATTTCAACGGACTCGGAAAAACCAATCCCCAGCTTGCCCTGGCACTCACCGTTCTTCTCGCAGCCCTGGCGGGTGTCCCGCTCACCGCCGGATTCTGGGGTAAGTTTTTTGTCTTTTCGTTAGCTGTGGACGCAAAACTCTGGGTCGGTATTGCCATCGCATTCATCTCCGCAGCCGCCGGTTTTTACTACTACTTCAACGTCATCCGTGCGATGTGGTGGTCCGCTCCGGGCAAGGACACGACCATCGTGCTCCCCGCCATCAGCAAGGCGTGCATTGCGGTGCTGACCATCGCCGTGCTCGTCATTGGCTTCTGGCCGCAGCCCATTTGGGCACTGCTCAAGTAGGTCTATCAGGCTAACAGTAATTGCTTCTTACCAAGCTCACTTTCTATCGCACCTAGCAAAGTGGCCCGATCGAATGGCTTTGCCAGCGTGAGTGTCGCTCCGATTTTGGCGGCCAGCCGAAGATAGCTGTTGGAGCCACCGTTCCACCCGCCGGACATGGCGATGATGCGGGTGTCGGGCTGACTGACGTGCAACGCAAGAATGGTTTCAATTCCATCCTTCCGGGGCATTATCAGGTCGATTAGAATCAGGTCGAAACTTTGGCGCTCGGCCATTTCCATCGCGACTTCGCCGTTGGGAGCAGTCGCGACCCGGTAGCCCTCCGCATGGAGGAGGTGCTCGATGACGAATCGCATGGGGGCTTCGTCATCCACGATCAGGATTCTTGCTTTGGAGTTCATGTGTTCAAGAGTGCTTGGTTCTTCCGGGGAAAGATAACCGCCTAGAAACACGACGCCACGGTTATGGATCCTGATCACATGTCATTCAACAAGAGAATGTCACGCGATCACGTGAGCGAATCGTCACTTGAAATTTTTGCATTTTCCAATCCTCTGGCGGATCAGGTGGGGTCCACCATTACATCATGAAACATTCTCAAAAGTGCCTTCTGCGCCACCGCCTCAAGAGTTTCTCCCGCACCGAAGCCCCGCAAAACTAGCAGAATTCACCATTCTCGAGATCGCTTTTTATTCCCGCGATTGGGATTGACCGGAAATAGTCCACGAGAAACGCTCGGTGCATGATATCTCCCTTGAGACTGATGATCGTGCTCGCCGCCTCTGTCCTTCTCCCGCTCGGTCTCGGCAGTTGTGGCGTGGAAAAATCCGTCACCCGCGCGGAGCCCACGAAGTTTCTGAAATCCACCGGTGTCGATCCCACCCAGAAGGCCGCCCGTCTGCCTTTCGAGCATTCCTGGCGTGACCCATCCGCGGACATGGCGAAATACAAATACATCGTCATCCGGCCGGTCACCACCGCTTACCTCCGCACCGAGCAATGGGAGGGAAGCAAGAGTCCGCTCATCAAGAACAAACTTGCCTATCAGAAACGCTGCGACGCTCTCGCCCGCTATTGGAACAAGTCGCTCAACAAGTCTTTTTCCTCGCCGCTGTGCATGTTCTATCAGGCCACGGATACCAGCCGACCGGGGACGCTCGTCATGGAGATTGCGCTAACAGAAGTGCGTTTCAGCCAGGCTGCTCCCACCAGTGGTCCTACGCCGATCTCTGCGGATGGCATCATCAGCGCCGTCACGGGTCCACCGCTATGCGCTTTCGAATCCCGAACTCGGGACGCCGCCACCGGTAAGCTTGTCACCACGGCATCGGACCGCCGAGGGCCGGAAATCAAAATGATCAGCGGTAAAAACACCGGCCTCGCTAAGCCGAACGAAGCCATCTGCGACGAATGGTCCCGGCAGCTCATGCAGCGCTCCAATCAGGAAATCTACCCGACGGTGAAACGCAATTGGCTGAGTCTTTTCTGACCGTCGCCGTGCGCCTCGCACGCGGATTGCTTTACACCTTCCGAACATGACTCCGAAACCACCCTCTTACGGAAACCTCACCATCAGCAATCTGGGCCCGCGCCTTTTCCCATCCCCTTCGCTGAAGCGCGGGTATTCGGCTGAAGGCCCCGCCTGGCATTCGGACGGTGACCGGATTTTGCTCAATGACCACATCAACGTCGTCGAGCATGCCATCAAATTTCATAAACCTCTGAAATCCATCGAGCTTGCCGGACCACGCCGGGAGTTGTTTTTCGAATCCGCGAAAACCACCTGTGCCATCATCACGTGCGGCGGTCTTTGTCCAGGACTCAATGACGTCATCCGGTCCATCGTCATGCAGGCCTGGTACGGTTATGGCTGCCGCCGCATCCTTGGCATCCCCTTCGGCTACGAGGGCTTGAACCCTGAGTTCGGTCATGAGCCGATGGAACTCACCCCGAAAAAAGTCAGCACCATCCACTACTTCGGCGGCACTCTGTTAGGCTCCTCGCGCGGCAAGCAGGATATCGGCATCATGGCAGACCGCCTCGAAGAACTCGGAGTGAATCTGCTTTTTGTCATCGGCGGTGATGGCTCCCAGCGCGGCGCTAACGACTTGTTTCTGGAATTTGAAAAACGCACGCACCCCATCGCCGTGGTAGGTGTGCCCAAAACCATTGATAACGACCTGCTCTACATGGATCGCAGTTTCGGCTATCAGACCGCGTTCACTTCCGCGTTTCAAGCCGTCATCTCCGCCCACACCGAGGCCAGCGGCGCTCGCAATGGTCTGGGGCTGGTACAACTGATGGGCCGCGATTCCGGCTTCATCGCGTGTTCGGCCGCACTGGCCACCGGTGAGGCAAATTTCGTGCTCATCCCGGAAGTCCCTTTCCATCTCGAAGGAGAAAAAGGCCTGTTCGCCCAAGTGGAAAAGCGCCTGGAAAAACGCGGGCACGCCGTGATCATCGCCGCCGAAGGTGCCGGGCAGGATTTGATGGCATCATGCGATCTCGGCACCGATGCCTCCGGAAACCAGCGTTACGGCGACATCGGCGTTTTTCTCAAGGACCGCATTTCAGCGCATTTCAATCAGACGAAAACCGAGCTGAACCTGAAATACATCGATCCCAGTTACATCATCCGCAGCGTGCCTGCCGCGCCTGAGGACCGCATTTTCTGTTATAATCTGGGTCGCCACGCCGTGCACGCCGCGATGGCGGGCAAGACCGGCATGGTCGTTGCCCGCTGGCACCAGCGCTTCGTCCACCTGCCGATGAATCTCGTCACCAGCGGCCGCCGCAAAGTGGATCCGCAGGGCGACCTTTGGCGCTCCGTGCTCGAGTCCACCGGTCAGCCTTCTCGTATGGGTCCGCCGGACCCCGATGAATCCGATTGACCAAGTGGTCACTTTTGCACCACGCGCAGGACTCCGTTTGATAGAATTCGTGCCCGTAGCCCGCCGCGGAAATTCCGGTTGAGAAACTCCTCTGCTCCAGCTGCCGCCACCTGATCCATCCAGTAACAGGGTTTGCATTCCTCGCTGCCCTCGAATTCCACGCCCTGGAAGCGGAAACGTTTTCCCAGCCACCCGTCCAGGTCCACGCCTCGGACAATCAGGTTGCGGCGGAACACGGCACTTGATAGATCGGGTTTTCCGAATTGATCGCGCACTGCCTGGACTGCCTCAGCGCTGAGAAAGGTGACCTGGCCTTTATAGTTTTCCTTGTAGCCGAAATAGCGGTCGCCCCGCAGGCCCATACCGGCCACGCATTCGATTTCGGAAACACTGCGGATCTCGTGTTTCAATCGATCCTGCCCGTGTCTGCCACGGAAGTCGTTGCCTTCGGAAATCCAGATTTCCAGCAAATCCGCGTGCCATTCGGGAACGGTATCACGGACGAGCCCAGTCTCGGCGGACTTATGATCAGGGCCGACCCACTCGGTGCGACCGTCCGCGTAGGTTTCTTTTTTCCAGACCGGGAGTTCGTATTTCAGCCGCTCCATGATCGCGCGGGCCGCATCAAAGGCAGCCCCTCGGTGCGCGGAGGCCACACCCACCCACACCGCCGCTTCGCCGATGGCAAGCGGCCCGGTCCGGTGCGCGGCGCGGGCGCGGAGAATGCCGTGACGCGCGCATTCCTCTTCCAGGATTTGACGCCCGGTGGAAACCGCCAGAGCCGGATACGCCTGGTATTCAAGATGGCTAACAGCCTTGCCCTCGTTGTGATTCCGCACCCGTCCATCGAAAGTGACCACCGCCCCAGCCGCGGGATCATCGAGTTCCATGGCGAGCGACGGAATGTCGATCGGCCCGTCCAACAGGGAGAATTGAAAATCGGCAGGCATGATTTCTAATTTTTAACCACCCGACATCGGTGGCAACAGGGCAAGCCGGTCGCCATCCTGCAGTGGATGCTCCCACGATACGAATTCATCATTCACCGCGGCGCGGAAATTTTCGATCAGGAGCCCAAGATGGTGTGTGGCGTCAAGTTCGGCATACAATTCCGCCGGGGTGGAGGCTGCGCTACGGACGATTTCATCGGACAATCCGCGGCGCTCGGCAAGCAGGCCGAAATAGGTGACCGGATAGGACTTGATCATGGGGCAATCGCGGTGGCCCAGTCGCCGGGCGTGTTGGCGTTTTCAAGGGCGCGCGGCGAAACCGGTTCCAACAGGCGGCAGTCGTTCCTGACGAGAATCTGCCGGAGACTGCGGAAGTCGCCCGACAGCGCATTCTCTAACACAACAAGCGATCCCGTGCCATACAGGGCGCAGAGCGGTTCCGGCAACCCGTCAAGCGTGCTGCGGTAGGCGAGGAATTTTTCATCCTCCGCCTTGGACCGGACGAGGTTTGATAGAGCGGCGGCGTCGAGACGTGGCAAGTCGCACGCGAGCACCAGCCAGTCGGACATCGGATCAAGCCGCATCCCGCTGACCACGCCCGCCAGCGGTCCGACGCTGCCACCCGCAGGGTCGCGAATTATTGTTAGACTCTCAAACTCCTTCACGCCGTCGGGGATTTCCTGATCGTGGCGGAGTGAAAGGACGATGTTAACGCATCCGGCGGTGCGCAGCAGATCGCAAGTCCGGCGGGCAAGGGTGCGTCCATCCGGATGAACGAGCGAGGCCTTGTCCGCGCCCATGCGGGTGCTGCGCCCGCCAGCGAGCACGAGGCCGCAGAGGGAGGAAGCGTTGGTTTTCATGGGATTCAGAGCCACGGAGTGAAAGGGACCGCGGGCGTTTCGGAGCCGCGCGGGGGCAGCGTGACGAATCCCCCGCTCTTGAGCAAGCCGATGAAGTCACCGCTGTTTCCCGTGTCCGCAGGCTCTGCCACTCCGTCCGGGCGCAGCGTCACGGGCAGGTGCCGGGTGATATCCGGCAGGCTGAGGGCGCTGGTGTCCTCGGTCACCACCCAGCGTTGTATCGGCACCGGCAGCCCGGATGCCACCGCCAGTGCGGGAAACACAAACGCATGCAGCCCGGTGAGCGCAGACACCGGATTTCCGGGCAGGGCGATGATCAACTGACCCTTCGGCCCGATCCAACAGCCAGCCGGTTTCCCCGGACGGTGCGCGACTCCATGAAACACCAAATGGCAGCCGAGCTCACCTAACAGCATAGGGACAAAATCGCGCGAGCCCTTGGACATGGCACCGGTGAGAATCAGCCAATCATGCGCGGAGAGAAGTTTTTCCAACAGTGGACGCGCCGTGGAAACCTCGTCATTGAGCACACCGATGTGGGAGGGTGGCTGCCCCGCCCGTGTCAGGGCTCCGGCCAGCGAATGTCCGTTCGAGTGGCGGATCTGATAGGCTGCGGGATTTCTATCCACTGCGACGAGTTCGTCCCCAGTGGCGATCACTGCGATTCGAGGCTTTTTCGCGACCTCCAGCCACGCGGCACCACATGAGGCCGCTACTCCGATTTCCCGCGACCCGAGCAGGCAGCCGGCTTCCAGCAGAATCTCACCCACCGCCGCATCACTGCCGGCGCGGTGGATGTATCTGCCGGAAACGCGTTCGTAGCGCTCCGAAAAGCGTACGACGCCCGCCTGGTTCGAGACCAGCTCCTCCACTGGCACGATCAGATCTGCGCCGACCGGACACGGGGCACCGGTCATCACTTCGACGCAAGTGCCCGGCTCCCGCGACATGACCACCTGCGGTCGTCCCGCAGGAGAGGAATGCGTGACCCGAAAAAACCGCTGCCCAACCTGCCAATCGGATGATTTCAGGGCGAATCCATCCATCATCACACGATCGAAGGGCGGAAAAGGGCGGTCTGCCACGATTTTTTCCAAAAGCACCCTCCCCACCGCGTCCTCAATGCGGCAGCACTCCGCCGCCATTCGCGGAGTGGTTTTCAGAAGCAAATCGAGCGCTTCGCAAAAGGAAAGCATGCGCTGATCCTCCTGCACATGGCGGACCAGCCAAGCGAAATTCTTACCGCCGCCGAAACTCAATGCCTGCCGATTGACTTTTTCTTCAGCGCCCGCCATACCCCGCGTATGTCGTCATCATTGCCGCCAAAACCCCGTATCATCGGGCCGAAAGTCCGGATCTGCATCGTTGCCTCAAAATATAACGAGCAGTTTACGGACGCGCTGGTGGAGAATGCGATCGAGGAACTGGGCGAACTCGTCCCACAAGGCCGCGTGGACCTGATCCGCGTGCCCGGTGCTTTTGAAATCCCGGTGATGATCGCCTCCATCCTCGACCGCGACCCACCTGCCTGTGTGATCGCGCTCGGGGTGATCATCCGTGGCTCCACTGAACATGCCGACATGGTGGCCAGCTCGGTGACCTACACCTTGCAGCAACTAGCCATCCAGTCGCTGCGTCCGGTGATTCATGAAGTTTTGCTGGTCGCCGACGAAAAGCAGGCCTACGCACGCTGCATCGGAGCCCAGCTCAACCGCGGCAAGGAAGCTGCAAGGGCCGCCGCCGCCATGATCGATATTTTCCAGGAACTTGACCGCTCCATGCCACGCAACTCCAGCCTCAAAAAGCATCGTAATGCCTAGCCGCCGCCACATCCGCGAGGCGGTCGTCCAATTTCTCTACTGCGCCGATCTTGAAGGAGGCGCGGATCCGGCTGCCCTGCGCGACCCGTTCTGGGACTTTGTCACCGAGTCGGACCGCCGCAGCCTGCAGCTCGCGACTTTCCGCACGGTGCACCACCTTGCCCACGGGCGGGAAGGCCGTCTGGCCGAATTTGTGGAGCGCCAGGTCACGGCCAGCGCGCTGTTATCCGCATGGCCTCAGGCGGAAAGTCTGAAGACCGATCTCCGGCGAATCGCCGAGCTGGAATCCGGCTGGAGCACCTCATTTGCGAAGCTCGAACGCCTGCCGAAGGACGATGACGACGCGGCCGTTGCGGAAAGTTTCAGCGCGGCGCTCGGCAGTTTGTTCAAGCTGGATCGCGATCTCGCAGCCGCGCGTCTGCGCTTTCTGGAGGGCATGGAGGATTTCCCCGCCCTCCGCGGCCAGTTGGAGGCGGTCTCGGCGACGATCCGCCGGTTACAGCGCATTTCGGACCGGCTGCGCATGGTCGAGGAGCCGGAAAAATTTCCTGAACAGGCCGACCTCGCCCGCCTCCGCGAATCCAAAGCAGAGATCGCGGAACTTCGCCTGAAGGCAGATGAACTGGTGGACGCCATTCTCACGAAAAAGGAATCCATCGACGAAACGCTGGCTGGAGTAGTGGACAATTTTTCCCCCGAACGAATCGACCCAGTGGACCGCGCGATCCTGCGCATGGCCACCTTTGAAATCCTCCATGCCGCCACGCCGCCGAAGGTCGCCATCAACGAGGGCATCGAGCTGGCGAAGCGTTTCGGCACCACCGACTCGAAGCGATTTGTGAATGGAGTGTTAGACAAAATCGCGAAGAACGCCGCCAAACAGTCCGAAAGCCAGGACGTTTTGTAATTGGTATCCCGCGCGGCGGACTTCATAACACCGCGCGAGAATCACCACCACATGTCCTACCCGACTGAATTTCAGAAAAGGACGCTTTGGAATGCCGCGACCGGCGTCTCCATCATGGTTCTGGGAGCCCTGATCGTCGGGCTGATCCTTCTGATAGGCCGGATCTTCGGATTTCTCCAACCGGTGCTGGTCCCGCTGATCGTGGCGGGAATCATCGCCTACGTGCTGGATCCGGTCGTTAGATTTCTCCAAAAACGCGGGATGAGCCGGCTTTGGTCGGTGATCACGTTGTTCATCACCATCCTGCTGGCCATCACGCTGTTAGTGGCGGCGGTTCTTCCGGGTGTGCAGCGCGGCCACCACGCGTTGAAGGACTTCCTGACTAACCGGGTGCCCCAATCGCAGGTGCAATCCTCACCGGAGGGCATCGCAACGGCTCCGGCCGATGATGATACCGGCCACCTCTCCCCAGCCCTGGCTGGCGCACTCAATGACCTCAAGAGCCGGAACCAGGACGGGCCTGTCGGCTGGCTCCTCACCGATCCGGAGGTGGTGGAGACCCCCGCCATGGCGGCCGCACCAAAATCGCTGGAGTATTTTTCCAAATCACGCGGAGGCCGCATGTTGATCGAATACCAGGGTGTGATCCTGAGGACGACGCGCGAGTGGCTAACTGCCGGATCGACCAAGGTGTTAGGCTTCCTCGGGCTGGTCATCGGCATGATCATGGTGCCGGTCTATCTGTTTTTTTTCCTCAAGGATTCGTCGTCGATCCGCAGGCAGTGGCATCATTATGTGCCGCTCAAGGCGTCCCACTTCAAAACGGAGCTGGTCGATACATTGCAGGAGATCAACGGTTACCTTGTTTCCTTCTTCCGCGGGCAGGTGCTGGTGGCGGCGATCGACGGCGTGCTGGTGGGCATTGCGCTGATGATTTTCGGTCTTCCCTACGGCCTTCTGATAGGAGTTTTCATGGCGATTCTCGGAATCATCCCCTACATCGGAAACATCCTCTGCCTGATTCCGGCGTGCATCATCGCCTACCTCCACGCGCAAGGCACCTCACCGTTTGGAATGAGTCCGTGGGGGTATGTCGGCTGCGTGATCGGGATTTTCGTGGTCGTGCAGCAGATCAACTCGCTGGTGACCGCACCGAAAATCGTGGGTGATTCCGTAGGCCTCCATCCGCTCACGGTGATATTTTCGATGCTGTTCTGGTCGCTCGTTCTCGGCGGCTTCATCGGTGCCCTGCTGGCCGTGCCGTTCACGGCGGCAGTGAAGGTGCTTTTCCGGCGCTTCATCTGGGAGAAGCAACTGCGCGGCCCTAACGAACCCATCGTGGAGCCAGGGTTGTAGCTTCCGCGCGAGTGCCCCTCGCTTCACGCGGCTGGAATTCTCCCCCCGGATTATCCCAGTTTTGCGCAAAACGAGAGGCCTAGGGATCGTGCAGAAAGTCACACCAACGGGCAAGGCCATTTCCTGACAATGATGTGAGAAGTTTGACAGATTCGGAAGGGTCAGCGCGCAAGCCGCTCATGAATGGCCTTTTGCGCCTGTTCCAACAGGACCTTCAATTCCGAGTTCGCTCCCGTCCGGGCAGCGTCGAGAACCGTTAAACTGGCAGGACCGCCCACCCGCCCCAACAGACGCACCGCGGAGTAGCGAACTGGGCCTTCCGTTTTTGGAAAATGTTGGAGCACAGTCGCTTCAATCGGCGGACCTAGTTCCGCATAGCGTGATTCCCAAGTCGTGGAGTCCTTTAACCAGAGCTGGTTCAAAAACGGAATCACCTCGTTGTTTTTCTCCTTCACAATCAGGTCGATCATTTCGGGCGGGACAGGTGACTGTTTCTCCATCAGTTGCTGTACGGATTTTAATGCCGCTGCGCTTGCCGGCCCGGGTGACTCCGACCAAGTGGACAGTGCACGGCAGATGTTTCCCTTGAACTCGAGGCCGTCTTCGCCCAGCAGCCCTATCAGTTTGCGGGTGATGTCGCTGCGATAGATCTTCGGCTCCGCTTCGGCCAGG
Organism: Akkermansiaceae bacterium; assembly: GCA_031412525.1. Classification (GTDB taxonomy): domain Bacteria; phylum Verrucomicrobiota; class Verrucomicrobiia; order Verrucomicrobiales; family Akkermansiaceae; genus Luteolibacter. The sequence goes on along the minus strand of JANODE010000199.1, from coordinate 58,257 downwards.
CGCTGGACAGCGCGCTTCACCCGCTCCAGATCGATGGATTCCAGCTCGCGTTTGTTCAGATCGTAGAACGCGGGGTCATCCTTTTTGGAGAGTTTTTCAATTGGCCCCTCGGTGAAATTCTCGTTGTTCACCCGCACCTCGATGACCGATAGATCCGGATAGATTTTCTCGGTCTGCCCCAGTGCCGCGGTGACCTCCGGCATTTCCTCAAGTGACTGCCGCGGGCCGATGACCACCATCAGGAAATCCCCGCCGTCGCGCGGATAGAAATGCGAGGATGGATCCGCGCCGGTCGCGCGAAAGATGTAATCCCTGACGAGAAAGCGGTTCATCTCGCTAAGTCCCCGCAGCCATAGTCCGAGCGCATGCTTTTTACTGCCCTCGGCTTCGAGGCGTTTGATTTCCTTGACCAGCGGATCAGTTCCCACGCGGTTCCGCAACGCGGCGCTAGGGTCGGTTTTGGGAAGTTCAGGAAGCGGCGCAGCCATATCGGCACCGGCTACGATCTCTTCGCGCCCCTCCGTCGTTTTCGAGCCGACCGTAAACACAAACGGGATGGCGAACAGACCTGCGCTGAGCATCAGACCGACAGAGAGCGCCTTGAGCCGTGCCCTCGGATTGGCGTACATCAGCAGGGCAACACCCATGAAACAGGCAAATCCCGCCATCACCAGACGGTTCTCCAAAGCCATTCCGTCCAACATTCCCCCGCGACTTGCGCCGAACATCAGCAACAGGGCCATCAAAACCATGCCGGCGACCCCGACCATTCCTGCAAGAATCCTGAGAGGCGAGGCTGGCTCCAGCAGCGCCTGGTCCGGGACCTCCCCGTAGCGCATCGTCTGTTGTCCCATCGCGCTGGGGGCGATCGCAAGTGGCACACGCTGGAACCGGTTCAAGCCGTGATTGTTTCTTTCACCTGGGTAAAATTTCCGGCCACGCACGATAACCTCGTCGTTGATCCGGAAACGGTGTTCGCAGCCCCCGCATTCAACCGTTTTTTCTCGCAGGTCATCTCCCACCTTGAATCGCTGACCGCATGAAGGGCAGCGGATGAGCAGGAGCGGGTCGTCGGGTGGATGCGGAGGCATGTCGATGGAGGTAGTTTTGATGCAATCCCAGCTGATTGCAACTCCAAGCGTTGGCCGCGCCTAACATCCGCGGGTGGGAAGGTGAGGGCAAACCGGGCGCGAACGGGCATTTAGTTCGGAAACATTAGAAATTGACGTTTATCGAATTTCGACCTAAACAAACCTCAATCATTTCGAAAGATCATGAATCCACTCCACTTAAGCCCGCTGCCAGTTCTCCGTGGTGAAGAAGAATCCGGTTCGCGAGTGATCGAAAGGGAAGGATTTGTGGACGAAGCGGCGGTAGCGGCGCTGGTTCACGGGGTACCGACCGGAACCCGGCCAATGCCTGATCCCGAAGATCTCGCCCTCGCGGCAGACGATCTTGATTTCGCAGGATGGAGGCTTTCGCCCGTGCCACAGGCTCGTTTGATCGAATCCTTTCCTCAATCAGACGAACCGATCCGCCGCCCGGCACCACCGGAGTTTGAACAGGCCGGACTCGGAGTTCCGTATTCCGGCGGCCACCGCTGGTGGATCGCAGGCCTCGCTGGTGTGCTGTCCACGATGTTGTTTTCGGTTTTGCTGCTCAATCTTTCGCTGCGTTCAGGCACACGCCTCGAAGTTTTCTTCGCACCGCGCCCTGCTGCGGCTTCCCAGCAGCCCGCACTGGAAAAGAACCCACCGGTCGAGGCTTCCACCGAGCTCACCAACGTGATCAACAGCCGCCCCTGATCCCCGTGAAACTCCCCGCAGAGGTTGACGCGCCGAAATCCGGCCTCCACAGTCCTCGGCCATGTCTCGCGCCGGACTCATACTAAAACTCACCTGCCACGATCAACCGGGCATCGTCGCAAAAGTCGCGAACTACGTCGCCGGCCACCGTGGCAACCTCGTCGAGTTCGCGCAATTTTCCGACAAGCTAGGAAAGAAATTTTTCGCCCGCTTGGAAATCGAAACCACGGACCTCGACGTTGACGTCAAGGATTTCATCGATGGCTTTGGCACGCTTGGCCGGTCTCTCCAGGCAGACTGGCATTTCCGTCGTCTTCCCTACCGCATGAAAACCGCCGTGCTCGTCACCAAGACCGACCACTGCCTGAACGAAATCCTCTGGCGCGCGGAACTCGATGAACTCCCCATCGAGATCACCTCCATCATCGGCAACCGGCCCAACTGCCGTTCTATCGCCGAGAAATCGGCAATCCCGTTCCATGAAATCGAAATGGACGGCGGCCACCGAGAGACGGGCTTTGCAACAATCCGGAAGCTAATCGCCGAACAAGACGTCGAACTCATCGTGCTCGCCCGCTTCATGCAGATTGTTCCCAACGATTTCTGTCAGGACTACGCCGGCCGCATCATCAACATCCACCACAGTTTCCTGCCTGCGTTCATCGGCGCGAATCCCTACAAACAGGCGTATGAACGCGGGGTGAAACTCATCGGTGCCACCTGCCACTACGTTACCGCCGATCTCGACGCCGGGCCGATCATCGAGCAGGAGGTCGACCGTGTGCACCATTTCCACACTCCAAACGACCTCGTCCGGCTTGGACGCCACTGCGAGCGTATCGCTATCGCCAAGGGCATCCGCTATCACGTCCATGATCGCACAATCATCGACGGTCACCGCGCAATTGTTTTCCCGGACTAACTCGAATTGGAGGCTTTACAAGCCGCGCCCACCCGTCCAATTTCTCGGCCCCGTCAAGGAGAGGTGGTCGAGTGGTCTATGGCACCTGATTCGAAATCAGACGTAGTGTAACAGCTACCGTGGGTTCAAATCCCACCCTCTCCGCCCTCTCGTTTTCGAGGATCTAGGACCCACAGGCCGACTCTCAAGGTCGCGTGGAAGCGCGGTAAAAGCGCCGATCTCCGGTGGCATCCGGATCGTTGATTTCGAAGTCCCCGGCTTGAATCACCGTCTTTGCCTCAAGAAGCTCCCAATCTTCAAGTTCGTCTGACCATTCGACCCAGTAGATACCGGCAGCATGTGGCGTCAGGGTCAGTCGGGATGTCCCGGACAGGCGGTCGATGCGCAGGGTCGGCAGCGGTTCATTAGCCGCCACTACCGTCAACAAAATGGTGCCAGTCACCGGCGGAGCAATTCCGTCACTTACCTTGAAGGAAATGCTGTCCGGGCCAAAATAGTTAGAGTTCGGAGTGTAAGTCATTAAGGGCGGCGAACCGCTCAATTGTCCGTGGACAGGGTTGCCTGTAACTGCAAATGTCAAACTATCACCATCAACGTCTGATCCAGCGGGGACCACAGGTGATGGCATGTTTTTTCCAATCGTAAGCAACTGAGCATTTGCCACCGGCGCATCGTTCACGGCGCTGACCGTTAGGGAAACCGTTGCCGCCACCGGGGGTGCGATTCCGTCACTCACGGTGAAAGTGAAGCTGTCCCCGCCGTGGAAGTTTGAATCCGGGGTGTAAGTGAGATTCGGCAGGGTGCCGGTTAGACTCCCATTGGTAGGATTTCCGTTAATGAAAAAAGTGGGGCTTCCTCCATCCACGTCAGTGCCGGTGAGGGTGATGGGCACGGCTGTATCCTCATTTGTGGAGATTGACTGCGAGCTTGCCAGAGGCGCATCGTTCACGGCGCTGATCGTTAGGGAAACCGTTGCCACCACCGGGGGTGCGATTCCGTCACTCACGGTGAAAATGAAGCTGTCGCCACCGTGGAAATTCGAATCCGGGGTGTAAGTCAGATTCGGCAGGGTGCCGGTTAGACTACCGTTGGTAGGGTTGCCAGTGACGAAATAGGTTAGACTGACACTATCCACGTCTGCTCCGGTGAGTGGGATCACAATCGGCGTGTCTTCATATGTAACAAGCGTCTGAGCGCTCGCCGTGGGCGGATCATTCACAGGGCTTACCACGATCGAAATCGTCGCCTCGGCGGAATCCTCAGTCCCGTCGGCTACCACAAAACGAAAACTGTCATTCCCATGAAAATTTGAACCCGGTGTGTAGATCAGTGCTGGCGAAGTCCCGCTCAATGTGCCGTGAACCGGCTGCTCGGTGATCTCATAGGCAAGAGGACCATTGCCACCACTTCCCGAAAGACCGACCGCCACCGCTGTGTCCTCAATCGTTCCTACGGATTGCGGATCCGCAATGGGTGGCTGGTGAGAGTTAAACTGCACCGGGCTTTGTGCCACCACACGGACGTTGTCCAACAGGAGGTCAATCGAAATGGTTTTTGTCGAAAGATCGCGGAAATTCACCGTGGTGGTGAGGCTGTCCGCCACAAAGGATTCCGAAACCGTCTGCCATGGAATCGGCGCAACACTCGATCCGGTGAATGTCCGGTTAGTCGCACGGAGCAGGCTGCTTCCGGTGACTTCCAGCCTGAGGACCTGCGGGTCACTGTCGAATGCGACGATCCTCGCATCATAGAAAACCCGATAGGTCACACCGGGGACGGTATCGAACGTCTGGGAAACGGATCCGTCGGGAACCGAGTTGCCACCATTGAACACGATCAACTGCAATCCGTCGCTGGCTTCATAGCCCGGAAAAATACCTAACACAAACGAGTTGCCCGACAACTGCCACCCGTCCAAACCTGCCTCGAAGCTGCCGTTGGTGAAATCCGGCACCGCCACCGACAAAACAGCCGGTTGACTGGTCGCCGGCCCTTCGCTGCTGGAGATCACCACGTCGTAACTCCCGGCATTGAGGCCTGTCACGCTTGGAATCTGATAGGTTGCGCTGTTGGCGCCCTGAATGGCGGTTTGATTGAAACGCCACTGATAGCCGAGCATTCCCGCACCGGATGCTGAAACGGAAAATGTGGCTGCTTCCCCGGGGTTTTTCACCAGGCTAACGGGCTGGGAAAGAATAACGGGAGGCCCCCCCTCAAACACCGCGGTTAAAAAAATGTCTGAAGAAAGCGTGACGGTGATGGGGTTTGCATTTCCCACATCCACCCCGTTTGAAAGCCAGCGGCGGAAACCCTGCCCCCCCGAAATCAGCGGCGCGGTAACTGTCACTACCGCCCCGTCTGCGAAATTCCGATTCGTAGGGGTGAATCCGCCGGATGCACCATTCAGATCGGTAGGTGAAATCACCAGACTCACTCCGTTGGAAGGAAGCGAGGCAAGCGACAGCGTGCGGTCGCTCTGTGCCCGGACGCGCACATTGTCCACAACGAGATCCATGGCGGTGGTGAACGGCGACGCATCCCTCAGGACCAGACAGCTCACAGTGGAATCCGCGACAAAGGAAAAGCCACGTGCGGTCCACACCAGCGTCCCATTGTTCGCCCCAGAGCCAATGCCGTTCTGGTTGAAGACCTGCAGTGGCTGCGAGGCATTGCCAATCACTTGCGCAGTCAGCCGCTGCTGATCAGACGTATTGAAAGCAATGACTCCCAAATTGAGATCCACCACATAATTACGTCCTACCACAGTGGGAAATGTCTGGCTGATGGCACTTCCCGCCGCCTTACCTCCGCCGTTAAACACAAGAACCGTCTGGCCATCCGTCGCAGGGTGACCCGCGAAAGTGGTCAATGCATCGGTTTCTCCCTCGGGCGTCCAACCTGCGAGACCTTCTCCGAGCACGCTGTGACCACCCGGCGAAAACGGGCCGACAAGGTTGTTTTCAAAACTCCCGTTTCGAAATTCCGAATTGGAAATCGCTATCCGCACCGTATCAGTCGCGGAAAGGCCGACATCGTCGGTGACCGTCAATTGGATGTCCCGAATTCCGGTGGACAGGGCGACTGTCGGGATGGCACCACTCGCGATCATCTGGCCAGCTACCTGCCATACATAGGACACGATCGGTCGTGCTCCTGGCTGGCTGGCACCTCCATTGAGTGTCACGTTTTCCATCAAATTCTGATTGGAACCGAAAACAATCTGGTCCGCACCTGCATTGGCAACCGGTGGTGTCAGCGTAATCGGAGCGACCGCCAGCGCGATCCGGCTGCGGCGGGATTCGTTCCCTTGGTTGTCCACCGCCGTGATCACGTATCGCTGATCCTGGCCTTGGGTGGCAGTGCCATCCACGTAAGTGATCGCGCCGGAGCCGAGAGTCGCGAGGGGTGGATTGGAAAAATCAGGATTACTACTGCCTGACGACCGATAGATCCGATAATTTGCGACGTCCCCAGCTGCTGCGGCCGACCAGTTGAGTAAAATTTGATTCTGCGCGTTCAAGGTGGCGGAAAGTCCGCCCGGCGGCGGTGGCGCGGTGGTGTCACCCGCCCCGGTCCGGTCGATTTTCACCACCACGTCCTCCTGATAGACGACCGGCTGCATCAGATACTCACCACCGGTATGGGTGAAATTTTCAACCCGCAGCGTGGACATGTCCGATGGCTTGGTCCACACCGCGCGGTAGGATCCAGCTGGTAAGCTGACACGAAGAGTGGCCGTATGGTTCGATGCATCGATCGGAGAGAAGACGGTTTGGAACGGAGCCGAAAAACCGCCATGATAGAAATACATCCCGTATTGCTGTCCGGGCTTGGACATGCCTTGCCTGCGTGATGCGGGATGCGCGCCGCTTACAAGCCATGAAAGGTCCCGCCGCACCGCGAGGATATCGAGTGAGTTGACATAATTTGACAGGTTCCGCAGGCCCGCCCGGATGGCAGGACCGGGAGCCGAGGTTCCAGAGGGATTGGAAACTGGATAGACCGTAGTTCCTTGAGCAAGCCCGTTATAGATCGCACCACCGCCCATGAGGAAAAGCCATGACTCAAGACGCGCTTCGATTGGTCCGGCTGTCGTGGTTTCATCCATCGAAAGCGGTCGGTTCCGCGTGTAGAAATCCCGCAACAGGTTCTCTCCACCGATGATCGTCGTGGACGGCACTGCAAACGGATAGTGACAATTGATCATGTCATAATCATTGACGAGATTGTTGATCTGCTGGGGGAAATTATGCGTAACCAGATGGCGTTTCGGCAAGGTGGACTCTTCGTTGCGGATGATGGAAAGCATCGTGTTGTGGAACTGCACCTCAGCCGCGTCATCCACTCCGGGTTGATTCCAGAACGGCTCGTTTTGGATTTCGAAATAGACATTGTCGAAGGCATTGACCTCCCGGACGATCCTGCGCACCACAGACTGCTGGGCAGCGTAAAGGCTTGAATTCACAGGCCTCATGCAGTCGTAGCGGCTATTAAGACCGTTATTCGGCCCCAGCCCCTGCACGTTGTTCGCCGGGTTGAACGGACTGCGATCCCATTGTCCTGGATAATAAATGGTGCTGAACAACGTGAGCTCCACAACGATCCCGCGGTCGGAACATGCTTGAACGAAGCTCCGCAGACGGGTGAAATACGCTTCGTTCCAAACTGAAAAATCCCATTTACCACCGCCGTCAAGGGCTGTTCCGGCTGACGTTTTTCGCAGCCAGGGCTGGAGGAAATTGGCAGGCGAGGGATTGGAGCTGTCGTTCAGATCGCCGGAATCCACGTGAAAGCCTGCTAGAAACACCCGAGTGAGGTTCATCCCGTCTTGGGACAGGGTGTTCAAGTAGGGAACATAGTTGAAACCCTGGTTGATGACCGAACCATAATACTCCCCCAAGGTCGTCAGTACAACCGGTTCTCCCCTGTATTCGAGTATTCGAGGATTATCGGGATGCACCCTTAGCGTTTGGCTGCAACATGGAAGTGCTGACACTACCGCAAGCCAAACCATGAGGGTGACCATCAGCATCGAACGCCAACAAGTCAAACCGGTAGGACACGACAACTCTCTCGAGGAAAACAACATTTGGATGTAGCGGGGGGAAGGGGACTCGGCGAAATACGCCACTTTGAAAGTGTGAGTGACACCGTGCATCAGTCGGTGGTCCAAGGGAAGCATATTTCACACCAGGATATCACATGGGCCATATCACCATGGTTGATAAACATTAAAGCAGCTATTCAACTGCAAATTGCGCGACACGCTACCTCCATCGAGGATATTATCGTGCAGAATGTCCTCAATCGGATGAGGGAAACAATTTCCAGTAAAACCGATTTGAAAAGGCATTGCTGATTCTATTCTACGGTTGCAAGCGGATCAGCAGGTCCTGCCAACAATGCTCCACTCGCCTCAAGCCGCCAGGCGCGACACGGGCGGTCCCATGTCGTTTCTGCAGGATCCATGAAAAAAAGCATCCCATGTGCGGGCATACCGACAAGGATTCGTATCGGTTTTCCGGAATCATCCCTTCATTGCGCCAGGTATTATGTATCATTTATCCCTGATTGAACCTGTCGGGGGTTAAATACGGTTAGTTGCCAACACTCCATCATTTATCTCAAAACCCTGGGGTGCGTCATAGAGTGTTCCCTCCAAAAAGCAGAATACCATTAACAGACACCGTCCGGTATCCATAGGTGTTTTACTGTGGACCTCAACTAGACAGTCTGTAATTCCTCAATCTGGATTAAGGCCCTTGATTGGCTGGCGAATACAGGCATTATTCCATTTGCCTTGCGGGTGATCGAAGACGAACGTGCATGATGAATAAGTTTCTTGTACTTGCTGTTTTGTTGTTACTCGCGTGGGTGGTCCTCCGTCTGGCCTTGGCAATCACCGGTGTTCTCCTCCATATTTTGTGGATCGCGGCCATCATTCTAGCCGTCCTCTGGCTGGTTGGAAAACTGCGAGGTTCGAAGTAGTGCCCCTCGCAGTCGGAGAAGCCGGGCAATCTAACGATTAGTCGGCCCTAAGCAACGCCATGCACCTCTGGAAATCAAGCGGTGACGGCGCAAAAAAGGGAGCTCTGACAGCTCCCAAGAATGTCCACCGCAAAAAAGTGCTCGAAAGAGGACTCGAACCTCCACAGGTTACCCTACTAGATCCTTAGTCTAGCGCGTCTACCAATTCCGCCATCCGAGCATTACCGGTTGGGTGGGCGCATTTGTTACGGTCCGTTTGCAGGCTTTGCAAGAGAATCTTTGGAAAAATATCCCCCGCGGGTTTGCGGGCATTTAAACTGCTTCCGGCTTGCTTCCAGCCGCCCACTCGAAAGCATGGGCGCACTCAATGGCCATGGAAGCAATCACCGCGGAAAACGTCGTCAAATCTTTCGGAACCATCCGCGCTTTGGACGGAATCAGCCTTCAAGTCAAAGCCGGTGAATTGTTTTTCCTCCTTGGTGCCTCGGGCTGCGGGAAAACAACTCTACTCCGTTGCATTGCAGGCCTCGAGACACCGACCAGCGGATTCATTCGATTCGGCGACCGCGACGTGACGAACATGCCGCCGCACAAGCGCGAGGCGGCGATGGTTTTTCAAAGCTACGCACTGTGGCCGCATCTCACGGTGGGGCAGAATATTGCCTTCGGACTGGAGGAACGGAAGGTGCCTAGGGCCGAGATCAAACGCCGCGTCGAGGAGGTGTTGGAAATGGTCCAGCTCCCTGGATTCGGCGATCGCTCGATCGACCAGATGTCCGGCGGCCAGCAGCAGCGGGTTTCCCTCGCACGCGCCCTGGTCGTAAAACCGAAATGCCTTCTTCTCGACGAGCCCCTTTCCAATCTGGACGCCCAACTCCGCGTCGAAATGCGCCGCGAGATCCGCCGCATCGTCAAGGAAAACGACCTCACTGGCATTTACGTCACCCACGATCAGGAGGAGGCCCTCGCGATGGCCGACCGGATGGCCGTGCTCACCCGTGGCAAGATCGGCCAGATCGGCACGCCGGAGGAAATCTATCGGACTCCGCTCACGGCCTACGTGGCGAATTTCATCGGCGAGACTAATCTCATCCCCGGCGAGGCGATCGAGACCCGCGAAGGCTTCACCCTCGTAAAATCCGCTGCTGGCCCGATCGTCGGCCGAGTCACCGATCCGAGCTGGTCCCCCGCCCCCGGCGAGGCGTTGCGGCTCTCCATCCGCCCGGAAGCGTGGCGGCTGTATAAGGACGGCGGCGACAATGCGGTGCACGGAAAAATCAGCGAACGCAGCTACCTCGGTCAGCGCATTCAATACTGGATCGAGACCGCAGCCGGCCGCCAGCAGGTCGTGGAAATGAACCCACACGTCATCCACGAACCCGGTGAGGAAAACATCATCCTGCACGCTCGTCGCGACGACGTGGTCATCCTGAAACCCTGATCCCCCACCCCGCCATGAAACAACGCGCCTGGATCATTTTCGGATTGTTAGCCCTGATCGTGGCCCTGCCGATGGCGTTGCGCCGCCAGTCGGCCACTACCAGCTCCCGCGATGCCGATGACTCGCTCGTCATTCTAACACCCCATAACGAATCCATCCGCCAGGAGTTCGGGGAAGCCTTCGCCGCTTACTGGAAGAAAACAACCGGCCGGTCCATCCATCTCGACTGGCGCACGCCCGGCGGCACGTCCGAGATCCGCATGGTGCTGGACGCTGGTTTCAAAGCGGCCGAGGAAACGAACCGCAGCGGCATCGGCGTGGACATCTTCTTCGGCGGCGGCGAACCGGACTTTGCCAGCCAGGCGAAAAAGGGCCGTCTCGTACCGCTGGACGTTTTCACGACGCGGCCGCAGCTTTTCGTCAAGGATGGCCCGGTGCCGGAAACCTTCACCGGCGAGCGCTATTTCCCTGCGGACAAAGTCTGGGTCGGCACCTGCATGTCGCAATTCGGCATCTGTTACAATCCGGCGGTCCTCAAGCGCTTGAACATCTCGGCTCCCACCGCCTGGCAGGATCTGGCAGATCCGCGTTATGCCGGATCGCTCGCTCTAGCAGACCCGACCAAGAGCGGATCTGTGGCGCGCGCGTTCGAGCTGGTCGTGCAGGGGGAAATCCAGCGCGCCCTCGCCGTGTCCGGCGCGGATCGCACCCAGGCCATCGACACCGGCTGGACTTCCGGACTGCAACTCATCCAGCGCATGGCGGCGAACTCACGCTACTTCACCGACAGCGCGCCAAAGATACCGCAGGACGTCGGGCAGGGAAATGCAGCCGCCGGCATGTGCATCGATTTTTATGGGCGTTCGTATTCCGAAGAGCTCAAGACTACCGACGGCAGCCCACGCGTCGTCTGGATCGCCCCCAAAGGCGGCACCACCCTGAGCGCCGACCCCATCGCCGTACTCAAAGGCGCGCCCCATCCCATTCTCGCGCAGAGATTTGTGGAATACTGCTTCAGTCCCGAAGCGCAAACCTTGTGGTTTGGCAAACCCGGAACCCCTAACGGCCCGAAGGACCGCGCCCTCCACCGCACGCCGATCCGCCGGGACATCTATACGCCGGAAAATCTGGCAAATTCCACGATGCCGCACATTCAGCCCTACGAGGACCCCGGCAATTTCACCTATCAGAAAGAACTCACCGGTGCCTCGTTCAACACGCTGCGCCAGCTCGTTAAAGTCATGTGCATCGATTCCCACGAGGAAATGAAATCCGCATGGCTCGCCCTCCGCGAAGCCCGAATGCCCGCCGATGCCCTCGCCGTTTTCTCTGATGTCTCGATCATGTCCTACGCCAAAGGCGGCAAGGGCGACCCAATCCTCGACGGCAGCGACGCCCTCAAAGCCGCTGACCACGCCGCGAAGATGGGCGAATGGTTCCGCTCTAACTACCGCAAGGCGGAGGCGATGGCCCGCGCGAAAACCTCCACCGCCTCCCACTGATGAAACGCGGCTCCGCCATCACCGTCACGCTGATCGTCAGCCTGCTCTTCGCAGTCTTCTTTTTCTATCCAGCAGGGATGGTCGTGAAGCAGGCCTTCGAGGGCACGAGGGCGGATGGATCACACTTTTTCACGCTCGAATTTTTCGCAGCGGTTTTCAGGAATCCGATCTATCGGGAGGGACTTTGGAATGCCTTTGCACTGGGCATCATCAGCACGCTCGCCACCCTCGCCATTGCATTCCCACTGGCATTGATCGGCCACCGGTATGATTTTTTCGGAAAGCCCGCGCTCGGGGTATTGGTACTCGCGCCGATGATCCTGCCGCCATTCGTCGGGGCGGTCGGGGTGAAACAGATCCTCGGCGTGAACGGTGCGCTCAACGCCTTACTTATCGACACCGGGCTGATGGACGCCGCTCTGCCATACGACTGGCTCGCCCACGGCCGCTTTGCCGGTATCGTGCTGATGAACGCACTGCATCTCTATCCGATCCTCTACATGAACATCGCCGCCGCGCTGGCGAACCTCGATCCGGCGATGGAACAGGCTGCGGAAAACCTTGGCTGCCCGCCCTGGAAACGATTTTTCCGGATCACCCTGCCGCTGGCCATGCCCGGTGTTTTCGCAGGGGCTTCCATCGTCTTCATTTGGGCGTTCACCGAACTGGGCGTGCCACTGGTTTTCGACTACTCACGTGTCGCTCCGGTGCAGATTTTCGATGGCTTGAAAGGCCTCGACAAGAATCCGATTCCCTACGCTCTAACGGCCGTTCTGCTGATCGTTGCCGCCGTGGTTTTCGCTCTATCAAAACTTGTCATGGGCCGCTCGCCACTCGGCACCGCGCCACGTCCGAAAGGCCGCGCGAACTCACTGCGCCTCACGGGCTGGAAGTCTGCGGCATGCAGTTTGTTTTTCATCGGCGTCTTCCTGCTCGCATCCATCCCGCACCTTGGCGTCGTTCTGCTATCCTTAGCTGAGCGTTGGTATGGCACGGTGATTCCGGACACGCTGACGATGCGTCATTACATCGAAGCGCTCGGCAATGGGCTGGTCGTGCCGTCGATCCAGAACAGCCTGCTCTACGCGGGCTGCGCCACCATGATCGCGCTGGTAATGGGTCTGAGCGTCGCGTGGGTCGTCGTGCGGTCCGATCTGAAATTCCGCAACGTGCTTGATGCCGTGGTCATGCTGCCCCTCGCCGTGCCGGGTCTGGTAATGGCGTTCGGTTATCTGGCACTCTCGCAGGAAGGAAAAGCATTCCGATTCCTTGTCGGCGCGGGTGAAAATCCTTTCCTGCTCATCGTCATCGCCTACGCCATCCGGCGGCTTCCTTACATCGTCCGCTCGGCCGTGGCAGGTCTCCAACAAAGCAATCCTGCATTGGAGGAAGCGGCAAGATCGTTAGGTGCCAGTCCCGCACGCACGCTGCGGCGCGTTTCCATCCCGCTCATCGGGGCAAATCTCGCGGCAGGTTCGATTCTGGCATTCGCCTTCGCCATGCTGGAGGTCAGTGACAGCCTCATCCTCGCCCAACAGGCGCAGCACTATCCGATTACCAAGGCCATTTACACGTTGCTCAGCACCTTGGGAAATGGCACGGAACTCGCCGCTGCACTCGGCGTTTGGGCGATGGTTTTCCTCTCCGTCGCCATCATGGGCGCAGCCGTGCTCGGCGGAAAACGCGGTGGGTTGTTTAAAGTCTGAACGCACGAATCTATCCCATTGACGCCTTGGGAATCTTTTCCCTATAAACGCGGTTGCTCCTTAAGTTGGGAGCAAACCCTCATCGTTCAAACCCACGATGAACCCACGCGATGGCGAATGTAGTGCTCAATCTGAGAGATCTTAATATCGGCGAAAAAGTCGCGCTGTCCCGGCGCATTCTGGCTGCGATGTCGGATAACCCCCGCTTCCCCGCGCCGGATCCGCCGCTGGTGCTGCTGGCCCGCCTTGCCGACGAACTGGAAGGCCAGGAGGAATCGCCGCTACTGGCGAAAAACGAATTTCTGCTAGGTGAAACGCTTTCTCGCCTCGCCACCTACGTGCAGAACGTGAGCGGCGGTTCGGATTCCATCATCACCTCGGCCGGCATGAAGGCGGATTCGCATTTCAGCAGCCACGACAGCCTGCCAAAACCGGCAAATTTTTCGGTCGCACCCAGCAAGACCCCGACCGAGCTGAGTGTGCGATGCGATCCAGTCCCCGGCGCAAAAACGTATGTGTTCCAATCCACTCCGGATCCCCTAACGAATGACTCGGTCTGGAATATTGGCTCGGTTAGCACAGGCCCTGTCGGCACGATCTACTGCATGACGGAAGGCCAGCGACTCTGGTTCCGCGCCTCGGCGGTCGGCTCGTCAGGCCAAGGACCGTGGAGCGATCCCGTGTCGGAAATTTGCCATTGATTCTCCCCTCAAATCCCCCCGAAAGAGTGAGGATGCTCCGGCCCGCGCCCCCCACGGGCCGGAGCCGGGACCGGGAACTTCACTTTGTCTCTGATCGCGGCCATCCACCCTTGCCGATATCGGTCCGTGTTGGTCGATGATGGTTGGCATCCGTCCGAGCGAAGTTTTTGCACCAATGATCCTAGCCCCGGCAATTTCAGCTTTGCGAGGCGGATGGAATCCCTAGCTTCCTCACAGCTCCGGATTCGTTGGTTTCCAAGCCGGACGCAGCCCCTTAACTCCATGCTCACCGGCACCATCCGCTCCCAAATCGACGCCCTCTGGAATGCCTTCTGGACCGGCGGCATCTCGAATCCCCTCGAAGTCATCGAGCAGATCACCTACCTGCTTTTCCTCAAGCGCCTCGATGACCTCCACACGCTGGAGGAAAACAAATCCACACGGCTGAAAAAACCGATGGAGCGCCGCGTGTTCCCCGAGGGCAAGGACGCGAAAAAGCGGAAATACGACGACCTCCGCTGGTCCCGCTTCAAGCACTTCGCGCCGAAGGAAATGTTCGAGGTCATCAACGACCACGTTTTCCCGTTCCTGCGCACGCTCGGTGGCGATGGCTCCACCTACGCGCACCACATGAAGGACGCGCGCTTCACCATTCCCACCCCCGCGTTGTTAGCCAAGGTGGTGGACATGATCGACCAGGTGCCGATGGAGGACCGCGATACCAAGGGCGACCTCTACGAATACATGCTGGGGAAAATCGCCAGCGCAGGGGCGAACGGCCAGTTCCGCACCCCGCGTCACATCATCCAGCTGATGGTGGAAATGACCGCGCCGCAGCCGAAGGACGCCATCTGCGATCCCGCGTGCGGCACCGGCGGCTTCCTCGTCGCCGCGGGCGAATACCTGCGCGACCACCACCCGGAGATTCTCCGCGATCCGAAGCTGAAGAAGCACTTTCACGAGGACGCGTTCCATGGCTTCGATTTCGACAACACCATGCTCCGCATCGGCAGCATGAACATGCTGCTCCACGGCGTGGAGAATCCGGACATCCGCTACCGCGACTCGCTCGGCCAGGACCATGCGGGCGAGGAGGAGAAATACTCGCTCATCCTTGCCAATCCGCCCTTCGCCGGATCGCTTGACTACGAGAGCTGCGCCAAGGATCTCCAGCAGATCGTGAAAACGAAGAAGACCGAGCTGTTATTCCTCGCGCTCTTTCTGCGCCTGCTCAAGCCCGGCGGACGCGCCGCCATCATCGTGCCGGACGGCGTGCTCTTCGGCTCGTCCAATGCCCACAAGACTTTGAGAAAACTCATCGTCGAGGAACAGAAGCTAGATGCCGTCATCTCGCTGCCCGGCGGCGTGTTCAAGCCCTACGCCGGCGTCTCCACCGCCATCCTGCTCTTCACCAAGACAAACTCCGGCGGCACCGACCACGTCTGGTTCTATGACGTGCAGGCGGACGGCATGAGCCTCGACGACAAACGCACTCAGCTCCTCCCCGAGGAAAAACTCGGTCCCGTCCCCAAGTCCAAGCTAACGGAAGCCGAGCACGCCAAGAACAACCTGCCAGACCTGCTCGCCCGCTGGTCTTCCCTGAAAACTGAAAACTCCAAACTGAAAACTCAGCCGTCCGAGGCCGCCAGGCCGAGAACGGCGCAATCCTTCTGCGTTCCCAAGGCCGACATCGCCGCGCAGGGCTACGACCTCTCGCTCAACCGCTACAAGGAAGTCGTCCACGAGGAAGTCACCCACCGCAAGCCGGGCGAAATCCTCAAAGCCCTCGCCAAACTCGAAACCGAGATCCAGCAGGGCATGAAGGAACTGGAAGGGATGCTGAAATGAAGACTGTTTTTCGCCTTGATGAAGTCTGCGAGATTGTGATGGGCCAAGCCCCAAGTGGCACAGCCTATAACACCGACGGCAAAGGTTGGCCTCTAATTGCGGGGGCTGGGGACTTCGGTGAAACCAAGCCCCAATCCAAGAAGTTCACGACAGAAGCTTCTAAACTAAGTCGAGATGGCGATATCGTCCTAGGGATTCGAGCGTCAATCGGGGAGAAGGTCATCGCGGATGGCGAGTACTGTCTTGGTCGTGGTGTCGCGGGACTACGTGCGCGCAATACGTTAGATTCCCGATTTCTTTGGCATTGGCTCGATCATTCCGCGGCATGTCTAGCTGCAAAGGCCAAAGGGGCTACATTCAAACAGGTTAATCGCGGAGATATTGGCGAGCTGGAAATATCTTTGCCTCCGCAAGCAGAGCAGCGGCGGATTGCGGAGGTGCTGGACCGGGCGGAGGCGTTGCGGGCCAAGCGCCGCGCCGCCCTCGCCGAACTCGACTCCCTCACCCAATCCCTCTTCCTCGACCTCTTCGGCGATCCGGTATCGAATCCAAAGGGAGTCAAGGTTGTACGTCTCGCAGATGTAGCAACTCGAATCACCGACGGCGTTCACCAAAAGCCGAATTACACCGAGTCAGGTGTCGCCTTCATCTCGGTGAAGGACATCACGACGGGCAAATTGGTTTTTGATCAATGTAAGTTCGTCAGCGTCGAGGATCATCAGCGCTTTACCAAAAGCTGCAAACCCGAGCGTTTGGATATCCTCTACACGAAAGTGGGGGCCACTTACGGCCGGCCAGCAATCGTCGACACTGATCGCGAGTTCTCACTTTACGTTAGCGTCTGCATCATCAAGCCGCGCAAGGATTTAATCGACCCACACTTTCAGAATGCTGCGTTGGGGACGGCTGCCGTAAAAAATCAAGCAGATCGGCGCATCAAGGGTATCGGCGTTCCCGATTTGCATTTGGACCAAATTCAGAACCTCCTAATTCCGCTTCCATCAATGAGCCAGCAACGCGAATTTACCCGGCGGGTGACCGCCGTGGAGAAGCTGAAGACCGCGCACCGCGCCTCGCTGGCCGAACTGGATGCCCTCTTCGCCACCCTCCAGCACCGGGCGTTCCGGGGAGAACTTTAAAGCTATGAACGTCGACCATATCTACCAACTTCAACGGGACGATGCCTTCGCCGCGCAGTTTGCCGCAGATACCTATCGAACTTTTATCGCAATGCCGTTCAGCAATCGTGGAGGTTATCCGGAACCAAGGATTAGAAAACTGCTTCTGAACAAAGTCCATGAAAAGGCCAACGCCCTTCTCATCCAATCAGGACAAAAGAGACGAACCTTTGCACCTCTATCCCGGGTAGATGGCGGAGCGGCGGGAGCAGTTGTGATCACAGACCAAATCGTGACCGACATCCTCGGTTGTCACTTCTTTCTAGGTGATATGACCGGTTGCAACTTCGGTGTTGTGCTCGAGACCGGTATTGCCCTCGCCCTCAAGCCAAATGGGCGTGTGGTTCTTTTTACTCAAGATGACACGGCATCGCTTCATTTCGATTTAAAGGTTACGAAGGTAAATCGATACACCGAAATAGACTTGGTAACGCGCGCAGCGGAAGCTCTGGTTTGTGCGGCGGAAGTCTTTGAGGGGGAAGCGGATCGCTATATCAGGCTACTCTCCAGTCAGTTGACTCCCGATGCAATCATGCTTCTCAATCTCTACGGGCGCAGTTGGAAAGACATGCCACAAGGACTGCATCCCTCATTTCTCACTGAAAAAACGGCTGGCCGTGTTGACCACTTCATCGGGGAAAGTGGCCGTGTGGCGTTTTATGACTGCATCCGTGAGCTTTCGGCGAGACGTCTTGTCTGGACTGACTTTCGCCCCAATTCGCCGCCGGGATGCGACAGTTACGAAATTCACGCAACTAGGCTCGGGTGGACGGTGATCGAACACCTTTGGCAACACGATAAAAAGATGCGCATGCGGAAAGGTGCGCCAACTGGACCCAACCTCATGTGAGCCACCACCTCGTATTACTTGCCAAGCTTGACGCCCTCTTCGCCACCCTCCAGCACCGGGCGCTGCGGGTAGAACTCTAGTTAGAAATCACCATGAAACTCCAACACCTCGCCTTGTCCGCCATCGGCCTGCTACTTTCCGCCTGTCAGAGTCTGCCTCAGCCGCTGTTCAAACCAGGCGGTGGCCAGCCCTCCTCCGCCCCCGGCGCGGTGCCTGTCACCATTGTGACCGGAAGTTACAAATCTTGCTTCAAGATTGATAAATTGGGATGGCAACGTGCGGGCGAGAATCAGGACCGCGTCACTTTGCTCCTCACTCCAGGCACGCATAATTTCGCCGTGACTGGCGCGGGCGCCTCGCAATTCCAATTCCAGGTCGGCAAAAACGGGGAGGTCAGCAATCCGACCAATCAAGCGGCGGCTTCCGTCGTGGGGAAGAATCTGGTTTTACGGACGAAGAACGTGCTGGTGGATACCGGGATGTACGGCAATGCGGGGGGAAAGTGCCTATTGACCGCTAACTACAAAGATTGCCGAGACCCATGGATCGAACGGCCAACGGTCTTTCCGCTGGTTCCAGGTTTAGTCTATCTTTTGGATAACGGAGAGTCTGTCGGCACCAGTAGTTTCGCCTTCTACGTTTGCGCCGATGGGGAGGTGCGTGCCGGTTCTCCAGCAGCCTCCGGCAGTGGCCGCGCGACCGCGCCGGATGGCACCACTGTGGATGGAGTGTTGAAGTTGAATGGTGTCCTGATGAAGGTCATGCCTCCGGATCGTGCCGAGTATCGGGTGGGAAAAAGCCCTAAGCTCTATTCGGGAGAACAATCGGTCCCCGTGCTCCCGGGACTGACCACCACGATCTATCCAAAAGAGGGCGATCGGGGAGGGCAGATTCTTCCCCAATATCAAGGGAGCATTTATAAGGTGTCTGTGGGATGGAAGACGTTCAAGTGGATGGTGAAATGGGATTGGGAATATAAGCTGTCGGCAGCGGATTGAAGGGGGAGTCGCCTGCGACATGCGAATTCAAGGTTGACAAAAGTTGACATCATGGTTGGTTCCTGCCGCCCCCTCCTATGCAAAAATCCCTTCAAATCGACCGCATCCAGGAACGGCTTGGCGAGCGTGGTTTGAACCCCTCGTCCCTGGCGAAGCAACTCGGGCTTTCGCGGGCCGCGGTTTCCAAATGGTTAACCGGTAAAGCGTTTCCCAGACCAGCGGAGCTGCTCAAGCTGGGCAAGTTTCTCGAACTGGGATTTAAGGAACTGGTGAAGGCCGCGCCAGCCCCGGCGGAACCCTTGGTCGCCTTCCGCAAGCGGGCTGGCACGAAAACCACCGGCGACCATCAGGAGCTGGCCCGCGAGATGGGTCGTCTCTTGGAAGCACTGGTGCCGCATCTGGAGCACGACCGTTTCGTCACCGCACCCCGCCTCAAGCGCCCGTTGCTGGAGTACCGTTACATTCGGGATCTGGTGACAAAAGTGCGTCTGGAGCTGGAACTGGATCCGGTGAAGCCCATCGATTTCCATGACCTGATCGGCCGGTTCAACCAGCTTCAGGCGGTGCTGGTCCCAGTGATGTGGGGGAAGCAGACTGGTCACGCGAACGCGCTGCACATCTATCTTCCCGCAAGCCAGACCACCTGGGTGATGCTGAATCTGGACAGCGAGCTGCACGATTTCAAATTCTGGATGGCTCACGAACTCGGCCACGTGCTGAGTGTCGTGTTGCTGGAAGAAGGCGATATCGAGCTGGCGGAGGATTTCGCCGAGGACTTTGCCGGAGCCCTGTTGTTTCCCGAGGAGGCCGCCAAGCACTGTCATACGGACTACCAACGTGCACGGACGGAGGTCGCCAAGGTGAAGGTTTTGATCGAGACGGCGAAGGAGTATGTGATTTCGCCCTACTCGATTTACAAGGAGCTGCTGAAATACGCAAAAGAGGCGGGAGTGCCGTTTCACGAGATCGATCAGAGCCTGCTGCACTCGCGGATCGCTGCGTTCAACGCCGGTTTCCAGACCATCAGCGAAATCCTTTTCGACGACCACAAACCGTCTGCTGATCACTACATGCTGCGAGCCACGGAGGTGTTCAAAACGCCGGTCTTCAAGGCGCTGCGCGAGCATGCGACGACGTCCGAGATCAGCGAGTCGGTTATCAGCAGGATGCTCGGAATTCCACTGGTTGATGCGAGGGAGTTGAGAAAGGCTCTGGTCTGAACAGCCGGTGACGGGAGGAAACCATGGCGCAGACGAAGATCCTCCTCGATACGAACAGTTATCTCCGACTGGCGCAGAATCTCCACCCGCTGCTTTTCCAATCCTACGGTAAGGAGGATTTCACGCTGTATGCCCACAAGGATCTGAGGGACGAGTGCCTGCGCCGGCCCCGGCTCGCCAACAAGTTCAACTGGATCACTCTCCCAAAATATGAGGAGAACCGGAAGAAGCCGCTGGCAGTGAGCAAGGAAAAGCATGCCGAGATCGAGTTGAACTTCGGTTTCATGTGGGGGCAGGTGGAATCCGCCGGTCTGATGCCATCGAAGATCGATACGCGAATCCTGGCGACCGCGCTTGCGCTTGGCATCCGGGTGGTGACGGATGATCAAGGAATGTTAGAACTGGCGGCGGAATATGGCGTGCAAACGTGGACGACCCTGGAATTGATGAAGTCGATGATCGACGCAAATCACATCACCATGAAGCAGGTCCGGCGGGTGGTGGAGCAGTGGGTGTATGACGAGGATCTTCCCGCGAAGAAGCTGCGTCAGCCTTATCGGAAGTTTTTCGGTGAGGATCCGCCGCCCGGATTCTAGCTGGCACAAGGTTTTCTGCTGGAAGCCGGAGTAGTTCCCCTGTTGGATCGCCTCAATCTTCAATGGGTTCCAACTTCCACATCCTCCAATCCGAGTGGCCGGACATTTATGAAGCGGCCGCCAAGGCCGAGTCGCTGGTGAATTCAGACGCGCGCGCTTCCTGTTTCTACGCTCGTCGCTCGCTGGAACTGGGGGTGGCTTGGCTCTACACCTACGAGAAGAAACTGCGGTTGCCCTATCAGGATCATCTCGCCGCGTTGATCCATGAGCCGACGTTTCGCGCGACGGTGGGCGGCGCGGTTTTCAACAAGGCGAAGATTCTCAAGGAACTCGGCAATCAGGCGGTACACAGCCAGAAGGCGATCCGAACGGAAGATGCGATGATGGCGGTGAAGGAACTGTTTCACATCGGCTTCTGGTTGGCGCGGACTTATGCGAAGTCGGGTAAACCGGCGGATGGTTTGAAATTTGATATTAGTTTATTACCAACTGCCGGGGCGCTGCCGCCGCACACGCTGGCGCAACTCCAGAAGCTGGACGCGCAGTTGAAGGAAAAGGATACCAAGCTCACCGAACTTCTATCCGACAAGGCGAATCTCAACGAGGAGCTGCAACGCCTCCGCGCCGAGGTGGCGGCGGCGAAGCAGGCGAATGCCGCACAGCCGGACACGCACGATTACTCAGAAGCGGCGACGCGGGATTATTTCATCGATCTGTTATTGAAGGAGGCGGGTTGGCCGCTGGATCAACCGCAGGACCGGGAATACGAAGTGAGCGGGATGCCGAACTCGAAGGAGAAGGGGTTCGTGGACTACGTGTTGTGGGGCAATGACGGCAAGCCGCTGGCGGTGATCAAGGCGAAGCGCACGAAGCGCGATCCGCGCGTCGGCATGCAGCAGGCGAAGCTTTATGCGGATTGTTTGGAAAAGCAGTTCGGCCAGCGTCCGGTGATTTTCTACACAAACGGTTACGAGCATTGGCTGTGGGACGATGTGAATTACCCGCCGCGCGCGGTGCAGGGATTTTTCAAAAAGGCGGAGCTGGAGCTGATGATCCAACGCCGCTCGACGCGCAAACCGCTCGCCAAGGCGGAGATCAACAAGGCCATCGTGGAGCGCTACTATCAGCACCGCGCCATCCGCCGGATCGGCGAGGCCTTCGAGAAAGACTGTGATCGCAAGACCTTGATCGTGATGGCGACCGGAGCGGGCAAGACACGCACGGTGATCGCTCTATCCGATCTGCTGATGCGCTGCAACTGGGCGAAGCGCGTTCTGTTTCTGGCAGATCGGGTGGCGCTGGTGAAGCAGGCGGTCAAGGAATTCAAAACTCACCTGCCGGAAGCTCCGCCGGTCAATCTTGTTACCGACAAGAACGCGGAAGGGCGGATCTTCGTTTCGACTTATCCGACAATGATGGGCCTGATCGACGAGACGAAAGGCAGCGAGCGGCGTTTCGGCGCGGGGCACTTCGATCTGATCATCATCGATGAAGCGCATCGCTCGGTGTATCAGAAATACCGAGCCATTTTCGATTATTTCGATTGCCTGCTTGTCGGTCTAACCGCCACACCGCGCGATGAAATCGACCGGGATACTTACGGCTTGTTCGATCTGGAACGCGGCGTGCCGACGGATGCCTACGATCTCCAGGATGCGGTGGATGACAAATTCCTCGTGCCGTCGGTGCCGGTTTCCGTCCCTCTCAGGTTTCAAAGGGAGGGCATCAAATACAACGAGCTATCCGATGAAGAGAAGGAGGAATGGGATGCCAAGGAGTGGAACGACGATGGCACCGTGCCCGCCGCGGTGGAATCGGAGGCGATGAACAAGTGGCTGTTCAACATCGACACGGTGGACAAGGTGCTGGCCCACATGATGACGCGCGGATTGAAAGTCGCGGGCGGCGACCGGCTCGGCAAGACGATCATTTTTGCTAAAACCCAGAAGCATGCGGAGTTCATCGAGGAGCGCTTCAATCTGAACTATCCGCATTACAAGGGAGCCTTTGCCCGCATCATCACCTTCAAGACCGAGTATGCGCAGACCTTGATCGATGATTTTTCAAAGAAGGACGGCATGCCGCACATCGCCATTTCCGTGGATATGCTGGACACCGGCATCGACGTGCCGGAGGTGGTGAATCTGGTATTCTTCAAGATGGTGCGCTCGAAGACGAAGTTCTGGCAGATGATCGGCCGCGGCACGCGGCTGTGCAAAGACCTGTTGGGGCCGGATCAGCATAAGAAGTTTTTCCAAGTGTTCGACTACTGCCAGAACCTGGAGTTTTTCAGCCAGAATCCGGCGGCGGACGGAGGGTCGCTCGCTCCGTCGCTCACGAAACGGATTTTCGTCAGGCGACTGGAATTGATCTCGACACTCGACAAGCAGTTCGCCGGCGAGACGAAAGTGAATAGCACCAGCCCGCTCATCGCCCTCCGTGATGAAGCGGCGTCCTATTTGCGAGATGAGGTCGCGGCCATGAATCTGGAAAACTTCGTGGTTAGGCCGCAGCGCCGCCTGGTGGAAAAATACGCCGAGGCGGAAATTTGGAAGATCCTGCCGCCAGAAGCAACAGCTGAGCTGGTCCATCAGATCGCCGGACTGCCGTCGGAAATCGAGACCGACGACGAGGAGGCAAAGCGCTTCGATCTTCTCGTGCTGAATTTACAACTCGCCCAACTGAATGCGGAGCCGGGATTCATGCGCATGAGGGATCAGGTGAAAACCATCGCCAGCTTATTGGAAGAACAGTCCGCGATCCCGATGATCCAACAAAAGATGATGCTCATTGAATCTATCCAGACCGATGAATGGTGGCAGGACGTGACCCTCCCCATGTTGGAAAACCTGCGAAAGCAACTTCGGATGCTGATCAAGCTGATCGAGAAAAAGGAGAGGAAGATTGTTTACACGGATTTTGAGGATGAATTGGGAGATGAGGTTCCGATTGAGCTGCCAGGATTCGCCACATCGGATGGATTTGAGAAATTTCGTGAAAAAGCCCGGCGGTTTCTCCAAGCGCATGAAGACCACATCTCAATTCACAAGCTGCGTACGAACGAACCGCTAACCGCATCCGATCTTGAGGAATTGGAGCGCATACTGTCGGAAAGCGGCGTGGGTTCGCCTGACGATATCGAGAAGGCGAAGATCCAGAGTAATGGACTGGGGCTTTTCGTTCGCTCGCTAGTGGGTATGGATCGGGAGGCAGCAAAAAACGCACTGGGTGTTTTCCTAACTGGAATCAAGCTGCAGGCAAACCAGATCGAGTTTCTGGATGAGATCGTGAATCATCTCACCGAGCACGGCTGCATGGAGATCGAGCGCCTCTACGAATCGCCCTACACAGATTTCAGCCCGCAAGGCGTGGA
This sequence comes from Akkermansiaceae bacterium, assembly GCA_031412525.1. Lineage (GTDB taxonomy): Bacteria > Verrucomicrobiota > Verrucomicrobiia > Verrucomicrobiales > Akkermansiaceae > Luteolibacter. The sequence continues at coordinate 34,129 of JANODE010000199.1, read as the reverse complement.
CGGACTCTTTGATTCGAAGCAGGTAGATCAGCTCGTTTCGATTCTGGAGGAAGTCAGGAAAAGGGCGGTGATTTAGCGGAATACTACTCTGGCGAAAAAAATTCCGCGCTCCAGTTGTCCAGCATCACTCCACCGTCACGCTTTTTGCCAGATTTCTCGGCTGGTCGATCTCGCAGCCGCGGAGGCGGGCGACGTGATAGGAAAACAGCTGGAGGGCGACGACGGCAGGGATGGTGGCGACGAGTGGGTGGCAGCGAGGGATGCTGATGAAGTCATCCATGCACTCGGCCGTTTCGTGATCGCCTTCCGTGACAATGCCAAGGATGCGCGCGCCGCGGGCACGGCACTCTTCGATGTTGCCGAGCGTTTTGTCCTTGCCCGGGATGTCCACGGCGAGGGCGATGATCGGGGTGCCTTGTTCCAGCAGGGCGATGGGGCCGTGTTTGAGCTCGGCGGCATGATAACCTTCCGCGTGGATGTAGGAGATTTCCTTGAGCTTGAGCGCACCTTCGAGGGCGACGGGATACATCGGTCCGCGGCCGATGAAAAACGCGTGGTCGTTGTGAATGTAATCCGCGGCGATCTTGGCGATGCGGTCGTTCTGGAGGATGACCTTTCCGACAAGCTCTGGGATCGAGCCGATCTCACGAGCGAGATTGATGCCGTCCTCACGAGAGAATCGCCGGCCACGACCTAGTTTCAGCGCCATCATCAGCAAGACGGCGACCTGACAGGTGAACGCCTTGGTCGAGGCGACGGAAATTTCAGGCCCCGCGTGCAGATAGACTCCCCGGCCCGTCTCGCGGGCAATCGTTGACCCGACGACATTGCAGAGGCTCATCACAAACGCGCCCTTCTGATTCGCCTCGCGGACGGCTGCTAGAGTGTCCGCGGTTTCTCCGGACTGTGATATGGCGACGACGAGATCGCAGTTGCCGATGATGGGATTCCGATAGCGGAACTCGGCGGCCTGTTGGACTTCCGCGTGGATGTCTGCCAGATCTTCAAACGCATATTCACCGACGAGTCCCGCATGCAGTGAAGTGCCGCAGCCGATCATGACGACGCGGGTGAGTTCTGCCAGTTCACGTGGAGAAGTGCCCATGCCGGCGAGCACCGAAGAGCCGGTTTCGAAGTCGAGTCGACCGCGGATGGCGTTCCCGAGGGCTTCCGGCTGCTCGTGGATCTCCTTGAGCATGAAATGTTCGTAGCCGCCCTTTTCCGTGGCGGCGGCGTCCATGCCCAGCTCGGCAATCTCGCGGGTGACGGGAATGTTGTTCAGGTCGCGGATGTCCACCGAGTCCGCGGTGACGATGGCGATGTCGTTGTCGTCCAGATAGACGACACGCTGGGTGTGGGCGAGGATCGCGCAGGCGTCGGACGCGATGATGCTCTCGCCATCGCCCACGCCGATGACGATCGGGCTGCCGCGGCGGGCGGTGATGATTTTATCCGGCTCCTGACTTGATAGAACAGCGATGCCGAACGCGCCTTCCACCTGATGGAGCGCGTCGCACACGGCTTGGAAAAGATCTCCCTTGTCACAATCACCGATGAGATGGGCGAGGACTTCAGTGTCGGTTTCCGAGTAGAAATGGTGGCCCTTGCCTTCTAACCGGGCACGCAACGAGCGGTAGTTTTCGATGATTCCATTGTGGACGAGCGCGATTTCGCCCGTTTGGTCGAGATGCGGGTGGGCGTTGACTTCAGTCGGCGGCCCGTGAGTGGCCCAGCGGGTGTGGGCGATGCCGGTGGTGACGCGGGCGAACAGCTCCGGCGACCAATCGGTGCGGGCCCGGTCGTTCAGCGCGGCGACCTTGCCTGCGGATTTCGCAACGAGGATGCGGTCGTTATCTAACACAGCCAGGCCGGCTGAGTCGTAGCCGCGGTATTCGAGGCGGCGCAGGCCGTTGATGAGCACTTTGGGGGCGTTTGCTTTTCCGATGTATCCGACGATTCCGCACATGGAGATTTGTGATTAAGGATTGGAGAAATTTTTAGAACCGCAGATGGACGCGGATGAACGCAGATGAAGAAAAGAGTGAGCAAAGTGGTTGCTGCGTCTCGCCGCAGCGAAGAACGGAGCGCATCGAGACTTTGCGGCGAGACGCCGCAACCACGGGGCGGGGTCAATCCTGTCCATGTGCCGACTCACGGTTAGATTGGAGTTCCAGATCGCGCTGGATGATATCTCCTGGGCGCGTGCTGGTGTTAGGCCAGAGTTTCCTACCCGGGTAGATGGAGGTGTTGATGCCGGTGTGAACGCCGTCACCGATGATGGTGCCAAACTTGCGGCGGCCGGTATCGACGAGGGTTCCGCCGATCATGGAGTGATGGTTTTTCCCGTCGTGGCGGAGATTGGAAGTGGTGGTGCCTGCGCCGAGGTTGACGCTTTCACCGAGCACCGAGTCGCCGATGTAGGAGAGGTGGCCGACGTTGGTGTTTGATAGAATCACGCAGTTCTTGATTTCCACGGACTGGCCGATGTGACAATGGTTGCCGATGCTGGTGTTGCCGCGGATGTAACAGTTAGGGCCGATCTTGCAGTTCTCGCCGATGATCGCATTGCCCTCAATGAAGACGCCGGGAAGGATGCGGGTGCCTTCACCGATGAGAACCATGCCTTCGATCACCGCGTTGGAATGAACTTCTCCCAGCAACAACGATTCCGGAAGCTCGGCGACGACCTGCTCGTTCGCCTTCAACAGATCCCACGGATGGCGGATGGGAAAGGACGCGGCAGCGAAGGCTGATTTGGAAGAATCGGGAGATTCGCCAAACCACGCGAGCGCCGTGCCCTCCGCATCGACGAGCGTGCGGATGCCGGAAGTCGTCAGGAGCCCCACATCCTTCGCATCAAGCCACGCGTGGGGGTGGATGGTTAGATCTTCCAGTTCTCCTTTCCGTAGCAGCTCGTGATGGAGACGCAGAGGCATGCCTCCGATCGGGAAATCCTCGATGGTGCGGGTGAGGGAAAGCGAGCAGGGAAAAATGGGAGAGTCGGTCATGGTCAGAGGATTTCCTCACGGATGGCAGTGGAAAATTTGGAGACCCAGCTTTCCACCTGGTCGCTCTCGCGGTGTTCCACGAGAACGCGGATTTTGTTTTCGGTGCCGGAATAACGGATGAGATGGCGGCCTTTTTCGCCGAACTCGGCGGTGGCGTCGTTCATCAACTGCTGGAGCTTCGGCAGCGAGTCGAGCGGCGGTTTTGACGGCACAGGCAGGTTTGATAGCTGCGTGGGATACTCGTGCATCACACCGGCGAGTTCTGCTAGAGTCGCGTTTTTCTCCCGCATCATGCGGAGGACCTGGAGGGCGCTGAGAATCCCATCGCCGGTGGTGACGTGGTCGCCGAAAATGAGATGGCCGGAGTTTTCCCCGCCGAACGAGTAGCCGTTCTTCCGCATGCATTCGATGACGTTGCGATCGCCGACCGCAGTGCACTCGACTTTGATGCCGTTTTCCTTCATCGCTTCGATCAGGCCGAGGTTGCTCATGATGGTGGCGACGAGCGTGTCGTGCCGGAGCTTCCCCTGCTCTTTCAGGCCGATGGCGCAGAGGGCGAGAACGCGGTCGCCGCTGATGACGTTTCCCTCAGCGTCGGTGAAAATGACGCGGTCGGCGTCGCCATCGAGAGAAATACCGATGTCCGCCCGGTGCTCGCGTACGAGCGCGGCGGCGTTTTCCGGGTGTAGCGCGCCGCAACCGGCGTTGATGTTGAGACCGTCCGGTGTGGTGGCCAGGGTAATGACTTCCGCGCCGAGTTCGCTGAAAATGACCGGGGCAATGGCGTAGGCGGCACCGTTTCCACAATCGAGCACGATTTTCAGGCCATGCAGCGGAATGTTGTCGGCGGTTTGTTTTGCAAACTCGATATAGCGGCCGCGCGCGTCGTCGATGCGGTGGGCCTTGCCGATGAATTTCGGATGCAGCGGTGGGGCTTCCGGTTCGTCGCCGAGGATGTGGCGTTCGATCAGCGCTTCGAGTTCGTCAGAGAGCTTGTAGCCATCGGGCCCGAACACCTTGATTCCGTTGTCTTCATAAGGATTGTGCGAAGCGGTGATCATGATTCCCGCGGCGGCTCCCATGGATTTGATCAAATGCGCGACCGCCGGAGTGGGCAGCGGGCCGACGAGATAAACGTCCATGCCCATCGAGACGAGACCACTGGTGAGCGCTGTTTCCAGCATGTATCCTGAGATCCGCGTGTCCTTGCCAACGATCACGCGGTTCCGCTTCGGTTCCGCGGTGTGCAGGACGCTTGCCACGGCCTTGCCCATGCGCAGGGCAATCTCAGCGGTGATCGGAAACTCGTTCACCCGGCCGCGAATGCCGTCGGTTCCAAATAATTTCATGATAGAAGTGGGAGGTTCGGCAAAGGGCGATCTGTTCAAGAAAGCAGGCACGTTTCAAGACAATAACTTCCGCCGTCAGACACCCAGCACGGCGCGGTAAATACGGCCCGGCGAACGGCTGAGAAACTGGCGGGCAAGCGACTCGAATTCGTCGGAAATGTCGGTCAAGTGTAGCTCCAGCTCGCCATCTGCGGGATCGGTGGCGAGCATTCCGAGGCGGGTGAGTTCCTTTTTCAAATGCTCGGCGCAGGTGGTGGCGGAGTCCACGAGGCGAACGTCGGCCGGGAGGATTTCGCGCAGCGTCGGGATCAGCAACGGGTAGTGCGTGCACGCAAGCATCAGGGTATCAATGCCTTTCTCCACCAGTGGATCGAGATAGGTTTTCAAAACCTGGCGGGTGGCCGGGTGATCGATCCAGTTTTCCTCGATAAATGGCACCAGCAGCGGAGTGGCCTGCGCGTGGATGATCAATCCGGTCCGCCGCAGCGCAAGGGCATGCTGATAGGCATGGGAGCCGATGGTTCCGCGGGTGGCGATGATGCCGATGCGTTGGGCGTCCGGATTCGAAAGCGCCGCCTCCACGCCGGGTTCGATCACGCCCAGGATCGGGATTCGGTATTTTTCGTGCAGGCTAGGCAAGGCATGCGCAGTGGCCGTGTTGCAGGCGACGACGATGGCTTTCACGCCTTTTGAGATCAGGAATCGCACGTCCTCATCTGCGAAGTTGCGGATCGTTTCCGGGCTTTTCGATCCATACGGCAGCCGCGCGGTGTCGCCCAGATAGAGGATGTCTTCCGCAGGCAAAAGCTCCTGCACGGCGCGGACGACGGTCAACCCGCCGACACCCGAGTCAAAAATTCCAAGAGGCGCTGAATTCACTGGCGCGAGTGTGCCCCGCCGCGGGTCTGCGCCAAGTGCAAATCAGTGCCGTCCATGTGGATTCGCCGCTTGACTCATTCCGGGAGGATTCGGTGAGTTAGAGCGTGATGAAAATCAATCTTTGCAGGAATGTCGTGGTCGCTGCCGTCATCAGTGCGAATCTCGCTCACGCCCAGGGAAACGATGCGGAGGATCTCCGCGCTGAGTTGAACGCCATCCGCCAGGATTACGAAAAACGCATCACCCTGCTTGAATCCCGCATCCAGGAATTGGAAACCAAGGACCCGAAACCCCGCCCCGCCAGAAAACCCAAGCCCGTCGCCGAGCCTCAAATCGCCGCGCCCATGGAAGCGCCGCTAGGTCCCGCCCCCGCGGAAAACGCCCGCAATCGGCGCAAGCAGGCCGGCAGGCAATTCCGCGACGACACGGAAATCCGGGATATTTCCAGATACCCGGACGCCGAGAACCCGTTGAATGAGCGGATCGACGACATCCTCGAAGGCTACATCGACATCACCGGCTATTTCCGCGCCGGTTACGGCCGCAATGATGAAGGCGGACCGCAGTCCGCGTTCGGGATTCCGGGCGTGGCGAAATACCGATTGGGAAATGAGGCGGAAAACTACGGTGAACTCGCCTTTTCCAAGACGTTTTTCGGCCCAGATTCGTTCTCGACGGAATCGGAAAACGGGCCGGTCGCCCAGATGAACCTGCGCCTCGCTGTTTATAATCCCTACGACAACTACGGTTCCGGTGCGGATACCGACCTGTCCGTCCCCGAACTCTGGGCTTCCGTAGCGAACGTGATCCCCGGTGCTCCCGGTGCGAAAGTCTGGGCAGGCAGCCGTTTCTACCGCCGCCACGACATCCATATCAACGACTTCTATTTCTGGGACATGAGCGGCGGCGGCGGCGGCATTGAGGACGTCCCGCTCGCCGTGGGGAAATTCGCCTTTGCATGGATCGGCAATGGGGCACAAAGCGCGATTTACAGCCGCCTCGGCAGCCAGGATCCGCTCAATCAGGCTGGATTCAGCAAGGGGAACTTCGATTTCCGTTGGTATGACTGGCCGCTTTTCGGAGGCGAGGGCGAGGTCGGCCTGGTGTATTCCAGTGTCGACTCCGGCCAAACCTCCACCGGCACCCAGGCCGATTCCTCGCGTGGTGCCGCGCTTAGCATCACCCGCACGAAAAAGAACTTTTTCGATGATCCGGAGAGCCTTCACAAAACCTCACTCCAGATCGGCAGCGGCCCGGCCAAGACCTTCAACTCCGGCTTCGAAACATTCACCAACGCCACAGGCACCTACATTCGTGAGGACCCCGAGGAATCCTGGCGGTTCCGCGCAACCGATCAGATCGTTTTCAAGCCCAGCGAACAATTCGCCATCGGCACCGCGCTCATCTATCAGTTCACCGACTTCGGCAACGACACTCCCGAGCAACATTGGGTATCAGGCGGCGTGCGGCCCATCTGGTTTATCAATGACTGGTTCAACATCGCTCTCGAAACCGGTGCTGACTGGGTGTCCGACTCACTCACGGGCGAGCAAGGCGCACTCGGGAAAATCACGCTCGCGCCGCAAATCTCGCTCGGCAGCGAGTTTTTCACCCGCCCCGTCATCCGCGGGTTCATCACCTACGCGCAATGGAGCGACGGCCTACAGGGAAGCGTCGGCGGGCTCGATTATGCGAACAAGACCTCGGGATTCACCTGGGGCCTGCAGATGGAATCGTGGTGGTGACAAGCGATGGAATCGAGGCTAGAAACCGCTCATGAAGCGGGTCTTGTGCATCGTGTTGGATTCGGTCGGCTGCGGGAACGCGCCGGACGCGGCGGAGTACGGCGACGATGGATCTAACACGCTCGGGCATTTGTTCGAGCGGGTGCCGGATTTTTCACTGACGAATCTGGCGCGTCTAGGGCTTTATGAAATCCTGGATCTAGCAGATAAAACTCCGCTCCACCCGAATGCCTCGTGGGCGCGGCTGACGGAGAAATCCGCAGGCAAGGACACGACGACGGGTCATTGGGAGCTGATGGGCTGCGCTTTGGATGAACCATTCGCGACGTTCGAAAAGTTTCCTGCAGAGTTGATAGAAGAACTGGAAAAACGCGGAGGTGTGGAGTTCATCGGTAACTTCGCTTCATCCGGCACGGAGATCCTGGTGCAGCTCGGCGAGGAACATCTGCGGACGGGAAAGCCGATTTTATACACCAGTGCGGACAGCGTGCTGCAGATCGCGGCGCACGAGGAAGCGTTCGGGCTGGAGCGTTTGTGGCAGCTTTGCAAAACGGCGCGCACGCTGCTAGACGAGCGTGGCATCCGCATCGGTCGCGTAATCGCCCGGCCATTTCTCGGCAGCTCCGCAGCGGATTTCAAACGCACGGGAAACCGCCATGACTATTCGTTAATGCCGGGTAAAACCGTGCTGAACCGGCTGCAAGCGGCGGGAGTGCAAACCATCGGCGTCGGCAAGATCGCTGACATTTTTGCCGATTCTGGGATTTCAGAATCGCATCCCACCAAATCGAATTTGGAGGGCATGGCGGTGATCGACCGCTTGTGGGCCGAGAAACGTGACGAGCCACATTTCATTTTCGCAAACCTGGTGGACTTCGATTCGCTTTACGGCCATCGGCGCGATCCAGCGGGCTACGCGCAGTGCCTGCGTGAATTCGACGTGTGGCTCGGTGACTTCATTGAACGGGTTTCCCCCGAAGATCTCGTAGTTCTAACCGCTGATCATGGGAACGATCCCTATCATCCTGGCACCGACCACACGCGCGAGCAAGTGCCGGTGTTGGTCATGGGGAAAAAGGTCACGGACGACAGTTTCTCTGCAGTGGCAAGGTGGATTGAAGACGCATTCGATCCGGCGGGATAGTTGATCAGACGAGCGGCAGCAAGACGGAGCCAAGCCAAGTGACAGCCAGCCCGGCGAGCGAAACCACCGTTAGAAGCACGGAAAACGATTTTAGTGTTTCCTTTTCCGTCATGCCGCTGAGCCGTGATACCACCCAGAAGCCGCTGTCGTTCATCCATGACAAGCCGAAGGCCGCGAAGCCGATGCTCAGAAACAGATAGAGCGGATGATATGGCAGGTCCGGGCCGATCATCGGATACATGATGGCCGAAGCAGTCAGCATGGCGACCGTTGCCGACCCCTGCGCGACGCGGATGACCAGCGCAAGCACGTAGGCCAGCAGGATCAGGCTGAGCCCGAGGTGGTCTGATAGTTTTTCCACCGCACCGCCGACTCCGGCGTTTTTGATCATCGAGCCGAACGCGCCGCCGGCGGAGGTGATGAGGATGATGATGCCTGCTGTTTCCAATGGAGGGCCTAGCGCGTCGCTGATTTTCGTTCTGTTGAAATGCTTCTGCTTCACCAGCAACCGAATGGCGAGGAACGCACCGATGAACAGGGCGATGTTTTTGTCTCCCAGAAAATCGACCGCTTCGCGCAGTCCGCCGGTTCCAATGCTCCCTCCGCTCCCTGATCCTTCTGCAATTTTTAGAAACGAGGAGATGCTGATGAGAAGAATAGGCACCACGACCGGTCCCAACGAAGCCATCAGCGGCGGGAGTGCGTCTTCTTTCTGATCGATGATTGCCTCCAGATCGGCGAGGTTGGTGCCTGGTGATTCGCGCAGATGCACCACCATCCGGCGGTTCAAAAAAGACGCGACGCCATAGCCGACCGCGGCGGGAATGATGCCGGCGAGGATGCCACCGATGATCGAAAACCCGACGTCGATTTTAAGATTCTCCACCATGGCGATCGGCCCGGGATGAGGAACTGTTAGCGAATGGGTGATCGCACTGCCGCAGCAGACGCAAAGCAGATAGAGCAGGTAATTTTTCCCGGTCCGCAGGTGGAGTGCCTTCGCCAACGGGAACATCAGCATGATCATCGTGTCGAAAAAAATCGGGATCGAGAGCAGGTAGCTGCTGACTAACAGTGCAATGCCCGCATTCTTCTCGCCGAAGATTTTCAGGAATCGCCGGACCACACGATCCGCCGCTCCGCTTTCCATCAGGCAGAAGCCGATGATCGAGGCGAGGCCGATGGAAATGGCGATGCCCGCCGCGGTTTTTCCGAAGCCGTCCAACGTCAGCCGGATGACATCGGTGAGCGAGGAAATCATCGGTTTCCCTGCTGCGATGGTGGTTTCAGGAAACACCCGGGCCAGTGATCCGGCGACCAGCGCGGCCAGCACGAGCGCGAGGAATGGATGCAGCTTGAAGCGCGTGATCGAGACGACGATGAACGCGACGCTGGCTGCGAGCACGACGAAGGGCCAGTTATTGATCATCGGATCCATCGGCGGGTGGGTTTCATCATGTCCGGAGCCTTGCAGAGATGATTGAGAAACGGCAATCCCAACTTCGGATTTGAAAAGCGCCTCCTAGCCTCCGAAGATGCCGCTGCAATGGAGATGCCAAGGGTTGTGATCGTCATGGGAGTCGCGGGATCGGGGAAATCCACCATTGGCGCGCTGCTGGCCGCCAGAAATGGCGGGGTTTTCCACGACGCGGATGATTTCCACCCTCCGTCCAACATCGCCAAGATGGCCGCCGGCTTGCCGCTTGACGACGCCGACCGCATGCCGTGGCTGGAAAGACTCCGCCATGAGGTGGTGGATGCCACGCCGGCGGGAGAATTCTGCGTGCTCGCCTGTTCCTCGTTGAAGCGGATTTATCGCGGAAAACTCGGCGTCGGCACCGCGGGGGTAGTTCTGGTCTATCTAAAAGGGGACGCTGCCACGCTTGGGGCAAGGCTGGCCAACCGTCCCGGGCACTTCATGAAGGCATCCATGTTAGAGAGTCAGCTTGGCGTTCTGGAGGAACCGTTGCCGGACGAGGGTCTCAGCGTTGAAATCACGCTCCCGGTGGAGGAAATCCTCACCGCCATCGAATCCGCGCCAAGCTTGCACATTTCCCGATAGCCGCCAAACTTCACCTGCCATGCCGCTGCTCGACGTCCGGAACCTCACCACCCGTTTCCACACACGCAACGGCGTCGTTCACGCGGTGGAAGATGTCTCGTTCACGGTCGATCCCGGACAGACGCTCGGCATCGTCGGCGAATCGGGATCGGGAAAATCGGTGACCTGTTATTCTCTGTTAGGATTGATTCCACAGCCTCCCGGAAGGATCGAACGCGGCGAGGCGCTGTTCGACGGCATTGATCTCCTCAAATCCTCCGAAAAGCAGCTCCGCAAGATCCGGGGGAAACGCATTTCGATGATTTTCCAGGATCCGATGACCTCGCTCAACCCGTTCATGAAGGTGAGCGCCCAGCTAACGGAACCGCTCGCCATTCATGAGAAAATCTTCGGCAGGCAGGCCTTGCACCGAGCCATCGACGCGCTGGCCGAAGTGGGCATCACGCAACCGGAAAAGCGCATTCATTCGTTTCCTCACGAGTTTTCCGGCGGCATGCGCCAGCGCGTGATGATCGCCATGGCGCTGATCACCCGCCCCGAGCTGCTCATTTGCGACGAACCAACCACCGCGCTCGACGTCACCGTGCAGAAGCAGGTGCTCGATCTCATCCGGGATCGTCAGAAACAGCTAGGCACGGCTGTCATCTTCATCACGCATGATCTATCAGTCGTGTCTGAAATGTGCGATCATGTGAACGTCATGTATGCCGGCCGCATCATCGAAAGCGCCCGGAAAGCTGATATCTTCCGCCACCCGCTGCATGCCTACACGCGGTCATTGTTAAAATCGATCCCTGCCTCTCACGCGAAGGGCGAGCCACTTTACACGATTCCGGGCCTGCCTCCGGATCTTTCACAACCACCGGCCGGATGCTCGTTCCATGCCCGCAACCAGATCGGAAAACCTGAGCTTTGCCTCAGTGACCGCGCGCCATCGCTGGATGAAATCGAGCCGGCTCATTTTGCCCAGAACTGCCCGGGGTGCCTGGCGACGGCGTAGAGACTTTTCTGTAAAAAGCGGGTCGTAGCTTCAATGCCCGTCGCCCCGCGCCAGCAGTTCCGCCTCTTCCTCGTGCGAGTGAATTTGCAAGGTCACTTGCACGCCTTCGCGCTCTGCTGCTGCTTTCAGCACACCGCGGATGGCTGAGGCGGTGAAGCCATTCCGGCCGATGAGCATCGCCACGTCCGCTTGGGCGAGCACGAGTTTGAAACGCAGCCGCTTCGGCCCCAGCTCGGCCACTTTGAGTTGCGCCTGCGTCGGATCGTCAATCAACTTGACGGCCACATATTGGAGAAAGTTTCTCAGTCTTTCGGTGACAGCCTGCATGATGTGCGGAAGATGCTCCCAACCCGTGCACTGCGCAAGCCAAGGTTCTACCTGAGGATCCTGCTTTTTTGCGCTCTTGCCAGTTTCCGAATCGCCCTCCATTTTCCCGCGCATGTCACGCAGCCACCGCATCACGATCCTTGCCGGAGACGGCATCGGCCCCGAAGTCATGACCGAGTCCCTTCGTCTTCTCGACGCCGTTGAAGCGAAATTCGGATTCACCGTCACCCGCAGCGAGCACCTCGTCGGCGGTGCGGCGATCGATGCCACTGGCCACCCGCTTCCACCGGAAACTGTCGCTGCCAGCGAATCTGCGGACGCAATCCTGTTCGGCTCCGTCGGCGGACCGAAGTGGGAATCCCTGCCGCCCGACATCCAGCCCGAGCGCGGCGCACTCCTTCCCCTGCGCAAACATTTCGGCCTCTTCGCCAACCTTCGCCCCGGTGTCTGCCTGCCCGCCCTCACCCACGCCTCGCCGGTGAAACAGGAGCTCATCGCGGACGGCTTCGACGTGCTTTGCGTCCGCGAACTAACAGGCGGAATCTACTTCGGCACGCCGAAAGGCCGGGAAGAGCGCAACGGCGAGCCCGTCGCGTTTGACACCATGGTCTATCAAAAAAGCGAGATCCAGCGCATCGCCCGCGTCGCCTTCACCGCAGCGATGGGCCGGAAAAAACAACTGCTCTCGGTGGACAAGGCAAACGTGCTCGCTTCTTCCGTGCTCTGGCGTGAGACCGTGGTGGAAATCGCGAAGGAATTTCCCGAAGTCCAGCTTTCCCACATGTATGTGGACAACGCCGCCATGCAGCTCATCAAGCGGCCCGGCTCGTTCGATGTGTTGGTAACGGAGAATCTTTTCGGCGACATTCTATCCGATGAAATGGCGATGATCTCCGGCTCGCTCGGCATGCTTCCCTCCGCTTCGTTAGGAAAACAGCGCGAAGACGGACTCTACTTCGGCCTCTATGAACCGTCCGGCGGCTCCGCACCGGACATCGCCGGCCAAGGCATCGCCAATCCGATCGCACAGATTCTATCACTCGCCATGCTGCTGCGTTTTTCGCTCGGGGAAATCGAAGCCGCGGATGCGATCGAAGCCGCCGTCGCCAAGACCATCGCCGACGGCTTCCGCACTGGTGACATCGCTACCAGCCAGCCGGGTGAAACGAAAGTCGGCACCAAGGGCATGGGCGACGCAGTGCTGGCCAGATTGTGAGGCTCATGTTGCCGATTCGGATGGCGCTTGGGGGCTGAATCGGTAAGGTGCGATAAACCGTCATCCTGGCGGTTGAAACACCTTGCCGTGCCATGGACGATTCGGATCACTTTCTCATCAACAATGCCCCGTCACTCGTCGAGTGCCGCCGTCATCTTCACCGCCACCCGGAACTCAGTGGCGAGGAGCTTGCGACCACCGCATGGATCGCAAGGCAATTGAAAGATGCCGGGATTCCCTATCAACTCGGTCCCGGCAAGCGCGGAATCATCACGGGAATCCTACCGGGAACTGGAGCCGGGCTGCCTGTGGTTGCCCTCCGCGGCGACATGGATGCCCTCCCGATCACGGAGGAAAACGCCGTGCCCTATTGCTCCGCCAACGCCGGAGTGATGCACGCATGCGGCCATGACGCCCACACGACGATGTTGCTATACGCAATGCTGGCATTGCAAAAATCCCGCCCAACAGGTGTGGCCTGGCGGGGGATTTTCCAACCCTCCGAAGAGCTAGGACACGGCGCACGGGACATGATGGAGCATGGTGCGCTTGATGGAGTGGATGCTGCCATCGCCCTGCACGTCGATCCAAATCTCTATTGCGGGCAGATCGTGGCGGCCGTCGGGCCACAGACGTCATTCTGCCAGGATTTCGAAATCCTGATACTGGGGAAAGGCGGACATGCAGCCCAGCCTCATCAGACGGTGGATCCGATAGCAGTGGCGGCTCAATTGGTTACGTTGATTTATCAGGCGCTGCCACGGCAGACGGATGCACGCGATCCTCTCGTGGTGACGATTGGTCAGATGCAGGCAGGTCATGCCACCAATGTGATCCCAGACACGGCCCTGCTGCGGGGAACGGTGCGAACGTTTTCGGCCGCTGTTTCTGCCGAAGCACGCGGAACCATCGAACAACTGTGCAAAGGTTCCGCCCTCGCCTTCGGTGCGACCATCCGTGGCACGTTCGATGCTATGCTGCCGGGCGTGATCAACGACCCCTCCGTGACCGCCCGCTGCCAACGGGCAGCAGTGGCTCTAGCTGGTAGCAATCCGGTGATCACCGAAAGCCGCCCAAGCATGGGAGCCGAGGACTTTGCCGACTATCTAACAAAAGTTCCAGGCTGCATGATGAGACTTGGCGTGAGAAGGAAGCGGAAGAAAATCACGCCGCTCCATACGCCGACTTTCGATATCGACGAAGACGCACTTCCTCTGGGTGCGCGTCTTTTCACAAAAGTTTTAAACCACTGGTCGTTACCCGTCTAACGCCCACTCCATCCAGATCATGCTAATCAAAATCGGGTTTGATATCTCCCTGAATATCGAAGCGGAAACCACCGTTCTCTATTGTCTCAAAGTCCATCCATCGCGCCATAACGATCTTTGTTATGGCGAAAGTTTCCACATCGAGCACGGGGGCAGCACGAAGGAGGAGTATTGGGACACTTTCGGGAACTGGTGCGGTCGGCTTCGCTGTCCGGCAGGCATCGTTCGCTTCGTCAACAAGGCGGTTGTCCGCGACTCCGGGCTGATCGATGCGCGGCCTTACCAAGCCCATCAACATGACGTTTGGGAGTTACCTCAGGACATCATGCAGTTTCTGCTGCCATCCCGCTACTGCGAAACCGACAGCGAACTACTGGCTTTTGCATGGGCGAACTTCAGCAGCACACCGCTCGGCATCGCGAGAGTGGAAGCAATCTGTAACTTCGTCAACGCGCACATCCATTTCAACTATCAGTTAGCAAGGGCCAATCGCACGGCACTCGAAGCATTCCGCGAACAGGTGGGGGTTTGTCGCGACTTCACGCATCTCGCGGTGACGCTTTGCCGCTGCATGAACATCCCGGCTCGCTATGTCACGGGATATCTTGGTGACATCGGCGTGCCCGCTGTGCCGGATCCGATGGATTTCAGCGCGTGGATGGAAGTCTATTTGGGCGGCCAATGGCACACCTTCGACCCACGCCACAACTCCCGCCGCATCGGCCGCGTCGTGATCGCCAAAGGCCGCGATGCCAGTGACGTGGCCATCACGACTGTGTTCGGCAATCATCAGTTGTTAAACTTCTCGGTCTTCACCGACGAAGTGTTCGATGTGAACGCATGACAGGGAATTGCTGCCGGAGAGGCCACCTTGTTTTTAGCGTCACTTTGCGGCCAGAGGCCAAAAATATCCGTTCGCGATCCCGCCTAAATTACAGGCTGTTCCAAAATGAGATAGCCCTGTATCGACTAACTTCTTGTCTTCTGAAGGTATTGAAGTCTTAACTACTCGCACATTTTCTTACCCGCACTGACCGCCTGAAATTGGCTTGGCTTCTGCTTCTGGCGGGTGAAAAAACCAGATGAGCATCGTGAAACCCATTTTCTGCGTTCTTCTCCTTTCCTTCCCCGCCGCCAATGCGCAGCCGCAGAGTCTTTCACCCAGGAAAGCCACAACCGCTCCGCTAAAGGCACTTCCTGTGAATCTTCCTAAAACCAAAACGAAGGTTTACGTCAGTTCCTCCCCTCTAAATGCGGCGGCGAAAGCCAACCAAAGCACGTTGTCTCAACCGGAAAAATCCGCGTCACCCAAGGTAGTCCAACCGCGCGTCAAGGCAGCCCGCTGGCACTTCTCTCCGAAGTTTGAAAAAGGCGGCAAAGCCGATTCCGTTTTTGGCATGATGCTGAATCACCGCTTCTGAAGGTTCGTCGACGCTAGCGCCGGACGGACTCAAAAGCCGAAATCAACCTTGCGTTCCGTTAGGAGTTTTTGACGAGCGCGGCGGCGTAGAATCCGTCGTAGCCGGTGGCGGCTGGGGAGACGGGGTGTTCTTCCAGTAGCGTGAAGTTTCCCTGGGCGAGGAGATGGTCCACGGCGGCGCGGTTTTCTGAGGGGAGGATCGAACAAGTGGCGTAAACGAGGCGGCCGCCCGGCTTGAGCATGGTCGTGTAGCTGGTGAGCAGCTCTTTTTGGATGCCTTGGAGGCGTTCGAGACCAGCGGGTTTGAGACGCCATTTGAGGTCCGGCTGCCGCTTGAGGGTGCCGAGGCCGGAGCAAGGGGCGTCGATGAGCAGGCGGTCGCCGACATCGGCGAACTCGGTGGCAGTGGTGGCTTTGATTTCCTTCGCCTTGATGCACTTGTGGGCGTTGGCGCGTTTGGCGCGGCGCTCGAGCTCGGCGAGTTTTTTCACATCGACGTCCATGCCGAAGACGCGGCCTTCGTTTTTCATGAGGGCGGCGAGGTGCAGGGATTTACCACCGGCACCGGAGCAGGCGTCGATGACACGCTCGCCGGGTTGGGGATCGACCAGCGGGGCGATCATCTGCGATCCGGCGTCCTGGATTTCCACGCGGCCATCGAGGCGGAGGGTTTTTGGCAGGGATTTCCCGGGTGCGAGGACGAGGGCATCGGGCAGGGCGGGAACTTCGGTGGCGGTGATGTTGAAAGAGGCGAGCCAGGCGATGGCTTCGGGGCGGGTGGTGCGTAGGGTGTTCACGCGAAGAAACACAGACGCTCGCTGGTTGAGGGCGGTCAGTTCGGCATCCCAGGCATCGCCGAGTTCGTCGGCTCCGAGGGTGTCCATCCAATCTGGGATGGACTCCCGGACGGCGCGGGGTTGGGCGGGGAGTTCTGCCTCTCGGGCTTTCATTTCCTCGGCGGTTTTGCCGTTGTAGGCCCACCACTCGGGAATTTCGTAGCCCATGCGGACCCATTGGGCGGCACAGAGGGCGGTGGTTTCTTCGCTATCGACGAGAAAACTCAGGGCGCGCCGCCAGCGGGCGACTTCAAATACGGTCTCGGCGATAAAACTGCGGTCGCGCTTGCCCCATTTCGGGTTTTCCTCGAAGGCGGTGGCGAGTTCGTGATCGAGGACCCTGTGCTCGCGGAAGACGGACTTGGCGATGGTGGAGGCGGCCTCGGCGAGGATGCGGTGCATTTTCATAAAACGGCACCCTTTCCTAAAGCCGGCGCGGTGGCAAACGCGGTTTGGTAAAAAGACGAGAACAAGAGTTTTTCAACCGCCGATGGGCGCGGATAAACGCAGTTGGGAGATGGGACGAATCAAAGGAATATTTTTCTTATCGATGTCCATCTGCGTTCATTTGCGGTTAAAAAACTCTGATTTCCGACGTCCGGCCTTGAGTCCTGAGGGATTTCAGCATTCGTTGCCGCCGTGCCGACTGTCCAACTCAAGTATCAAACATTCCATCCCTCGATCTGGCCGAAGATGATCGGCGAGGTTTCTCGGGATGCTGCGCCAGGTTCGTTCGTGCTCGTGCTGGGGAAAGAAGGCACGCCGTTCGGCTGGGGTCTGTGGAACCCGAAATCGCGCATGCCGTTGCGGATCGTGAGCCACTCGCTGGAGGAGTTGGATGACGAATCGTTCTTCGATAATGCAATCCGTCGTGCCGCCAAGCTCCGTCGGGAGATGCTGAAACTGGATGGCGAAACCGACAGCTATCGCTGCATCCATGGCGACGCCGATTTCATGCCGGGCATCGTGGCGGACAAATTCGCGGACGTGCTCTCGGTGGAAATCACCAATCTAGCAGCCTGGCAGCGTTTGCCTAAATGGCTGCCGCTGTTGCACGAGTGCTTCGACACCAAGCGCGTCGTGGTCGGTGTTGACATGGAGCTGGCGCGCGTGGAAGGCATTCCGCGCTATGGCGGCGTGGAGTCCGACAAGGTGAAGTCGGTGAAAATCCGTGAGCATGGCGTGCGCTACGAGGTAGATTTTTCAGCCGGCCACAAAACCGGATTTTTCTGTGACCAGCGCGACAACCGAAAAAAATTCGGCGCGCTGGCAGACGGACGGACGGTGCTGGACCTCTGCTGTTATACAGGCGGCTTCGGGATCTCCGCGGCTCTTGGTGGAGCAACGGATGTCACCGGCGTGGACCTGGATGAAACGTCAATCGCGATGGCCAAGCGCAACGCCAACCTCAATAGCGCGAAGGTCAAATTCACCCATGCCGACGCCTTCACCTGGGCGCGGACGATGATCGAAAACGGCCGCACGTGGGACCTTGTGATCGCTGATCCACCGAAGTTCATCCACGGCCGTGAGGATGAAATCGGAACTGCGAAATATGCCGACCTGAACAAACTCGCACTCCAGCTCGTCGCGCCGGAAGGGCTCTACGTGACCTGCTCATGCTCCGGGATGTTAGGAGCTGGGGAGTTCGAGCAGATCGTGATCACCTCCGCGCACCGCCGGAACAAGCGCCTTCAGACCTTCGACCGCACGGGCGCGGGTCCGGACCATCCGACACTCTCTAACTACCCCGAATCACGTTACCTCAAGGTGCTGTGGTCGCGCGTGATCTGAGCATTTTTCGGAATTTCACCGCACCTGCCTGCCCGAGCACCAGTCCCGCTGCATCCGCGAGCCAGTCGAAAAAATCAAGTTGTCTGGTGGCGATGAATCCCTGCGAAAGTTCTTCCAGCGAGAAGGCGAGCAACACGACTAACGAGGTCAGAGTCAGAAAAGCAAGTTTCCGCGAGGGAAATGCCAGGTTGCACAAAAACGACATGGTTCCTATCAGACCCAGATGCCCCATCTTGTCACCCGCCGGAATGCGATGGATGAACGCCCACCATAGTGCTCCATCACCTCTATTGGCGATGGCGACGATCCAGATGAAAAACGCAACGAAGGAAACCGCTGCAAGAACCGCTAGATTCCGATAGAAAACCCTGACAGAACTTTGCTCTTCCACGGCCGTCAGTCCTCAATCCTGAGGTTGCTGGGATCCCAATTGATCGCCGGGAACTTCATGTCCAGCTTCTTCAAAGTGTCCAGCATGATGCGGGCGACGCAGAGGTTCCGATACCATTTGCGGTCCGCCGGCACCACATACCATGGCGCGTGCTCCGTGGAGGTTTTGCCGATTACGTCTTCATAGGCATCCATAAACTCGTCCCAACGGGCGCGGTCCGCCAGATCGTCGGGATTGATTTTCCAATGTTTCGCCGGGTTGTTGATTCGTGCCTCCAGCCGCCGTTTCTGCTCGGCCTTCGAGATGTGCAGGAAGATCTTCACGATCGTCGTCCCCTCCTCCGCCAGCAGTCGCTCGAAATCGATCACATGCCGCTGACGGCGTTTCCACACCTCGTCCGGGAAGATCTTTTTCACCCGCACTGCGATGATGTCTTCGTAGTGACTGCGGTTGAAAATGACCATCTGTCCCCTGCTCGGCACCTTCGAATGGACGCGCCAGAGGAAGTCATGGGAAAGCTCTTCCTCTGTCGGCTTTTTGAACGAACGCACATGAATCCCCTGTGGATCGATGCGCGAGAAAACATGCTTGATACAGCCATCCTTGCCCCCGGTATCCATCGCCTGCATCACCACCAGAATGCGGTGTTTGTTTTGGGCATAGAGCACCTTCTGGAGCTGTTGGAGTTCGTCCTGGATCTCATCGAACTGAGTTTCAAACTCGTCCTTGTTCCCCTGGAAAAGCGTTTTTTCTCCGCTATCGTGGTCACTGAAGTCCATCTTGGCACCAGGTCTCACCCAATATCGTTCCAACGCTCCGGTGACTGGCATGACCGGGTTATCCTTTCATTCAGACCCCGTGACAAGCCCGGACTCGGTCAAGATGGTCCTTGTCACATTTTCAGCATTGAAAGATGGGTCGTGCCAACGTTGTCTTTGTGCGATGCCGAAACTTGGGAAACTTGATAAATCCTCATTCACCGCAGAAAATCTATTTACCGCGCTGCACATCGGCGCCAGTTCGGTTTCCATGATGGTCGCCGAGCGCGCGGACGATGGCTCTCTCACTCCCGTGGATTTCCTGGAGCAGCCCGCACCCGTCGCCCGTGACATTTTCCGCAGCGGCAACGTCACCCCGTCCACCACCGAGCGCATCGTTTCGATCATCAAGGGCTATCAGAAATCCCTCGCGGAACTCGGTCTCGATCCACACGCCATCACCCGCGCTGTCGCCACCAACATCCTGAGCGAGGCGATCAATCATGAGACCGTCATGAACCGCATCCGCATCGCCTGCGGATTGAAAATCGGCACCATCGACGATGGGGAGATGACCCGCCTCATCTATCTGAAAACCCGCCGCCGCCTTCAGGACCTGCCCGCCATGCGCCGGGATACGACGCTTGTTCTCCACGTCGGGCCCGGCAACACGCGCGCCTTGTTGTTTCAGAACGGCCTCATCACCCGTTACACCAGCTACCGGATGGGCACCCACCGCACCCGCGAGGCCGTGGAAGGTTCGCACGCGGAGGGGTCAGCGATGCTCCGCGTCATCCGCGAGCACGCTTATGGAAATCTCGCTCAGATCCGTTTTGACTTCTCGGACGTCACCATCGACGGCCTCGTCGCCATCGGCTACGAAATCCAGTCCGTCGCCTCGTCACTGACAAAATCGAGCCAGTCGTGTTCGCTCAAAAGCTTCCGCCAATTCACCGCGGATGCAGCCAGCGTGAGCGATGTGGAGTTGGTGAAACGTTTCCAACTCGACTATCAGACCGCCGAGGCACTGCTCCCCGCACTCGAAATCAATCTCGCCATTGCAGAAACCCTCAAGCTCACGGAAATCCACATTCCTAACAGCGAATACGAACAAGGCCTGCTCCACGACCTCCTCGTCTCGCGCGAACTAACTGGTGCCTTTGCGGAAGAAGTCCTGCGCTCCGCCCGCATCCTTGCGGAACGCTATCAGTCGGACCCGAGCCATGGCGAACACGTCGGCAACCTCTGCTCCCGGTTTTTCGAATACCTCACCGATCTCCATCAGCTCACTCCACACGATGCGCTCCTCCTGCAAGTAGCTGCCATCCTCCACGAGGTCGGCACCTACGTTAGCCCGCGCGCCCATCACAAGCACTCGGAATACATCATTCTCAACTCCGAGGTCTTCGGTCTCGACCGGTTGGACGTCACCATCGTCGCCCTCGTCGCCCGCTATCATCGCCACTCCGGACCACGGCTCGATCACCCGGCCTACGGAGCCCTCAACACCGACGACCGAATTCGCGTGTCCAAGCTCGCCGCCCTTTTGCGCGTCGCGGACGCTCTTGAACGCACGCACGCCCAACGCGTTTCCCAACTCGAGATCCGCCGCGAATCTGGCAAGCTCCGGCTCCGCCTGCCTGGCCTGGCCGACGCCGCCGTCGAACGCCTTGCGATGACCTCGAAAGCCGATCTGTTCGAGCAGGTTTTCGGCCTCGGCGTTGTCATCGACGAAGACAACTAACTCCCCTTTCCCATGTCCATTCCCTATCTCAACCGCGAACTCTCCTGGATCGAGTTCAACCAGCGCGTGCTCAACGAAGCACTGCGCGACGACCTCCCGTTGTTAGAGCGGGTGAAATTCCTCGCCATCACCGCGTCGAACCTGGACGAGTTTTTCCAAGTCCGCATCGGAGGGCTGATGCTGATGCGCCGCAGTGGTTGGAAAACGCCGGACGCATCGGGTCTCACTCCTGGCAAGAACCTTGCCGCCCTTCGTCAGCGGATTCTAAAAATGAGCGCGGACCAGTATGCGCTTCTCACCGGAACCATCGTCCCAGCACTGGAAAAGGCCGGTATCCGCCCATTGCTCCCGGGCGACTTGTTGGTCGAGCAGGCCGCACAGGTCTCCGCAACTTTCGAGGACCTGATCTATCCATTACTAACACCTCTGGCCGTCGATACCGAAGGCGAACCACCGAACATCCCCGCCCTACAGATCATCGTCGCCTGCCGGGTGTATGATCCTGCGAGCCAGACTTCCCGCCATGCCTTGATTCCCATTCCGGAAAATCTCGGCCGCCGCGTGCATGTCGCCACCAATGACGAGCACCATGCCTTCATCCTCATCGAGGACCTCGTGGCCACTCATGCGGACCTCCTGTTTCCCGGCGAAACCGTCACGGCCACCACCGCATTCCGCGTCACGAGGAATGGTGATATCGTGGTGCAGGAAGAGGATGCCATCGACCTCGCAGGTGAAATGGAGGACGTGCTCACCGCCCGCCGTTTTTCCGACACGGTGCGGCTTGAAATCCGCGCCGATGCGCCGCGCGATCTTGCTCGAATGATCAAGCTGGTCACCGCGGCCACACCTCAGGAAACCTATCGCATCAACGGACCGCCGGGTCTTGCGTCGTTCATGGAGCTGGCATTCCTATCAGGATTCGACCACCTGCGCGATACCGACTGGCCGGGTCAGAACTCCCCCTCCATCGCTCCCGGAGCATCCATGTTCGACACCATCGCCTCAAAGGACGTGATGCTTTTCCACCCTTACGAATCGTTCGAGCCGGTGCTCCGCCTGATCGAGGAAGCCGCCGAAGACCCGGACGTCATTGCCATCAAGCAGGTGCTCTATCGAACTGCTAGAAAATCCCGGATCATCGACGCCCTCATCAAGGCTGCGGAAAACGGCAAGCACGTGACCGCCCTGGTCGAGCTCAAGGCGCGCTTTGACGAAGCTCGCAACCTGAATCGCGCGGACGAACTCCAGCGCGCCGGAGCCCAGATCGTTTACGGCGTCAAGGGCCTGAAAACCCACGCGAAAATCTGCCTCATCGTACGCCGCGAGAATGGCCACCTGCGGCGTTATGTCCACCTCGGTACCGGAAATTACAACGAGACCACATCACGCCTCTACACCGACATTTCCTATCTGACCTGCAAGCCGGAATATGGAAACGACGCATCGCTGTTTTTCAACGCCGTCACCGGACGCTCGAAGCTGCTCCGTTTCCAACGTCTCGTTCCTGCCCCGACCACAATGAAGCCTGAGCTGTTGGACATGATTGCTGGCGAAGCCGAGCGCGCAAAACAGGGCCTGCCGGCGCGCATCATCGGCAAGGTGAACTCATTGCAAGATCCGGAAATCATCGGTGCCCTGTATAAAGCCTCGCAAGCCGGAGTCGAGATCCGCCTCAACGTGCGCGGCATCTGTTGCCTTAAACCGGGCGACCCGAAACACTCGAAAAACATCGAAGTCATCTCGGTGATCGACCGCTATCTCGAACATGCGCGTTTGTTCTATTTCCATCAGGGCGGCGACGGCGGCGTTTACATCTCTTCTGCGGACTGGATGACACGTAATCTCGAAAAACGCATCGAGCTGATGATACCGATCGAAGAGCCGAGCCTGAAGCGTCGTCTTGTTAGAATCCTGGATTCTTACTTTCAGGACAACGTGCAGGCGTCCCGACTGCTGCCTGACGGCACCTCGCAGCGCATTGTCCGCGTCAAGGGCCAGAAGGCTTTCCGGGTTCAGGAATATTTCTATCAAACCGCCCGCAAGGCCGCCAAGGCCCGCGAGCACGAGCGTGCCATGACCTTCGAGCCGCACGTTCCGGCGGAGTGAGATGACATGGTAACTCCGAGAGAAAGCCCGGGCCGCGTGCTCTCGGAAAAGCGGTTGCTGCTGCTGCTCGCGACCGTGCAGTTCACTCACATCATGGACTTCATGGTGATGATGCCGCTGGGGCCGCAACTGATGCGGCAGCTGGCAATTTCACCGCAGCAGTTCGGCAGCCTCATCTCGTCGTTTGCCATCACCGCCGGAGTGGTCGGGCTGGCCAGCGCACCATTCATCGATCGCTTTGACCGCCGACAACTGCTGCTTATTGTTTACGCAGGTTTCACCGTGGGAACATTGGCCTGCGGACTCTCCCACACCTATGATTCGCTGTTGATCGCGCGATGCGTCTGCGGAGCCTTCGGCGGCGTAGCGGGTGCAACCATCATGGCAATCGCCTCTGATGTAGTGCCGCCGGAACGCCGCGCTCGCGGCATGGGCATCATCATGACGGCTTTTTCCGTTGCGGCGGCGCTGGGCGTGCCATTCGGTCTGAAGCTCGCACAATGGTCACGGTGGGAGGCGCCGTTTCTCGCCATCGCAGCCCTCGCGGCGATCGTCTGGATTCTGTTATTCCGGCTGCTTCCGCCGGTGCGCAAGCATCTGGACGACGGCGTGGCCCGGTCATCGAAGGATTTCCTTCTACTCTTGAGGGACGGGAACGCGTGGAGAGGGCTGGCATTGATGGGATTCGTCGTATTCGGACATTTTACCATCATCCCGTTTCTATCGCCTTTCCTCGTTAGAAACGTGGGAATGGCGGAGGAGGACCTGTTCCACGTTTACATGGTCGGCGGCGGGATCACGGTATTCACCGGACCGTGGGTGGGACGTCTGGCAGACCGCCATGGAAAGTTCCTGCTGTATGCCGTCCTCGTGATCGGTGCCTGCGTGGTCATCCGCGTGCTGACTTCATCGGGCCCACGTCCTGAATGGCAGGTACTCGTCATCGCCGGGTTTTTCTTCATGTTCGCCAGTGCACGTTTCATCCCCAGCCAGGCGACGATTTCGATGGCAGTCTTGCCCGCCCGGCGCGGGGCCTACATGAGTCTCGTGGCCTGCACGCGGGATCTGGCGTCCGGCCTGACCACGGCCATCGGCAGCATGGTGGTGGCGGAAGGAACCGGTGGAAAACTGCTGCAATACGACCGGCTCGGTCTGTTAGCCATCACCGTGAGCATCGTGAGCTTGTGGGTCTTCCGGCAGGTGAAATCCGCAGAGCCGGTCAGCCTCCCAGATAACAGGCCTGCACCTGCGGATCCTGTTTGAGCTGCGCGGACGGTCCTTCCAACAGGACTTTTCCCGTCTCCAGCACGTAGGCATAGCTTGAGACATCGAGCGCGAGGTTCGCGTTTTGTTCGACGAGGAGGATCGTCAGTCCCTGCTCACGGTTGATTTCCACGATGCGTTCGAAAATCGTCTTCACCAACAGCGGCGCGATGCCGAGCGACGGTTCATCGAGCATGAGGAACTTCGGCTTTCCCAGCAGCGCGCGGCCGATGGCGAGCATCTGCTGCTCGCCGCCTGATAGAGTCCCGGCCGCCTGGCCCTCGCGCTCCTTGAGGCGCGGAAAGAGTCCGAACACGTAGTCAGTCTGCGCGGCGATCCACTTCTTGTCTCGCTGCAGGTAAGCGCCCATTTTCAGGTTCTCCGACACCGTCAGGTTGGAGAAAATCATCCGACCCTCCGGCACATGGCAGAGCCCGCGGCCGACGATCTTGTGGGCAGGCAGCTTTGCAATTTCCTGCCCATCATATTGGATCGAACCGCCCGCAGCCTTCACCAAACCGGATAGTGCACGCAGGGTGGTCGATTTACCTGCCCCGTTGGCACCGATCAACGTCACGATGCTGCCCTTCGGCACGTTGAGCGAAACTCCGTGGAGGGCTTTGATCGCGCCATAGGAGACGTGGAGGTTTTCGACTGAGAGCAAGGGAAGAAGTTGTTGAGAGTTGATGGTTGAGAGTTGAGAGAAAGAGGGCTTCAGGCTTCGCCCAAGAGGGAACGGCGCAGACCGCTCAGCATCCGGCTTTGTTCCTCCGAAGCCGCATAGAGAACTTCAAATTCTGCCTGTGTGAGAAAGCCTTGGTTTCGGCCGACATGCGATTGTGACACGACTTCGAACAGCGAACCTGTCGCTATTTCGATGAATCTGGCGAAATCCTTGCGGGAATTGCGTGAGCTGCCCTCCGCAATGTTTGAGGAAATGGAAACGGCAGCCCTGCGCATCTGATTCGTCAGACCGAACCGCTCATCTAAAGGAAACAAACGCGTGGTGGAATAGACTACATCGGCGAACTCAATTGCCTTCTGCCAGACATCCAGTTTTTCAAATCCAAACATCGTATTTCCTTCTGATTTTTCGATCTTAACTCTCAACATTCAACCATCAACTCTCAACTAACCAGCCGCCGCGCCGAGGTAGGCTTCGATGACTTTCGGATGGCACTGGATCTCCTTCGGCGTGCCTTCGGCGATCTTGCGACCGTATTCGAGGACGGCGATGCGCTCGCAGATGCCCATGACGACCTTCATGTCGTGCTCGACCAACAGGATGGCCATGCCAAAACGCTGGCGGATGAACTCGATGAGGTGCATGAGGCCTTCTTTCTCGGATGGATTCATCCCCGCTGCCGGTTCATCGAGCAGCAGGAGCTTCGGCCGGGTGGCCATCGCGCGGACGATTTCCAGGCGGCGCTGATCGCCGTATGGCAGGCTTTTCGCCAACTCGTCGCGGTAGTCCTGCAGTGAAAAAACCTCCAACAATTCGAGCACACGTTCTTCCACTTCCTTCTCTCCGGCGTGGTGGGACCGGCCGCGCCAGAGTGCCTCGCGGATGCCGTGGGACCGGTGGAGCTGCGTGGCGGCGCGGACGTTGTCAAAGACGGTCATCGAGCCGAAAAGACGGATGTTTTGAAACGTCCGGGCCATGCCGCTCTTGGTGAGCGTGTGGGGCTTTTCAGCGGCGGTGGGTTTTCCGGAAAAAGAGATACGGCCCTCTGTCGGTTGATAGACGCCGGTGATCATGTTGAACACGGTGGTTTTCCCTGCTCCGTTAGGGCCGATGAGGCCCATCAATTCGCCCTCGCCGACTTTAAGGCTCACCTCGCTGACGGCGGTCAGTCCGCCGAAACGGATGGTGACGTTCTCGAGTTCCAACAAGGGCTTGCTCATGACTTTGCAGCTAACGGTTTTTTCTTCCGCTCGAAATTGAAGAGACCCTGGGGACGGGCGATCATGAGGAAAATAATCAGAAGCGCGTAGATGATCATCCGGTATTCCGCCACGGATCGGAGAAACTCCGGTGCCAGCGTCAGTAGAATAGCAGCGAGCACGACTCCGGCAGTCCGGCCCATGCCGCCGAGGATGACCATGACGACAACCTCGAAACTTTTCATGAAATCGAACACCTGCGGGGTGATCGACGTTTTATGATGGGCGAACAAACCGCCGGCGATGCCCGCGAAAAACGCGCCGATGACAAACGCGGTGACTTTGTAGCGCGTGGGATTGAGCCCCATGGAACTGGCAGCGACCTCATCGTCATGCACGGCGATGAACCCGCGGCCGTAAGTGGAATTCACCAGGCAACCCACAACATACACAGTGACGGCAGCGAGGGTGAACGTCCAGGTGAGACCGGTGAGTTTCGGAATTCCACTCAGCCCGCTCGCTGCCCCGGCTGCCTCCACGTTTTGAAAAATCACGCGGATGATCTCACCGAATCCAAGAGTCACAATCGCGAGGTAATCCCCTCTCAAACGTAGCGAAGGAATCCCCACTAACAATCCGGCCAGCGCAGCGACCATTCCTCCCGCGACCAGGGCCGGCAGGAAAGCCCAGGGCAGGGCGGCGGGTCCCATGTTTTTTTGAAGTTCCAGCGTAATCATCGCCGAAACATAAGCCCCGACTGACATGAACCCGGCATGACCCAGACTGAACTGACCAGTGTGGCCGTTGATGAGATTCAAACTAACGGCAAGAATGATCGCGATGCCGATGTCGACCACGACACCGCTGTAATACGGATTCATCTGGTCCGCGCCCAGACCGGCAATCACCGCCAGGGTGACAGCGGCAAGAAGCAACAGGCGGGGATCTTTGAAAACACCGGGCATGGTTAGACTTTTTCGATCTGTTTGGAACCGAGCAGGCCGGTTGGTTTGAAAATCAGGATGATGATGAGGATGGCGAAGGCGATCCCATCCCGATAAGTTGAGATGCCGGACATTCCGCCGGCGTAGGTCTCCACCACCCCGAGCACCAGTCCGCCCAGGGCGGCTCCCGGAAGATTGCCGATTCCACCGAGCACGGCGGCGACGAATGCCTTGAGGCCGACGTTCACGCCCATCAGCGGCTCAATTCCGGTGTAGGTCATGCCATAGAGGATGCCGCCCGCACCTGCCAGCGCGGAGCCGAGACCGAAAGTGAAGGAAATGATGAAGCTGTTGCTGATGCCCATCAGCGAGGCTGCGGCGGAGTTGTGGGAAACGGCGCGCATGGCCATGCCGAGCCGTGTTTTTTTCACGATGAACGTCAGCGAGGCTAACAAAACCAGCGTGACTCCCAGCACGACGAACTGGGTGGTGTTGAACGAAAGCCCGCCGAGCGAGAAATTTCCGGTCGGCAGCAATTGGGGAAATGCTTTCTGTGAGGCCCCGAATACCGCCTTGTGCTGGCAGGTGTATTCGATGAGCAGCGAAACCCCGATGGCCGTGATGAGCACGGTGAGCTTCGGTCGGTTGCGAAGCGGGCGGTAGGCTAACAGTTCGATGACAATACCGATCAACGCGCAGACGATCATCGTCACGGCCATCACAGCCGCCCAACCGCCCCAGCCCGGCATTGGAAAGAATTTCGCAATCTGCGGAGCGGCGTAGTAGCCGGTGAACGAACCGAGCATGAAGACATCGCCGTGGGCGAAATTGATGAATCGAAGCACGCCGTAAACCATCGTGTAACCGATGGCGATCAGCGCATAAACCGCGCCGAGGGCCAGCCCGTTGACGAGTTGCTGGAAAATCTCGTTCACAGGCGGTGGGCGGCGGTCGTTCGTTGGGTCATTGTCGAAACGATGGGAATCTCTATCAGGGAGCGATCGTTTCGAGGAACTTGAACTTGCCGTCCTTGATCTGGAGAATGGCGGCGGACTTCACCGCATCGCGCTTGGCGTCGAGTGAGAATTTTCCGGTCACACCTTCGAAGTCCTTCGTGGCGGCAATCGCGTCCCGCAGCTTGGGGCCTTCGGTGGTGCCGGCACGCTTGATGGCTTCAGCGAGCACGTAGGCGGAATCGTAACCGAGCGCTGCCATCGCATCCGGAGTCTTGTTATACTTCTTTTTGTAGGCAGCAACGAACGAAGTCATCTTTGGAGACGTGTCTTCAGGCGAGCAGTGGGTGGAAAAATAGTTTCCTTCGACCGCGTCCTTGCCGACTTGCAGGAGATTTTCCGACTCCCATCCGTCGCCGCCAAGGAGCGGAATGGTTAGACCAAGTTCCTTCGCCTGGATGGCGATGAGAGCCACGTCGTTGTAGTACCCGGGAACGAACACCGCATCGGGAGCCGCGCCCTTGATAGTGGTGAGCTGAGCTTTGAAATCCTTGTCGCCGCCGTTGTAGTCGAGCTCCGAGGCGAGCGTGCCGCCGTTTTTCGCAAACTGTTCCTTGAAATACTTGGCGAGGCCTTTGGAATAATCACTTTTTGCGTCGGTGAGAACGGCGACCTTTTTTGCCTTGAGCGTTTTGTTAGCGAAGTTCGCCATGACCGTGCCTTGGAACGGATCGATGAAGCACACGCGGAAAATGTAATCTCCGACCTCCGTGACTTTCGGGTTGGTGGACGCTGGTGAGATCAACGGGATTTTCGCCGCCTGGGCGATCGGCGCGGCTTCGAGTGAGCGGCTGGAAGCGACTTCACCTAGCACGGCTACCACGCCGTCGCGTGAGATGAGCTTGTTGACGATGTTCGCGGGTTCACCGGCTTTCGATTGGTTGTCCTCCGTGAGGAGTTCGATCTTTTTCCCGAGAACTCCACCCGCAGCGTTGATTTCATCGATCGCCAATTCGGTGCCCTCGTGTGACGACGTGCCGAAGGTGGCTTCCTTGCCGGTGAGCGAGGCGAATTCGCCGACCTTGATGGTGTCGCCACCGCCGGGTTTACAGGCGACAAAAGAACTGGCCAAGGCAGCGACGGCGGGGAGGATGAGGAATCGGGATTTCATAAGGCAACGGGGAGCAAAGTGGCTCGCAAACTAGGAAACTCACTTCCGGTGCGCAACAGCATTTTGTATGCCTTAACGATCCACAGCACCCTATCACCCAAACGACACCTTCAGCCATCCATCCAGCGCGTCTGTGAGCTTCGGATAGTCGGTAGCTTCGAACGAGTGGCTGCCGCCGGGAACTTCGACGAAATTTTTCTCACAGATCGCAGCTTCCATGGCATCGCGGCTGTCTTGGATTGGGACTAGGTCATCGGCGTCGCCGTGGATGAGGAGCCAAGGCTGGGTAACCGCTTCCGCAGCCGAAAGCGTGTTGCCGATGGAATTCAAATCATCGACAAATTTTTCGGAAAGCGGGTGCTCATCTTCCTCCCACATCAGGCCTGCTCCAGGCATGACATCGCTGAATTCACGGGCGACGAAAGCCGCGGTGTGCGTCATCCCGGCAAGCGAAATGAGCGTGCAAATCCGCATGTCGCGGGCGGCGGTGAGCACGCCGACGGCTCCGCCCATGCTGTGACCGGCGTAGGCCACTTTCACATCATTGGGCACGGCATCGAGCACGGCCTGGAGGTCGGCGATTTCCTTCGTGATGCAGGAGTCGGCGAAATTTCCCTCAGAGCTGCCGTTGCCCGAATAGGAAATCCGCAGGCACGGCCAGCCACGGGCTGATAGACCCTCGGCGAGCGCGACGAGCAGCGGGCGGTCTTTGTTTCCCGTCAAGCCGTGGGCTAGGATCACCAGGACATCGGCGCGGGTGCCCGGGTGGAAACTATGGTCGATCCGCTCGTCGTGGCGGTTCCGTATTTCGCTGGAAGTCATCATAAGGTGGGAAGATCAAGACCGGCGCGGTCAGGAAATGTTAGTTCGGCAATGCCGGATTTATCGAGCCCGCCGATGCCCAGCTCGATCATTTTGCGGTATTGGGCTTCCGTTGCGTTGGAAAGCGGCACGAGGATGCCGGCCTCGCTGGCCAGGCTGTTGGCAATGCAACTGTCCTTGGCGGCGTGGGCAGCGGAGAAATAACAATCGTGCTCGCGGGTGATCATGTCGTCGCCGTCGGTTTCGAGCACACGGGAGTTTGCGCCTGTTTGTGAAAATACTTCCTTCAGCACCTGCTGGTCGAGTCCCAGCGCCATGCCGAGACCCAGTCCTTCTGCGAGGCCGGCCGTGTTGATGTTCATCACCATGTTGACCAGCGCCTTGATTTTTGCCGCGTGGCCGACCGGGCCGACATGCCGCAACGAGGCGGAAATGTCCTTCAGCAGCGGTTCGAGTTTTTCGAAAACTTCCAACTCGCCGCCCACCATCAGATAGAGTGTGCCCTGCCGTGCCTGGGGAATGCTCGACGCCATGCTCGCTGCCAATGTGTTAGCCCCCGCACCCGCTGCGGCTTCGGCGGCAGCTTCGTGGGTGGCCGGACTGACCGTTGCGCAGTTGATGAAGGTTTTGCCGGCAGCGCCTTTTAAGAGCGATTCCGGTCCGTCAAAAATCCCCTCCATCGCAGCGTCGTCGGTGACCACCGTGAAAATCACATCGCTGGCAGCGGTCACCTCCGCAAGAGTGGTGGCGGCGGTGGACCCAAGCTCCAGCGCCAGTGAATCCGCAGAAGCCGTGTGCTGATCGTAAATCGCCCCAATCGGGTATCCCAAATCGGCAAGGCGGCGCGCCATGTTAGCACCCATTCTTCCAACTCCGACAAATCCTACCGAAACTTTGCTCATCGCCGCGAACTGGAACTCAGGAAGTCCGGCGTTGCAACCCCAAGTTTCCATCACGGATTTGCCGAATTTCAAACTTCCCCGATCCCGAAATCGCCATTTTACTTCGCCCATGCCTGAAAAAATTACCCTCAAATCCAAGGTCCAGCTCGGCGTCGTGACGACGCATTTCAAATTCGTCGGCGGCATCGTGCCCGATGAAAACGGAAAATTTCCCCGCGATGAGGACGGCACCCTGCGCGTGCTTTCGGAAATGAAAAAGCTGGTGGCGGTGTCTCCGGTGAAGATGAACATCGTGCAGCTGCCGTTTTTCTCGACGGCGGACGAGGGTGAGGTGGCGGACATCATCAACGGCCTGAAAGCGCTCGATCTGGAAGTGCATTTCATTATCATGGTTGGCGGCGCAAATCCGATGAACCCGGCCGATGAGGACGCTGTTGTGGGTCAACTCGTGAAAAGTCTGAAAGCGGCGATCACCCATGGAATCCGCCACGTTTCATCCACCTCGATCGAAGAATGGATGAGCGCGGACGAGGCTCGTTTGGGCGATGCGTTCGAGGCGGCGATCGATCAGAACGTGAAGGTCCACCTGCGCGTTTATGAGGAGGCGGGTGTCGAAGGATCGTGTATTGAAAACTGGCACATCGAGTTCCTGCGTCCGGGGGAATTCAAAACATTCACGAACGTCGACCGCGGCTGGTCGTTTGTGAAGGCGGCGAACATCGCACTCGGAAAGAAATTTTTCAAACTGCTCGTCGATGCTGCCCATTGCGGCGACTCAGGCCTGACGATCGCGCAGAACCAGGAACTCATCGCCCAGATCTGCGCTGCAGACGAGTTCGGAGTCTTCCACGCCTCCGCAAAGACCACCCGCGGGTGTCTATCCACCGACGATGGCTGGATCAGTTCGCTGATGCTCGCCGCGGCGAAGGCTGGCGGACTGAAGCAGGTGTTCGTGGAAGTGTTCGACCACACGGATCCGGCGCTGGAGCTCGTTAGAAAACTGGATTCCGGCCATGGCGTGGACACCCGCGACGGCCGCAGCTACATGGAGGTCACGGCGGATGGATTGGGCGACACCGCCCGCCGCTTGAACAACCTGAAAGTCCGCGGTTTCCTGAAAGACTGAGCACCATGGAAATCGTCCACGGCGAAGCATCCCACCATCTGGCCACTCCGGAGCTCGATCTGGACGTGACAGTCCGTGGCGGCCATCTAGCACCGGTGGTGTTCCATCTGCCGGGGCGCGATGTGTCTCCCTACTCGCTCTCGCCCTGGCAGCCGCTAGAGTTTCCTAACATTCCTCCCCTGCTCTCCGTGCTGCGAGGGGATTTCCTCTGTCTGCCCTTCGGCGGTCAGGCGGACGGCCCGCCGCATGGCGAGGTGGCGAATGCTGCCTGGACGCGGGTGAAATCGGATGAACGCTCGCTGCGATTCGTGATGGCCGCGGCGGACAGCGGTGCCAGCGTGGAGAAAATCATTTCCACACACGAGGGTCAGCATGCGGTCTATCAGGAGCACCGGATCTCCGGATTGGCGGGAGATTTCAACTACGGCAACCATCCGATCCTCGATCTATCAGGACTTCCCGAGTGTACCGGGCGGGTGAGCGTGAGCCCGTTCCGCTGGGCGTCGGTTTTTCCAGGTGTGTTTTCAAATCCGGCCGATGGCGAAACGCAGGCACTCAAAGGTGGCGCGCAGTTTACCGACCTAACCGAAGTTCCTCTCGCCGGAGGTGGCACCGCTGACCTGACATTCTATCCAGCGAGACCGGGAAACGATGATCTCGTGATGATGGTGAGCGATGCCGCAACGGCCGAGCAGCCTTTCGCGTGGTCGTCAGTGGTCTTCGATGGCTACTTGTGGTTTTCGCTGAAAAATCCGGCGGATTTTCCGAGCACCTTGTTCTGGATGTCCAACGGCGGTCGCACGGCGGCTCCATGGAAGAGCCGACACGTGGGACGGATCGGAATCGAGGAGGTTTGTTCGTATTTTTCCAACGGCGTATCCGAGTCCCGACGAGCTCCACTCGCGGCGGAAGGGATCCCTACCAGCCGACGGTTTCACCTTGATGAAACCGTTTCCCTGAAAACGATCCAAGCGGTCTCCCTCGTCGAGATGGATTTCGGCAAGGTCTTGAACATCACGCCAGCAGGCGACGGCCATGTCTCGGTCCATGGGGAATCCGGGGCAAATATGACAGTCCCTGTGGATTGGCGCTTCCTGCTTTAATTTGCCCCCACCTGCCGATTCTTATCCTTACTTTTTGAAATCTTGCCACGACCAGCGTGAGAAGGAAGAGTCCTGTGATAGATCAAATTGTCTCCCGCGTATCCGCCTACCCGAATCAACCCAATGAGCACACCTCTCACTACTGCCGATCTTTCCATCACTTCGAAAAACCTCCAAGCCCTCATCGACGGCCACCTCGAAGACCCTGGTGGGTTGCTGCGGCTTTCCCCCACCTGGGTCCCCCGCTCGTTCCTGCAACCCAGCCTGCGCATCAAGCTCCACCCAGACGACACCTACGCCTACGGCCTCAACCGAGGCGGCATCGACGAGCGCTTCACCCTGCGTGAGGCCATCGCGGAATCCGGCGCTGCGATCATCGGCGAGACGCTTTGGGACAAGTATGGCAAGTGGCCGGCTTACTCGAACTTCGGTCCTGAGGTGAATCCGGACGCTCCTGCCTTAGTTACTCACAAGAATTAGTAATCTTCGCCCTCAACCCTCAACCATAATCCCTCAACTTTTTCATGAAACTTCACAACGCCATGTGGCCCGGTCTCGTCGGCAAGGAACCCGGCACCGACCACCCTCCGATCTCGCTCGAACACATGCTCGAACTCACCGTCGCCACCGAGGTGGACGGTCGCAAGTTCGACGGCATCGATTACTTCCTGTTCCACCCGCACACCGATCCCGACGCATCGGAATCCGACATCCGGAAAATCGCCGATCTCATCGCCAGCCACAATCTCAAGGTCGGCTCGCTCGTCGCGCCGATCTGGCCGGGCACGGTTGGAGACGCCGCCATGGGGGATGCTGAAGCCCGCGCGAAATTCGTGCTCGCCGTCGAGAAAGCCTGCCGCATTGCGAAGATTTTCAATGAGCATGGCGTCCGCGAATACGGCGTCATCCGC
>JANODE010000198.1:0-31528 GCA_031412525.1 Akkermansiaceae bacterium | reverse complement strand
TGGGCGGATTGGATCAAAACCCACGCGGCGGAAGTCACCTGTGATTCCTACGGCTCCACTTGGGC
The DNA here is from genome assembly GCA_031412525.1 of Akkermansiaceae bacterium. GTDB lineage: Bacteria > Verrucomicrobiota > Verrucomicrobiia > Verrucomicrobiales > Akkermansiaceae > Luteolibacter. The sequence continues at coordinate 31,463 of JANODE010000198.1, read as the reverse complement.
CACCCTGCCAGGCAAGTCCAAGCGTGTCGTCATGCTGGAATCCCATGCCGACGAGATCGGCTACATGATCAAACTGATCGATGAACGCGGCTTCCTCAGGCTCGATCGCATCGGCGGATCCGACTCCGCTACCGCGCGCGGCCGACGGCTGACCATCCTCGGCGACAAGGGCAGCGTCTCCGGAATCATCGGCAACACCGCCATCCACCTCCGCCGTGATGACGCCGGGGCGGAAAAAGCTCCCGCCGTTCATGAACTCTGGGTTGATGTCGGGGCCTCCAGCGCTTCAGAGGTCGCCGCGATGGGACTGCGCGTCGGCCACCCCGCGATCTATCAGGACGGCCCGCTGGAGCTCGCCAACAAGCGCCTCGTTGGCCGCGCCATCGACAACCGTGTCGGTGGTTACATCATTGCCCAAGTGATGAAACGCATCGCCGGGGGAAAGAAAAAACCGGCGTTCACCCTCATCTGCCTCAACGCCGTACAAGAAGAGATCGGCGGCAATGGGGCGATGATGGCCACCTATCGCCTCAAGCCCGACCTCTGCGTCTGCCTCGATGTCACCCACGCCACTGACACCCCCGGAATCGATCCTAACAAATATGGCAGCGTCAAGCTCGGCGCCGGTCCAACCGTGTGCCATGGTTCCTCCAACCATCCACATGTCGTGCAGCGCCTGATAGATGTTGCCGCAAAATCGAAGTTGCCACTTCAGCACGAAGCCAGCAGCCGTTTCACCGGCACCGATACCGACAAGATTTTTCACAGCCGCGAGGGCATCCCGAGCGCTCTCGTTTCCCTACCCCTGCGCTGCATGCATTCCGTCGTGGAAACCGCGCACCTCGACGACATCCAGCACACCATCGATCTTCTGACGGATTTCGTGCTTTCCCTCAGCGAAAAGGAAGAGTTCTATCAAAAGCTTGGAATTTGAGGTTGCCCGGAGCTTCCAGAGTCGGATTGGACTGGTGATTCACAGGAAATAGGTAGTCATCCAGCCGCCATTCTCACAGAGTGTCGGGTGCGTTATGAAAACTCTGAAATCTCTGGTCATGATGACGGCCTTATCGCTCGCGGGTGCGGGTGGTGTCCTCGCAGGTGAGGCCGATTTGAAAATACCCAGCCTCGACTCCGTGACGTTCAAGTCGCTCGGAGGAGTCAGTGGGCATACGCTGATGCTCGCAGGCATCGCGGTTTGTTTGCTGGGGGCATTGTTTGGCCTGCTTCAATACCGACAGACAAAAAGCCTCGATGTGCACGTCAGCATGGCGCGGGTCTCCAACACCATCTGGGAAACCTGTAAGACCTATCTGTTCACCCAGGGGAAATTTTTGGCCATCCTTTGGCTGCTCATCGCCGTCTGCATGATCTACTACTTCGGCATTCTCGAGCACAAGCCCGTTAGCCAGGTTCTTGTGATTCTAGCAGCGTCGGTGCTCGGTATTCTCGGCTCCTACGGCGTGGCATGGTTCGGCATCCGCATCAACACCGTGGCGAATTCGCGCACGGCATTTTCCGCACTCAAAGGGGATCCGCTCGCCACGCTGGGCATTCCCCTGCGTTCAGGCATGAGTGTGGGTCTTCTGCTCGTTTGCGTGGAGCTGTTCTTCATGATCTGCATCCTCATTTTCCTGCCCACCTCGCTGGTCGGTCCCTGCTTCATCGGCTTTGCGATCGGCGAGTCGTTAGGAGCTTCCGTCCTGCGCATCTGCGGCGGTATTTTCACTAAGATTGCCGACATCGGATCGGACTTGATGAAGATCGTCTTCAATCTGCCGGAAGATGATCCGAAAAACCCCGGCGTCATCGCGGACTGCACCGGCGACAATGCCGGCGACTCGGTGGGCCCGACTGCCGATGGTTTTGAAACCTACGGCGTCACCGGAGTCGCGCTCATTGCATTCCTCGCGTTGGCACTGGCCGACAGCCAGGACGTCTGCGCGATGCTCATCGTCTGGCTGTTCGTCATGCGCACATTGATGATCGTGACATCACTCGGTTCCTATCTGGTCAACGAAGTGATCAGCAAGACGATGTTCGGCGGGAAAAAAGACTTCGATTTCGAGGCCCCACTGACGCACCTCGTCTGGCTCACATCCGCCGTGTCCATCGGCGTCACTTTCGTTGCCAGCAAGGTGCTGTTGGGTGATTTCGAATTCGCCGGCAAAGCGCTACCCGATCTATGGTGGGTGCTCTCCGTCATCATCAGTTGCGGCACGGTGGCAGGCGCGGTGATTCCCGAATTCACCAAGGTTTTCGTCAGCACGAACTCGCGCCACGTCAAGGAGGTCACCAACTGTTCCAAACACGGCGGTGCTTCGCTGAATATTCTATCAGGATTTGTCGCCGGAAATTTCTCCGCTTTCTGGATGGGTCTCGTCATCATGCTGCTGATGTTCGGCGCGTGGCAGTTTTCCACCAACGCCGACCTGATGGCGATCATGCCTGCGCAGTTCGCCTTCGCCGCGCCAATTTTCGCCTTCGGCCTCGTCGCCTTCGGATTCCTCGGCATGGGACCGGTCACCATCGCCGTGGACAGCTACGGCCCGGTCACCGACAACGCGCAATCGGTTTACGAACTCAGCCAGATCGAAGCGAGCCCCGGCATCGCCGCAGAAATCAAGCGTGACTTCGGCTTTAACGCGGATTTTGAAAACGCCAAATACCAGCTCGAAAAAGGCGATGGTGCCGGCAACACGTTCAAGGCCACCGCCAAGCCCGTGCTCATCGGCACCGCGGTGGTCGGCGCGACGACCATGGTCTTCGGCATCATCATGCTGTTGGAAAACATGTTCGGCGGCGTGGTTACCAAGCTCTCCATCGTGCAGCCGGAAATCATCCTCGGTCTTGTGATGGGCGGATCGGTGATTTACTGGTTCACCGGGGCATCCTGCCAGGCCGTCGTCACCGGGGCCTATCGGGCGGTCGTTTACATCAAGCAAAACATGAAGCTCGATGTCACCACCGCGTCCGACAAGGACAGTAAGGAAGTCGTCGCCATCTGCACGAAATACGCACAAAAAGGCATGTGGAACATCTTCATCGTCGTCTTTTGCTTCGCCCTCGGCCTGCCGTTTTTCAGCCCTTACTTTTTCATCGGCTACCTGATCGGTATCGCCTTCTTCGGCCTGTTCCAAGCCATCTTCATGGCCAACGCCGGCGGTGCGTGGGACAACGCGAAGAAAATCGTGGAAGTGGACATGCGTGAAAAAGGCACCGAACTTCACGCCGCCACCGTCGTCGGTGACACCGTCGGCGATCCCTTCAAGGACACCTCGTCGGTGGCCATGAATCCGGTCATCAAGTTTACCACACTGTTCGGACTGTTAGCTGTGGAAATCGCCGTCACCATGACCAACCAATCGGTCAAGAACATGATTGGGGGTTTCTTCTTTATTGTCGCCCTGATCTTTGTCTACCGCTCGTTCTATTGCATGCGCATCCCTGAAGACAACGAATCCGTCTGACGATCTACTCCAAAACAAAAGGGCGTTCCGGTTCATCTGGAACGCCCTTTTTTGTAACCTTCCGAATCCTATCAGTTCGAGCGTTTCCTCCAACCCAGGAACGCGAGTGCACTTAAGATGGACATCAGGAACGCGGATGGCTCCGGCACCACCTGCGGGTTCTCCGGATTGTCCAAAAACGTTTCATCACTGATGCCAAGGATCTTCGTGTCAGCCTCTCCCTGGATTCCGCCAGGACCAGTGGTAATGCCCGGAAGTTCGACTCGCAGGCCGTAAACAGGTCCCCCGGTCTGGCCACTTGGAAAAAATTTCGCGACGGATGAAACCGTGATCGCCTGTGCCTGGCTGCTCACGTTGGTGGCCGCCGCGTAGCCCGTGTTCCAATCGTAGGCATCATAGCTTTGACCAGTAGCCAGTCCGGCACCACCCAGGCGCAGCGTGTTCGAGCCAGCATAGACATTGCCGTCCACATCGAGCGCCGTCACCAGAAACGAGCTGTTCCCCCAACGCTCGCTGACTAGCAGATAGTCACTCAGGTCCAGCGCATACCTGAAATACAGATCGTAATCGAAGCCGCTTTTCACCGGAAGTGCGGGTGTCACCAGGTCCTGGAAACTGAAGTTGCGAAGATCCGTGTCGGTCGCCGTGCCTTCCAGCGCCGCAGCGAACGCAGCACCCGAGGTGCTGGCCGTGACCGTTCCATTGTCAAAAACACCGATGCCGGATTTGGTGGCAAGCTGGGGATTGATGTTTACTACCTTAGCTCCAGCAGTGTTGAAAAAATTCAAATCCACCGGCGTGCCATCGGTGATCCGCACGGACTTCAGATAGACAGGCGTGTCGCCGACATTCTGCACTCCCGCAGCCTCGACTGTTTGCACCAGGTCCAGACCATTGATCATATAGGTCACCTGGCTGATGATCAGGTTGTTGGTGCCAGGCGTCACATCGATCACGGCGGAGTAGGCAACACCGGCAGATACAGATAGGAGAAACAAAGGAAGGGGGAAGCTCCGGGAGGGGGAAAAGCACTTCATAGCGCTGTAAAACCACCCTGAGTGATAAGCCAAGGCAAGGTTAATTCGGAAGATCACGCAACCACGCTACGAGTCCCTTTCCCCTTTATTTAGGATTGATGAACCATCTCCCCCGCCCCGGTCCTCATGTGACATCCCCGTCACGTCATTCTGTTATATTGAGTCGTTTCCGCATTCGTGGTGGAACCATGAAAGTAACATAGCGCACCATCTGCTAGATAAAGGCATAAGCCATCCGTTCATAGCGACTTGTGCTCCTCATTCGATCACCCATCGCAAATGGGTTATTGCTCGGGCATTGGAGCAGGTTACTCTCACTCCCAACCTCCCCACACCCGATCCATTTCACAAGATGTCGCCCCGTTCCGTATTTTCCTTTTTCATGTCACTGCTTTTTCCCCTCGCAGCGCGTGCAGCGGTGGTGCCTGACTTCAACGACCTCTGGAAATTCCACCTCGGGGATCTGCCCGGACCAGAGGCAGCCGACTTTCCCGATAAAGACTGGGAATCCGTTTCGCTGCCCCACACCGCGCGGATTGAGGCACTCGTGACGAACCGAAAGGACAAACAACAATGGGAGGGCATCTGCTGGTATCGAAAGACTTTCACTCTCCCCGCCGCTGCCACAGGTCAGACCGTTAGAGTGCGCTTCGAGGGAGTCATGAACCGGGCCACGCTCTTCGCGAATGGAGTGAAAGTCGCCGAAAACACCGACGGCTATCTGCCTCTCGTCGCCGACCTGACCTCTCTCGCAAAATCTCCCGGCCCCATCACGCTTGCCGTCCGGCTCGACAACATGAGCAGCCCGGAAACCGGACCGAAGCCTCTCGCCACCCTGGATTTCCACCTCTATCACGGCATCTATCGCACGGCGTCACTGGATATCCGTCCACCGCTTCACATCACCGATGAAATTCTCGAAAACAAGCCCGCATCTGGCGGTGTGTTCGTCACCTATCCGCAGGTTTCCGCCGAATCGGCCACGGTGAGCGCACAGGTGCACGTCCGGAACAGCGGCACAAAAGCAGCTTCCTTCTCCGTCGTCACCCGGCTGCTCGATCCATCAGGTTCTGAAATTGTTAGGAAAGAGACTGAGGGACAATCGCTCTCCGCGGGTAACGATCAGGCGTTCACCACCCTTCTTGAAGTCCGCTCCCCGCGACTGTGGAGTCCGCGGTCGCCACATCTCTATCAGTTGGAAATCGCCATCGTTTCCGGCGGTAAAATCGTGGACCGCCAGCAGGTGCGCATCGGCATCCGCCGCATCGGTTTCACCCCGGGCGGCATGCTCATCAATGGCGAAAAACTCTTCCTGCGCGGCGTTAACCGTCATCAGGAATATCCCTACATCGGCAATGCAGTACCGCCGAACGCACAATACCGTGACGCCTGGCTCATCAAACAGGGGGGCTTCGACTACGTGCGGCTGTCGCACTACCCGCAGAGCCCGGCGTTCATGGATGCCTGCGACGAACTCGGCCTCGTGACGATGACGGCAATCATGGGTTGGCAATACAACCCCGCAACCGAGCCATTCTATCAGAATCGCGTCAGGGCGGCGCGCGAACTCATCCGCCGTGACCGCAATCATCCGAGCGCCGTCATGTGGGAGGTCTCCTTGAATGAAACCGCGATGAAGCCGGATTTCATCAAGCGCCTGACCGCCGCCGCCCATGAGGAATATCCTGGCGAACAGATGCTTACCGCCGGGTGGGTAAAAGGATTCCACATCAAAGGCGCGGCCCGTCAGGCGGGCAGCACCGAGGAGTTCAAGACGATTGAAGAACCCGCCATCGTGACTGAATATGGCGATTGGGAATACTATGCAGGCAACGCCGGCCTCCATCAGGAAAGTTGGAAGGATTTGAAAAAGGAGGATCGCAACTCCCGCCAGCTTCGCGGTGATGGGGAAATCCGGTTGCTCCAACAGGCGACCAATTTCCAGGAAGCCCACAACGAAAACCTCGGCACGCAAGCCGCAGGTGATGGCCTTTGGGTCATGTATGATTACAACCGCGGATACGCAGACGACCTGGAGGCTTCGGGCGCTGCGGACATCTTCCGCCTGCCGAAGTTCGGTTACTATTTCTATCAGTCGCAACGCGATGCCACGGAAAAACAGGGAGCGATGGCATTCATCGCCTCTTACTGGACGGACAAATCCCCGCTCGATGTCCGCGTGTTCAGCAACGGCGACGAGGTGGAGTTGTTTCTGAACGACATTCGTATCGGACGCCAGAAACCCGATCAGAACGAAATCTCGCGCAACCTCCGGCACGCACCCTTCACGTTCAAGATTCCCTCATTCCGTGCCGGCGAACTAAAGGCCGTGGCCTATCTCGGTGGAAAAGCCGTTGCGGAACATCGGGTGAAATCCCCCGGTGCCGCTAAATCGATGAAGCTCGACATTGATCTATCAGGCAGACCGCTGGCCACAGGGGGAGATGTCGTTTTCCTCCACGCGCGGATCGTCGATCAAAACGGCACCGTCGTCCCCGATGCCGCTTTGCCGGTGAAATTTACCGTGGAAGGCGATGCCATGATCGTCGGCGGCAATCCGATCGCCGCGGAAGCGGGAATCGCGACGGTGTTGTTGAAGACTGGCATGAAAGGCGGAGTGATCCGGCTAAAAGCCAGTTCTGATGAGCTGGATGGCGAGCTGATCGTGAAGGCGGAGTGAGGCGATGAAGAGCGAATGGGCAGGGAAATTGAAGAGCCGAATACACTTTTTTTCCCATCTCATGGACTGGCGGAATGAATTGCCTAAGGGCCAGCCGGGGTGGGCTTCGCCATTATCTTAATGACTGCTATCGCAGTCTCTGGATTCCGCGGTCCAGTTAGGCGAGGATGCCCGTGACCACTTTCGTACCGGTCTTGGTGATGTTGGTCAGCCTTTGCGGCGCACCTTGCGAGGCGAAGGCCAGCTTCTCGTGATCGAAGCCCATGAGCTGCAGCATGGTGGCGTGGAGGTCGTGCACGGAGACCTTGTTGGTCATCGCCTCATAGCCGATCGGGTCGGTTTCGCCGTAGGAAATGCCGGGCTTCACGCCGCCGCCGGCCATCCAGAGGGTAAAGCCGCCGGGATTGTGGTCCCGTCCGATGAAGGCCATCTCGGTGCCCCCACGGTTCTCCTGCATCGGCGTGCGGCCGAACTCTCCGCCCCAGACGACGAGCGTGTCCTCCAGCATGCCGCGCTGTTTCAAATCCTTTAGCAGTGCGGTCATCGGCTGGTCTACCTCCTTGCAGCGTTCGTTGAAGCCTTTGTTGAGCGCCTCCTTCGCAGAGGACCCGTGAGAATCCCATCCTGCGTGAAAAAGCTGGATGTAACGCACACCGCGCTCGGCAAGGCGGCGGGCGAGAAGGCAATTGTTAGCAAATGATTCCTTGCCGGGCTCGGTTCCATAAAGCTGATGGGTCGCCTCGCTCTCCTGCTTCAGATCGAAGGCATCCGTTGCATGCATCTGCATCCGATAGGCCATCTCATACTGGGCGATGCGGGTGACGGTTTCGGGATCGCCGACATCGTCAGCGATTTGTTGGTTCAGGCGGTCCAGCGTGTCGAGCGACCGTCGGCGGAGGCCGCGAGTGATGCCGGAAGGATTGTCCAGATAGAGGACCGGCTCACCCTGCGAGCGGCATTGCACGCCTTGGAATACAGACGGCAGGTAACCCGAGCCCCAGACGGATTTTCCAGCATCCGGGTTGTTCCCTCCGGATGTTAGAACGATGAAGCCTGGCAGGTTTTGATTATCCGAACCCAGGCCGTAGGTGGCCCATGCACCCACCGAAGGAGCGCCCAGATTCTGCGAACCGGTGTGGAGGAGCAACTGCGCCGGCGCATGGTTGAACTGGTCCGTGTGCATTGACTTGATGAAACAAACATCATCGACGACCGAGGAGAAATGCGGTAACCGGTCGGACACCCACGCGCCGGACTGCCCGTATTGTTTGAAATCATACTGAGGCCCTAACATCCGCGGCACACCCTGGATGAAGGCGAATTGTTTTCCTTCGAGGAATTCCTTTGGACATTCCTTTCCATTGAGTTTCTGCAGCTCCGGTTTGTAGTCGAAAAGCTCATGCTGCGACGGTGCGCCGGACATGTGCAGATAGATCACGCGCTTCGCCTTCGCGGCAAATTCGGACGCCGTCGGTGCGAGTGGATTGACCGGGTCCTTCTGCAACGGTCCGGCAGATCCCCATGCCTTGCCCGCGGTGCCCGCCAGCCACATCGCGCCGAGTCCGGTGCTGCATTTCGAGAGAAAATGGCGGCGGGTGAGGTGTTGGAGTTCGGCATGTTTCAGCCGTGCGAACGATTGCGGGTCCATGGTTCTATCGGGTGAGCGCGGAGTCCAGATTGAGGATGGTGTTGGCGGCAAGCACCAAGGCGGCGGTAGTCGGAGAATCGGCAAGTTTTGCAGCCTCGGCGGGCGACTGCTGATAGTCGGCTGTGGCTCCGGCGTGGAGTTTCTCAAGTTCATCGATCACCGCGGGGGTGGCAGACTGTTGGGTGGCGAGCCCGATGCCGAACGCGAGCTGTGCCCTGATCTCGGAAGCACTGGCCTGCATGCGTTTGGCCAGTCCTTGCGCTGCCTCGATGTGGGCAGGATCGTTCATCGTGACCAGCGCCTGCAGCGGGGTGTTGCTGGTGATGCGACGCGCGCTGCAAAGTGTCCGGTTAGGCGCATCGAACGTGAGGAAACCGGGGAACCCGCCGGTCCGTTTCTGATAGGTGTAAATCCCCCGGCGGAATCGGTCTTCACCCTTGGATTCGACCCATTTTGCTCCGTTGTAAATCGAGTTCCAGATCCCAGGTGGCTGCGGTGGAAACACAGGCGGGCCGAACATTTTCGGCGAGAGGAAACCCGCGGTAGCGAGCGCCTGATCGCGGATCATCTCGGCCGTCAGACGGTTGCGGGGCCCGCGGGCCAGCAGGCGGTTTTCAGGATCCTTCGAGACGAGTTCCCTGGATGCCCGATGGGTCTGACGATAGGTTGCTGATAGAACAATCTCCCGCAGCATCGCCTTTACCGACCAGTTGTGATGCTTTGCGAAGCGGAGCGCCAGATGATCCAACAGCTCGGGATGGCTGGGCGACTCTCCCGATGTCCCGAAGTCTTCTGCAGTGCGGACGATGCCGACACCAAACAACTCACCCCACAGACGATTCACCATCACGCGGGCAGTGAGCGGGTTTTCCGGACTGGCGATCCACCGCGCCATGTCGAGTCGCGTCATGTCTCCTTCCTGCGCACTGCCTAGCAGAAGCTTCGGCACTCCGGGCGTGACGGCGTGTTCCTTGCTCAGCCGATTGCCGCGGGCGAACACACGGGTTTCGCGGTCCGGACGTTGGATCATGACAGGAACCATCGTGCCCGTGATCCCGGCGTATCGAGCGGCGAGAGTTTCCCGGGACTGCCAGACCAACGCACGCGCCGGGTCATGAGTCAACGTGGTCCACTCCGGGCGGTTTGATAGATCGATGGTGAAGCGGCGCACGGGAGTCGCCTGGTTGCCGGCGGTTTCGCCGCTCTGCTTCATGGAAATCTCCAGCTTCGAACCGGGTGCTGGAACGACGGGCTGGTCTGGGACGAAAACAAACCAGCGCGGCCCTTCGAGTTTCGGGAAACCTCCAACATTCCCCGAAGGACTAGGCTCTAACGGATCGCCGAAATGGTCGGCGAAGACCTCCTTCATCACCACCGGTGTCGCAACGCCGTCGCCGCCGGTCAGAGTCACGTCGAATTTCGACACGAACGAACCGCGTTCGGGCCACTTTTTCGGATCGTCATGGTCCGGCAGGATTTTCAGACGCAGCGCACTGAATGGCTGGGCGGGTCCGGCAATTTTGTGGACGTTCCCTTTCGGCAAAGTGCCTTCGCTGCGGATCGTTCCGTCGCTAGAAATTGTTAGTTTTCCGTGCGACGGGGCGAACACGTCGGGCGTGAAGGGTTGCCAGTCGCGGGACGAGTCGGCGAGGGATGTCCCCGAGGAGTTGAGTTGCTCCCGCAGGATCCGGAGCTGGATCTCCAGCGACGACGCTTCCTTTGTTAGTGCCGGATTCTCCGCGATTTTCATCTTCGGGAAATCGTTGTCCTGATCACAGTCTGCAGTGCTGTTGAAGAAGGCGATGAACTTGTAGAATTCGTCATGATCGATGGGATCATACGGGTGTGAGTGGCACTGCACGCAGCCGAAAGTAGTCGCCTGCCACGCGGTCCACGTCGTGCTTGCGCGGTCGATCACGGCGGCGACGCGGAATTCCTCATCATCAGTGCCGCCCTCGGTATTGGTCTGAGTGTTGCGATGAAATGCGGTGGCGAGGCGCTGATCCGCGGTGGCATCCGGCAGCAAATCTCCCGCAAGCTGCTCGATCGTAAAGCGGTCATACGGCATGTCCGAATTGAATGCGCGGATCACCCAGTCCCGATAGGGCCAGATGTCGCGTGCCGGGTCTTTTTCAAAGCCATAGGTGTCCGAGTAGCGCGCGAGGTCCAGCCAGACTGCTGCCCAGCGTTCCCCGAAACCGGGCGACGCGAGCAACCTGTCCACGACCTGGGCGCGGGCGGCTGCGGGATCACTGGCGGCAGCATTCTGATAGGCTGACAATTCCTCCAGCGACGGCGGCAGTCCGGTTAGATCAAAGGACGCGCGGCGGAGCCATTCGGCAGGCGGCGCTTCGGGCGAGGGCTTGAGTTTTTCCTGATCGAGACGCTGGAGGACGAAACGATCCAATGGCGCGGATGGCCATGACTCGTTAGAAATCCCGGTGACCGGCGTTTCCTTCGGCGGCGCGAAGGCCCAGTGGTCCTGCCAAGTGGCACCTTGAGCGATCCATCGCTCGATGAGTGCAATTTCCGCAGCGGGCAACGGCGGGCCGTGCTTGGGCTTCGGCATGACTTCGTCGGGGTCAGTGCTGCGGAGGCGGCGCAGCATGTCGGATTCGGCGGGTTTTCCGGGGACGATCGGGCGTTCTCCGGACTTGCCGGTGCCCAGCGCTTTTTCCCGATAGATGAAGGAAACGTTGCCCGCCTCCTTCACGCCGCCATGGCATGCGGTGCAGTTTTTCGTGAGGATGGGCCGGATGTCGTGATTGAAATCGACGCGCTCGTCCGCGCTGGCGAACGACGCGAGGAGCAGCGGTGAAATCAGGCGGAAGTGACGCATCATCGGGTTTACGGGCGCAGTCTACGCACGCTTCCAGATTTCGCTATCACCCGGACGGGGAATGTTACGGAAACAGAAAATCGCGCACGACGGCCATGTGCTGCATGTTTTTCAACCCGCTGTCATTCTTCTGCACGGGCGGCACGGCGTCGAGCGGCTCGAAAACGCGGCTGTCGAAGACAAGTCCGTGTGCAAACTCCCTGGCGGCGATTCTGACAGGCACCGCCCGTTTTTCGAGTGGTCCGCTGGCGAGCACCCAATCGTATGGACGATTGCGCGGGGCATTGGTGTTGATGATTCCGTTGCCATCGGCGGGCGGGTTATCCGGGATGACGACGACACTGGAAAACTCCTTGAAACAGGGCTCGCTCTCGCTGCGGGTGTTGAAATCCCCGCCAATCAGCAACATGGCGTCCGCTGGGATTTTCGCCTTGATGGATTTTACCAGCGCCACGGCCTCGGTGGTGCGTGAGGATTCTCCCTTCGAGTGGAGGTGCACGCTGACGACCCACAAGTCGTTGTCTCCCGGCAGGCGGAGTTTTGCCCACGCGAACTCGCGGTTGGTGAGCTGGGGATCGTCCCACGAACCTGATTGAGTGATGGGGAAACGGCTGATGATTCCGTTAGGGATCTGCATGCCTTTTTCCTGGGTGAATTGGAAATCCTCACCGAGCGTTTTGTTCACCCACTGGCGCACTGGCACGGTGGTGTTGAACTCCTGAATCATGACGATGTCCGGTTTGAGTGCTTTCAGGATGCGGGCTCCTGCGCCTTCGGGATTGGAGTGATTACCGTTGTCCGGCGAGTAGGACTGGGCATTGTCCGAGGTGAGATTTGCAGCGATCGCCCTGATCCGCAGCGGCTCTCCTTGCAGGTGGCCGGCGAAAAGAAAAACAAGAAACAGGGGGAAAATCCGGATCACGGAGTGAAGAATGGCGGCGAATAAGGATCCCGCGAGCCTATTTCCGCGAAAGTTCCCACACTCGACGGTTGGCGGTCCTCGCACATCGGATTAGAATGACCTCGTGGCCGACGATCCATCAGCACCGAATCTGCCGATCCAGCTTGAGGGCCAGCTCTTGTTGGCGGATCCTTCGTTGCGTGACGGCACCTTCAATCGCTCCGTGATCTTGCTGGCTGGGCATAAGGCGGACGAGGGCGCGTTCGGATTGATCCTGAATCACCCGACCGGAAAAGTGGTGGGAGATTTTCTCACAGGACATGAATTTTCCTCGCTGAGCAAACTTGCCGTTCACGAGGGAGGCCCGGTGTCGCGTGACCAGATGACGTTCTCCTCGTTCTGGTGGGAAAAGAAAAAGGGCCTGCGCTGGGCGCTGCGAATTTCCGCAGAGGAGGCGGCAAAACACGCGCACAAGCCGGGCCGAATCGTGCGGGCCTTCGTCGGCTACTCCGGCTGGTCGGCCGGGCAGCTCGAAAACGAACTCCGCCGCAGCTCGTGGATTCCGGCCCGGCCGCAGCAGGATTTGCTCGGCCACGAGCATGACCGCGGCCTTTGGTCGGAACTATTAAAGCATCTTTCTCCGCTGCACCGCATTCTCGCGGAAGCTCCCGACGATCCGACCTTGAACTAGCAAAATGGGGGTTGAAGATGGTGGGGGGATGTCTCCTAATCCCGCTCTTCGACCGCCACCGTCTCTGCCATGTCCGACAAGCCTCTCCTTTTCAGTCCGCTCAACGAAATCATCTCGGAAATCGCCGCCGGCCGGCTGGTGATTGTCGCTGATGATCCTGATCGGGAAAACGAAGCGGACCTCGTCGGCGCGGCCTCACTCTGCACGGCTGAAATGGTCAATTTCATGGCCATCCACGCCCGCGGCTTGATTTGCGCCCCGCTCACCGCCGAGCGGGCCGATGAAATCGACCTGCCGCAGATGGCCAGCCGCAATCGCGAGGGCATGAAAACCGCGTTCACCGTGAGCGTCGATGCCGCGGAAGGCATCACCACTGGCATTTCGGCGCCGGACCGCGCGCTCACCATCCGATTGCTCGCCGACTCCACGATCGGCCCGGACGCGTTCGTGAAGCCCGGCCACGTTTTCCCGCTCCAAGGCATGCCGGACGGAGTGCTCCGCCGCGCCGGCCACACCGAGGCGGCGCTCGATCTTGCCGAACTTGCCGGCCTTCCCCGCGCGGCCGTGATTTGTGAAATCATGAACGACGACGGCACGATGGCCCGCGTCGGCGAGCTTGGAACCTATCAGGAAAAGCATCACCTGAAAGCCTGCACCATCGCCCAGCTCATCGAATACCGCCGCCGCTCGGAAAAACTCGTGCTTCGTGAGCAAACCATCCTGATGCCCACCGATTGGGGTGATTTCGATTGCCATCTCTATCGCATTTCTACCGACGGTAGCCACCACCTCGCGCTCTCCCGCGGCGACGTTGATCCGGAAAAACCCACTCTCGTCCGCGTCCATTCCGAGTGTCTGACGGGCGACGTGTTCCATTCAAAACGCTGCGACTGCGGCGGACAACTGGCTGCCGCCATGGAGCACATCGCAGTTGAGGGAGGCGTTTTACTCTACCTCCGCCAGGAAGGCCGTGGCATCGGGCTGCCCGCGAAAATCCATGCCTACAAGCTCCAGGAGCAAGGCATGGACACCATCGAAGCGAACGAAAAACTCGGTTACGGCTCCGACCTCCGCGACTACGGCATGGGCGCACAGATCCTCTACGACCTCGGCGTCCGCCGCATCCGTCTGCTGACGAACAACCCAAAAAAAGTCATCGGGCTGGAGGGTTATGGATTGGAAATCGTCGAGCAACTGCCGATCACCCTGCCGTCAAATCCGCATAACGAGAAGTACCTCGAAACCAAGCGGACGCGCATGGGGCACACGCTTTGATTTGCGTTTTGGCAAAGATCAAATTGGCTGCCGATTTCAGCCCTGCGTTCTGCGGCCAGGCGCAGAGAAAAGGTGGTTGTGGTGTCTCGCCGCAAGGTGACGTTGCTGCAAGTCGCAGCGACCACGGTCCGTCCTTCATTGGTGAGCCGCAGTGTAATGGGAATCCTACAGCGTGCGACCTTGTTCTGACGGCTAGGTTTGCACGGTCCGGACGATATCCGCCAAGGTGCCCAGCGCCTTCTCGATCCGGGGACTCCACGGCGATCCGCAGCTCAGCCGCAGGCAGTTATTGAAACAGCCCTTCGGTGAAAACAAAGACCCGGGGGCGAAGCTGATCCCGGCGGCGCGCGCCTCGCGGAAAACCGTCAGTACGTCCGTGTTGCGCGGCAATTCCAGCCACAGGACAAACCCGCCGGTGGGATTGCTGAGCTTGGTGCCTTCCGGAAACACCTCGGCCACGGTCTCCCGCATCTTGCAGACCTGGTGTTTGTAGGTGTGGCACAACTTGCGCAAATGACGCTCGTAGCCCCCGGTCCGCAGGAACTCGGCGATCGTTAGAGCAGGCAGCGGAGGGCCGCCCAGGTTGAAGGCGGTTTTCAATTCCATCACCCGCTGCTGGTATTTTCCAGCGACCATGTAACCGACGCGGAATCCCGGGGCCAGCGTCTTGGAAAACGATCCGCACAAAATCACCCGCCCCGCGTGGTCCAGCGATTTCAAACAATGCGGCCGCGGTCCGTCGTGCGGCAGATCGCCGTAAATGTCGTCCTCGATGATCGGAATGCCGTGCTGATCCGCCAGCTCTAGCAGTTCGCGGCGGTTGGCCACTGGCATCAGGCTGCCCACCGGATTCGAGAAATTCGGAATCACCAACATGGCGGCGACCGGATGCGTTACGAGCGCGTTTTTCACCGCGGGCATGTCCAGCCCGTCACCCGACGAGGCGGGCACGGCGATGACTTTCAGCTTGAGCTGCGCCAGCAGGTTGAGCGTACCGTAATACGTCGGCGACTCGACCATTACGGTATCGCCCGGCCGTGTCACCGCCAGCAGCGCGAGATGCAGCGCCTCACTTGCTCCGAGGGTGATGATAAAATCCCCGGCGTCGAATCCACATCCCCAGTCCAGGGAGCGCTTGCTGAGTTCCATGCGCAAAGGAAGACAGCCCGGCACGGGATCGTAGCGCAGGAAGGTGCCTTTCGACCGCCGGACCAGAGATGCGGTCAATTGCCCGAGCTTCTCCATCGGCAACAGCTCATCCCCCGGCACCGCCGCGCCGAGCGGGACGAGTGTCGGATCGTTGACGTCTTGAATCACTGAAAGCACCGAGGCGAATCCCGCGAGCGAAGCCACTGACGGTTTGCGCTTCGAAGCCACCGGCTCCCGCAGGGTCATTCCCAAGCGTGGTCTCACGTAGAATCCGGATTTTGGCCGCGCTTCGATCAGCCTCCGACTTTCTAGCAGCGAGTAAGCCTGCATCACCGTGGGGACGCTCACCTGATGCTGCACGCTCGAATGCCTCACCGAGGGAATCCGGTCGCCGGCTCGCAGCGAGCCCGCATCGATCATCGCTTCCATGCGATCAGCAATGCGAAGGTAAAGCGGTTGGGTGGATTTGCGTTGCATCATTCAAGACTGACCGAAAAGACGATTCGTGACCATGAACAGATCGCACGGAAAGAAACCTGCACAGGTAAGTCAAATCGAGAATCTGTGCAGGCCGTAAATCCACCGCTCTGTGGCTACCCGGTCCCGGCGGACCGGCTACTGTCACTTCATGCAACTGATCTTCGCCAGCTCGGCCATCGCCAGACGATTTGCGCGACCTTTTTGTCAGGTCAGGAGCGCCAATCGACACAAATTGGAACGCCGGAAAATCCTCACCCGCAACCTCCCGCCCGGCGGAAGCATTCGTTGTGTGGGAGGTGTTCTGTGGATCACTGGCGATGGAGATCCGAGGGATATCGTTTTGCGCGAAGGGGAGATTTTCACCTGTCCTCGTCGTGGCCGCGTCATTCTGGAGGCCCTCGAGGACGCCTTGGTGGAATTTTGCCCATGAGAGAAGATCGCGCGGAACGTCACGGAGGGCAGCCACATCGGGGAAACTCTTTATTGCACTTTCCCGAAGCATCCCCAAACTCCGCCCATGGAACTCGACCTCATCGACGTTCAATTCGACCTTCGCAACATCAAACCCCGTGAGCTGGAAGAAGCTTTCGAGGATCCGTTTTCCGTCCGCTTCCTGCCGGACAATGAACGCTCTGACGGGGCCTCACGGTATTATGCCCTCGGGCGGACGGTTTCGGACCGATACCTGTTTTTTTCCTTCTGGACGGACGGCAAAACGACCCGCGTGGTGGCCGCCCGCGAGATGTCGGAAGCCGAACAGAAATTCTACGATCGCAAATACGCGGAGTTCCGCTGAATCCCCATTTTCCAAGCCATGAACGCCGTCACCCGCTGGTCAGAGATCCCCGAATTCGCCGATGAGGCTGCCGAAGCCCGATTTTGGGAAACCCACGAGCTCGACGGCCGCCTGATGGCGACTTCCGTGCACGAGGCGGATTCCCGTGAATCCACGACCATCACGCTGCGCTTCGATCCGCGCATGCTTTCACGGATCAAACGAATCGCCCGCTCACGTTTCCTGAACTATCAGTCGATGATGAAACAATGGCTGGCGGAGCGGCTTGAGGACGAAATGCGCAAGCTCTGAGCATGCTGGGGCTTCCCCGCCATCCTCATTTCTGGCTTGCCGGCTTTCTGCTTTGGTTTGGTGTATTGTGGGCGCTCTCATCGTTCAGGATCCCAGGTGAAGGTGTCCCGCCCATCCCGCATTTGGACAAGGTCGCCCATTTCGGATACTTTTTCGGCGGTAGCGGGCTGATCAGTGCCTGGCTCTACCGGACGAATCCGGAACATCCAAAATGGCAAAACATCATCGGCATCGCGGTCCTGGTTATTGCGATCATCGGGGCTTTGGACGAGTATCATCAGAGTTTCACCCCAGGCCGCAGCGGAAATGATTTCTGGGATTGGACGGCTGATGTTCTTGGTGCCCTGGCTGGGGCGTTGGTTTTCAAGGCAATTCATCACCGCGTGAAGTGGGATTCATGAAGGAGGCTGACGGGTCCGGCTTTTCACCTTCACAAGAGGGTTCCATCAGGTTACCGCTTTCCCATCATGAGCCTGAATCAACTCGATCAATTGAAGCAGTTCACCACCGTCGTCGCCGATACCGGCGATTTCGAGTCGATGAAAACCTACAAGCCGCAGGACGCGACGACAAATCCGTCTCTGATCCTTCAAGCCGCCGCGAAGCCCGAATACAAGCACCTCGTGGAGAAGGCCATCGCCGAAGTGAAAACGACCGGTGCCACCGGTCCGGAGCTGACTGAAGCGATCATCGACCGCATCCTGATCCTGTTTGGCCTGGAAATCCTTAAAATCGTCCCCGGCCGCGTTTCCACCGAGGTGGACGCCCGTTTGTCCTTCGACACCGCGGCGACGATCGCCAAGGCGCATACGCTGATCGCAGCATACGAAAAGGAAGGTCATTCCCGCGACCGCATTCTCATCAAGATTGCCTCCACCTGGGAAGGCATCAAGGCGGCGGAAGCACTCGCGAAGGAAGGCATCA
The DNA here is from genome assembly GCA_031412525.1 of Akkermansiaceae bacterium. Taxonomy (GTDB): domain Bacteria; phylum Verrucomicrobiota; class Verrucomicrobiia; order Verrucomicrobiales; family Akkermansiaceae; genus Luteolibacter. The sequence goes on along the minus strand of JANODE010000198.1, from coordinate 13,285 downwards.
ACTGCAATCTCACGCTGCTGTTTTCCTTCGCTCAGGCGGTGGCCTGCGCAGAAGCCGGCGTAAAACTGATTTCGCCGTTCGTCGGACGGATTCTGGATTGGCACAAGGCGTCCACCGGCAAGGACTATCAGGGCGACGAGGATCCGGGCGTGATCTCGGTGCGTTCGATTTACAACTACTACAAAAAATTCGGCTACAAAACCGAGGTCATGGGCGCGTCGTTCCGCAACAAGGGGGAAATCCTCGCACTCGCCGGTTGCGACTTGCTAACGATCAGCCCGGGCTTGCTTGGCGAACTGCAGGCGTCAAATGAAACGGTTGAGCCAAAACTAACCGCTGCCGAAGCTGCGGCGTGCGATCACGAAAAGATCACGCTCAACGAGAGTGCGTTCCGTTTCATGCTCAACGAGGACCCGATGGCGACTGAAAAAACCGCCCACGGCATTCGCGCGTTCTCGGCGGATATCGTGAAGTTGGAAAAACTGATCGAAGGGATGATCTGAGGATCGCGACCGGTTGTTTGCTCAAGGAGGGGTGGACTCCGGTCCGCCCTGTCCGTGAGGAGACCATGAAGTGCGGTTGACCTCTATCAATTGGCAGCTCATGGGCGGGCGGATCGGAGTCCGCCTCTCCTTGTTTTCGTTCACCGCGGAACTCGGGCGACGTGATAGGAGGCGCGTTTTCCCATCAGGGTGTTGCCGGATTTGGCGGGCAGTGCGCTGAGGTCGATTTGATAGAGGTAGGCTTGTTTGAGTGGGCCGCAGGTGAGTGTGAGGTCGCGGTTGTTGTTGGAGAGCTCGGCGCGGGTGATTTCCAGCGTCTGCTCGTCGAAACGTTTTGAGCCGTAGCGCGCGGTGTAAGGATACGTGTGGCGGCTGAGCTTGATGGCGGAAAGTTTGCTTTCGTCCACCGGCTCGGAAAAGCGCAGCACAAATCCATCCGGCGTGGCCTTCATCCGATCGAGCGAGAAGAACGGTTTCCCATTCCAGCGGACGCGCGTGATGCCGGTGGAGCCTGCCCACGAGAGCCCGGTTTTTCCGACGTAAAGAGAGCCGTCCGGAGCGAATGCGAGCCGGTGATTTCCAATGCCGAGCGATGACTTGTCGAGAAACGCCACCAGCCCCGCTTGAAAAACGCCGTCCACCTCGTCGTCGAGCACCCGGACGAGCGAGTTTTGGTTCATTTCTCCGATGATTGTCTGGCCGACCAAGTTGTCCGGCATTGCGCCCGCCGGGGCCGGGATCGGCTGGGTCGGGGAATTTGCCAGCTCGGCATAAGGAAACAGACCTGCAGCCGGGCTGTAGATTTTGTCGAAGTCAGCCGGACTGATTTTCTGCGGATCGCTGCCATTCCAGTCTTTCCTCCAGATCAGTGACGCCGGATGGCCCATGAAATCGCCCCGTTTCGCGGCAAAAAGCGGGCTGGTCGGTCGCCAGTCCCCCTGATTGTCAGTGACGAGCAGGCGGCCCTTTGCATCAAAGCCGATCCCGTCGGGCGAACGCAATCCGCAGGCGTAGGGTTCCATCTGTTTTCCATCAGGAGAAAGCCTGAGGATCCAGCCGCGCCACGGGACACGGGAATACATCCGGCCGGCCTTTTCAGCGGAGGATTTCCAGTCTTTCACCTCGGTCATCTGCTCGCGCGTCAGCTCGCCGATCGGCGAAAATTTCCCCCTCACCTCGCGGCGGATTGACGCTCCATTCGATGCAAGTCCCAGCGCGATGAACAAGCTGCCATCCTTGTCACGGACCGGGCCGTACGCGAATTCGTGATAGTTTCCGGTCATTCCGAAACCATCGAAAACGGTTTCAAATCGATCTGCAGCGCCGTCTCCGTCGGTGTCCCGGAGGCGCGTCAGCTCGGCACGCTGCATGACCAGCAACGAGCCATCCGGCTCCGCAAGCATTCCCAATGGCTCCTGAAGCCCGCTCGCGAACAACGACCATGACTGCCCTGAAGGCGTGTAGATCATCAACTCGCCGCGATGAAATGCGACCGCCATGCGACCGTCCTTGAGGAACTCGATCGCACCAATTTGCGGATCGATCCCGGCAGGCATTGGGATGGTTTCAAAGTCGAAATAGTCCATCCACTCCGCAGCCTGGAGGGTGGTGGAAACGGCCAGCATCGTGATGAATCGGAGCGGGTTCATCTAAAGGTAAGGGTGAGAGTGAAATCCTTCGCCTCGGCGGGTGTGAGCGTGAGCGCGCCCTTGGCGAAAGTCCCGCGATCGCTGGTGATGGAAGTCTTTGCATCAGCAGGAAACAAGAGCGTTAGAGGAGCCCGCGGGACCTCGGCGAGGGTGAAATGACGGACGATTCCTTGGCCGTCCGGCAATGCTTCAAAACTCTCACTGACCTCCAGCACACCCGCCGAGTAGCGGAAGACCGGCAACCCGTTTTTCAGGTCGTAACCCCGGAATACCACCGGCCCATCGTTGCCGAAAGGTGGCTGGCTCTCGGTGTAGCGGACTTTTCCGACCACCTTCGCCTGGTTGTTTCCGTTGCCTTTCCAGTAGGGATAGCCGTCGATGAAGCCACCGGTCCAGACATAACGAAGCCGACAGGCCCCGGCGTCCCAGCAGAGCGAGGTCTTCGCATCAAAAGCCACGGCGATCGCTGCGGGACCGGCATTCGGCATGAAAATCCGCTGGACCAGCGGGCGCGCGACGAGCGTCGGAGCGGCAGCAAAAGGATCCTTCGCAGAAACTTTTTTCTCAACCGTTCCCTTGGACACCTGGAGGATATAACGAAAAACGGCCAGCAGGTTTTCCTCACCGAGATGCGCCATCGAGGGCATTTCGATCGTATCTGCCCGTTTTTTTCCCGGCGCGGTGCACCAATGCACGAATCCGTCAGGATTTTTGCCATACAGGCTGCTGATCTCGACCAGTGATGGGCCGACGACTTTCGTGTCGGCGGCATGGCAGGGCGCACAGTTCTGGGTGAAGAGCAATTTCCCATCCGGTTCGGCGGCGACGGCCGAGACAATGAGGAATGAAAACAAAAGGAACTTCATGCCGTTGGTGTTGGAGATTTTCAGGGTGCCCATGTAACTGGCAAGCACGATTAACCTTTCAAACAAATGAGCTGCCCGACTTCATCCTACCGCGATCGCGGAGGGGCTTTTCGTTTGCCTTCCGGGCTGAAAACGTGGATAACCTACCGCGATTCAGGTCTTTCAAAAGGTTAGATCCCCCCAATGTTACAACCAGGCACACGCACCAATCAATCCCCGCGGGTGGATGAACTGGATGGATTGCGCGGGCTCCTCGCCTTGTGGGTCGCGTTGGCGCACATGCTCGCCTGGTCCGGGTTTTGGGAGTGCCGTCTGCCCGGGAGATTCGCAGGTGCGTGGGCGGCATTCGTTGAGGCGGGAGCCGCAGTGGACACATTCATCATCCTCAGCGGCTTTGCGATCTCGTTCCTGTTGCACAAGCGCAGCCAGTCATATGCCAGTTTCATGACCGGGCGCTTTTTCCGGATCTATCCGGTCTATCTGTTGTGCCTGCTGCTCGGCATCGCGACCACCTTTCTCACCCCCTTCATCCTCGACACCGCCTCATGGCGCGGGTCCACGGTGTATTTTGAATGGATCCGGACCTTCACCAACAACAGTTTCTCAGCGCTCGGCGCGCACACATTCTGGCACCTCACCCTGCTCAACGGCCTGCTGCCACGATCATTTCTCCTGAACTCGACCGCCACCCTGCTGCCGCCGGCGTGGAGCATCACGCTGGAGTGGCAGTATTATCTGGTCGCACCATTCCTGGCGCGTGCCGTCATGATATCAGGGACTGTTAGGACGGCGGCAAAATGGTCGCTGATCGCCGTGGCAGTGGTGCTGGGATCAAAATACGGCGTGAAATTCGCAAATCCAATGCTCGCGTTTTTCCCCGCCCATCTGCCGCTTTTCCTGCTCGGAATCGGCAGCTATCATTTCTATGCACGTTACCACAGCGACGACAAAAACGGCAACCGGATCTCGTCTATCAGCATGATCGTGCTGATCGCCGTCGGCATTCTGTTCCAATGGCACGCCATCGCACTGACCGCATGGGCGCTGGGCTTCGGCTGCATCATGGTACGTGGCGACAATCTTCCCGGACGCCTGCTTTCCCCACTGCGGAATTCCCTGCTCCATCCTGCGCTGCAATGGCTCGGGCACCTTTCGTTCCCACTTTATCTAGTCCACTGGCCCATCATTATCGCGGTCATGTATGTCACGCTCCACCTGTTTCCTGACATCAGCCAGCGGGGAAACCTAGCGGTGCTGCTGCTCGTTGGCGTGCCGCTGGTGGTGGCCGCAGCCAGGGTCATCCACCTGCATCTTGAACTGCCGCTGATGGCCTTCGGGAAAAAGGTGAATCCGCCGAAACCCGCCCGCCGCGCGGTGGCGGCGGAATCAGTCGCGGAGTAAGCCTTCCGGAGTACGCGAATCAACGCGACTGTCGCGTCCAGTTCGTGAGCCGCTGCTGCAGTGAAATTAGGCCAATCCGGTGTCTGGCCAGCGCGGGATCAGCTACCCACTGGTTTACGCGATCCAGCGCGGCGCGATCACCTGCCACGACTTTTTCAAAGGAATAGGGCGCAGGAGTTTTTCCATAGAGCCGGAAGCCGGTGGTGGCACTGCGCAAGGGGAAGGATTTTAAAAACGCCTCCGCCTCATGGTCTGATAGATCGGGGCCGCGGAGATAAGCGTCCACAGCATTCATTTGTCTGGGATCGTCCGGGTGGGCGCGCGCCATGATGTTGGCTCGCGCGATGCCTTCGACGCTGTCCGCCATTTCCATGGCCACGACGGGATGCTCCGCGGCGAATTCATCCAAGGCCATCGACCTCAAGGCTGGATTTCCGTCCCATTCCACGAGCTGGCGTCCGGCTTCGGCAGTTCCGATCAGGCGTGCGAGATCGAGTGCTTCCGCAAATCCTGCCGATCTCTGCCATTCGTGACGCGCTAACATTTGGCCGAAATAGGCTGTCAGTTCTTCATCTCCCGCTCGCCCCCTGCCCTCGCGGGTGAGTGACCGAAGGGCGACGGCGAATTCATCCGCTGACGCAGTTTCCGCCAGGAGTCCTTTTGCAAGGGCCGCCGCCGTTTCCGGATCGGACGTCGCCAGCGCATCCAGCAGGAAGACCCGCAGCGTCGGCCAGCCTGTGAGAAATCCATGAGGGCCGATCTTGAACGCGAGGCCCGTTGCCTTGTCTTCGCCCGTCGCCAGCAGCTCGCGGATCATTTCCGCCAGCACGTGGGGGTCCAGTTCCGCCCAGGCCGACCGCGTGGCAAGCAGGCGCGCCTGGATTTCCTGCGCGTCCGGTCGCGGATCTGAATCCAGCCACCTCACCAGCTCGTCCCAATCGTCGCGGATCCGTTTTCTCGCCGCGGCGTCGCTGGTGATTTGCTCTTTTTCGAAATCCGGTTGAGACGCCCGGCTGCGAACCGGCGGCAGTGGAGAACTTTCCGCCATTACGATAGTCGGTTTCCCAACTGGCCGCATCCATGCAAAAGCTCCGATCCCGGCGAGCAGCGCGGCCGCGAGCCACCGCTTTCGTGTCCGGCTCATGGAGCTACCACGGCGGTGCCTTCGGCTGCAATTTCGAGCACGATGTTTTCAAGCGTGGCGATGTCGCCTTTGAGCCGATCCTGGACACGGAGAATCCATTTTCCATTGGGATCGATGTCAGTGAAATCCCCACTAACGTCTTTATCCCTCAAGATCAGGTCGTCCTTTCCGGCACCCTGCTCGTTGTGAATCAATGTCCCGAAACCGCCTGGGCCAACGAGGATCACCTGAAGATCGCCTTGGTGCTTGGTTTTGATTTTAAAGGAGAGTTTCACCTTTTTGACAACTTCACCTTCCTCAAATCCATCGGCGACGATCGGAAAATCCGTCCATTTCTGCACTCCATCCGGGATGGCTTTAGCGCGATTGTAAGGGAAAAACCGCGAGGTCGCGGAGACTTTATCCACTTTGATGGAATCCGGCATATTCGATTCCACCAGCGGCGCGACGGCTCGGGTCAGCGCATTGATATCACCAGTGAACCCATAGACGGTCGCCTCAGAAGGAAGTCCGCCCACGAGCACGCCGGCTGCGGTCCAACCGGCCTTGCTGTCCATGGTCCAGATCGGCCCGCCGCTGTTCCCGCCACCCGTACTGACCAAGGTGGTCGCCAGCGCTCCGCCGGCGGAGGCCTTGTAGGGATTGATTCCGGGACCGGTCCTGTGGAGATAAAATCCGCTGATCGGCACGCCGAAATAGTCGTTTTCCGCCGGGTAACCCGTGATCATTGTCCGGATCGGCCGCTTGAGGTCGCTGACGCCTTTGAGATTGAGCACCGCGGGCTTGCCCTTGATGAGCTTTTCAAATGAAAAGCCGAGAATCACATCGCGGCCGAAGGCGTCGCCATTCAAGCCGTCCTCCGCCACGATTTCGGAATAGTTTGTCCAACGATAGTAGCCGCGGCTCTGGATCCCCTTGCTCGGGTTGAGAGCCATCGAGTTGGCTTTTCCGTGCCACACGGGCGGTTCGCCCCATTTGCCACCTGCGTCGTCGAAGACCACGTGGGCGGCAGAGAAAAACGCTTTTGAATTCCAAGCGCAGAATCCACTGCCCCGCGCATCTCCATTCAGCACCGCTCCGTTAAAACGGAACGGCTCATTCTCCATCTGCCTCGCAGGCACTTTCACCGGGTTGAGCGTTTTCGACTCGGCGGATGCGAGCCCGGTCCCGACCAGAAGCAGTGTCCCTATGACTGGGAAGTTGGTGATTTTCATAAATGTAAGGTATGGGCAGCTAAAAATTTAATAACTCTTTACTAGAATCATGTCAACGGCCGAAAACCCTCAAAATCCGTCCTCCAAGCCATTAAAATTCAGGTTTTTGCACCGTTTCTCAGCAGCGCGCGGTCGGATCCAACCCCATCGATATAAAAAGATCGACTGATTCACGGTCTGGAAACCGAGCTTCACGGCAAATTCTAAAAATTATCTGAGTTTCCTCTGCTCTGGTGCCAGCAGTTTGTGGTTTGCCGTTGGCCGTCCCGCCTTATGATCCGGCCATGGCCCGGCCGAAGCCCGCGATTCTGTTTATTTTCATCACGCTCTTTCTGGATGTCTTCGGCATCGGGGTCATCGTGCCGGTTTTGCCGAAGCTGGTTGAGGAGCTTCAGCAGGGAAATGTGCAGGCTGCCGCGCATTCCGTCGGCTTGCTGGGCGCATTGTATGCCTTGATGCAGTTTATTTTTTCACCCGTGCTCGGCGCGCTTTCGGACCGCTTCGGGCGGCGTCCTGTCATCCTCGGTTCGCTATTTGGTTCCGGCATCGACTACCTCGTTCTGGCGTGGGCGCCGACAATGGGCTGGCTCTATCTCGCACGCATCGTCTCGGGCATCACGGCGGCGAATTTTTCTGCTGCGAGTGCCTACATTGCGGACGTAACACCGCCGGAAAAACGCGCCGCCGGATTCGGCATGATCGGTGCCGCATTCGGGCTGGGGTTCATCGCCGGGCCGGCAATCGGCGGGCTGCTGGGCGAATACGGCCTGCGCGTGCCGTTTCTCGTGGCTGCGGGCATTACGCTATTGAACTGCATTTACGGCGCATTTGTCCTGCCGGAATCACTTGCCCCGGAAAACCGCCGGCCCTTCCAATGGTCCAGCGCGCACCCGATCAAGGCGCTGGCGGCCCTCAGCCGCTGGCCGCTGGTGATGGCCTTGGCGGGAACTCATTTCCTGAGCATGCTCGCCGGTAATATCTATCCGTGTTTGTGGGTGCTCTACACCGGCACCCGCTACGGCTGGAACAGCAAACAAGTCGGCCTTTCACTGGCCCTTGTCGGCGTGATGGCGGCGATCGTACAAGCTGGGCTGGCGGGGCGGGTTTTGAAAATCATCGGTGAACGACGTGGTGTTTACGTGGGCCTGCTCGCCATGGCGGTAGCGATGTTCTGCTATGGCTCGGCACCACAAGGATGGATGGTTTATTTCATCATCATCATCGGATCGATCGCAGGAATCGGCTCGCCCGCTACCCAATCGATGATTTCCCAAGCCGTGCCTGCCGACGAGCAGGGAGCCGTGCAGGGCGCGCTGAACAGCATCACCAGTATCGCGGGAATCGCCGCGCCGCTGCTGTGGACGGCGATGTTTTCATGGGCAATCGCGCCTGGACGATCGGTCGACGTGCCTGGGCTGCCGTTTTTCGGTGCAGGCATCGTATCGTTAGCCGCGATGTGGCTGGCATGGCGTGCCTTTCAACGATCCGCGCCTAACCCCGTCCATTGATGCGAATTGCACGGAAACCCGTGCAATTATCAGGTAAAAAACATTCTGCCAATCGGTCGTTTTGAGCTGCAAGCCGCGTCGATGCAGGATCCCGGTGGATTGGCGTGTGACATGCAAAAGTGGGTCGTGAGCGGAATTCCCGTTCGCAATCGAAAAACCATCCAAGCCATGAAAACCTCACTCACCAAACCCGCGCTTCTCGGTTGCCTCGGCGTCGCCGCCATGCTTTCCAGCTGTGTCGACCCCAACTACTCGCAGAACCAATCCGGACCACGAAACGCTGGATACAGCCAGGGTTACAGCGCCGGATATGAAGTCCGCACATTGCCGTCCGGATATCGCACGGAAGTCATCGGTGGCTCGCAGTATTACAACCACAACGGCACCTACTATCAGCCTCGTTCCGGTCGCTACGTCGTCGTAGAAGCGCCGCGCGGATACAACCGCCCGCCACGCCGTCAGCAGGAAGTGGTCATCGTCCGCGAGCTTCCCCGCGGCTACCGCGTCGTAAAACATCGCGGCACCCAGTACTATCAGGTCCGCGACACCTATTACGAAAGACGTGGCTCCGGATACGTTCAGGTCCAGCTCTCACTTTAACACCAATCGAAATCATCCATCATGTCACTCGGAACCATCCTCCTCATCGTTCTAATCCTCGCGCTCGTGGGAGCGCTGCCCTCATGGGGTCACAGCAAAAACTGGGGCTACGGCCCAAGTGGCGGCCTGGGCCTCATCGTAGTGATTATTCTAGTCCTCGTGTTGCTCGGCCGAATCTGATAGCACCCGAAAATTGGGGATTCCCGCGCTGTGTTTTTTCGGATATTCGTTTCCCGATGGGAAAAGGTTATGAAACACATCAGGCGCGGGTATCCGCCTTGCAAAGCCTTGGCAAGGATCTTGCGAGGCGCGCAAAATCGAAATGTGAACTCACCGGTGCAGCCGGAGTTCCCCTGCGGCTCTACGAAGTTCCACCTGTTGCGGACGAGCCTGATCTCGATCGCATTCTGTTGGTGAGCGAGCCCTGTTTGCAGGCACTCGAAAAACCGCGGACTCTCGCCGGACGCGGCTGGCAGTGTTTGGCGGAATCTGTTTGGAGCGAATCTCCCGCGGTTCAGGTGGTTTCGTGGCGGATGCTCAACGAACTGGCCAAGCGCGAAGACTGGGCGCGGGAAGTGATCGCCGAGGTGTTTCTCGATCCAGCCGTCGAAGAGTGGGCAAAATCGTCGGAACTCTGAACCACTGAAAATGCAGCGCAACTTCGCACGGCCACTCAGGTTGAATGCCACATGTTCAGCGCCAATGTCGCCGGAGCACCCTTGTTTCTAAAAATGGAAACAGATCCGACTTCCCCTTACTCCAGCGAAAGCGCGGTCGATTTCGCCCTGATGGAGCGCGTCGGCGAGGGCGACCATGCGGCATTCAGGCAACTCGTGGAGCGCCATCAGGACGCCGTCATCGGCACCGTGGCCAAGATGTTAGGAAACGCCTCCGAGTCCGAAGACATCGCCCAACAGGTATTCCTCCGCATCTGGCGAAACGCAAAACGCTACCGGCCCGACGCCAAGTTCACGACCTATCTGTTCACCATCACGCGCAATCTCGTTTTCAACGAAACCCGCCGCAAGAGCCGCAAGAAGGAAGTCTCATCCGACGAGCGCGAGGAAAATTCCAACCTCACCGTGGAAGCCAGCCCCGACCGTCAGCCCGACGCGGAAATCCTCCAGGCGGAACTCCAACAGAAAGTGGATGAGGCGATTTCCTCACTGCCCGAAGCCCAGCGCATGGCCGTCGTCCTGCGTCGCTACGAACAAATGTCCTACGAAGAAATCGCCACCGTGCTCGATCTATCCGTTTCCGCCGTGAAGAGCCTGCTCTTCCGCGCAAGGACCAGTCTGCGGGACGCCCTCAGCGATTATCTATCAGAGTAAGGTGTGGGGATTATCATACCAGCTTTTGCAGTGGGCGAGAGAAACATCGACAGCTGCGGGATTTGAGATAGATACCGTGGTCGATGAAAATGTTTTCACCTTTCATTTATTGGTTCATCACAGCCATGGCCATTGCTCCGTTCATTCAGGTAGCACGAGCACAGGACGCGGATCCGAACAAGATCACGGAACATGACAAGCAGGTTTTCCAGAACCTCATCAAAGGCCAGAAGTTCAAGGCCCGGCAGACGCTGGCAATCATGAACGCCAGACAAATTGGTCTCGCGCTTTTCGAGTTTGAGACTGAATACGGCTCTTTTCCAAATGCCGAGACGGCAGCAGCTGTGAAGGCGGCGTCGGGGACAAAGGCTGCGGTCAAAGCTGAAACAGCGAACGATTGTTTTTTCCAGTTGATCGCCACCGTCCCATCCCTAACCGAAGAGATGCTTCTAGTGGATGAAGTGAGGGAGAAGTCGGAAAAGCAGGAGCCGGTTGAGAGACTTGAGAAATGCGCGTTCGCCTATCTGTCGGGAATGAACGCCGCCGGAAATCCGGGCAGACCCGTCGTAGTGGCTCCGCTTGTGAAGGGAAAAGCCACCTTTGATCCGCAGATCCTCGGCGGGAAAGCGGTGATTCTGAGAGTGGACAACAGTGTCGTTCTGCTGCCCATCGAACCGGACGGCCGGGTCCTGATCGACGGGAAGGACCTCTTCGATCCCGCCCAGCGGTTCTGGGGCGGCAAGGTCCCGCCGATCAAGTGGCCCGAGTGATCGTAGCCAATGCACGCATCTACTCGGCCAATCCGAGGATGCGGGCGTTATCAAAATCGTAGGGCGTGAGTTCGAGCACCACGCGATCATCCGGTGAAAACACGGCTTGCTCCAAGGTCAGCGGTTTCGAGAGGTGGGCCATGATGATTTTACCGTTCGGCAGCTCCACCCGATAGAGGACCGGAGCAAGGTTGATGAGAATTTTCCCAATCGTATGGATCGTGGCGTCTGGCATGGCGTGGGCGCAGTTTCAGCCGAAAATCCGATCGGGAACAAGCGCGCACGACGGTGATATCCGCACTGGGAGAAATTTCGTAAAATCTGGTGAACGGACCAACGACCTTCTTGACGGCAGGCAGGAGACACGCATGATCGCATCCGTCTCCCATGATCGTTCGAGGGATTCACTGACAACTCCCCATCTTCATTGCCATGACCTTTCGTTTTTCCACCGGAATCGCCACACTCGGCTGCGTTTTGCTTGCCTCCTGCTATCCCTACGACGAGAGCCAAGGGAAAAAACAACCGACCAAGCCACCTGAAAAAACACTGACCGCCGCCGAGCAACAGAAGGTCAAGGAGCAGCGCGAATTGGCGAAAAAAGAGGCTGAACTCAAGAAGCAGGACGAACTCAAAAACACTCCGGAATCAGCCGATGGTGGTGCACCCGGCAACAACGCGCCTGGCGCTCCGGGACCGGAAGCACCCAAACCACCGGCCGAGAAGCGCGATTTCGCCTTTGCCAACAAGGTTCCCGGCAAGGAAGGATTCGTCTTCAGCCCCTACAACAACAAGGTGGTGGACGTTCGCGACATTCCAAGCGGTACCCTCGTGCAAGACCCCACCTACCCAGCCGCGGAGAAGAAGTATTTCCGCGTGCCTTGAGCCATTTCGATTCCCGGTAAACCTCGACTAAGGAAACCTGACCGGGTCCGGCACACTGGACCCGGTCTTTTTGTTTGAATGAACCCAGATTTCCCAAACATTTCCATCCTCGGCGGCGGGCTGCTCGGCGGCTCTCTGGCACTTGCCCTCGGCACCTTGCCCAATGCCCCCACCGTCCGCCTCTGGGCACGCAAAGAGGAAACCGTGGAAGAAGCACGGAAGCTGGGAATCGCCAACGTGACAGCCGATCTAGCAGAAGCGCTGGCGGACGCGGACCTTGCCATTCTCGCCGTGCCCGTTGGCGCGATGCCAGCCCTCGTGTCCGCTGCACTCGCCGCCGGAATGCCGGACAAGTGCCTGGTCACGGACGTCGGCAGCGTGAAACGCACGCCCCATCAGAAAATCACGCCACTGCTCGCCCCACGTGGGATTTCCTTCATCGGCAGCCATCCCATGGCCGGCTCCGAGCGCAACGGACTCTCTGCCATCACGGCGAATTTGTTTCACGACGCCGCCTGCCTGCTGACCAACGACGACCGCGCGCCCGCCTGCCAGGCTGCGGCGTTAGAGCGGTTCTGGAAATCGATCGGCTGCCGGACTTCCTGGATGAGCGCGGCGATCCATGACGAGCTCGTCGCCCGCATCAGCCACCTGCCGCACATCGTCGCGGCCAGCGCGGCGCGCGTGTGTTTGAAGGATCCATCGGAAGGCCGCTTCGGCGGCGGTGGGCTGCGCGATACCACGCGCGTCGCCGGCGGGAACCCAACGATGTGGGCGGAGATCGTCACCGAAAACCGCGAGGCGCTCATCGGCCCGTTGAAGGAAACCATCGCCGATCTGCGCGAAATCCTTGCCAGCCTCGAGAGTGGCAATCAGGAACAAGCCCGCCAGTGGCTGGAGACGGCAAAGCAACGCCGCAGCCCACTCAACCCTTCCCGTTAGTTTTTCCCATCACCCCACATGTCGGAATTTCGAGTCACAGCCATTTCAAAGCTCCACGCGGAGTTCAGCGTTCCCGGCGACAAGAGCATGTCGCACCGCGCCGCCATCCTCGGCGGGCTTTCCAACGGCGTTTGCACCGTCCGCAATTTCCTGCCGAGCGAAGATTGTGTGAACACGCTCAACGCGATGAAGGCCCTCGGCGCGCCACACGAGGTGCTTGACGAACTCGTCGGCTACGGCCCGATCAACCTGCGCATTCACGGCCAGTCGATGAAGCTGACGGCACCGTCCGCGCCCATCGACTGCGGCAACGCGGGCACCGGCATGCGTTTGTTAGCGGGTTTGCTCGCCGGACAGGAATTTTCCTCCGAACTCTTCGGCGATGCTTCGCTTTCCTCGCGGCCAATGGGCCGGATCACGGTGCCGTTAGGACAGATGGGCGCAAACATCGAAACCCGCGGGGCAAAACCCG
>JANODE010000197.1:0-1654 GCA_031412525.1 Akkermansiaceae bacterium | reverse complement strand
AGCTTTTCGAAGACCCACTCGAAGTAGGCGAAGGGATCCGCTCCGTGGCGGCGGACTTGCTCGACGAAGGTGTAGATGACGGCGCTGCGCCAGCCGGTGTGCTCGCCGCCGATGAACATCCAGTTCTTGTGCCCGAGCTTGGTGGGGCGGATGGCGTTTTCTGTGAGGTTGTTGTCGAACTCGATCTGGCCGTCCATGAAGCAGGGTTCGAGGTGCGGCAATTGATTGACGGCGTAGGCCAGGGCGTTGCCCAGCTTGCTTCGCGGCGTGATCCCGCGGAAGCGGCCGAGCCGACGAATCAGTTTGCAAAGGTGGTGGTAGGGTTTTCTGGATTCGAGCCAGCGGCCGCGCTGCCGGTCGAGGGGGCTGGCGTGCTCTTCACGCAACCGTTTCTCCACTTGATAGATGCTGCCGGTCAGAAGCAGGATGCGGGCGGTGATGCGTGGATGCTCGTCGCGGGCTTCTTTGAACTTGCGGCTGATGTGGGCGAGGCAGGAGACGGGGATGATCCGTAGTTTCGAGTGGCGCTCGATGAAGGTGCGGTAGGCGCGCAGGCCGTCGCTCTGGAGATGGCCATTGAACGACGGTTTTCCATCCCTTCCGATGAGGATGGGGTCGAGGCAGGTGTTGGCGCGGCTTTTGTGCCAGTCGAAAAGGACTCCGTGTTCGGCGTGGTGATAGACCCAGAAGTACCCCGACGCGGTTTTGCCCGCGCCGGGCTCCAAACATCGCACCGGGGTTTCATCGACTTTGAGGTATTCGGCTTCGCGCAGGCGGGCGGCGATGCGTTGATAGAGTGGCTGCAACCGGTCGGCGAGGTGGTCGTGCCAGGAGCACATGAGGTTGCGGGTGAGCTCGATGCCGTGGGCGGCTTTGAGTTTCCATTGCTCGCGGTAAAAGGTGCTGTGATAGCAGAACTTCTGGGTGAGGAGGTGGGCTCCGAGGGATGGGGTGAGCACGCTGCCGGGCAGCAGGCAGGGTGCGAGCGGAGGTGTTAGCGGGACGGCGTCCACTTCGTTTTTGCGCACATGGGTGAGACGCTTGATGATCTCCAGGGTGAAGGCGGAGGGCTTGACGTGGAGGCGCTCGCTGGTTTCCTCACCTAGCAGGCGGAAGTCGTCGGGGGCGGCAAGCACTTCGGGATGGATGATTTCGCGCACGACGGTGGGCAGGCTCTTGAGGGACTCACTGAGCTTGCTCACGCGGCGGGCGCGGGTCTTAGGCTCTGTTGGACCCTGGGATTCAGCCGCCGGTCCTAGGTCTTCGGGAACGGCGGCGGCGGGCTTTTTTGCCTCATCCCCGAGGAACTCCAGAAGGAGTTGATCGTGACTCATTTTCTCGCTCTTGGCTCCGTAGATGCGCTTGAGCAGTGCTGCGACGATGCCTTTCTGGACGGCGAGTTCGGCCTTCAGTGAAGCAACTTCCGCAGCGAGTATGGCGATCTGTTGTTCGGGCGTATTGATGGATGACTAACAAGCAAGTGGCATGCCATGGGCGGGTGAAGATATGATGTTTATCGTAATTCATACCATGGCCGCTGCAAGCCGTCGCGCAGGTCGATACCGTCGGTGAGCATGGCCAGCGCGGTGGGTTTGAGCACGAGTTTGCGGCGGTCGCCTTCGATGTCCTTGGGCCAGCTGAACGTGCCTTTTTC
>JANODE010000196.1:0-3501 GCA_031412525.1 Akkermansiaceae bacterium | reverse complement strand
ATGGCGGCGCGGTCATCGTGGAATGCGTGGAGACTTCCACCGGCCACATCCGCATCAACGTGAAAGATACCGGTGCCGGGCTGTCACCTGAACTGCTGGCACAATTGTTTCAGGCGTTTAACCGCCTCGGCCAGGAAACGACGGCTGAGGAGGGCACTGGAATCGGCCTGGTGCTGAGCAAACGCTTGGTCGACCTGATGCACGGGAAAATCGGTGCGACCAGCAAAGTCGGAGCAGGGAGTGTTTTCTGGGTCGAGTTCATTCATGATAGTGACGCGCATTCGGAGCACCTTCAGACGGCTACCAGTAAGTTCATACCCATGCCCGTCTCAAGAGACAGTCGCCAGAGCGTGGTGCTCTACGTGGAGGATAATCTGGCCAATCTCCAGCTTATCGAGCAGCTCCTCGCCCGCTGCCCCGGCATTCGGCTTCTTACGGCGAAGAACGCCCAAGACGGCATCGCACTGGCACTCAGCTGTGTGCCGGAGGTCATTTTAATGGATATCAACCTGCCCGGCATCAGCGGCATCGATGCCATGCGAATCCTCAATCAGAACCCGATCACCGCCCATATTCCCATCGTGGCTCTCAGTGCCAACGCCATGCCGCTGGACGTCGCAAATGGCCTCAGCGCCGGATTTTTCAAATACCTCACCAAACCCATCAACGTGATCGCGTTGATGGAAACGCTCAATTTCACCTTGGAATTCGCAGCGAATCGCGACGGGGCACCCATGCCCATGCCCGCCGTCAAACCACTGGAGGCGGTGATCTAACGAGAATAATCCCGATGGACACCCCCACCACCAAACGCCTGGCCGCGAACTATCTGGAAGGCCTCCGCGCCTACCTCACGGATGGTCCCGCCACCGGCTTTCGGCTGGCCCATGAGATCGGCAGCAAGGCCGTGGTCAATGGCCTGGAGATTCTTGCTCTGGCCAGGATCCACGATACGGCCAGCGAGGCACTGCTACCTCCATACGCCACCCCGGACATGCGCGAGGAGCTGGCGACACGAGCGAGCGGTTTCTTCACCGAGGCGATCCTCCCGATCGAAAAAACCCACGCCACCGCCTTGGACGCCAGAGTGGAACTCGCGCAAGCCGCGGACCAGCTCCACCAGCACACCCTGGCGCTGGAATACTCGAACCGGGAAATCCAGCACGAAATCACCTCACGCCACCACGCTGAAGCCGCGCTCAAGACCTCGGAAAAGACCGCCAGCGATGAGCAGGCGGAATCCCTCATTCTCGAACAACAACTCCAAGGCACCGTGCGTAAAATTCTCCGTGCGAACGAAGCGGAACGCACCAAGATGAGTCAAGTCTTGCAGCACGAAATCGCCCAAGCACTCCTCGGAATCAAAATCAAACTCGTGGCATTGGAGAGTGAAGTTTCTGCCAATCAACTCAGCCTCTCCCAGGAAATCAACACCACCCATTGGCTGGTAGAAACCTCAGCGCAAACCCTCAGCAACTTAATCCGTGAATTCAGTAGCCACCATGCATGAAAAACGCGCCGACCTATCGCGACTCTATCACGCAGCCTTGCGACTCTACCTGAAGCAAGGGGCCGAGGCGGACATGGAGCCAGCGCGGGTACTTGGACAACAAGCGGTCACCCATGGCCTTGAAACACTGGCCATTGCCAGAATCCACGAGATCGCCGTCGCCACCCTCATTCTCGCCACTTACACGCCCCAGACCAGCGGCGTCCTGTTGGGGCGGGCGGCGGCATTCTTCGCCGAGGTGCTCGTCCCCATCGAGAAAACCCACCGCGGTGCCACGGAGGCTAACATTCACCTCAATCAAATCATAAAATCACTCGGCCAACGCACCCTCGAACTGGCAGAATCCGTAACAGAACTCAAGCTGGAGGTCGTCCAACGCCGGGCGGCGGAGGATGCCCTCAAGACCAGCGAACTCACCACCAGCGGACTACTGGCAAAGTCTCTTGATATGCAGGAAGAACTCCGCCACCTCTCACGCCAGCTCCTATCCGTCCAAGAAGAAGAGCGCCGGAAAATCAGTCGCGAACTCCACGATGTGATCGCCCAATCCCTCAGCAGTATCAATCTCCATCTCGCAGAACTGAAAGCAGAATCAGAAACCAGCAAAGAAATGCTCCACCAGAAGATCGAACTCACCCAGGTGCTGGTTGAGAAATCCGTGGACATCGTTCACCGCTTCGCCCGCGAGCTTCGCCCTTCGGTTCTCGATGATCTCGGCCTGATCCCCGCTCTGCAGGCGCACATGCAAAGCTTCATGCAGGAAACTGGCGTGCGGGTGAAATTAACGGTATTTGGAGGAATTGAAAAATCCGACAATGCGACACTGACCGTTCTCTATCGGATCGCCCAGGAAGCCCTCGCCAACGTCGCCCGCCACGCCCAGGCCAGTCATGCGGAGGTCAGCATCGTTGATCTCGATGGCGGCATCCGAATGGAGATCAAGGACGACGGAATCGGCTTCGAAGTGGACGGGAAATCCTGCGCAAAAAAAACCATCCGCCTCGGTCTGCTCGGCATGAAAGAGCGCATCGAGATGATAGGCGGCAGCTTCTGTATCGAATCCGCTCCCGGAAAAGGCACCACCATCCGCATCGAGCTCCCGGCAGCCGACGGATCCACCCCCAGTGAATCACTTGATTGTCATGAAACCAATCATCATGCTGTTAGTTGAGGACCATGAGATCGTCCGTGACGGACTGGCGGCTCTGCTATAGATAGAGGCCGACATCAAGATCATCGGCCTCGCCGCAGACGGGCACCAAGCGGTCGCTCAGTTCGGCAAGCTGTCCCCGGACATTGTCATCATGGACATCGCGATGCCCCAGCTTAACGGACTTGAAGCCGTCAGACAAATTCTGAAAGGAACTCCAGGCAGCAAGATCATCCTCCTCTCCGCCCACAACGATGATGCTTACGTCCAGAACGCAATTTCCATCGGCGTAAGCGGCTATTTGATCAAACAAACCGCAACGCATGTCCTTCCGGAAGCGATCCGCCAAGTCGCCGCCGGGAAAACATTCTACAGCCCGCTCATTGCCAGGCGCCTCGCCGATCAAGCACGGAAAGCACGCGCAAACAGCTCCCCCGCTTCCACCAAACCCTCACAACTCACCTCACGGGAATCCGAAGTCTTACGACTCATTGTTGAGGGGAATTCCGATAAAATGACCGCAGACGTTCTCAAGATCAGCATCAAAACCGTGGAGAAACACCGCCAAAGCCTGATGGAAAAACTCGATGTCCACGATACCGCAGGTCTCACCCGCCACGCCATCGCCCAAGGCATCATCGAGAGCAGCGTGCAGGTGACGAATCTGTGAGCTTCCAGGCCGCATCAATAGGGTCGGGTTTGAATGGCGCTAACTTAAGGGTTGTTTGGGACGATTTCATCTGCGGGTTTCTTGTAGCGGGAGCGATGGCTGATCTCGATCATTTGATGTCGGGGAACATTCAGTAGCTGGTGCGGCTTCGGTCTTCGTTTCACAGCTCTG
>JANODE010000195.1:0-2029 GCA_031412525.1 Akkermansiaceae bacterium | reverse complement strand
ACGCCTCGCCGAATGGGGTGACGACGAGGACGAAGCTGACGACGAGGAAGGCGCGAAAAAGAAAGGCCTGCCCGAGAAAACCAAACGCAAACTCCTCGACCCGAAAACCTGGGAGCGCGACGGCCGCCTCGTCGAAACCGCTAACCGCCTTCGCGAGGAAATCGGCGGCGGCCTTTTCGAGGACCACAACGTCTTCCGCGAGCACGTCTTCGCCGGCCTCTGGAGACTCGACATCAAACTGCCCGCCGCCGACAGCAAACAACTCTACAAAGCCGTGAGCTGGCGCGAGGAAAGCGCCCCGCCCGTCATCGCGAAAATCCACAAATCAGGCAAAGGCGGCAAATCTGCTGCCACCCAGCCCGATCCACTGCACGGCCTCTACGAAGTCGTCATCGACGGGAAAAAATCCGTCGTCGAATACGAAACAGATTCCGACCTGCGCGACAGCGAGCAGATTCCACTTCTCGAAGAAGGCGGCATCGAGTCCTTCATCCGCCGCGAGGTGTTGCCCTACACGCCGGATGCCTGGGTGAAGAAGGACGCCACCAAGATTGGCTACGAAGTCAGCTTCACCCGCCACTTCTATCAGCCACCCCAACTCCGCACCCTTGCCCAGATCGGTTCCGACATTCTTGCCCTGGAGAAGGAAACCGACGGGCTGCTCGGTGAAATCACGAAAGGAGTCTCGGCATGATCGAAGGGCTCAAGCCGTATGCGGAATACAAGGAGTCGGGCATTCCTTGGTCTCCCGACCTTCCGAAAACCTGGGCGACCGAACGAGCGAAGCGACTCTTTACGAAGATGCAACGTGAGGTGCGTCCTGAAGACGAAGTCATAACATGTTTCCGCGATGGAATGGTGACGCTACGCAAAAACCGCCGACTTCGCGGTTTCACTGAAGCGACTGCCTTTTCCGGTTATCAAGGCATTCGCAAAGGAGACTTGGTAATCCACGGAATGGATGCGTTCGCCGGAGCTATCGGTGTTTCAGACAGTGATGGCAAAGGCACACCTGTTTACAACGTTTGCAGACCCGGACCCGGTATTGTGGCTGGTTACTACGCCCACACTTTGCGTGAGATGTCACGGTCTCAATGGATTCTAGCATTAGCCAAAGGGATTCGCGAGCGGTCAACCGACTTCCGCTACGAGATGTTTGGCAATCAGTTCGTGCCTCTCCCGCCCCCCGACGAACAACTCGCCATCGTCCGTTTTCTGGACCACGCGAACCGGAAGATCGACGGCTTCATCCGCGCCAAGCGCAAGCTCATCGGGCTGCTCAACGAGCAGAAGCAGGCCATCATTCACCGCGCCGTTACCCGCGGCCTCGATCCCAACGCCAAACTAAAACCATCCGGCATCCCCTGGCTCGGCGAGATTCCGGAGCATTGGGAGGTCAAACGGATTAAGTATCTCCTGCACGAAGTAGATAACCGATCCACGACTGGAGCGGAACCTCTGCTCTCAATGCGAATGCATCACGGTCTCGTCGTGTTTGCGGAACACTTTTCGCGCCCTTATCAGGCGGCAACGCTAGTCGGTTTCAAAATAGTCAGACCAAGGCAGTTTGTCGTGAACCGAATGCAGGCAGGTAACGGGGTCATCTTTCCTTCATGCCTCAACATCACCGGACTTGTTAGCCCTGATTATGCAGTTTTCGATCCAATTGCAGACGTGAGCGTCGATTATCTGGGGGAACTCTTTCGGACTCGAACCTACCGCGTTAAATTTCGATCCGAATCAAAAGGCTTGGGCACCGGAACCTCGGGATTCATGCGCCTCTACAATGATAGATTTGGTGCAATCCACATCCCACTGCCTCCTCGTGAAGAGCAGGACACCATCTTGAAAGGACTTGGCGAAAAGCTTCACGGTCTCAATTCCGCCATCGCCCGCACCGAGCGAGAAATCGCCCTGATGCAGGAATACCGCACCCGCCTGACCGCCGACATCGTGACGGGCAAGCTGGACGTGCGGGAAGCCGCCGCGAAGCTGCCGGAGGAGAAACCGGAAGAAATCGTTGAAGCCG
>JANODE010000194.1:0-7223 GCA_031412525.1 Akkermansiaceae bacterium | reverse complement strand
TATGACAGAGGGACAGGCCTGTAGTCGGAGTCTTTTCTTGCTATTTCTCCCCCGCCCCGGTAGTTCTTCTCCATGAGAAAGGCACGATGGCTGGCTGAGTGGCGGAAATCCGCCGGGAAACCGGTTTTTTACCACGTGATTTCGCGGGTGGTGGACCGGCGGTTCGCGTTCGGCGCGGAGGAGAAGGAGAAGTTCCGGGCGTTGATGCGCTTGCAGGAGAAATTCACCGATTGCCGGGTGGTTTCCTACTGTTTGATGTGCAACCACTTCCATCTCTTGCTCGAAGTTCCGCCGATGGCGGACTCCGGGTTGTCGGATCAGGTGCTTTTGAAGCGGCTTTCCGCGATTTACAGCGAGGCATTCGTCGCCGGGGTGGTGAAGGAATTGGCGGATGCCAGGACGGCGGTTTATGTGGAGGAGTCCGGGCTGGAGGAAGCGCTGGCGGCCATTCACAAGCGATTCACCTATCGCATGCAGGATCTGGGTGAGTTCATGAAGGGACTGCTGCAACGTTTCACCCAATGGTTCAACCGTGCGCATTCCAGAACGGGTCGGCTGTGGGAAGACCGGTTCAAGAGCGTGATCGTGGAGGACGGGGTGGCGGCGAAGACGATTTCTGCCTACATCGACCTGAATCCGGTGCGTGCCGGGATGGTGAAGGACCCGGCGGATTACCGTTGGAGCAGTTACGGCGAGGCGATCGGTGGCGGCTCGAAGGGAAATGGAAAAACCGCGCGGGCCGGGTTGGTGCGGGCTCTTCGGGCGCATCAAGCTATCGAGGCGGATGCCGATTTGTGGGCTAGCGGAGTTTCGCGGGAGTATCGGAAATTGCTCATGGCCGGAGCTGTTGAAAAGTCCGCGGAACGAGTTGGCCGCGATGGGACGATGGTCTCGAAGACATTGCGCAAAGGAATCTCAAAAGAGGCGGCGGAGCGCGAACGCGAGCTGGATGGAGAAATCCCGGTCGGCAAAGCGCTGCGCTGCCGGATCCGCTATTTCACGGACGGCGCCGTGATCGGCAGCCGGAGTTTTGTGGACGAGGCATTTGCCAAATCCCGAGAACGTTTCGGAACAACGCGAAAAACAGGGGCAAGACGACTGAAAGGAGATGCCACTCCCGCGGGCGGGGTTTTGTGGAGCTTGAGGGATCTACGGAAGGGGATCGCTTGATGGGTTTGAACTGGGAAATAGGGAAATGGAGTCAGTGTGCAAATCTTGACAGAATGTCATGTCATCCCAACTCTCCTGGCATGCCTCGGAATCTTCGAATCGAATTTCCCGGAAGCTTTTGCCACGTGTGAAATGGGGCCGGTGAAACCCGGGCATCAGGCCCCTGGTGAATCGCCCTCCAGAAGGCTCTGACTTCGCCGAGGTTCCTCCTTTGACCCACGGTTGTTCAACCTGATCCGCGCAATCGAATCCGGGCTCATCCGCTCGAGGGAATCCTGAGACGGGTCCCAGGCCAATCGAGCTGGCCATTCCTCGCTCCATGACCTAGCAATCTTGCATGACTAGGAATGTTCTTCGAAATGGATTGATCGCCGCCTCCGCGATGAACATCGGGGGCGCCATCCTGTTTTCAAAAGGATTTACCAACCAGGCGATCAACGAAGCCGATCCGGTGGTGATGTCGAACTTCGGTCTGATCATGATTGTGGTTTGGGGACTTGCCTATGGGGGAGCTTCCGCGATTCGTTCCAACATCTCATGGCTGCTGGCTGTCTTTGCGATTGAAAAGCTCGTCTATGGAGTCATTTGGGTCAGGTGGCTCTCCGCAAATAGCCTGTCATCGCTCTATAAGCAGGATCTGCTTGCCGGTGTCTATTACAGCATCTACGGGCTCAATGATTTTGTATTCATGCTGTTCTTCTTGTGGGCGTTTTTATCACAACGTCGAAGGGGTCTCGAAGGGGTCAGTATCGAAGGGAGCAGTCCCGACTAACAAGCATTCGCAGGAAAGAGGGAGAGTCCTTGAGTTGTGCAATCCCGAACCGGACGGCATCGCTCAAAGGCCGACCTGGAGTTCCAAGGAAATCCCCTTCGATGACGGCCGCACCTTGGTTCTCGAATCCTCGTGACGCCACCGGGACGCGCCTTAAAACGACCGCCACCAAAAGAAAGATTGGCATGGCGGCCCGCAGACCTACGCTCGAGACCCTTGAATGTGACTGCCAAAACCCGCAAAGGATGGCAGGCAGTCAAATCCTCAATCATCCAATACGCCACCCCATGTCTGACGAAATCCCTCGCTATAGCTATGAAGAGTCCCGCCCTCAGGAATCGGTTCCGATGGAGCCCCAACCGGTTCCTTCAGCGGAAACAGAGCTCAACGGTGGAGAAATTCTCCCTGATCAGCCTGAAGTTGCAGCCCGCTCTCCCAAGGCCATGGTCATCGGCCTGAGCGTAGCCGCGGCCGGACTGGCTGCATTCGCGGGTTATCAACTGCTTCAAGCAAAGGAAAGCAAGCGACTGCTCGATGAAGCCTACGGCAAGGTGACAACGATGGAGACAAGCAGAAAGAATCTGGAGTCTGATTTCAAAAAGGCCCTGGCAAAAAAGGACATGGAAATTGAGGAGGCGCGCGCCGATTCCCAACGATTGGCCGAAAACCTGGCGAAGGAAGAGGAAAAGAACAGGATCCTTCAGGCTCATGCCGACAAAGCTGCTGCTGCGGTTCAGGCGAAGGCGAGCCTTGCTGGCGATGTGGATTCTCTGAAAAGCACCTATCGCGAACTCGCGAATGGCATGGCCAAAGTTGAAGATGAATTACGGCGTTTGAGCGGTAAAGTAGTCAGCCGCAAAACGTCCACCTCCGTCAGTAAGCCAACACAAAAACCACTTTCTGCGGTAGAGCGCAGCGTCCAGCAAATTGCAAGCGGGCCAAACAAGGGGCGCTGGCATTTCGTCGCTGCGGACGGATTCAGGTCGCCGCT
This sequence comes from Akkermansiaceae bacterium, assembly GCA_031412525.1. Classification (GTDB taxonomy): domain Bacteria; phylum Verrucomicrobiota; class Verrucomicrobiia; order Verrucomicrobiales; family Akkermansiaceae; genus Luteolibacter. The sequence continues at coordinate 4,290 of JANODE010000194.1, read as the reverse complement.
CTATGGCAGTCGTGAGGGGGCTCTCCGGGATGCCAAGCTCCATGCTCGCACCGGGTACTAAGTATCATTTCGTCGCGGAGATGACAGCAGCCGCCCCTCACAAAGGTGGGCCATTGGAGGCGGGGTATTGACTGAGGGACATCGAGGAGTCAATCGAATGGGGCAGTCCCGACTCACAAGCATTGACCAATCAGCGCCTCAGTCTGAAGCCGAAAGCCCGGCCGCACGCATCACGATCTTCCCGCAGTGCCTGCCTTCCCCGAACCGGCGGAGCAGGCCGGGTGCTTCCTTCATTGAATGCGGCCCTTCGAGCACACAGACCAGCTTCCCTTTGACAAAAAGTTCCCTCACGGCGTCGAGATCGCGGTTCGGTTTGAGCGCGACGATTCGCATCGACTTTCCCGTGAAGAGCCTCACCAGCCATCCCAAAAAGAGTATTTGCAGCAGGCGCGGAACCGCTCCCCCCACCGTCACGTAGCGACCGCCTTTGGCCAGTGCCCGTTGGAGGGCAAACGGTGAACGCGAGGACTTGCAATCGAGGATGAGATCATACTGCCGGCCACTTCGAGTGAAGTCTTCCTGCTGGTAATCGATCACATCATCGAACCCAAGTTCGTCTATTTTCGTAAGTTTGGCTCCGCTGTCTACCCCGGTCACGTGCGCGCCGATGTGTTTTGCCATCTGCAGCGCGAAGGTTCCCACGCCGCCGCCTGCCCCGTTCAGCAGTAGCCGTTCGCCGGGTTGAAGCTTCCCAATTTCCACGAGCCCCTGCCATGCGAGCATGGTGGCATGAGGGATGGCAGCGGCATCGTCGAACGACATCTCCGCCGGCTTGAGAACGAGGGCTTCCTGTTTGATGCAAACATACTCGGCGTAGGTGCCGAAACCGTGATCCGATATGTCGCCATAAACTTCGTCGCCCGGTGCGAAGCGGCTGCCACCGGGCCCGACGGACGCTACCGTGCCTGAAAACTCCATGCCAGGGATCGGGTGTTTCGGTCGCCGGAGGCCATACAGCAGTCGATAAATGCGGGGGACTCCCGTGACCATGGCCCAGTCGTAGTCATTGACCGCGGCCGAATGAATTTTCACCAGCACTTCGCCCGCTTTGGGACGCGGCACCGGAACCTCGGTCAAGGTGAGTTGCTCGGGCGGGCCGTAGTTCTTTTGGATGAATGCCTTCATGGTTAGTGAATAGCTCGCACGCTCCACATGCGTGGTGCACTAATTACGGGCCGAGCTTGCCGAATGCAACAATGCCTCGAAAGGGTCCGCCAAAAGGGTCACGAAAAGCTCAGTCCCGATTACTATTACAACGGGAAAGGCCTCTACTTTAAACGAGCCGTCCCTCTCACCTCGAGGTCAACCGCGGCCATGAGCGCATTGACGAGAAGCCCCTCATGCCCGGAGACGAAGTAGATCACGTGAAGAACTGATGATACGACGAGCCACGCGAAGTAAAATCCGCTCACCCGACCATCTTCCGGCGCCGGACGAAGGCAGCGCCGCCAACACCGATGGCGGCGATCAGAGCGCTCGACGCCTCGGGAACAGAAGTCACCGATGCAGTGGAAGGGCTAAGGCTCTGGTAAGCCTCTGTATCGCTGTAAAAGGCGCTGATGGGCAAGTCGTAGATCTGCCCGGAATTCGCCAGCACGTTGTTTCCGCTTTGGGAGAGGCGGGTAACCGTACCTGCCTTCATGGTGATGCTGCCGCCTTCGCCGATGAGCACCTCGGGGTAACCAGCACCCGAGAAATAAACCGATAAAATTCCTCCGGATGTGCTCGCTCCCACCTCGTTGAGACTCAGTGTCGGCTGGCCGCTGCCCGATTGATATTCGAAGGGCGTGCTCGCTGTGGTGGCGATGTTGTAGCTGAAATAGTTGTCGTAAGTCGTTAGCGCGCCAGCGATGTGGAAGCCGAAAAAATAGCCACCGAAAGACGAACCGCTGTTCGTTGAAATAATGATATCTTCCATAATCTCCACCTGCAGGCTCTCGCCCGCGGTCCCGCCGCCAGTCAGCCGCACCGATGCCGCGCGGGCCCCCGAGGTAAATAATCCAAGCGCGGCGATCGACGCGAATGTGGTCAATGCCATGCGATTTGCTTTCGTTTTCATCAGTATTGTTTGGGTGTGTGTTTTGTTAGTCAGGTGAACTTCGGTTCACCGGCAGCTCTCGTGCTTTTGAACATTGGCAACCGTTCGTCAAATTCATTTAATGATTCCGTAATATTTGCATTCTTCTCCGCAAGTATTGCAGGCTAAATGGCTTACGATGGATGCAGAAGCTTGGGATGGGACCCCTTACCCTCATTGCCATGCAGCGAGAAAATCGTTAACCTTCGTGCAGATTGCCATGTGATGGGGAATCCCCGAAACATGTTAGACCCGCCCTCTTCATCGAAAGGGTCACGTGCCGGAGCTCCTTTACTTTCTGTCAAAGCCTCGGGAATTTCTGACGAAGGCTCACAAACGATCATGTCATAGGGACAGGCCTACCATGATGGGACTATCATCATGATCATGAGGCTCGAGGGGTGGCTAAAACAGTCTTGCTCCACCGATCCCGATTTCATACGAGTATCTCGCATGATGAAATCCCCCCATTTCCCTGCCTTGGCCATCGCGACATGCATTTCACTCGGCCAGGCGTCCGCTCAAACCGTGGTCCAGCAGGATTTTTCCGGCAACACCGTGCTGGACACGTATTTTTCGTCCAGTTCGCCGACCATCGGCCAGCTTTCCGGAAACCAGCTCCTTTCCTCAACGACGGCGAATCTAAACTCCGTGCCGCCGGCGGATATCATCAGCCAATCAAACGGTGCCGCGACGCTCAACTTGGTCGATGGTGCCCTGGAGTTCTCACTGCTGGATACTTACCGGTATTATCGAAGTACCTTCATCAACGACAATACCTACATGAACCTACCTTCACGGGGCACCGTGTTCGTCCGGAGTTCCCTTGGGAGCCCCGCTCCCACCCGGGCGTATTTCCAGTTCAAGGTGAAAATCAGTTCTTCTAACGGGACTGAGTCGTATACTCCGGCCTTGCTTGCGGCCCAGATGGGCAGCGGGCAGGATCTCGTAAACCTCAAACACACGGGAGACAAGGGATTGAATCTAACTGACGCGATCTTTGGAAGCGCCCCCGTCTCGACCGGCGAGGCGCTCATCACGTTTGCGATCAACAACACGGCAACCGCCGCGGTCTACGGCGCGCCGAATGCATTGGCAGAGAGCCTGGCGGCAGATTCTTTTGACGTGTGGATCAACCAGATTCGGGTTCGGAACGATGTGACCTATTTGCCCTCTACGATTTCAAATGCAAACATTTCGCTCAGGTCCGGCATCTCGCAGCAAACGGACAGTATGCCGGTTTCCAGCACTGTCGGTTCGCCCTCGATATTTCGCCTGGACGAATTCCTGCTGCTGCGGAATCTGCCCCCGCCGCCGCCAACGGATACCGACCGTGATGGCTTGCCCGATTTTGTAGAAACCTATTTCGGCACTAGCCCGACGATTCCAAATGGATCGCCGCTGGTGACTGTTTTTGCCGGAGGTTCGGCGCAGATGACCTGGCCGGAAGCGGTGCCCACCTCTGTCGTTGCGACCCCGCAATGGTCTCCGGACCAAGTCACGTGGTTAGGCAACGAGGAGACGTTGAATGGAATCCCTGCACGCGCCCTCACTCCAAGCACGCCGGGTGGTGGACAGAAGCGGATTTCCCTTTCCGGCACGGGATTGTCGAAAGCATTCCTAAGATTGAAGCTCGTCGCACCTTAACACCGGGTCAAAGACAGGCGTGGTTAGGGATTCCGCAGAATTCCAGTTTCCCTTTGCAAGGATGTCGTCTCCGTTCCAAGCCGGCGCGCAATGTTTTTTTACGAACGAGATCCCTGCGACCTATCGGCTACGACTGCTTTAGCTTCCAGCAGCGACCGCGGTCACCTTGACGCGGACGAACCGTCGTCCGCCGAGGTCCTGCTCCGGAGTGTGGTCCCAGACGGTGACGGTTTCACTGCCATCAAAATTGTCGACAGTGGATACGATGAAGCCACTGGTCCAGCAGACGGCATCCGATCCAAACTCACCTGCAAATACCAGATCAGTTGCGCCTCTGATTCGTTTGTAGGATAGGGTTGTATAGCTCAACTGCCCGACATGACAGAGAGACAGGCCTTTAGTCATAACCCGTCACACCTCACAGCTCGTTTGCCGACGCGGTTTGGCCCGCCATTCCTTGCAGGTTCACAATCAAAGCGCAACGGGATCCGGGCCTTTTGATAGAT
>JANODE010000193.1:0-19477 GCA_031412525.1 Akkermansiaceae bacterium | reverse complement strand
TTTGAATTCGAAGCGGATCTTCTGCTGGCCACGCGGACTCTCGAACTCGGCTTGCCATGGACCGTTGACATCCGCCGCAATGGTGATGGTGGTGAAGAGTCCGAAGACTCCATAAATCAAATTTTTCGTTAGGTTTTTCATGGTGGAGCTGTTGAGGAGTGAATTGCTGTTATTTTCCGTCCCAGCGGAATTGCCCGCCTTTTTCCAACTTCACTTCGCGGGTGGCACCACGATGACGCAAAATCGCCGTCCCACCGTTCAGGGAAATCAGACTGGCACCCGCGAGCCGCCCATTTTCCCAGGTGACATCGACTTCAAAGCCGCCCCTTGCCCGCAATCCTTTCACTTTCCCCGAGGGCCATGCCGCCGGGAGCGCAGGGAGGAATTCGATCTCGGCGCTCGTTGCTTGGGTAGTCGCGGTAGAAACAGTTCCGATGCGACTCTGCACGAGCATTTCCGCAATACTTGCGGCACCGCCGAAATTCCCATCGATCTGGAACGGCGGATGTGCGTCGAACAGATTCGGATAGGTGAGGCCGGGGCTGAGCAAATACTTTAGGATCTGATAGGCATGATCACCGTCGCCCAGATGCGTCCACAGGCCGATGCGCCAGGCTGTCGCCCAACCGGTGGCCTTGTCACCGCGGAGTTCGAGTGATTTTTTTGCCGCGGCTGCTAGATCAGGAGTGTCGCGCCGATGGATGTCGCGGCCCGGATAGAGCCCGTAAAGGTGGGAAACATGGCGGTGCTGCTTGTCGCCCGCCTGCGTGTCCCAGTCCTCCAGCCATTCCTGCAAGAGACCGGTGCCGCCGATCTGGTTAGGCGCGAGTCGCGCACGGAAATCGGTGAGTTGTTTGCGTAGCTCGGGGTCCACGCCGAGCTCGTTTGCGCCCTTGATCGTGTTCGCGAAAAGATCCCGCAGGATCTGCTGGTCCATGGTCGGGCCCGCGCAGACCGCCGAACCACGGGGGTGTCCAATTTCCGGAGAAATGGAGGGATTGGTCACGAGCCATTTTCCATCCGGGCTTTCCTGCAAGGTATCGAGGAAGAACTCCGACGCACCCTTGAGGATCGGATAGATCCGTTTCAACACCGCCGGGTTGCCACCGAATTCATAGCGGTCCCATAGATGCAGGCAAAGCCAGGCACCGCCGGTGGGCCACATCCCCCAGTTAGGGCCGTCGATAGGCGCGGTCGCCCGCCAGATGTCGGTGTTGTGATGGGCCATCCAGCCGCGCGCGCCATACATGCTTTTCGCGGTGCGGCCACCGGTGACAGTGAGATCCTCCACCATCTTGATCAACGGCTCGACGCACTCCGCGAGGTTGCCGGACTCGGCCGGCCAATAGTTCATCTGAGTGTTGATGTTGATGGTGTATTTGCTCTGCCACGGCGGGTTCATGCTGGCGTTCCAGATTCCCTGCAAGTTCGCGGGCTGGGTCCCGGGCCGCGAGGAGCCGATGAGCAGGTAACGGGCGAACTGATAGTAAAGGGCCGCCAGGTTCGGGTCCTTCCCCTCGGAGAAAAGCCGGATGCGTTCGTTGATCGGCAGCTTCGTGGAGTCGCTGGTGCCCAAGTCGATGCTGACGCGGCTAAACAAGGGCTGGTAGTCGGCCAGGTGGGCTTTGCGCAGATTGTCAAACGACTTTCCGGCAGAGGCGGCGACCTTCTCTTTCGCGATGGCTTCGGGATCGCCGCTGACGTCGTCGAACTTCTTGAAGCTCGTCGCGGCGGTGACGAGGATCAACGCCTGATCGGCATTCTCGACCGAAACACGATCCGCTTCCGAGCTGACCTTGCCGCCGGAGTTGATGATTTTGACGCGGGATTGGTAGCGGAGCTGGCCCTTGATGCCGGCGGCGTCACCGCCCGTGCCGGTCATGACGAGGGTGTCGTTGCCGTCCGTGTTCACCGTGGCTTTCATCGGTGACTTCATCCCGGCGGAGAAATTCACCCGGCCCGGCTTGTCCGCGGAGAGGCGGACGACGATCACGTTGTCCGGGGCGCTTGAGAAAATCTCGCGGGTAAAGCGGACGCCGTCGCTGGTGTAGGTGACGGTGGAAATCGCGTTGTCCAGACTGAGATCCCGGCGGTAGTCGGTCCCGTTCGCGGATCCGGGAAAGGTGAGGTTCAAGTCGCCTACCGTCTGATAGGGCATCTGTCCGAGCGGCTTGGCCATCACTTTGGCGCTCAGAAGTCCCGCAGCTTCGCGATACATGCGCTCGTTGACCAGACGCCGCACTTCGGGAAGCGCGTCCTTGGCATCCGGGTTGACGGGATCGTAGGGTCCGCCCGCCCAGAGAGTGTCTTCATTGAGCTGGAGCCGCTCGTTCTCGAGTCCGCCAAAAACCATCACTCCCAATCGGCCGTTTCCAAGAGGGATCGCTTCCTCCCACTTTTCAGCGGGCTTGTTCCACCAGAGCACGTTGGCCCCGCCCTGGGCGGCGGCGGGGTTCGACAGCGAGATGGCAAGGGCAGTCACCAGAATCCCGCTTGCAGGAGAGTATGGGTTTATCATTTTTCCAGGTTGGGCATTGTTAAATCGTTCAGCCAAAAATCAGGGTGTGGGAATGGGAGTCTCCGCCTTCATCAGTCGGAGATCGAAAATGCCCCCGGCGAGCCCCTGGGACGCGGCGAACTTGATGGTGATGCCGCCGTCCGGAGCCGCGGCTATCAGGTCACTTGGAATCGGGTAGCGCTTCGTGATGAATTTCCCTGGCTGGCTGGCCTTCAGCTCCTCCTTGGCAAGCAGCGTGCCGTTGGCGAGAATGTCGAATCGCCGCCCGTTGTCGCCGCCCGAATAGGTGACGAAAAGATCGGACGCCGTTTCCTTCCGGGCTTTCAACTTGTACTGGAACCAATCGCCGTGACGCCAACGGCGGCCTTGGAAAATACCGGTTTCGGACTGGCCGCCGGAATAGCCGTGTTCCACCTCCGGTTGCTGCTCGCCGATGGCCACCGAGTCGATTGTGGCGGCTTCCATCGCGGCCTTCTCCCGCTCGATGGCGGCAAGGCGGGCGCGGCGTTCCTCAATTCCCTCGCGCGAGGTGATCTGCCAATACATCTGATAGCGCTCGTCGTGCAGCCGGAAAAACGGCACGAGCGGCAGGCCGTCTGCCACGGCGGGCTCAAGCACATCCTTCAGGCGGAAATGCAGCGGACCGGCGGATTTGTCCGGCACCACGTGGCTTGGCAGCGTCTCCGGATCGCTAACAAGCACCGGTGCGCGGTCCAGAGGCACCTCGGGTCCGGAGGCCACATGTCCCATCCGGGAGTCATTGGCGCGCAGCCCCGCCACATCCCGGGTGCCGGCGGGCGACGCGAGCAGGATCGGGCCGTGAAGCAAGGCCACCCATGGAGAACCGTCGGGCAGAGACTCGATGGTCGTGCGCATGGGCAACGCCAACTCCACGCGGTCGCCGTCCTTCCATTCGCGGCGGATTTCCGCATAGGAAGAAGGTTGCGAAGATCTGCTAACAGACTCTCCGTTCACTTTCACCGCGAACGCTCCTTGGGCCACCCACGCCGGATGGCGGAGGCGCAGCGTGAAAGTGGATGCCTTCGCGAGCTTGAAAACCAGCCGGGAGGCGGCCTCATCCGGAAACGAGGTTTCCTGGCGCAGGACCATGGCATCCGAGATCTTGAGTTCCGAGGCGATGAACAAGTTCACATACAAACCGTCCTTGGCGCGGGCGTAGATAAACTCGCCGTATTTCCCGGGATTCTCGATGCCCGTGCCCACGCAACACCAGAATCCATGTTCAGGTTCGGAATAGACTCGATAATGTAGGGGCCGGAGAGGCGTGAAATAGACGAACCCGGGATTCCGCGGATGGATCGAAGAGAGGATGTGGTTGAAGAGAGCCCGCTCATAGTAATCGGCATAGGCGGCTTTCGGATCGGCGGTGAAGAGCTGCTCGGTCAGCCGCAGCATGTTGTGGGTGTTGCAAGTCTCGGGCCCCTCGCGGTGCTCCAACATGCCTTTGAATGACGCCGGATCGTTGAAGTGTTCGGAAACGCTGTTTCCACCGAACGCGACGCTGCGCTTGCCGGTGACATTTCCCCAAAAATACCGCGCGCCGGAATTCGACTCCTTGTCGCCCGTGAGAGCGGCGATCCGCTCAAGCCCGATCACTTTGGGGATCTGGGTGTTGGCGTGAAGTCCCGTGAGGCGGTCCTCATGACGCTTCAGGGGATCGAGCACGGCCTTGTGATTGAAACGCTGCGCGGCTCGCAGATACTTCCCGCTTCCGGTGATCGCATAAAGGTCGGCCATTACCTCGTTCATGCCTCCGTGCTCCGCCCTGAGCATGTTTTGCATTTGCTCGTCGGAGAGCTTGGAAACGAGCTGCTCGCACCAATCGCCGTAGTGGACGAAAATCTCGCGGGCCTTTTCCTCGCCTGCCACCAGCCATGCGTCGCGCAGGCCTGCGAAGGTCTTGTGAATGTTATACCAAGGCACCCATTTGCCGTTGAGGCCGAAACCATTCGCCTGGATGCGCCCGGCGGCGATTTCCTTCCAGAACGCCCGGCTGCCCGGAACCCCGCCGATGTAGCCGTCGCCATTCCCCTTCTGGCAGCGCTCAAGCTCGTCGAGCATGTAGCCAAGGCGGCGTTTGAGTTCGCCGTCCGCGGTATCGTTGCCGGATGCGATCATGAAGGCCAGCGCACCGAGGTAGTGTCCGCCGGTGTGTCCGTCGAGACCAGTGCCTTCCCAATTTCCATAGGATTTCTTGCGGGGCTCGAGTCCGGCCTCGCGCAGAAACGGCGAGAGCAAGCGATCGGGATCGAGTGCCAGCATGTAGCTCCGGTTGGGCTTCACCGCTGCCGTGAACGGCCCGTCGAGCAGGCGGACCGAAGTTAGCGGAGGCAGTTGCGCCGGCTGCGCGGCTGCAGTATCCGCAAGGGCCGTGCCCGCCTGCCCCCCGGCGACGACCCCGAGGGCCGCCACCAACGAGGCGCGGGTTTTTCTCAAATCCCCAATGCGGGAGTATTGATTCATGATGTCGATCTCGATGTGTTGCCTGCGGGTTTCGTAACCTCATTCGAATTTCCAACAATCCAGGTTGAAAAGAGAGCCGTCACCGCCGGTGAACACCAGGCAGAGATCCTTCTTGCCCGATGCGCCGGAGATCTCGCAGGAAAACGGCTTCCATTTCTGAACTCCTCCGGTCGCACCGATCTCGCAGGTGCCGAGCAGCTTGCCCTCGGGGTTGTCGAGATGCACTTCAATCTTGCCGCCGGCTTTTTCACTTGCGACGCGGGCGCTGAATTTCCGGGCCCCACTGCTCCCGAAGTCCACGCCTACCAGTTTCACCCAATCGCCTTTTTCCAGCTCGGTCAGACAAAGTCCACCCTCTTCGCATGCGGTGGTCTCAACGCCTTTTTGGGATTGGAACGTCTCACCTTCCACTCTTTCGAATGGATCGAGACTGCCTTGCTGCTTCACGCCATCGGTCGTGAATTCCACCTTTTTGATGTCGCCATTGGGAGCATATTCAAATTCTTCCAGTGCGAGATTACGACGGAAACCGGTCGGTATTCCAGCCTCCTTGGCGACGATGCGATTGTGATAGACATGATACCAAGTGCCCTTGAACTCGAATTGGGCGGCGTGGTGATTGTTGTTGTTGATCGGCGGTTGGTTAGAAACAACTCCGCGATACGTGAAACCACTGGTCGGCTTGTCGCTCGTCATGTAGTCGAACCGCATTTGGGCCTTGGGCGTGGTGGAGTAGGAGAAATAGTAAACGCCCTTGTATTTGTTCACCCACGCGGCTTCGAAAAAGTTGGGTGCGGTCATCTTGATCACTTCGCCATCCAGCGTGATCATGTCTTTTTTCAGCTTAGCGACTCGGACGTTGTTGTCGCCGTTTCCGCCGAAGTAGAGGTAGGCCTGACCGTCGTCATCGATGAATACACCGGGATCAAACAACCACATCTTCTCGGCCGGCTGGACGCCCGGCGTCCGGTTGTCGATCAAATGCTTGCCGAGCCGATCCTTGAACGGTCCAGTCGGGCTGTCGCCGACCACGACACCTATGTTAGAACCACCATTTCCGAAATAGAGGTAAAACTTGCCATCGCGCTCGATTGCGCCGGGCGCCCAGGTTTTTTTGGCCCACGTGGTGCCCTCGGTGGCGCGGAAGACCGATCCATGGTCGGTCCAGTTCTTCATGTCGCTCGTTGAGACACAGATGATGTTCGGGATGTTATAGCTTCCTTCCACCGGACTTTCATCGTCGTTGGAACAGTAAACATAAACGCGATCCTTGGTGACCAGCGGCGTGGGGTCGGCGAGATATCGGTGCGAGGCGATGGGATAGTCGGCGAGCAGAGGCAACGCGGAGGCCGCAAGCAGGAGAAGTGGGAACGGGATGGTTTTCATGATGATCATTGCGTGGTCTGTTACTGGGAAAGCACGGCGCCTCCGTTCGGGCCAAGATTGATGGCCAGCTTGCCATCAGGGTCGATTGTTAGTTTCCGCATGGCTGCCGACCCGTCCGGCTTGTCGTAAATGACGGTGAATTCCAGATCCTTGAGAAATGGACAGGAAACCGACCATTCTTTTTCGGTCTTCTCGCCGTTGGTGACGGCGAGATACCATTTGTTGCCGCTGCGGCGGGCCACCGCGAAGAGTTTGCCGGGATAGCCGTCGATAAATCGCGTTTCGTCCCACACGGCGGGCACGCGTTTCAGGAAATCGATCACGAAGTCCGGCTGCTCCTGAAGATTGTTAGGCGTTAGTCCGGAATGCTGGAGCGGCGACTGGTAGGTGACGGTCGTCGCGAGCTGGAAGGCATCCGTTGTCACCCGCAGGTTGCCACGGTTCGGGTCGCGTGAGAACCGCTTGTTCAAGACCATCGGGCCATAGTCCATGGCAGCTACGGGATTGCGGACGAAGGGAAAGACCGTGCTGTTGAAAGCCTCCCGTTCAGCGAAGTTGTTTGAGAAAACGAGGTTCTCTGACGCCGTCACGGCCTCGCTGGTCATGTGATTCGGATAGATCCGCTCCCATCCGCGGGGGAGTGTCGCACCGTGGAAATTCACCATCAGTCCGTAGCGATTCGCATCGGTGAGGATGTCTTCGTAAAGTTTCATGGTGACCTGTTTGTCTCCACCGAAAAAATCCACCTTGATGCCCTTCACGCCGATGGACTCCATCCACTCCATCTCCCGCCGCCGGGCCGGCGCGGTGTCCATCCCATGCAGCGGCGTCTGCGGCGCGTCATTCCACGCCCCGTTGGAGTTATACCAAAGCAAAACGCCAACCTTGAGCGCGGCGGCTTCCATCACCAGCTCCGCCATCTTCTCGCGACCGATGTTTTTATCCCAAAGCGCGTCGATCAGGATGTATTCGTAGCCGAGGTCCGCAGCCAGTTTGGTGAATTTCTGCTGGTCCGCGAAGTTCATGCTCGGGTCCTGCCAGAGCAGCCAGCTCCAGGTCGCCCGTCCCGGCTTGTATTCCCGTGACGGCGGATAGAGGGGTGCCACGACGTCCGTCGCCACGGTTGTCTCGACGATGGGTGCAAGCGTTTCGCCGACGGTGATGGTTTTCCACGAGGTGAGCAACGGAAGGGCACCCGTCACCGTGGACTCGCCAACGCCGCCGTTTTCCGCCGCGTCGGGGAAGGCAATCGGATAGATTCCGTCCGGCGTGGGATCGCCGAGACGAGTGCCCGCATATCCGGACGAGACGCCGGTTTCCGAGAGCAACATCCAGCCGTCGCCACCAATCCGGAACAGCGCGGGAAACGTAAAACCCAGACCGAACGATGACTTGGTTCCGACCGGTTGATCGAGGAAATAAGGCTCTTCGTAGCTCGGCTTCGAGCCGGCGAAGCCATCGCCCGCCCGGGCCTGGGGAGTGACAAAGGCCGTGGCACTATCAGGCAGATTGAAGGCCGTGGCCTCCCGGAGGATCGTCGCCCGGTGATTCTCTTCCGAAGAAATCCGATAGGCCACAGCGACATCGTGATTGCCCGCACGGACGATGATTTCCAGCACTTCCTTCGCATTGTTAGTGAAACGGGCGGTCAGCTCGTTGGCACGATGGCGAACGCCGCGGACCTTGCCGTGCGGGAGCGTGTAGCTTTCGTCGATCGACCTGGTGATGGATCCGGCATCGGACAATCCCGAGGCCAGGCTCCCAATACTCGTCTCGAGCCCGAGAGGAGATGGATCGAGGAAAACCTTGCCTTTGTAGATTACTCCCAGAAAAGGCACGCCGTCTTTAAGCTCGAGGCTTGCGAAGAGTTGAGTGTCGGGTCCGTAGATGCGCTCGGCGGAGAGCATCATGCAGCCGCAGCCGGCCACCGCAGTGGCAAGGACGGAAAATTTCCAGAGGAACGACATGAGATCGGTGGCCTGATAGAGGTAATTCACGGTTTGAAAAGCAACGGCGCGAACTCATTCAAGCTTCTCCGCCAGGTATGCCATTCATGAGCGGTGCCGGGAGATTCATAAAACGTTGTCTTGATGCCTGCCGCCTCGAGCGAGTCCCGATAGCCTTTCACACCGGTGTAGAAACGTTCCCCCTCGGCAGTGCCGATGCTCAGGAAGAGGACACGGAGTTTTTCGTTGAATACCTTCGAATCCGCCATGACGCCGCCGTGCGCGGTCTTTGGATCGAAGGATGCACCGCCGAATCCGCCGCCGGCTCCACTGAAACCGCCGATCGAGGCGAAGTGATCGAGGTTCTTGAGGCCAATGAGAAAACTCTGCATCCCGCCCATCGACAGTCCGGCCATCGCACGGTTAGAGCGATCGGTCTTGGTGCGGTAGGTTTTGTCGATCATTGGGATCAAGTCCTTGATGAAAACTTCTTCAAGTGCAGCGAATCTTTTTCCCAGGTCCGGCGGGGTATTACCGCCAGAAGGAGGCCGCATCTCGGGTTCCGGTTCGCCTGCTTTTTTCGCATAGCCTTTCTCCATGACGATGATCATGGGCTCGGCCTTTTTTCCCGCGATCAGGTTGTCCATGATGTGGCTCATGTGGCCTTGATTGACCCAACCTCGCTCGTCCTCACCACCGCCGTGTTGCAGATAAAGCACCGGGTAGCGTGCCTGTGGATCAGCATCATATCCCGGCGGCGTGTAAACAAAGATCCGCCGCCAGGAATTGGTCGTCTTTGAATGATACCAACGCTCGCGAACCTCGCCGTGAGGGACATCCTTCACCTGATAGAAGTCCTCACCCTCGGTCGGGATTTCAATCCCGCTTGCCATGCGTCCCATGCCATAGAACGTCTCGCTCGATGGATCGCATACAGCCACGCCATCAATGAAGATGGAATAGTAGTGGAAACCGGGCACCAGCGGCTCGGTGGTCGCCGTCCAGACTCCTTCGCCATCCTTCGTCATGGGATACTTCTTCGTCAGATCCAGTTCGACCTTCTGAGCTTCGGGCGCCTTGATCCTAACAGTAGCCCTGAGGTCCGGGTGCACCCTCGGATAGGCCTGGCCCATGATGTTGGTCGTGGCGGGGGCAGATCCATCCGCCCGGGGCTCCTGGGCACGAGTCCAATGAGTTGAAAGGATGAGACTGCAAGCAAGGAGGGTGAGGTAGGGTTTCATTTGTTGGGTTTTATCGATTGAGACGAGTCGTCAGCGTTAGAGGTGCTCAACCTGAAGTTATCAAAGTCTGCAGCGCCACCGCCGGACTTGGTGGCGAAGTTGAACAGGCCAAAGCGGTAGCCCATGAAATGCGGAAGCGTGTAGGACAGCTTCCAGGGTTTCCCGATATCGGTCCATTTCCTGCCATCAAGACTGTATTGGAATCCCGCTTGATCCGTTTTGTTTTTGAAGTCGCAATTGATTCTGAGATGCACTCCTTTTCCTGTGAACTTCACTTGCTCCTGCTCAGCTGCAACGCCGTTTGCGGCTCCAACCATCACTACCATTTTTTGATTCCCGGCGACCTTGACGCCCACGAAACCATAGTTCTTCTGCAACGCCGCCATCCCGGCGATGTCACCGTCTTTCATCAGCGAAGTGTCGAGCACAGTGGTCGCCGAGCTTTCCGGACCAAAAGTGCGTTGGGTGAGGGTGTTTCTAGCGGATAGAATGTCGGGAACGACGGCCCCGGTGGTCAGCCGCAGGGTTCCGGGACGTGTGGTTAGGGACCAGAGTGAATTGTCCGGATTATGGTTCCACTGCCACGCCAGTGGGAGTTTGGCGGTGTTGAATTCGTCAGACGCGACAATACCCGACAAGGCATTCTTGCCGGCGGGAATGTCGAGGGTTTCGGGCACTTTTCCATCCACACCTAACACCGGCCAGCCGTCTTCCCACTTCACTGGCACCAGATAGGGGATCCGACCAACCGCGCCGTGGTCCTGAAACAAATAGGCATGCCACTTTCCGTCGGGCGTGTCGATCAGGCCGCCTTGGGCAACTCCCTTGTCCTGAAGGGCGATCCTGCCTTCCCACGGACCGGTGATTTTATCGGCGCGATGGATCAACACGGTGCGCATGCCGCCGCGAGGCCACGCGATGTTGAAGAGATAATACCTTCCGTCGTGTTTGAAGAGTTGTGAACCCTCGGCCGGAAGACCCCGGTTAGGTCCGGCGACCGAGGTGGCATCCTTGATCACTACCTGGTCAAAGCCACCCGGCTTGATCGCCGTCGCATCCGTGTTAAGTTCCGTCAGGCGGAGATTGCCACCGCCGTGGAGCATGTAAACACGGCCGTCGTCATCAAAAAACAGCGAATGGTCGTGCAGCGCGGGCTTGAACGCATTTTCCTTCCACGGGCCTTTTTCGATATCCGTAGTGGTGAAGACATGCGTCTTGCCCGTGCTGGCGGAAAACGTGCTGGCATAGAAAGTGCCCTTGTGGAATCGCAGGCTGCTGGCCCACGAACCTTTTCCATACGCGTTCTTGCCGTTCTGCAAGGTCAGTTCGTCATTGTCGCCGAGAGTCTCATAACAGTAACCGACGATCTGCCAGCTCACAAGATCCTTGGATTTCATGATCGGAAGGCCCGGGCTCATGTGCATTGTCGTACTGCTCATGTAGTAGGTATCGCCGACACGAATCATCGAAAGGTCCGGGACATCCGCGTGAATGATCGGATTGCGAGCGGGCTCGGCGTGGAGAAAGGCAATGGCACCAAGCAAAACAAGGAGAGTGATGGAAATTCTCATGGTGTATCAGTGCGGAATGGAATTGCGGGCAGGCCTTCCATGTTGAAGAGCGTCGCCGTGGGATTGGACTGCCACGCATAACGCGCGGCGGTTGGCTTTGGCACTTCCGGCGATGAAACCACGGCGGTGTCGCCTTCGATCCGAGCCTCCGCCCAATACCATTTTCCATCATCTCCGGTGATGGCGAACTCCTCGGGTTTGTTGCCTTTGACCACCAGCTTCTGGTCGAAACGAAGCTTCAGCGCACCGGGGAGTTGCTCCGCCGCGACAAACCTCGGGCCGGACGCCGTGACCGTTTTTCCGTAATGCCTCGCCAGTGCCAGCAGCGCGAGCCGTTCACCCACTTCCTTTTTGTCCTTCGGGTGGATGTCGTTGGCATCGCCGAGATCAATCGCCATGGCCAGACCCGAATTTTTCACCGTGTAGGCGGAGAAGTCCTGCGCCTCGCGAAGTTCCGCCCATTGATCGTCACCGGGAGTTTCCTTGTGTTGTTGGAAGGCGGCGAGGCTCACGATGTAAAACGGGAAATCACCTTGCTGGAAAGCCTTCCGCCAGTCGCCGATCATCGTCGGCAGCAGCGTGCGGTATTGCGTGGCGCGGTCGGCATTCGCCTCACCCTGATACCAGAGCGCACCGGTGATTGCCAGGGGTGCCACCGGGGCAATCATGCCGTTAAACAACACGCCGGGCATGGTTGGCCAGTTCTCGAAGCTAAATGGCAACGGCTGCGGCGCGCGCGCGTCCACGCTGACTTTGGCCTTCCACCCGCCCGCTAGCGGAATCTGTGTCTTGTCGCCCAACTCCAGGCGGAGATCTTCCGGCTTCGATCTGAAGCCGCCGTTAGATCTGGTTTTGAAAACCCGCACCGTCATGACATTGGCACCCGGCTTGAGGATGTCCGGCGCGACCTGATAGGCCCGGGGATTTTCCACCCACGCGCTCGCACCGACCCATCGACCGTTCAGACAGACGGTATCCATCCGCTCGATCACTCCGAGATGAACCATCGCCGTACCGGGCGGCAGCGGGTCGGGCAACTGGATCGTCTTTCGAAAATAACAGACGCCCGGCGTGTCGGTGATACCCAGCTCGCGAAAGCCGTCTGCTAGAGTGACGGGCTTCCAGTCGCCATCGTCATGATCCGCAGCGCTCCAGTTTTCCCGCTGACCGACGTCATATTCCTCATACCAATGGGTGATGTAGTTGCCGTGCTCGGGTCCGCCTTGGGTTCGCAGGCGATTGACCTCGTCGAGGGCCGGATTGAACTCCTTCAGGCGGCGCAGCGAATCCGGGCTGGTCCACGACTCCGCCGGGGTGCCGCCGATACAATCCTTGATCAAGCCGATGGGCACTCCCATTTCGCCCCGCACTTTGAGCACGAAATAATAGCCGACCGCGGAGAAACCGCCCTCCTCCGTGACGGTCGTGGGCGAGCAGGTTTTCCAACGGCCTTCCACTACGGCTGCGGGTGAATACGCAGGTTTCGACTTCACCGAAAACAGCCGGATCTCCGGTTGGTTGGCCGCCACGATGGCCGCTTCGCCGTTGCGGGTCCGGCTCAGGGGCAGTTCCATGTTAGACTGGCCGCCGCACAACCATACGTCACCCACCAACACGTTCTTGAACTCCGCCGATTGCGATCCAGAAACCTTCAACGTATGCGGTCCGGCGGATTTGGGCGGCTCAATCCGCACCACCCAGCGGCCGTCCGGACCCGCGGCACCGGTTGCCGTTAGTCCAGCGATTTCCACCCGCACCGGCTGGCCGGGCATGGTCCAGCCCCAGATAGTGTTAGGCTTACCACGCTGGAGCACCATGTTGTCACCGAACATCGGGCTCACGAAGGGCAGTGCAGATTCGTCAGCCGCGGTGACTGTCCCCGTCGCGCTCATCAGTGCGCTGAGCACGGAAGAGCAGAACAAACAGGCAAGTCGGGTGGTTGTCATGGGTTTGGATCGCGATCGGGCGACCGGGCCGGTTTTCCGGAACCCAGACGCGAATCCGACCATTCGTTCTGATCGAGAACGTAGTTGACCATCGAATCATCCGACAATGGGCGGAAACACCCATGCGACTCCCCCGCCTCGCTTAAAGATACGATTTGTGGTCGAAAGCGAACTTCAACAAACTGTGTGAGCCGTAAATGTTGAGCTTCCGGCAGATGTTGTGGCGGTGGTTTTCGATGGTCTTGGTGCTGATTTTCAACATGTCGGCGATCTCTTTGCTCGTCCGGTCCTCGGCGATCAATTTCAAGACGCGCTTCTCGGCCGTGGTGAGGGTGTCGAGGCTGGGCTTGCTGATCAGCAGGGATTTCACCCGGTCCTCGCGGCGATGACCGATCGTTGCGAGAGCCGGGCTGTAAAACGTCCCCCCTTCGGCCACCGTCAGTAATGCGGAAACGACTTCACCACCCGCGTTTTCCTTGAGCACGTAGCCCTTCACCCCGATGTCGAGCGCGGCGTTGAAGAGGTCTTCGTCTCGATACATGGTGAGGAAGACGATCTGCGAGGAGCTCTGGCCCTTCCTGAGTGCGCGGGCCATTTGCAGCCCGTTGAGATGCGGCATGTCGACGTCCAGGACGATGATGTCGGGTTTCAACTCCTCAGCCATTTGCAGGCCGACGGCGCCATCGGCAGCCTCCCCAACGATGATGAACTTCTTGTTTTCCCCGATGATTTCCTGGAGGCCACGGCGGAATACGGGGTGGTCATCGACGATCAGCAACTTGAGACGGTTCTTCATTTTGAAAGTGTTAGGAGGGGAAGTTGAATTTGTAAATCGACACCCTGCCCCGGTGTTGAATCGACTCTGGCAATACCGCCCATGATCTCGGCGCGTTCGCGAATGCCACTGAGCCCGAAGCCCGCATCCACCGAGTCGCCGCCGGCGGCCACGCCCTGTCCGTTGTCACGAATTGAGATCGTGAGGTTGTCCCCGGCGTTTTTGATCACAACCGTCGCCTCGGTGGCGGCGGAGTGTTTGACGATGTTGTTGATCCCCTCCTGGATGATTCGATACACGTGGATTTCGGAGTTTTTGTCGAAGATCCCGTCGATCTCATCGACATGACAGGCGAAACTCGTGGGGTGGCTTTCAGAAACCTTGCGGGTGAGCGCGCGGATCGATTGGGTGAGCCCGAGGCGATCTAGCTGATAGGGGCGGAGGTCATGGGTGATTTCCCGGACTTCGTCGAGGGCCTGCACGGTGGTATTGGAGATTTCTTCCAATCGCTGGCGCACGTCTGATAGATCGGACGGTGATTGGAGCGCCAGATGGGCCTGACTCCGGATGACGAGCAGGTTCTGGCCGAGGCTGTCGTGCAGGCTGGCGGCAATGCGCCGGCGTTCACTTTCCTGACTTTCCAGCATCCCACGGGCGAACGCGAGCCGCGCCGCCTGTTGCCGCGCGAATCGCCGTTTTAAAAATTCAATGCGCAGCAGGGATGCGAGCAGCACCGTGAGGAGGAGGCCGATCGAGGTGATGGTCCGCTGCGAAGTCCACCACGGCGGACCTTGCAGCAAGGTCGCGTCGAGCGGAGTCCGCAACATCAGCCGCGCCAAGGTGACTGACGACGCCGCCGTTTCGATCGCACAGACGCCGGTGACGGCCAGCAGGCTGCCAGGCAGGTAGGCTGGCATCCTGGCAGCCGGATACTCGAGCACGGCTTTGAAAATGTGCTCGTCCGCCTGCAACTCGAGGATCTGCTCGGTGCCACGGGTGACCTGCGACAGTAACCGCGCTTTCACCGTGACGAGCATGCCGTCGCGGGCAGGGTCGGGTTCATGGGGATCCAGACTTGCCGGGACCATCGGCGGGCCTGATTCCAACGGCTGCCAGACCGCCTCGGTTAGTTTTCCCATGCCGGGAAATCCGATCACCTGCACGGACGTGCCGATTTTTGTGGGTGCTTCGTTACGCGATTCCACGCGCACACCGCCGGCTGCATCCTGAAGGAAAAAATAGCGGTCGCTCCGGTAGGTGACCGTGCCAGCGACTTTCACCTGGTGAGGCCAGCCGCCATCGGTCCCGGATCCCATCAGACTGGCCACTGGAACCGGCTGAGCGGGTAGCTCCGGTGCAGGTTCCACCACTTCGACAAAACTGCGGGATGGCACGAGCAATGCCGGGCTCTCGAAAAAATCCAGCGACATCACCCCGCGAAGGCGCAGGGTCGAATTCACAAGGCTTTCCAAACCCTCCCGATCCGTCTTGCTCACCCAGACCCGCAGCGGCACCTGCCTACCCATGAGCAGCACCGTGCCATCATCATTGACGGAACGGGCCACGCCTTCGATCTCGGTCCATTGACCGTCCCGATAGCTTGCCGCGGGTGCTTGCGGTGACGGGATTGCCGGGATGGGTAAATTCTGCCAGCCGACAATCCTTAGGGTAGCAGGGCGAATGCCGGGCGCATACTTGCCTGGTAAAAGAGGCCCGCCGATTTGCACCGCCTGTCCCACTTGCAGTCGCGGGAGGATTTCACGCTCCGCTTGTGAGACAAAGATTCCATTGCGTGCGTCCTGGATGAAAATGCATTCCTGATCCCGCACGCGGTCGTTGAATGTGACCACACCACGCGTGAAAAAGTATCCGCCCGGTCCGGCGGCAACCGGGTCCTTCATCGGCAATGCGGCTCTCACGGGCGGCAAACCAGGCACTTCGAAAAACGTCAACTCCAGTTCTGACGGTGCCGAAACCAAGCCTGTCATCAAATGTTCAGTCGCGTCCCGCACCCCTTCGCGCACCCCCCGAAACCTGACACGCAACTGCGGCTCCAGTTCCGGGAAATTTCCCTGCCACCGCCCCACACGCAGCAGCAAACGATTTCCGCCGACCTCTAGCTCCAGAGTTGCGGTCGGACCATCCGATGCCAGGAATTTCACCGAGCCTTCTCCTTCCACCCATCGGTAAACATCCTCCGGCACCATGGGTAGGATCGGATCAAAAGGTTGTGGCTCCGGCCAGACTCCGTCCGCCAGTTTCGTAATCTGCATCCCCTGCAAAACCAGCCCGTTTTCGCCCACCCGGCTGCTTTTGAGCACCACCAGACTGCCCACCGAATAGTCAGTCCAGAATTCCCGCAAAATTCCTCGGGGGGCCTCGGGTGCCGGTCCCGCTGGCAAGGCGGTGCGCCCAGACTCACACGGAACAACGTATTTTCCGTCAATGACTGCTTGTTTTAGTCCCGGCCCTTCCCACGCGACGGCGAGATGATTTTGTTCCGATTGCTGCTCTTGCATCGCCTCGATGTAGTACGATTCGCCAGCCCGCAAAAAGACCGTCTCGGAGCGCTGGGATGGAAACCGCGACCATTCCCGACGATCGGTCCACCCGGAGGCCGCCACAAAGGCGATCCTGCGCGCCTCCGCCGGATTTTCGCTCGTGCTCAGCCACAAGTCAGACGAATCATCGCTCGCGACCCAGAACGTGTAGTTGCCTGTCACTGGTGGCTGCAACCAACCCCGCATCCGGGTGAGACGGGAATTCCCCGCATTGGCGGGCGCTTCAAACGAACTGCTGACATCCTGTCCCGACGGCTGAAATGGAAAATCAGGCCGACTCGCAAGATAGGCCGCGCAGGCCGGTGCTTTCAGCAATACCTGCTGGCCGGGCCGGACTGAGCTTTCGAAATGATCAGGATACAATGCCACCGCGCCGGTCGCATCCTGAAGGACCAGCATGTTTCGACCGGGGTCCACCAAGGTCACGATGCCGGTCAGGGACAGTGCGCGGGTGTTGTGGGCGAGCAGTTCGCGCAGAGCACGGATCTCCGCGACCGTCGTCAGTTCGGGATTTACCGCAGGAAGAATCGCACCGGCCGCGGCATCTTGCGCTGGGCATGGGCAAACCCCCATCGCGAGAATCAGGATGATCGATAGAAAGCGGCGCACGGTGGTTAACTACAACCACACCCTCTCTGGGCCCAAGGCGAATTTGCAAGAACTACCTGCCGGAAGTGATGAAGGGCAAACTTCGTGCAGCCGAGTTAGCCCTGGTAGGGAACCTTCCGCGCTCGCTGCAGTGATCTTCTAACTGCGCGCGTTCTGGTCTTACTCAGCTTTTGCCGTTATACCACCAGCGCCATTTCCCTGAATCGGTGGATTTGTCCAGATCCTTGCGCTCCAACATGACGACGTTACCGCCGAAGGTCACCGCGGCTGCCTTGCCACGATTGCGGTAGGCGACCGCCGCGGGAACGGTGTTCTTGATGTCGTTCGCCACCGATTTCCAGGAATTCCACTGGTCCGGATTCACCCACCAGTCATTGCAATCTACAAACGCGACCGTCATTTCAGGGCGCTCCAGGTGGTGCAGGCGCAGGCCAAGATTGGCATCTTTGGACCAGAAGTAAGCAGGTGAGCCGTCCGCTCCGGGGACTTTCGAGCAGTTATAGCCGATGATCGCGCTTTGGGCGGGAAATCCTGATCGGAAGACCGGCTGCTTGTCGATGTCATTCCCAGTGGCCGTCACGCCCAGGCAATCCAGAAATTTCGAATTCCACTTCCATCCGTTCTTGAATGATCCGCCAGTGAATGCGGTGACATAAACTCCATTGTTGTCGACCGCATAGGCGCTGTTAGCGGTTTGCAGTGACTTGAGATTGGCGACCGTGGTCGTCGTCTTGGCCGTGTCCATCATGCGCCTGGCACCGGTGAAGATAATCGCGGCGAGAGTCGCGATGATCACGATGACCACGAGGATTTCGACGAGTGTGAATCCAGGACGCACCAACCGATGGGAATGGGATGGGATATACATCGCGGGTTTTTGAGTTTTCATTGATGAAGATTATTGTGAGGGGCCGTGGAAAAAACAAATGATGTGCGGTGCAAAGCCTTGCATGATCACTTTATCAGTTGGTGGGTTTTAACACCTCTGCTTCCAGTCGGTTCAAGGTATAGGCAAACTTCTGATACTTGTTGAAGTTCCCTTGGAACTGGATCTGTTTGACTTGTGCGAGATTGCCGGACCCATCGGCCTCCGCGAACGGCAGCAGCACCAGTTTGATTTCCCGACTGATAGAGACCGAAGGAATCTTGAACGAGCGCTCGCCGTCGGCACAGATGAGTTTGACAAACACCTCGGATGACGCGCCCTCTTCCGCCTTGACATGCAACACAAGGTGGGTGGCGTTTTTCAGATCAAGCGGCTCGCCAAAAACCATTCCCAGCCCACCGTCCGGAGTTGCGTTCACTTTCCATCCGTCGGGTGTGGAGGCACCGCTTTTCGACAACGGCTCCCACGCCATGTAAGCGTAGCTAGGTGGGTTTTTGGTAAAATCCCAGATCGGCGTCACTTCTCCCCGCTCGCGGTTGGCCAGTGCCGCAGCATCTGCCACGCGCTTTTTGGCCTCCGCCTCACGCGCGGCCTTGGCGACCGGGTCGGCGGTCAGTTCTTCCTTCAGCGCGTCGAACCACACGCCAGCCAGCTTGCGGTATCCGGATTCGGAGGGATGAAGACCATCGCCACTCCAGTCGCCGGTTTCAAATCCAGCGAGTTTCCCGGTGTCGATGAAACGCACGTTCGGCTTGTCTTTCAGCAGGGCTGGAAGCGCCGCATTGAAACCATTGGCGAAGTCCTTCGACCAGTTGACCGGCATCACCGATCCAACAAAGATCCTGACTTTGGGTTTCAGCTCGCGAATCCTGTCCACCAGCGCTGCGAGGCGCACCGGACCGTCGCGGTTAAGTTGAAGCTCGGGCTGCAGATCTCCGATGGTGAAGAATTCGTTGGTCCCGATCAGCAGGAGCACGATCTGCGGATCCGTTTTCAGATAGGACTCGATGTTTGCATGAATGTTTCCCCGTCCGTTAGACCATTCGTCCGCCTTGGAAGGTCCAGGCCCGATGGTGAACCCGCCATGGCCGGCATGGTCGAGCTGTCCGCCGTCGGCGGCCTTGTCCTTGCTGGGTCCGACAAATTCCACATCGTAGCCACCGTCCCGCAGGCTCTGATAGAGAGGCCCGCGGTAGCCAGGGCTGGTAGCGGTGAGCGAGTCACCCACGCAAAGGATGCGCGTGGGTGCGGCGAACGCTGGCAGGATCAGCAGTTGGAAAAGTGGGATGGCTACCAGCAGGGTTTTCAGAGGTGACAACATGCCTGTCATTCAAGCTGGATCGGCGGCAAATCCAAAGAGCCATCATTGCAAATCGTTGCAGCAAATCACTCCGGAGAGCCCGACCAGATGACTTGATAGCCGCGCGCTTCCGCCAGGCGGTTTCCTTCCGGCCCGAGCACAAATAATGCCGTTGCCCACCCGCTGGCCATCGCTGCGTCCGGACCGATGACGGTGACACCGCAGGGCGGGCGGAGGACGGGCTTGCCGGTGGC
>JANODE010000192.1:0-12156 GCA_031412525.1 Akkermansiaceae bacterium | reverse complement strand
CCGCCGTCGTCGCGGGTCTGACCGCCCTCAGCCGTCGCACGATGATCGAGGACGACCGGCTGCCCACCTGGGCTCTCCCGCACGATGTCTATCGCACCAATCTCGAAATGGGCGTGTTCAGTGCTTGTCCAAATTCTGACGAGATCAATGTCCGACTGGAATCCTGGAACTACAATCCACTCCTGCTGGGCGGGAGTGAATCCGTCGATTCCCTCTCGCTCTATCTCAGCCTGCGCGATTCTGCGGATGACCGGGTGCAGCAACAGACCCAACAACTCGTCGCGGAGGTGGAGTGGGCATGATCAAGGGACTCGGCATCTTCCGCGAAAAATCTCCCGACTGGAAGGGGATCCTTGAATCGTTCAAAAGCTCCGTGGGCGCGGGTCTCAGGCCTGCCTCCCTGCGCTCCGCCATCCGCACCTATTTCCAACTTTCCTGATCATGTCCACCCAATCCAATCTCAGCCTAGAATCCAAGAAGTCCGGTCCGGTCGAATGCCTCGGGCATACGTTTCCCTCGGACGAGGCCCGGCGTGAGCATTACCTCGCGCTGCTGGCGGAGAAGCTGAAGGACCTTGAGTTTCGCAAGATCGAGGGATTCCCAATCGGCGAGGACGAGGACATTCTCGCGCTCTCGGATCCGCCCTACTACACCGCCTGCCCGAATCCGTGGATCGGCGAGTTCATCAAGCACCACGGCCGGCCCTACGACTCGAAGGAAAAATACCACCGTGAACCGTTCGCAGCGGATGTGAGCGAGGGCAAGAACCATGCGCTTTATAAGGCGCACGGATACTACACGAAAGTGCCACACCTTGCGATTGTCCCATCAATCATTCACTACACGATCCCGGGAGACTTGGTGATCGATGGATTTTCAGGGACTGGAACAACTGGTGTTGCCGCGCAATGCGCAGCATCTAATGAGCCAGAGTTTCGCGCATTGATGCGAAGCCAGCTATTAGCTGCGACACAGCAAGACACGTCATTTGGATCACGGAAGGTAATCCTTAGTGATCTTTCGCCCTATGCAGCGTTCATTAGCTTCATGTATAACTCTGGTCTGAGTGAAGACTGTGTGCAGAATGGCGTCCAATCGCTACTAGAAAAATTCTATTCGGAATTTGGATGGATGTATAAAACAATATGCCCTCATACGAAAAATGAAGTCGATTTTGATTACTGTGTATGGTCCGAAATTTATTCATGTCCTGAATGTGGGATGGATGTGCCGTTTCTCGATTCCGCTTATGACATAAAAACTAAGAGGGTTAAAAGTCAGTTTTCATGTTTAAGTTGTGGCTTTGAAATGTCGAAGACGAGTTCGAAGCTTGTTTTCGAAACGTTCATGGACAAGACTATAAATACCGTAGTGAAAAGACCGAAGCGCAAGCTTTCGATAATTGCCTGCAAAACTGCTCAGGGGAGAGTAGAGAAAGCGCCAGATCAATTTGACTTAGATCTTTTGAAACGTGTGTCGATAGAGGCGGAAAAATATACATTTTCAACTGCTGAGTTCAACTATGATGATTGCTGGGAAGCTGTCCGACTTAGACAACGAGGTATTACTCATACGCACCAATTATTCATGGATCGGCCGGCTATCATGCTTGCCGTTCTATGGGAAAGAATTAGCAATCTTGTAGATTGCCATGAACAGCAGGCGGCAAAATTCATAGTTGAACAAGCCTTGCGAAACTTCAGTGTAATGAATTCTTTTGAACCATTGGCATTCTCTCAAAATGCTCGCGGCCAAAAATCTGCATACTACATACCCAGCCAGCATTCGGAGGTTTCTCCAAAATACTTTTTTAAGGGAAAACTAAATATAGTAAACAAGGCATTGATTCAGCCTTGGCTGTCTCGATCAAATTGCATTGTTGGAACAGGGAGTGCGGCGTGCTTAAGTCTTCCAGATAATTCTGTCGATTACGTATTTACGGATCCGCCTTTCGGTGAAAATTTTCCATATTCTGAACTAAACTTTTTCTGCGAGTCCTTACATAAGGTTTGGTCAGACTCTTCATCAGACGCGGTCGTTGATAGAAGCAAGAAGAATAAAAAGGCTCAGAAATCGTTATCTGATTACCAGCACATTCTAGGAAGGGTCTTTTCCGAATACTACCGAGTTCTTAAGCCGGGTCGCTGGATGACCGTCGTATTTTCAAATACAAGCGCAGCAGTATGGAACAGCATTCAGAGTTCTCTTCAAACAGCAGGTTTCGTGGTGGCAAATGTGTCTGCGCTAGATAAACAGCAAGGAAGCTTTAAGGCCGTAACGACTACTACAGCGGTTAAGCAAGATTTAGTTATTAGTGCCTACAAGCCAAACGGCGGTCTTGAAGACCGATTTCGAAAGACGGGTCACACGGTCGAGGGTGTTTGGGACTTTCTCAAAACTCACCTTCGTAATTTGCCGGTGGTCAAGCCGCGCGGCGGTGAACTAGAATTCATTGTCGAGCGCGACCCCCGGATTCTGTATGACAGGATGATCGCATTCTACATCGGACACGGTTTGCCAGTTCCACTTAGTTCTGCCGAGTTCCAAGCCGCACTTGGTGAAAAGTTCCCCGAACGAGAGGGCATGTTCTTTCTCGCCGAGCAAGTTGCGGAATGGGATAAGCGTCGTGCTAAAATGCAAGGCGTGGGGCAAATGAGTATTTTCGTGGAGGATGAAAAGAGCGCGATCGACTGGCTGCGTAACTTCCTGAAATTACGTCCTTCGATCGTTTCGGACATTACGCCAGAATTTATGCAGCAGCTTGGTGCCAGCTGGAAAAAATTCGAGACCCGTCCAGAACTTCGATTATTGCTAGAGCAAAATTTCCTAAAGTACGAGGGCGGTGGCGAGATACCGAGCCAGATCCACAGCTACCTCTCCACCCAGAATAAGGACCTACGCAATCTGCCGAAGGACGACGCCCGGCTCAAGTCGCGCGCCAAGGACCGGTGGTTCGTCCCGGATTCCGCCAAAGCAGTGGACGTGGAAGCGATCCGCAACAAGCGGTTGATGCAGGAATTCTGGGAACTCTGCGACGCGTCGGGCATTGCCAAGCCGACACCCAACAATCCAAACCAGCCGTCACTCCCGCTCACCATCCCGGTCACTGCCAAAAAATCCGGGCGCAAAAAGCTCAAGGAAGTCCGCACCGAAGCCGTCCGACTAGGTTTCAAGGAATGCTTCGCCGCCAAGGACTACGCAACCATCCTCGCGCTCTCCGCCACCTTGCCTCCCAACGTCATTGAGGAAGACGAACAACTCCAGATGATCCACGACATGGCCGAGATGCGGTCGGAAGGCTAATATCCCCAGATTCATGAGCGCTATACCCTATCATCATGGCAAGTTCCCACCCGGCAGGCTGAATCTTGAAACCCTACTCCCGTTGGTGGGTCCAGCCAATGCCGCATTGGCCCGCTATGACGGTACACTCGCTGGCATTCCCAATGCAGATTTGCTTCTGGCTCCTCTGAGCACCCAGGAGGCCGTGCTATCGAGCCGGATCGAGGGAACTCAGGCAACCATGGGTGAGGTGTTTGAGTTTGAAGCAGAGAATGGCGAGGAAGATGACTCGGATGAGCGGAAGGCGGATATCCATGAAGTTTTGAACTACCGCCAAGCGATGCATCACGCCCTCCGCGCACTTGAGACCCTGCCATTGAGCCAGCGGCTCGTCCGGGATGCGCACAAAGTGCTGCTGCGTGGAGTGCGAGGTGAAAACAAGGATCCGGGGAACTACCGCAGGATCCCCGTATGGATCGGGCCAACAAAACGGCTCGAAGATGCCCGGTTCATGCCGATTGATGCCGGTGAGATTGACGACACCATGGCGCGCTGGGAAAACTATCTCCACGCGGACGCCCCGGATCGGCTGATCCAACTGGCCATCGCGCATGCGGAGTTTGAGTCGATCCACCCATTTTTGGATGGCAACGGTCGCCTGGGTCGGATGCTGGTCCCGCTCTTTTTATATCAGGCGAAGGTCATCCGGACTCCCATGTTTTACCTCAGCGGATTCTTTGAGCAAAACCGTGATGAATATTACGATCGCCTGCTTGCAGTCTCCGAACATGACGACTGGACCGGGTGGTGTGCGTTTTTCCTCAGAGCCGTGCGGCATCAAGCTGAAGTCAATGAATCCAAAGCCACCTCGTTTCTCCGGCTTTACGAGGAACTGAAGCCACTGATCACCGAGTGGACCCACTCCCAGTATTCAATCCACACGCTCGATTGGATTTTCCGAAGGCCGGTCTTCAATACGGTCGCATTCGTGAACGGGTCGGGAATTCCGGCCCCTACGGCGAGAAGAGTGATCCGGGTGCTGCGTGAACAAGGACTTCTGAAGGTGATGCGGGAGGGTTCAGGTCGCCGGCCTGCCATTCTCGCGTTTCCCAGACTGATGAATCTCGCCGAGGGGAGGGAGGTTTTTTGATGATCACGGGTGAACATGAAAAGCATTTGATGATCACGGATCGCGTTTCATGATCGACAACATTCGTAGATGTTCACGCGTGACCATCAAAGTGGTTTTAAGTTGACAAAAGTTGACACCTTGCTTCGTTTCCCTGTCCACGCATGGGAAAATCCCTCAATATCCCCCTTCTCAAAGAAACCCTCGCCGAGAAAGGACTGTCCCAGACACTGCTGGCAGACGAACTCGGGCTGACCCGGGCGGCCGTGTCCAAGTGGTTCAACGGACGTGCCTTCCCGCGCCCGGCGGAATTGCTGCGGCTCGGTAAGTTACTCGGTCTTGGATTCAAGCAACTCGTCGCAGCCGAACCGGCGGCCGTGGAGCCGCTGGTGGCCTTCCGCAAACGCGCCAGCACCATCACCACGGCGGAGCATCACGACCGAGCCAAGGAAATGGGACGTCTGCTTGCTCCGGTGGTGCCGTTCCTTCCCTTCGACCAGTTTGAAGCACCGAACCGGTTAAAGCAGCCGCAACTGGACTATGACTACCTTCAGGAACTGGTGACCAAGGTGCGCCTGGAGCTGGAGATTGATCCCGTGAAGCCCATCGGTTTCCCGGACTTGATCACCAAGTTCAAGGACCTCCAGGCCGTGATCGTCCCTGTCATGTGGGGACGGAAGACCCGGCACGAAAACGCGCTTCACATCTATTTGCCTGGCACCCGGACGACTTGGATTTTTCTCAATCTCGATAGCGAACTGCATGATTTCAAATTCTGGATGGCGCACGAGTTGGGCCATGTGATGAGCGTCAGTCTGCTGGAAAGCGGTGACACGGAAACCGCGGAAGATTTCGCCGACGCCTTCGCCGGTGCGCTGCTGTTTCCCGAAGCTGCCGCTGTGGAGGTGTATGCCGCCTACTCAAAAAAGAAGAGCGATTCCACCCGGATCCAGGAAGTCATCGATGCCGCCAGGGGCTATCTGATTTCACCGTTCTCGGTTTATAAGGAGATCAAAGCCCATGCGCACGCCCGGCAACTTCCATTCGTGGAGCTGCCAATGGATGGTTTCCATGCGGCGATCAGCAATTTCAACAAGGGCTTCAAAACGATCAGCGAAACACTTTTCGACGGGGATGTGCCGTCAGCCGATCGCTTCATGCGGGTGACCGGGGAGACATTCGCCACGCCGGTATTCAAGGCGCTGGGTGACTACGTGAAAAAGACGGAAATCGAGCCATCGGTGCTCAGCCGGATGTTGGACATCCCGTTGGTGGATGCCCGGGAGATGGGCAAGGCGCTGGCCTGAGGAAAGGCGGGAAGGGATGGAACCATGGCGCAAACAAAAATCCTTCTCGACACCAACAGCTACCTGCGACTGGCCGTCAATCTCCACCCGCTGCTTTTCGCTCCCTACGGGAAAGAGTCAAACACCCTCTATGTCCACAAGGAGCTGAAGGACGAGTGCAGGCGTCAACCCAGGCTGGCCAACAAGTTCGACTGGATCACTCTCCCTCAATATGAGGAGAATCGGAAGCGCTCACTGAGTCTGAGCAATGCCCAGAAGGATGCGATCGAAGCCAACTTCGATTTCATGTGGGGGCAAGTTCAGGCAGACGGGCTGAGTCCGTCGCCCATCGACACCCGGATTCTCGCAACGGCCATGGAACTGGAAATCCGCGTGGTGACGGACGATCAGGCGATGCTCGATCTGGCGAAGGAGTATGGCGTGAAAACCTGGACAACCCTGGAACTGATGAAGTCGATGCTGGACGCGGGACACATCGACATGATCAAGGTGCGGAGAGTGGTTGAGAACTGGGTTTACGACAAAGACCTGCCCGCGAAGAAACTGCGGGAGCCCTACAAAGATTTTTTTGGAGAAGACCCTCCGGTCGGTTTCTGAGACATTTTCGGTAGCCCCAAAGGGTCGGACATGCTGAATGACTGAAATTCTCCCAAACTCTTGGATCTGGTCCCGGACGCACCGCGCGCCCGGCAGAATCATCGACGTGGATGAACTGTGGGGCCAGCGTCGCTACCGGGTCTGGATTCCTTTGCTCAATACAATCCTTTTGCATCGAGGCGAAGAAATCACCACCGAAGTTGTCGGCACGGATCAAGGTGAGAACGCCAGCTCTCGGGTGAAGTTCGCCGCGGTGGCCGGGCGGGTGATTGATCTTCTCAACGACGACAAGCTGCTGGCACCCATCGACTCCGCGGTGATTCCGCTGCCGCACCAGATCCGCGCCTTGCTCAGGATTGTTTCCAATCCGGGGAAAGTCCGCTATCTGATGGCAGACGAGGTTGGCCTTGGAAAGACCATCGAGGCCGGACTCGCCATGCGCGAACTGAAACTCAGAGGGCTGGTGAAGCGGGTGCTGGTGGTCGCGCCGAAAGGTCTGATTCCGCAGTGGATCGTGGAAATGCGCGAGCGCTTCGGTGAGGAGTTCCGGCATTTTGATCCAAGCCAGTTCGATATTTACCGCCAAATCTCACAGGAAGAGAACGTGTGGAAAAGCTATGATCTGGTAATCTGCTCGATGGATGCGGTGAAACCGTTGGATACCCGCAAGGGCTGGGACCGGGAACGGATCGAGTCTTTCAATCGGGATCGTATCGTCGGGTTGGCATCCGCCGGCTGGGACATGATCGTGATCGACGAATCCCATCGCGTGGCCGGCAGTTCCGATACAGTGGCACGCCACGCCATGGCCCGCATGTTGGCGGAAGCCGCTCCTTATTTGCTTCTCCTCTCCGCCACGCCGCACCAAGGGAAGACCGATGCTTTCCGGCGATTGATGTCGCTGCTGGATGCCGAGGCGTTTCCTGACGAGGCATCCGTCCATCGTGATCGGGTGGCACCCTTCATCATCCGCACCGAGAAGCGGCAGGCGATCAATCACGACGGCAGTGCTCTATTCAAACCCCGTCTAACCAAGCTGGTCGGAGTCTCATGGGATGGCCACGAAGCCCAGCGTGAACTTTACGATGCCGTCACGGAATACGTCCGTGAGGGTTACAACCAGGCGATGCGGGAGAAGAAAACCCACATCGGTTTCCTGATGGTCTTGATGCAGCGCCTGGTGAGTAGCTCGACCCGCGCGATTGCCACGACCTTGGAGCGAAGGCTGGCGGTGCTGAATGAGCCGACCGGACAGTTGGAATTGTTCCCCGATGCGGAGACATGGGAGGAAATGGACGGCCAGGAACAGCTCGACACCGTCCTGCGCCAGCGGATGAAGGACATGGACAACGAGAAGGACGAAGTCCGCTTGTTGTTGGATGCGGCGAGAAAAGTGGACGCCAGCGGTCCGGATGCCAAGGCGCGGACGCTTCTCGAATGGATCTATCGGATGCAGGAAGAGGAGCAGGATCCTGAAATGAAGGTTCTGATCTTCACGGAGTTCGTGCCGACTCAGGCGATGTTGGCAGAGTTTTTACAAGCGCGGGGGATGTCTGTCGTTTGTCTGAACGGGAGCCTCGGCATGGAAGAACGCAAGACCGTTCAACGCCGGTTCTCGGAGGATGCGCGCATCATGATCTCCACGGACGCCGGTGGTGAAGGCCTGAACCTCCAGTTCTGTCACGTCATCATTAACTTCGACTTGGGCTGGCGACCGATGGCTCTGGAGCAGCGGATCGGACGGCTCGACCGAATCGGCCAAAAGCACATTGTCAAGGCGCTGAATTTTCTGCTGGAGGACTCGGTGGAGTTCCGGATCCAAGAGGTGTTGGAAACCAAACTGCAAACGATTCTGGAAGAATTCGGCGTCGATAAAACCAGTGACTTGCTAGATTCGGTGGAAGGCAACCGGATGTTCGACCGGTTGTTTATCGAAGCACTGCTTCATCCCGACCGGATGCCCGAAGAGGTGGAGCAACTCGCGCAAAACGTGAGGCGGGAAGCTGAAGAGAACCTGCACTCCCGGGTCATGGAAGGCGATGGCGCATTGGCCGGCGGTGAACTGAATGCGGTTTCGAGCCAGCCCCTCGGCGACTTGCTGGAGATGCTGGTGAAATTTCACATCGAGTCATCGGGAGGCAGCTTCCGACGGCAACGCAGTGGCACAACGATGGTCCAATGGCCTGATGAATCAAACGAGAGTGAGGTGAAGTTCCCCGGGAACGGGGAAGAGTCCGACGGCACCCTGCTGAACCTCGATCATCCTCGAATCCGCGGGTTGCTCAGTAGGTTGCCAATCCATGGAAAGGGTGAGCCGATTCCCCGGTTTAGAGCGCTTGGACTTCCCAAGACGATTGACGGGTATTGGTCGCTCTGGGTGCTCCGGCTTACATCGTTTGATTTCCGGCGGGCGAGGGTTTTCCCGGTTTTTGTGAACCGTGAGGGACGCCCGTTCGCTCAAACCGCCCGCCACGTCTGGGACAAGCTCGCCACTCTCGATCTGGAGCCATCAGGCTGGATCACCCAAGAGGAGTCCCTTGCGTTGCACGATCAAATTTACAAGACGGCGGCAGGTGACGGGCATCCGCATTGGCAAGAGCTGGAACGCCAGCACCGGCAACGCTGGGAAGAGGAGAAGGGACGGGCGCAATATCACTTTACGGCACGTCGCAGGCTTCTGGATCAAGTCGGGCTATCCGAGGTCCGGGGTTACCGGCTCCGGCAACTGGAAGCGGAAGAAACCGCGCGCATGGCCCAACTGGAAAGTCAGCGCAACCTCCTCCCCGACATTGAACCTCTCGCGATTTTCTCGATTGATCCCCTATGAGCACCCTTGAAGAACATCTCATCCAGAAAATCCACCCGGAGGTTTCGCCATTGTGGGCCGTGGCCGATGGCGATGGGTTGTTCCGCAACGATGAGGTGGCCCGATTGCTGAGCGAACGAGGGGCCGAGGTGGTTCACTTCAACGATCCGATGGCGTTCCGCTTCATCTATGAGCATGAGATCCGGCCACGGATCGACTCTGGTGCTCCAGGTTGCCATGTCATCATCTTCGAACCGGGAAATGACGGATTCCGCTGCCTACCGGCTGACATCTGCGAGTCCAGTCACAAGATCGAGGTGGCATTGGGCGATGTTTTCCCCACGCTATCCCGCAAAGTGATGCGCGAGTTGGAGCCCGCAATCGTCTCCAGATTCTGGGAGAAGAAGGATCAAATCCCGGCGGTCCCACTTGGAGACCGTGATACCGCTGACCTCGTGCTTCGGATCGGCTACCGGATCGACACGACTATCCTCAGCAGTTTCCAGGATTTGGTTCACGCATTAACAGTGCTGCATTTTTCAGGAAGACACTTGCCGGAGACCTTGGCGTCCCGCTTGGAGCAAGTGGCTGGAGGTCCCTACATCCTTGGCGGCATCATCCCTGACCTGATTCGCTCGCCCGGAGCCTTTTGGGAATTCCTTCAAAATCAGTGGGAAAGCTGGTTGGTTCCGCCGGAGAGAAATGTGCAGGACCTATCAGTGCCTTCTCTAAGTTTCGAAGACTCGTGCATGCGGGTCCTAGTCGACAACCTGTTCTTTGAAGGGTTTCTGACCCCGCTTCCGGCTACTGCCGTTACTAAGAAGTTGCCGCACGAATGGTGCCGGGTGGGTATCACCGCGAAAGGAGTGGCCGACGACAACTCCGAACTCGCAGACAAGCACCTTCGTTTGATCGAAACGATTCCAGCAGAAGATGCCGGCTATCAAGACTGGCTGCGGTTTGGCTTCACCTACTCGTCCCACGTCGCAGCGCTTTTCTCTCAGGACCGGGCTCCGGAACTGACTGACGCTTTCTGGAGCGAACTTTGGAATCCCCTCGACGTGCGGTTTCATGGGTTTGCCAAGACCCGGATGGAAAGTCTGCAAAACCTCCCACCCACGAGACCTGTTGTCGGGCATCACATCGCCCCATTTCTTGCACGCAGGGTGCGAGCGAACAAGAAAGTGGCGTTGCTTGTCCTCGACGGATTGTCATTGAGCCAGTGGAAGGCGGTCAGGCGGGAGTTGGAGGGAGTGCTTCCTGGCTTAATCGCATCGGAAGATGCTTGTTTCACGCTTGTGCCCAGCCTGACAAATGTCTGTCGCCAGACGATCTACGCCGGAGAACTGCCCGTTTTCTTCGAACCTACCATCGGCAGGACTGACGCCGATGGCAAACGCTGGAGATCGTTCTGGGATGGTGCCTGTGAACGGCCGGTTAAATCCCACCATATCAATATCGAAGGCCAAGACAGCGACCTTCAAGCCGTGAGGGATGCCATTGATTTGAATACCGTTGCCCTCGGAATCACCATCCGGATGCCGGACGAAATGATGCACGGAGCCACTATGGGCTGGCGTGGCATGTTCGAGCAGATCCGACTTTGGGGCCGGCAGACGTTTCTGGCCGGAGCCATCCGCGGAATTCTGGATGCGGGCTACGAGCTTTTTTTGACCTCGGACCACGGCAATATCGAGGCGAAAGGAGAAGGATCTCCCGCGCAAGGCGTTTTGGTGGACAGGACCGGCCAAAGGGCGCGCACCTACCCGGATCCGACCATATTTGCCCATTCCGCAACGCAGATCGGTCACCGGGCCTACCCATTCCAAAGCAAGGGCCTTCCTTCATCCTACTTGCCTCTGATTCACACCGGTCGGGGAGCCTTTGCTCAAAGCGGCCAGATTCTTGTGTGCCACGGCGGAATGAGTCTGGACGAAATGGTGATTCCGTTTATCGAACTCTCATCCGCCAAGCATTCATGAGTCTCCCTTCCGCACGTCCCATCGCCTTCAACCGCCGGCTTTGCGCCTCATGGCTCGAAGAAGGACTCCGTCTCAGGGCGGAAGGCATCGACGATGCCGCTTGGCTGGAGCGCATGGAAGAAGTGGTGAAGATGGAAACCCAAGGCCGAGACAGCGTGCAGAAATCGATGCGCTATCTCCGTCATATTTGGACCGATGCCGCTGGCGAGGATTCCCTACGATCCGCCGCCATCGCTCTCTACCGCGCAGCACCTGACAAGAAAACTTCCAGGGTGCTTTCATGGGGAATGGTGATCGCGACTTATCCATTCCTGATCGAGGTGGCGGCAACTCTCGGTCGGATGCTGCGAGTGCAATCGGAAGTAAAACTGGAACAACTCCTGCGGAAGCTAACAGAGACCCACGGCGAAAAGGAAACCGTCCGGAGATCCGGGCGATACTCCCTCTCACTGATCCAAGACCTTGGATTTGTGGAGAGATCGTCTCCTGGTTGCTACCGGCTTCTGCCACCCATCACGATTCAAGACGCTGCGATTTCAAGCTGGCTGCTGCGGGCTTGGTTTAGGGCGACAGGTCAAGTTGAGTCGGTGGATCGGGTGGCACTGTCCAGCAATCCCGGCTTCGCCTTTTTTGATGCCAACGCCTTGGTGTCCGACGGACTCACAACCGGAACTCTCGTCATGGAACGGCTGTCTTACTCGCAGGATTCGGTGCGCATTGCCCGATGAAGAGGAAGATACGCCAAAGGGTGAATGGTCATTTCTCACCATGCAATTACTCAAAACTTACGAAGATCAGCAAGAAGCGGAAGCCGCGGAGAAACTCCTCGCCGGGACCAAGCGCCTGGCAAGCGATCGCGATGACAATGAGGTCATCTACCGCCTCTTTGGCGAACCCACATGGAGTAACTTCGTAAGCGTAGTCCACGCCTCCATCTGAAGATTCTGGCCGGAGCGTAGCATAGCAGTCATAGCGTGGCGGAATATGACTGCCACCCATGACTCCATCCTGAAGGCCGACCGCCGCGGCCGGCTCCGCTACTCCGCCGCACAA
>JANODE010000191.1:0-12090 GCA_031412525.1 Akkermansiaceae bacterium | reverse complement strand
CTCAAATCCACCCTTGCCCAACGTGCGTTTCGTCATGCCGCAGTCTTTAAGGCTGCCGCGATGGTTTGTCCAACGTGGGCGCTTCGCTAAATTCACAAAATCATTGAAAAATGACTATGTTCTGACTATTTTTGCCGCATGAACATCACAGTAACCCAATTTAAGGCCACCTGCCTGGGAGTGATCGACAAGGTGCAGAAGGAAAAATCCCGCGTCACGATCACCCGCCACGGCAAACCCGCCGCCGAATTGATCCCGATTTCCGCCAGCTCACCGGGGAAATTGTTCGGCCGGTCCAAGGAAGCCACCATCATTCTGGGCGATCTACTGAGCACGGAAGAACATTGGGATGCTGAAGATTGAAAACCTCGTCGCGGCGGTCTTCGACACCCACGTCTGGGTCTGGTCCGCAGCGGGCGATCCACGGGCGGAGAGGATTCGCGGTTTTTCCGGCACCGCGATCATTTCCGCCATCTCGCAGTGGGAAGTCTCCATGCTGGCGATGAAAGGCCGGCTGAGCCTGATGCCTGACGAGGAGTCTTGGTTTTCCGCCAACCTCGAATCGCCTATCACTCTTGCGCCCCTCACCGCGGAAATTTCCACGGCAAGCTGCCGCCTCCCCGACTTCCATGGCGATCCTGCCGACCGGATCATCGTCGCCACGGCCATCACGCTGGGGATTCCCTTGATCACGGCGGATGAGAAGATCATCCGGTGGAATGAGGAGAAGCGGATGGTTCAGCTTATTCCATTGGGCCGCGAGTGTTGAAAAGGAGCGCGTTCATTCTGAACGCTAATTGCAGCGGACATCCTGTCCGCCGCTTCGTCTTCGCCCGACAGAATGTCGGGCTGAAACAGTCGTCAGAATGACGACGCTCCCTAGCGACTTTTAGATTGATCTCCACTGCCATTTCTTTTCAAAGTGTTCACATGAACTACTTGAACCCCGAATCGGCAATTCAAAAATCCGGTGCCGAGCTTCCGCACTGGCAACAAGGTCCTGCCCTTCAGTTCGTGACGTTCCGGTTGGGAGACTCCCTGCCACATTCGCTGTTGAAGGACTGGCAGGCGGAACGGATGCGTTGGCTCGTGGCTCATCCCCAGCCATGGACAGCGACCGTGGGTGCGGACTATCATCGGAATTTCAGTGCCAGAATCGAGCACTGGCTGGATCAAGGAATGGGCTCCTGCCTGTTCGCCGATCTGGACACGAGGCAGGTGCTGGAGGATTGCCTGATGCGATTCGAAGGCGAGCGGGTCCACCATGAGGCGTGGGTTATCATGCCGAATCATGTGCACGTGCTTTTCAGTCCACGGGTGTCGATGGAGAAACTGGTGCAGGCGTGGAAAGGGCATACCGCGAGAATTCTTGGGAAAGGCCCGATCTGGCAGCGGGATTATCACGACACGATGATCCGCGATGCCGATCATTACGCGAACGTGCTGCGGTATATACGGAGAAACCCGCTCAAAGCGAAGTTGCCGGAAGGAAAATTCACGCTCTGGGAAAAGAGCGCCAGTTAGGGGCGTCACTTGGGAGCGTCGTCATTCTGACGACTGTCTGAGCCGGACATTCTGTCCGGCGATGAGGGTGCGGCGGACAGGATGTCCGCGGCAAATAGCGTTCAGAATGAACGCGCTCCTAACTTCGTCGCCGCTTCTACTTTGATTTCTTCCAACTTCGAGCGGTCTGGCGCGGCACCTCTTGCCTGGTCCGACTTGCCGCCGCCTTTGCCGCCGGCGATGGCGGCGAGGTCACGGAGGAGGTCGCCGGCTTTGAGGCCGGCGGCGAGGGCTTCCGGGCCGCAGTGGGTGGCAAGGTGGAGTTTTTCTCCGTCGTCCACGATGAGCAGGGCGGGGCCGGCGAATTGCTTTTTCTTGAGACCGTTTTGGAGCTCCTGGAGCAGCGAGGCGTCGGACTCGAAGGAGACGATGATGGGTTTTCCTAATGCGATGAGTTCGGCGAGGGATTCGTCTGCTAGGGATGCGGCTTGGGCGGATTGGATCTTCTTGATGCGCTTCTCGGCTTCGATGGCAGCGGCTTGCGTTTCCTCTAACGTCCGCTGACCGTGGGCGAAGGTGGCGTTGATCTGG
The DNA here is from genome assembly GCA_031412525.1 of Akkermansiaceae bacterium. Lineage (GTDB taxonomy): Bacteria > Verrucomicrobiota > Verrucomicrobiia > Verrucomicrobiales > Akkermansiaceae > Luteolibacter. The sequence goes on along the minus strand of JANODE010000191.1, from coordinate 9,996 downwards.
GAAATGTCGGCGCGCTCGGCGAGCATGGCTCCCATGATGTGCGGGAAGTCGTTCACGGTAACTGCCTCCTCGCCGAGGGAGGTTAGCTTTTCGTTGGCGGCATGGAGTTTGGCGCGGGCGGTGGTGAGCTCGGCGTGCCATTTCTCGACGGACTCGTTCAAATAGGCCCAGGCGGCTTCTCCGCAGACGGCTTCGATGCGGCGGACGCCGGAGGCGATGGCGCCTTCGGATTTGATTTTGAAAAGCCCGATCTCGCCGGTGTTGCGGACGTGGGTGCCGCCGCAGAGTTCCTGGGAGTAGCCTGTTAGCGAGCCGGGTTCGCCGCCGATCTGGACGACGCGGACGAGATCGCCGTATTTGTCGCCGAAGAACTGCATGATGTCCGGACGGCCTTTGATCGAGGCGTGGGGGACTTCCTTCCAGCTAACGGAATCGTTGGCCTTGATGGAGGCGTTGACCTTTTCCTCCATCGCGGCGAGTTGCTCGGGCGTGACGGCGGCGCTGTTGAAATCGAAGCGCAGGCGGTTTTCATCGACGGAGGAACCTTGCTGCGCGGCGTCGGCGGAGACGACTTCGTGGAGCGCCCAATGGAGAAGGTGGGTGGCGGTGTGGTGGGCTTCGATGGGGCGGCGGCGGGTGGCGTCTAACTTGAGAACGACCTTATCGCCGGGTTGGATTGACGATTGATGATTGTTGATTTCTGATTTTTGAATGATCAGGGCGCGGGCTTTGCCGATCTGTTGGGTGCCGGTGATTTCGAACTGGTTGTCGTCGGTGTCGAGGAATCCGGTGTCGCCGGATTGGCCGCCCATCTCGGCGTAGAAGACGGTCTTGTCGGTGATGACGAAAAGCGCGTCTTCCTGCGGATGGATTTCGAGGATGGTGGCTTCGACAGTGTCGTTCTCGAAACCGGTGAATTCGGTGACGGCTTCGGTGGAGATGTCGAGGGCGCGGACGATGTTGGATTTTTGGGCGGCGCGGGAACGCTCTTGCTGATGCGCCATTTGCTCCTCGAACTCTGGCATATCGAGTTCGATTCCGCGCTCTGCACAGAGAAGCTCCGTCAAATCGATTGGGAATCCATAAGTGTCATACAGAAGAAATGCATTCATTCCCGAGAACTTCGAATTCTGCTCGTGGATGGCGTTCGCCAAGGCTGAATCCTCTAAACTTTTCTTGCCTTCCTCGTAGTTTGCTTTCGACACACGAAGCATGGACTCGAATTCGTTCAGACCTCTATCGAGTGTCTGATTGAAGCTCGTTTCCTCCTGCTCAAGCGTCTGCCGGACAACATCTTGGCGGTTCTTCAGCTCGGTGAAAACTCCCCCCATTTCGCTAACAAGCGTTTCCACCAATGCGCCGAAGAACGGCTTTTCTCCGGAGAATCCAAGCTGGCGGCCATATCTAACCGCACGGCGGAGGATGCGGCGGAGGACGTAGTTGCGGCCGTTGTTGCCGGGCATGATGCCGTCGGCGATGGAGAATGATAGAGTCCGCAGGTGGTCGGCGATGACGCGGAAGGCGATGGCGGTTTTCATTTCCTCATCGAAGAGGGAACGGTCGGCACCGAGGGCGGGGTAGATGTTCGAATAGGTTTTTCCGCTGAGTGCTTCCAGTTTGCGGAAGATGGGTTGGAAGACGTCGGTGGCGTAGTTGGACGGCTTTTTCGAAAAGTCGGTGAAGCCCGCGGTGTTCTGGATGATGGAGCAGGCGCGCTCGAAGCCCATGCCGGTGTCGACGTGTTTGGCGGGGAGCTCGCGGAAGGTGCCGTCGGCCTCGGCGTTGTATTGGATGAAGACGAGGTTCCAGATCTCGATGCAGAGGTCGGAGTCGTTGTTGACGAGGTTGCGGCCGGTGACGGGATTGCCTTCGGGTGTTAGGTCGACGTGGAGTTCGGAGCAGGGGCCGCAGGGGCCGGTTTCGCCCATCATCCAGAAGTTGTCTTTGACGTTGCCGTGGACGATTTGCACGGCGGGATCGCAACCTTTGGAAACGAACAGGGCGGCCCAGATGTCGTAGGCTTCCTGGTCGAAATTTCCGGGATCGCCTTCTTTCGGCGCATAGACGGAGGCGTAGAGGCGGTGGGCGGGCAGGCCCCAGCGTTCGACGACGAGTTCCCAGGCCCACTGGATGGCTTCCTTTTTGAAATAGTTTCCGAACGACCAGTTCCCGAGCATCTCGAAGAACGTGTGGTGATAGGTGTCGTAGCCGACATCCTCGAGGTCGTTGTGTTTGCCGCCGGCGCGGATGCACTTCTGGGTGTCGGCAGCGCGCGGTGGATCGTAGGGTGCTTTTTCGACGCCAAGGAAATAGGGGACGAAGGGGTTCATCCCGGCATTCGTGAACAGCAAGCCCGGCGACTGAGGCAGCAACGAGGCGGAGGGGACGATGGTGTGCTGTTTCTCGTGGAAGAAATCGAGGAAGCTCTGGCGGATCTCGGCGGATGTCATGGAGGTGAAAAATGGAAAAGACGGTGCGGCGTGAAGCCGCAAGGACGGTGAAGGAGGGCCGGGGGCGCTGTAAAGCCTCGGATGGAAGCAGCGGCGGCGAAGATGAACCGGCTGGAAGCCGTGCTACATTACCTCCTCAAGGGGTAGCGGCGGTGGGGGCCGCAGTGGGCGCCTTGGGCGTGAGAAGGGTCTTGAACTCCTCACCCCATTCGCGGGCGGAGGGGTGGTTGATGTGTTTCTCGAGGAGGGCCAGCATCCGGACGGCGGCCCCGCTTTCATCGCCGTTTTCAAAGAGGTCGATCTCCATTTCCCATTGCAACTTCGGCAGATCGTCCGAGAGGAATTTTTCGTAATCCGGCGGCCGGTTACCTCCTTGATTTCCCGTTGGGTTGCCTGCTCGCCGCTGTTCCCGGTCGCCTCCCCAGTACTGCCGTTTTTCTCCTTCTTGTTGGATGCGTTTGATCCATTGGGCGCGGAGGGCGGGCAGGCGGTCGGGTGTGCGCAGGGCTGGGAAAATGAGTTGCTCGTAGAATGGACCCAACTGCGTGGGGGAAGTTGGCCAGTTTTCCACCTTCACGTGGTTGATCTCGTAGGCCCGTGCGAAGACGGTGGCGGTGACGCCCTGGCCGAGGAGTTGTTCCTGAGGGGCGAGCTTTTCCGCCTCGCGAAAAATGGAGTCGACGATGTCCTCGGCATCGCGGGTGAGCTTCGGCATATCGGGTTTTTCCGCGGATGCCTGAAGCGTGAGGATGAGCCAACTGAGCTGAATGCGCAGAGCCTTGCGGAAGCTGGTATCGGCGAGCCGTTCCGCCTCCTTGCGTTTCCACTCGCGGAAGTCCTGGGTTTTCTTCTGCTGGTCGTCGTAATTGACCTTCTCGTAGCAATTCAGATAGAGCTCGATCGCCTGCTCGTCGCTGGTCATGCCGTTGCGGAACGCAGCCAGGGCGACTCGGTATTTGCCATCCACGCGGGAGTTCGCGGTCTCGCGAAGTTTTTCCAAATTGTCCAACAACGCCTCGCGGTCGGCATCGGATAGAGACTGTGCGTGGGTTTGGCCGGCGGCGATGACGGCACACAGAAGAATGGCGGAGATTCGCATACGTTACGTCATTGCAGATCAATGGGCGCGCGCCAAGGAGGAAGAATGGTTATTTGAAGGAAACGCGCCGGGGTGGGGGAGTTTACGGGCTTGGAAGTTTCACGTTTCGCGGCCATAATCGAAGGGCCACCCACCCTTGCCAATGAAACGATCTTTCAGAAGTTTACTCATTCTCGTCGCTACCTTTCTGTTCGCATTTGTAGCCGTCACCGTGGTGCGCACCTTGCGCGCTGGCGGGGATTTACGGAGCCTGATCCCGGGTTGGAAAAATTCTGGAAACCACGTTGAAGAGACGGGCACCTTTGCGGCCGAGGCTCCACTTTCCCCGAGCGATGTGGACTTGCTTTCCCGGCTGAATAACGAATACGCGCGCCTGACCGAAGCCGTCGTGCCATCCGTCGTCAGCATCGACACCGCGGGGGTCAGTCGAGGCTGGCAAATCGACCCGTGGGGCAGGCGGCGCGAGCGCAACTATCCCACCCAGGGCCAAGGTTCCGGCGTGATCGTCACGGAGGAAGGCCACGTCGTCACCAACCACCACGTTATCGCTGGGCAGCAGCAAATCCGCGTGACGCTGCATGGCGGGAAAGAATATGGAGCCAGCCTCATCGGTGAGGACACCTTGCTCGACATCGCCGTTCTGAAAATTGACGCGAACGAAACCTTCGTCCCACTGAAACTCGGCGACTCGATGCAGGCCCAAGTTGGCCAACTCGTCTTCGCAGTGGGAAATCCATTTGGCCTCGGCGAAACCGTCACTCAGGGCATCATCTCGGCGAAAGAGCGCTCGATTTCCGACAACCAGCGCGATCTTTTTCAAACCGACGCCGCCATTAATCCCGGAAATTCCGGTGGCCCGCTCGTCAATCTCCGTGGAGAAATCATCGGTATCAATGTCGCCATTTTTTCTCAAGACAAGCAGAACCCCGGCTTCCAAGGCGTCGGATTTTCGATCCCGTCGAACGACGTGAAAGAGGCGGTAATTCAGATTCTCAAGCTCGGCAAACCGGTACGCGGCTTCCTGGGCGTGCAAATGCGCGATATCGATCCCGCTGTCAGAAATGCGCTCGGATACGAGGAAAACGACGGCGCTGCGGTGCTCGGCGTGTCGCCCGGATCGCCTGCGCAGGCGGCTGGCTTGCAACCGTGGGACGTGATCCGGGCAGTCAATGGCAAGGCGATTCAATCTTCCTCGCAGCTCTTCGCCCTGGTCCAGCGCACGCGCGTCGGCACTGACATCACCCTCGATGTCTGGCGTAAGGGCGAGCCGGTGAAACTGAAGGCCACCATCGCCGAAAGCGGCGTTTCCATTCCAACTGAGCCATCGCCCACAGGCAAAAAAGACCGCATCCGACAACCCGAAGAGATCCTTCAAGCTCTCGGCATCGCAGTCCGCGAGTTGTCGGATGTTGAGCTTCTGCGTGGCTACAACGGGGTGGTGGTTTCCGGCATGACGGAACAGGCATTAGCGGGCGACTTGATCAAACCCAACGATCTCATCTTTGCCGTCAACAATATGAAAATCACCAACGCCACCGAGTTTTATTCCAATCTTGCCGCCTCCGCCGCCGTCCAGAACACCACGCTGAGCCTCTATCGGGATGGCCGGCTGCAACAAGTCAACCTACCGGCATTGCCACGCGCGGAGTGACCCGGGCACATTGAAATTTTCCAGATCCGCCCCACGTTACACCAAACGCCTTCATGCAACTCTCCAACCGGCTTCCTTACTTTTTCCTCGGCCTTGCCGCCGTGCTCGCCGCCTCTGCCATCGCCATCCTGATCTTCCGCCCGGGCGTGAATCCCAAACCTCCGGCCGTTCCGCCTGCCCCCTCCGTGGCGACAACTTCCACGCCTCCAAAAATCGGCGATCTAACTGATCCCGGAAAACCCGAAGACCCCGCCACCACACTCAAGGATCTCGGCATCGGCTACTCCACTGCGGACCCAGCCGAACTCGTCGCCCAGATCGGCAAAGCGCTCGAGGCCGGTGATTTCGCAAAACTCGGCCGCCTCGTCGGCAAGGAAGCGCTCGACTCCGCGACCATCGAGCGACTCAAGGCGCTCACTTCGACCCCACTCAAACTCCGCCAACCGAACGGCGTGCGAGAGGTGGGTGAAATCGAACTCAACGCCCGCACCCGCTGGGCCCTCGAACTCGCCGGCCAGGAACCGGGGAGAGACCGCATCTTCCTCGATCTCCTGCGCGAGAACGGCAAGTGGTCGGTGGCAAAAATCATGCTGCCGCCCGCCCCTGGCGAACCGATTCCCAAGGCGGTATTTGCCGATTCGTTAGGCGTCGCGGATGCATTCCTTCAGGCGGTGCTCAAGCAGGATTTCGAATTCGCCCGAGCATTCGTCGATCCTGCGACCGTCTCCGATGCAAAGATCGCCGGGCTCTGCATCCTGTTTGAAGAAGGCGGATACCAGCTCCGCAAATCAAAGCCGTTGCGTGCCATGTTCCAGCGCCCGGACGCCGTCGGCTACCTCGCAAACGTCGAAACCGCGGATGGCACTCAGGGCGCGCAATTCTCCATCACGATGAGCCAGCCACCCGCTCCGTCTAACTGGATGGTCTCCGAAATCAACTTGAACCAACTCCTCGCCGACTACGCCCGCCGCGTCGCTGGTGGCGATCTCTACTACTCGCCGCTGGTGAAAAATCCTGCCGGCGGTGACACGCTCGCGCTTTATTTCGAGTTCGACGAAGATGCCATGAACCCGCGGACGCGCCGGCAGTTAGAAATTGTCACGCTGATCCTGCGCTCCGATCCAGGCAAAAAAATCACCCTGAGCGGCCACACCGACGCGCTCGGCACCAAGGATTATAACAACAGCCTCTCATCCCGCCGCGCGGATGTCGTGCGCGATTACCTGATCAAGGCCGGAGTCGCCGCCGGGCAGATCGTCACCATCGCCAAGGGCGACAGCCAGCCGCGCCGACCGAATATCACCGAGACCGGAGACGACAGCCCGGACGGACGCCGTGCCAATCGCCGCACCGAAATCTATCTGGATTTCTGATTCGGAGGCTTCCGTTGGATTTTACTCTAACTCCTGCGCGGAAACCATTTCGCCAGAAACCCGGACGCCGGTTTCCTTGGCTTCGGGACCGACGGAATGTCCTCGCACCAAGTCGCGATGTATTCGCCGAACTCCTTCTCTAACATTCTGGCGTCTGCGGGATCCATCTCGGTTCTCCAACGTTGTGATTTCCCCTGATTGAGTTGCGTGAATTCGCGGCCCGTCGCGATTTCGATCGCCCGCGGGATGTCTGTTTCGATCCCAAGCTGTGTGGCAATTTCATTCGCCACCCTTTCCGTATCGAAAGCCACGCGTTCGTAATGGATCGGCATCACGTGGGGCAGCGCCGCCCACTTTTTGAAGATCTCAATGCCCGAGCGCACCCGTCCGACCGTATCCGCCACCGTCCGGAATGTGCCATCCTGATTTCCGCCCCAGTCTCGCCCATCCCTGGCCGCATCCAACATGGAGAGCACCACATCCCGCGGATCGCGGAACACCGCATGGCCGAACATCGCCCCCCGCTTGAACGCGCTCTCCACCTTGGGGAAAACCCGCGAGTGCGTCTTGATCGCAATCGGCCCTTGCCGCTTTCGCGCGTCGACCAACAGCTCCTTCAGCGAGGGCCCGTCCAACCGGTGGACATAATTGATTTTCGTTTTCGCATCCACGATGCCTTCACCAATTTTTGACTGATCCACTCCGGCCAGTTCCAGCATCGTGCGCGTCAACTGGAACGCCAGCGTGCTCCCGGACTTCGGCATGCCGAAGCTGATGTAAAGCGGGCGCTTCCTCATGGTTGCGGGGGAAAAGACATCGCCGCAGTTCATTCCACCCGGCTGACTCCGTCAAGAAACGTGATGCCCGGGTTGCGATTCCGGAGTGCTTCATGGTTTCTCCATTGCCGCCCGCCCCTGCTTCAAATCTGAAGCTCTCCACTTGCGCCACCCACGGTTATGGGGGAAATAGATCGCCGCACCCTGAGCATGATGGACCTTTTCGCAAACGCCCCGACCAAAAATCTGCTGCCCCGCGACGGGACGGTGCATTATTTCGGCCCCATTCTCAACGTCACAGAGACCCGGAGTTACTACGAAACGTTGCTCCGCGACATTCCGTGGAAAAACGACGAAGCCGTCATTTTCGGCAAGCGTATCGTCACCGCGAGAAAGGTCGCCTGGTTTGGTGATTCCAATTTCTCCTATACCTACTCCGGCTCCACCAAGCAGGCACTCACCTGGACTCCCGCGCTTGCAGCGCTCAAGGCCATTGTCCAAAACCGATCAGGATGTCATTTCAACTCCTGCCTGCTCAATCTCTATCACCACGGGGGTGAAGGCATGGCGTGGCACAGCGATGACGAAAAATCCCTCGGCAAAAACAGCACCATTGCCTCCGTCAGTCTCGGCGCGGAAAGGGAATTCCGTTTCAAACACAAACGCACGGGCGAAAAAACCTCTGTCTTGTTGGAATCGGGAAGCTTGCTCGTCATGAAAGATACCACCCAGACCTTTTGGCTTCATTGCATCCCGAAAACAAAGAAGGTCACCACTCCGAGGATCAATCTGACATTTCGAATGATGGTAGGTCCCTGAACGCCGTGGGTGGCTTCGATGCGGGAGAGGAGCGTTTTGATCTCGGTGAGCAAAGTTTTGGGTGGCATCGACTTGTCTGGAGAGGATCGTTCCCCTACTTGCCGCGATTCTCAAGAATCTGCTCATAGAGTTCATAGACGGCGTCCCTGGTGTTGGCGTATTCGAGTCGGATTTCATTGCCGGAAATCTGCCGGTGAATGATTCGCAATCCTCCGATCCGAAGCCGGTTGAACCCTTCGAGCGGGCCTTGCAATCCCTTGATGTCGCCCTTGCCTTTGGCCAATCCGCGGAGAGCCAGCCTGACCCGATGCTTGGTCTGCGGTGGGAGACCGCAAAGCCACGCGGCGACTTGCTCAGAGGCCGAAATTTTCATCGTCAAGATCGAGCGGGCGGTAAGTGGAATCGCCGTTGCGGGCGGATTGGATGGCTTTCATTGCCGCCGGATCCGCCAGCACGTCGAGCGTTTCCATCAGCGCCTCGAAGTCCTCGATCGGCATCGCCACCACGACCGGGCGGTTCCGGTTGGCGATGACAAAGCGCTTTCCCGATCGACAGAGTTTCGTAAGCCCTGCTTGTGCCTCTTTCATGTTGTAAGTATCTGGCATGAGTTTTGTCTATACCGGAAATGGTTGGATTGCGACGCAAAAAACCGGCGTCCCTTGTGAGGACGCCGGTTTGATGATGGTTGATAGAAAGAGGCGACAGTAAGGTCGCTACTCCTTATTCGGCAGCGACAGGCTGCTGGGCTTCTGCTTCAGCGGCTTTTTGGTCGCGGAGCCAGGCGCGGCGGGACATTTTCACGCGGCCTTTTTCGTCGACTCCAAGGCACTTGGCGGTGATGACGTCGCCTTTTTTGACGATGTCTTCAACGTTTTCGGTGCGCCCTTCGGCGAGTTCGGAGACGTGGACGAGTCCGTCCTTGCCGGGGAGCACTTCCATGAAGGCGCCGAACTGGGTGATGGAAACCACCTTGCCGGTGTAAACCTTGCCCACTTCGATTTCCTGGAACATGCGGTCGATCATCGCCTTGGCGCGATCGAGGCCTTCCTGCTTGGAAGCGTAGATGTGCACGGTGCCGTCGTCCTCGATGTTGATCTCGGCGCCGGACTCGGCCTGGATGCCCTTGATGTTCTTGCCGCCTGGTCCGATGAGTTCGCCGATGCGATCCGCGGGGATCTTGACGGAAACGATGCGGGGCGCGTGCGGGCTGAGCTGCTTGGGCTCGACGATGGACTCGGCCATTTTTTCGAGGACCTTGTCGCGGCCGGCCTTGGCGATGTGGATGGCTTCTTCAAGCATGGCGAGCGGGAGGCCGGCGAGCTTGAGGTCGAGCTGATAGCCGGTGACACCTTCGCTGGTGCCGCAGAGCTTGAAGTCCATGTCGCCGTAGAAATCTTCGGAACCGATGATGTCCAACAGCATCTTGTAGGACTTGATGGAGTCGTCGCTGTTATTTTCGGTGACGAGACCGACGGAGATTCCACCGACCGGACGGATGAGCGGTACACCGGCGTCGAGGAGGGCCATGGTGCCTGCGCAAACGGAGGCCATCGAGGTGGAACCGTTGGATTCCATGACTTCCGAGGAAACGCGGATGGCGTAAGGGAAGACGGTTTCGTCAGGGATGACGGGCTCGATGGAGCGCTCGGCGAGCGATCCGTGGCCGATTTCGCGGCGGTTGATGCCACCCATGCGTCCGCATTCGCCGACGGAGAATGGAGGGAAGTTGTAGTGGAGGATGAAGCGCTTCTCGTCTTCGCCACCGGCGTAGTTGTCGAAATGTTGTTTTTCGTCCGCTGGTGCGAGGGTGGTGATGGCGAGGGCTTGT
>JANODE010000190.1:0-16343 GCA_031412525.1 Akkermansiaceae bacterium | reverse complement strand
CAATTTATCCAAAGCCAAACAACGGGAGGCTGAAGCAATCGCCGGCAAGGAGTTCATGAGCGAGCCCATCCGTCAGGCGATGTATCAACCGTTCGGGGACATTCGACTGGAGTTCCCGGATCATGCGAAAACCACGGAATACCGCCGTGAGTTGGATCTGGATCAGGCACTCTCCACGGTGCATTACGAGGTGGGTGATGTGAAGTTTACCCGCGAGACTTTTGCCAGTTTTCCGGACCAGGCGATCTTCATGCGCATTCGCTCTAGCAAACCCGGCCAGCTTACTTTCAAAGCGAAACTCACCACCTTGCACAAGCAGGCCAAGGCTCGTTCGGAGGGTTCTTCCGAGATCGCGTTTTCCGGCATGGTCGAGGAGGGCGGGGTGAAATTCGAAGCCCGTCTCGCGGCGATATCCAAAGGTGGCACCATCGTCAGTGAAAACGGCGTGCTGATGGTGAGCAAGGCGGACGAGGTGACTTTGGTGCTTGTGGGCGCGTCGAGTTTCAAGAACTTCCGCGACATCAGCGCCGATCCCGCGGCACGCTGCGCCGCCTATCAGGCCAAGCTGAAGGCGCGGACATTCGAAGAGGCGTTGAAGTCTCACAAAGCGGACCATCAGAAACTGTTTCGTCGCGTGGATCTTTCGTTGGGCACCACCGACCAGGCGGCCAATCCGACTGACCAACGCCTGGCGGCTTTTTCAAAGGGAGATGACGTCGGTCTGGTCACACTTGTGTTCCAGTATGGCCGCTATCTTGCGATTGCCGCCACCCGTCCGGGCGGGCAGCCGAGCAACCTACAGGGGCTTTGGAATGATAAAATGGTGCCTCCATGGGGCAGCAAGCTCACTTGCAACATCAACGTGCAGATGAATTACTGGCCGGTCGAGGTGACGAATCTATCAGAGTGTCACCAGACGTTGTTCGATGCGATGGACGAACTGAAGCTCTCCGGCGAAAAAACCGCGAGGGCCCACTATGGTGTCCGCGGCTGGGTGCTTCACCATAATCTCGATATTTGGCGCGCTACGGCTCCGGTGAACGCTTCCAATCATGGCATCTGGGTTACCGGAGCCGCATGGCTATGCACGCACGTCTGGGAGCACTACCTATTCACTCGCGACAAGGAATTCCTTGCCAAACGGGGCTATCCGTTGATGAAAAGCGCGGCGGAGTTTTTCCAGGATTTTCTAATCGTGGACGCGATCTCCGGCAAACTCATCAGCGGTCCGTCCAACTCACCCGAGCAGGGCGGGCTGGTCATGGGGCCAACCATGGATCACCAGATCATCCGCAGCCTTTTCCAATCCACCGCAGCCGCTGCCAGGATCCTTGGCGTGGATGAGTCCTTCGCCGCGGACATCACCGCCAAGGCGGACAAAATCGCTCCGAACACCATTGGCCGCCATGGGCAGCTTCAGGAATGGATGGAGGACATCGATAATCCCAACAACAAACACCGTCATGTTTCCCATCTTTGGGGAATCTATCCGGGCAGCGACATCACCCCGCTGGACCAAAAACTGTTCGCCGCCGCACGCCAGTCGCTGCTCCATCGCGGCGATCTTGCTACCGGCTGGTCGATGGGCTGGAAAATCAACCTGTGGGCGCGATTCCTCGATGGTGATCACGCTAATGCGATGCTTTCGACATTACTTCAGCCGGTCGGCGCTACAAAAGGCGGCGGAGGGCTCTACCCAAACCTGTTTGACGCGCATCCGCCGTTCCAGATCGACGGTAACTTCGGAGCCACGGCCGGTGTCGCGGAGATGCTCCTGCAAAGCCACCTCGGCCAAATCGACCTCCTCCCTGCGCTCCCGAAAGCCTGGGCGAACGGCTCTGTGAAAGGCCTGCGCGCCCGCGGTGGCTTCCATGTCGATATTACCTGGAAAGAGGGCAAGGTCACAGCCTACCGGATTGCCTCCACGCAACCCGGCCAGGTCAAAGTGAAGATTAACGGCGACGTGAAAATCATTTCTTCTGAGAAGCAATGAATTTGAAGGAGACAGAGGTAGATGAATACCCCATGCACTTTCGCTATCACGCTGGCATTGCTACTTCCGAACGCCGCCAGCCCAGCGCTCCCTGTTGAAAAATCAGCCCGCCTACTGCCTAAGTGTGCATGACAGGAGGAGGGTGAAATCGGCTTTCCCCACTGACCGAAGGTCTCAAAATACGCCGCAAAATGCCCCGCGATGCGGCATCTATTCCCTTTTTCGCGTGGCCAACTCTGACTACCTATTGAAGAAATTGAAGCCTTACGTGACTATCCCTAGAGTTTTTGAGCGTTCGCAAATCCGCCCGATTGGAATTCGTGCACACGATTTGGGCTGCCATGCACGTAGGAAGCTGGCCAAGCGGGTGACAGCGGTTGGGCTTGGGTCGGTCCCATTTGTGCGGATCCATGGCAAGTGTCTGACTACGGTCCCGGCAGGCGGGGGATTTCATGCTGGTGATGACTTGTTCTCATGCAACGCCCGAAGCCGTGAGATACGCTCTGTCATTCTTGAAAAATCGGGTCCGGCGGCGGACCCCAGAATTCAATTGATCCGCGAGAGTCGTCAGCATTTTATCCAATGAACAATCCACTCAAGACCATCCGAAAGATTGGCGACAAGCTTCTCCGGGATACCCCGTTTCAATACTGCCTGAAAGTTGCTGGAGTTTTGAACACTTTGGACCGACTGCATTTTGTGGATTTCGGTAGAGCATTCGGCCTTGGTCGGGCTGCTCTCGCATATGCGTGGACACAGATCACGGTTGAAGAATCCATGAACCTGAAACTGCACCTTGAACACAACGATGGGTGTGTGATCTGGCTCAACGGGGTCGAAATTTATGCTAGGTCGGGTGATCGTGACATTTGTTTGAGATTCGATGAACGTAGTATTGACATGTCTGGCGAAGTAGAACTTCCGCTGCGGAAAGGAACCAATGCGCTTTTGATGAAATCGGAAACGCGTGGTGCCGAGTGGGGTGTCTTTTTGCAACCTCCCAGCACGAAGGGGGCGGTGATCGATGAAACTATCAGCCACCCGGTGATCGGCCTGGGTGACGTCGAGCAGATTGATGGAAGTGTGGCGGATCTCTCCAACTGGCTGGTGTTGGGGCCGTTCCCCAATCCGATCGTGGAAGGCCAGCGCGCGGGACTTCACATGCCACAGAGGCCAGAGACGGATGGAGTTGAAATCGGCCGCATGTATGAAGGTCTCGCCGGACCCGTGACATGGACGGTCCCCAAGGTCGAGGTCCTGGGTTCCATGATCGATCCAAGGCCCTGGGGCACGAACTACGATTGGAACTATCATAATGGTGGTGTTGCCTGGGCGATGCAGTCGCTCGCTGCCTTGTCGAATGATGACCGGTACGGCGAGTATGCCACGCGGTTCTGCGACTTCCATTTGAATGGAATTCCTTTCGTGAAACATCAGGTGAGGACACTCAACGCGGTCGAATCTGCGAATCATTTTATCATCGATACTCCGCTACTGGATTTCACGCTCGCGCCCTCACTTCCGGTGATCCACCGACTCCGAATGGAGGAGGATTTTCCCAATCGTGAAGTATATGTTGAATGGATTGAGAAGATGATCTCTTACGCGAGGGACGGCCAGGTGCGTTTGCCCGGCCACGGAATTTATACCCGGACGACCCCGGTGGAGTTCACGACTTGGGTGGACGATATGTTCATGGGAATTCCATTTCTGATCCAAGCGGCCCTGTATGCCGCCAATCCCAAAGCTCGACAGGCGTTTTTTGACGATGCGGCGAATCAGGTTTTGGAGTTTAACACCCAGGTCTGGGACGATGAGGCTGAACTTTACATGCACGCCCGCTACTTCGCCAATCCGGCGAAGCTGCCCTATTGGTCACGCTGCAATGGCTGGGCAAGTTGGGCAATGAGCGAGGTTTTGCTCCATCTTCCCTCGAGTCATCCGAAATACGAAATGATCCTTCGTCACTTCCGGACCCACTGTTCCTCGCTGCTCCGGTATCAAGATAAAAATGGCCTCTGGCCAAACGTGCTCAATCGTCCTGATTCAAAGCTGGAAGTATCCGGAACGGCCATCTTTGTGATGGCGATGGCGAGGGGGCTTCTACACGGATGGCTGGGCGAGGAGGAATTCAAAGTCCCCGTGATCAGCGGGTGGAAGGGGTTGGTGTCACATGTCGATGCCGATGGCACGGTCCACGGAATCTGCAGGGGAACGATGTGTACCGAAGACGTTGAATACTACGTGAACCGCCCGTTTTATGACGATGATACGCACGGTCTCTTCGCTGTCCTTTTCGCGGGCATCGAAATGGAGCAGCTCCAGCGAAAGTGGTCGCCCGTTCCCGTGGTTGTGGGCTAAATACAAGACCGGGGAAAGTCAATCGTTCGCCAATTGACCAAGTAGTCGAAGTGAACCAGACTCCCGCACGTGTGATGACCCAGACAAGAAAACGTATCGCTCTCATTGGCGTTCCGATTCTTCAATCGGTGAACAATCTTTCCAACGCTGCGATCGCCCGCCATGCGGAAAAGGGTGGTCGGTGGGAGTTCATTTTCGCGGCCTCTGCTTCTGTTGAGGCCTTTCAATTCCTGCGAACACTGGATTGCGATGGGGCGCTCGTTCGAATCACTAACAACGCGATGCTTGCGGAGGCACGAAAAGTCCAATTCCCCATGGTGAACATCTCTTCCTGGCTTAAAAAGCCGGGGGTCCCAACGGTGAGGCATGACTACGATGCCGTTGGATGCCTGGCGGCCGAACATTTGCTTGAAAAGGGCTTCCACCGCTTTGCGTGCGTCGTCGTTCCCGGCGGCTGGTTCATTGAACAGAGGGCCAATGCATTCCGTCGGACCGTGGAAGCGCACGGATACACCGTGGATTCTTTCCATCTTGAAACCACGATGCCGACGGTCGTCCAGCCGCTGGCACCTGCCGAGAAGCGCAGGTTTATCAGCTGGATCAGGACCATTCAGCGCCCGGCGGCGCTTGTCCTAACCGATGACTGGGATGCGCCCGTGTTGCTTGAGCTCTGCCGAGAGGCCGGGTATGAGGTGCCCCGGGATTTGGTGGTGATGACGACGGGCTGGCACAGCGAAGTCCTACCTCAGTGTCGCGTTCCGCTGAGCGCGGTGGAAGAGGACCAGGAATTGCAGGCGAAACTTGCGGTAAGCTGCCTTGACCACCTGATGGAGAGCAGAAAACCGCGCGAGTCGATCATCAGCGTGCCCCCCCTCGGCGTGGTGGAGCGTGCTTCCACAGCTACCATGGCCATCGACGACTACGAAGTGGCCCATGCGTTGGAATTCATCAGGGCCCACGCTTTCGAACCGATCAATATTGCTGACGTCAGTGAACGTGTCCGCGTGTCAAGGGCGACACTCGAACGGCGCTTCCGCAAAGTGATTGGAATGACCTTGCATGACTGTCTCACGGAGCAACGCTTTAAAAAGGCCAAAGAACTGCTGTTGGAGAATCCTTCTGAAACCCTCCAGTCGATCGCGCTGAAATGCGGGTTAAGTGATCGTCGGCAGCTTAATAAACTTTTCTTTAGCGAGATGGCGATGTCGCCAGTCGCATGGCTTAGGACGGTGAATGGAAGCCCTTGAGGCGGTCGGGAAAATTTCTAGCGGGTGCTTCTATTTGAATCTGGTCCCACGTGATCAGCCTCTTCTGAGAGGTGCCAATCCGACACGATCACCCGTCGCAAAATACACCCCGGTTGCAGCAGAATCCCCCTTTTGCGCAATCTAATTCTCCCGTTTACTCAAGGTGACTTTGGTGAACTAGCACTTTGTGATGCCTCTAAAGCGGACAGAGTGAAGACAAACCCGCTGATTCCCCTTGGTCACTTCAACGCATTATTTCTCGCCCCCGATGAAACCTACCTCCGCCAACCGTTATCTCCGTGCTAATGGACCCTATGCCACCCACCACTCAATCCGCTGTGTTGGACGCGCTCTGGCGATGAGCAGTTTGTTGGCGATGGTTTCCAGTCCGTCCGCCTCGGCAGCGCCTAAATATTGGGATACTGCCACAACTGCCAATCTGCAAAGCGGCAACGGAACCTGGGACACCGGAACCACATCAATTTGGAGCACGGTGACAACCGGAAGCAACCCTTTGGTTATGTTCATTGCGGGCGACGATGTATTTTTCCAGACCACGGGTGCCAACATCATCACGCTCGGTGGCAATGTCGTCGCCAATTCGATCGTTCAGGCGACAAACGGCACTGCCACTACTATCAACACTGGGGTCGGCACTCAGATCACGTTGTCGAATGGTAACCTAACCAACAGTGGCAACAGTGCCTTTACGATCAATCCGGATATCGTCCTCGGGGCGACGGGAACATTCAACTCAGCTAATACCATCACCTTGGGCGGGGTATTAAGCGGCAGCGGTTTTGGCTTTAATAAGACGGGCACCGGGACGGTGGCGTTGACAAATGCTGCCAATAGCTATTCGGGACTGTCCACCGTCAGCCAGGGTATCGTTTCCTTCACCGGCGCGGCCACCTCCGCGACACCCTTTGGCACGGGGAGTATTACCCTGGCCGGCAGCGGCAGCAGCGCTTCGTCTACAGGCTCATCGCTCCTGAGCCTTGCCACGTCGGCGGCTTCCGGCAATGTGTCATTGACCGGCGGAACCACATCGGGCAGCCAGTTTTCCTTCAGCAACACGGGCTATGTTCTTCTGGCGCAAGGGACTTCCACCTCGCAAACGTTTACTTTCGGGCCGGGCTCCGGAACGGTCTTAAACCGCGTTGGTCAGGGAGTTCTGGTTCTCAGCACCGGTGGCTCTCTTCCAACGACCTCCACCCTAGGCAGTGCCACAGGCAATCGCTTTATTGTTAGCGGCACCACCCCGACCGTGACCAACGGTATGGTTGCTCCTTTTTATCTCGGAGCCACCAATGGCGGTGGTGGAGCGGCAACCTTCTTAACTTACGGTGCCAATGGCTTTACGCCGATTGCTTACGACATCACCGGGTCGGGCTTCGGCGCCTCGACAAGCACCAGTAAAGTGAGCTTGACCGGCACGCCGGCAATCGCCGCGGATGCCGCGGCTTATGCCTTGGCGATCAATGGGGCCACGAATCTGAATTCGGGAGTTACCGTGACGCTGGGAGACAACGGCGTCACTGCCGCGGGACTGATCCTAAATAATTCACTTAGCGGAGGCTCGGTGGACTTCCGGGCCTCGGAAGGCATTGTTTACGTCGGGGGAACCAGCCAGACGGTTTCGACCGCGTTCAAAGGCTCGGGTGGGCTGACGAAAACCCAGTATAACGGAACGAATGGCGTGCTTACCTTGACCGGAGCAAACACCTACACCGGCGCTACCACGATTACCGCAGGAAACCTCACTGTAGGTGTAGGCGGCAGCCTCAATACGGCTTCGGCAGTCAATGTTCAAGGTGCCGCCAGCTTTACCAATAACGGCACTGTTGGAAATGTCGCCGTAACCAATGGTGGCACGGCTACTCTGAACGGCGGCAGCACCACTGGAAATGTCACCGCAGCCAACGGTAGCACGACTATCCTAAACGGCGGTAGCACCACTGGAACGGTAACCACCGCCGGTAACCTCACCCTAGCTGGCACGACGGCGCTGACAGCGCTAGGAAATGTGAGCACATCGGGCACCAGCACGGCCAGCATCACTAATGCCAATACTCTTGCAGCCGGTAATATCGTCAACCTCAGCGGAACCAATTCGTTCTCCAACCTGACCAATAGCGCTGCGGGCGGCAAACTGATCCTTACGGGAGTTGGTTCTACCAACAGCTTCACCGGTAATTTTCAGGGCAACAACGCGAGTTCGCTAACTGAATTCAAATCCGGCACCTACTCCTTCGTCGCCCCTGGGAACTCGGGAGGAAATTCGATCGGGAACATGAGTGTAACCGGTGCCACGGTGAACTTTGCAGGCGGTCGCTACTTTGCCTCCGGCGGTGGCACCCTCAACGTGAGCGCAGGTTCATTTAACGTCACCGGTGATCGCTGGGACAACACGAGTCAGCCAATTAACAGCACGATCATCTATAATCTCAGTGGCAGTGGATTGATTGATATCTATGGGATTAATCAAAATTTAGGGATCGGGGGTACCAACACTGGAACGACCAATACGGTTAACCAGTCAGGGGGCACGTTCCAGGCAGGTGTAGATGGAACTGCTACTACCAGTCTAAACATTGGTGGCACTCAGACAAACGCAGTTGCGGCCTATAACCTGTCCGGCGGAGCGTTACGCTCGAGCCTGACGATTCAGGCCGGTGGGGCTGCTGGCACCGGTGGTAAGAACAGCTTTAACTGGACTGGTGGCACGCTAACGGCGGCTGCCATTAACGTGACCAATCTCACAAACAATAACGGCATCAGTCCGGAGGCCACGGGCACTTTGTTCCAAAATGGCATTATGGCGCCTGGGTTCACTACCACGTTTACGGCGGGCAATCAGACTGCCGGCACGCTCTACACCGGTAGAACCGCGATTACAGGCAATTACCAGATCGATGCCGGCTCGGTGAACATCGGGATTGGCGGTACGACCGCCGCTACTGGATTTAGGAACTCTGCCACCGGCACCTACGACAACATTTCCGTAACTGGTTCGACGGTCCTAGGCGGTCGTCTCAATGTCGCACTGAACAACGCCTACACGCCCCCGAATAATGCGACCCAACTTTACAATATCGTGGTCGGTAGCGCGAGCGGAGTCACTGGGGCGTTCACCAACCAGCAGGTAGCAACCTCCGGCAACAGGCGCGTGGTTCTTGCCGATGGTCTCTCCTCCTTCCTTATCGCCAATAACAACACCGCCGCTGCTGCAACTACCGGTGGCTTGACCACCGTGGGTGCCCGGACGGTGGCCCTCGGCGGCTACCAAGCTGGCAACACCTACTCCGGCGCTGGCACGGCATGGGATACGGCCAACGCTGCGGCTTGGACCAACTTTGATCCTGGTGCGACGGCCACGCCTGCCATTCAGGCATCCGGCGCCATCGCGCAGTTTGCCGACGGCACGGCATCGATTGGAGCCATCGGGGTTTCGCTCAACAGCACGCGCAACATCCAAGGCATCCAGTTCTCCAGCGCTAGCGGTTCACGCGCCTACACCATTAGCCAGGGCGGCAGCGGTGCCATCATCCTGGATAACACGGGTAACAGTGCCTCGGCCACGATCGCTGATACCAGCACCAGCGGCACAGCCAACGCGATCAACGTCCCGATCACGCTCAACAGCGACTTGGCCGTTTCAGTCGCAAACGCCGGGTCTGGCTCTTTAAGCTTGGGTGGGGTGATCTCCGGGACGGGCAAAAGCCTGACGAAATCAGGTCTTGGAAATCTGACGCTCACCGGCGCGAACACCTATACCGGTGCCACTACCGTTAGCGCGGGTAAATTGAGTGTTTCCACTATCGGCACGATCAACAACACCAGCGGAGTTTCCATCGGTGCGGGCGAATTCAGCTATAACAACTCCACTGTCGCGCTTTCGCCAACCATCTCATTCAGCACCAGCGCCGGCACCCTCAGCGGCACCGGCACGATCACCCCAGCCGTCATCATCACCAGCGGTAACCGGCAAACCGCGGGGACTTCAGTCACCGCTACCAATGCCACTGCGGTTGTTGGCAAGGAAACCTTCACCACCAGCATCACCTACAATCAAGGCTCGATCTTTGAATGGAATCTCAACGCAGATAATGTTGCAGGAACTGGCGCTCGTGGCAGTGCCTACGACGCAGTTAACACCGGAGGATTGGCCACGACCGGTGAGAAGGCCATCTTCCGGGTGATCCTCAACGGTACTGATAATTTCAGCGAAGCTTTCTGGAACACTGATCGGACGTGGGCTGACATTTTCACTGGCTTGGATGGCAGCAGTGTTCTAAACATCGCCAATGTCTTCAAGAGCTCGGTCGAGTATTACAATTCGGCAGGCCTCGTCGCCAATACCAATTCCAGCCGCAGTTTCAGCATCAGTGGCAACACACTGAGCTGGTCCGCCGTCCCCGAGCCCACCAGCGCTCTTGCAGGGTTGCTGATCGGTGCCGGGCTGCTGCGCCGCCGTCGTGCATAATGCGGAGAAATTCTTGCCGTTGTTTAGTGGGTTTCTCAACGGTAGGTCGTGTCCGCCGGAGCGCCGGAGAGCGTTCCGGCGGGCGCAATTTCGCACCCTCTTGACGCACGGCGTCCGCTCGACTCCCTCATGAAATCCTGACTTGGCAAAATGGGATCGTTAGGGGGTGAACGCGCACGAAGACGACGTTTTCCACCTGGCGATGTCGGTCCCTGAAGAAGGGGACCATAACCTCTCCGATCGCGGCAAATGGACACCCGGTTGCGGCATATTGCCCCTTTACCATCATAGGATCGTCTTATTCATTTAAGTTGAATATCGAAACCCCATCTTATTAGGAGAGCAGCCGGAATTCCAAAATTCCAATCCATCGCTACCCCATGAACCCAATCTTGAAATCATCTCGATCCATTGCCCTCCTTGCCTCCGCCACGGCGTTCAGTGCTACGACGAACGTCCATGCGGATCTCACCAAGGCGAACAACACCAACGCACTGAATCTTGCCACCAGCTGGACCAACGGCACCCTTACCCCCACCAGTTCGGATGTCCTCATTTGGGGTGCCACGGTCTCCGGCGCGAATAGCGTGGTGACAGGCGCCCCCCTTAGTGCCTTGGGGTTGAGCATTGTGAGCCCCGGCGGAGCGGTGACGATCACGTCTGACGCCACCAATACCCTCAGCCTCGGTGCCTCGGGCATCGACATGAGCAGCGCCACCCAAAATTTGACTCTATCAGGTGCCGGGTCGGTTCTGTCCGCCGCTCAAAGCTGGACCGTCGGAACGGGTCGTACCCTGACGGTAAACAACAATCTCAACACCGGCTCGATCTCGACCTTGACCATCGGCGGAGACGGCAACACGACGATCGGCGCCGTGATCGCTACGACTTCCAACACGACCTCCATCGCTAAAAACGGCGGTGGCACGCTGACCCTCAGCGGCAATCAAGGCTCTAGCACCAACCGTATCAACAACATCGCCTTGAACGCCGGCACCTTGGCCGTCAATCACCAGAACGCGATCCAAGGCACCGTCACGGCCGCCGGCGGCACGACGATGAACAGCAACGCCGGCAGTTTTTCGAACCTTAATCTCAGCGCGACAGGTAACATTTCCATCAATTCCGGGTCAGCAACCCGCTATGGATCGATCACCGGCGACGCCAACACACTCACCTTCCTGACCGGCACGACTCTGAACCGGGGTGCGTCAACTTTAAACGGAACCACCTTGGATGTGCGATCGGGCGCCACCTTCCAAACGGGCGCTGACCAGAACAACAACACGACCTCCACGTCCACCATTACCAAGACCGGCGGAGGCACTTGGACGTTGAACAACGGCCAACTCAGCGCCACGACCGGCATCACCGTCAACGCCGGCATCCTCAGAAACAACAGTGCCGACCGCATCGCAAACACCACCGCCGTCACCATCGATGGCTCAACGGCCGTTTACGACCTACAGACCTTCACTGAAACCGTCGGCGCGGTCAGCCTGAAGAACGGCGGCAGCATCACCGGCACAAGCACGGGCGCGCTCACCGGTTCATCCTTCGCCCTCGAAAGCGGCTCTGTCTCAGCCATCCTCGCCGGTAGCGGCAACCTCACCAAGACAACTTCCGCCACGGTGACGTTATCCGGCATCAATAGTTACGGTGGCACGACCCAAATTACAGGAGGTATGCTGAAATTGGGCACAGGTGGATCCATTGCCAATTCATCCCAGATAATCGTAGGAGCAAATACAACGCTCGACGTCAGCTCTGTCTCTTTCGCGCTTGGTGCGTCAAGCGCCCAACAATTGAGTGGAACCGGAACCATCGTCGGAAACATGACGGTCAATTCGAACGGCACGCTGGCCATCGGCACGTCGCCGGGAACAATGACCTTCGACGGAAATCTTGGTCTCAACACCGGCAGCGTATCGAATTTCGAAATCAACGCCTTCAGCCCTGGAAACTATGACCTCGCTGTGGCCTCCACTTTGGGAAGCCAATCGGTGAATTTCAGCGGCGGCACTCTAAATTTACTGTTCCAGTCTGGATTCAGCACGCTGGGAGCGGTGAAACTGTTCGACTTTGACATCTATGCCGGCACTGGTTTTACCTCGGTGTTGGCCACGGGTCTTGCTCCCGGTTTGAACGCTACCTTTGATGCTACGAATGGCTTCGTGACAGTTGTCCCTGAACCTCGCGCGGCATTGCTTGGATGTCTTGGTTTGGTCGCACTACTCCGCCGCCGCAGGAGCTTATAGCATCAACTTGATTTCGTGATTTAGCGGTTTAGGGAAAACGTCTTCCATTTGTCTATTCATTATCAGGCGCTAACGGACGCCTATAATTTACGAGGACAATTCTTGCCGTTGTTAATGGGTTTCTCAACGGTAGGTCGTGTCCGCCGGAGCGCAAGAGAGCGTTCTGGCGGACACCATTTTGCGTCCTCTTGACGCACGGCGTCCGCTAGACTCCCATATAAATTCCGGCTTCAAAAAATGTGATCGTTACGGGGTGAACGCGGACAAAGACAACGCTTTCCACCTCCCGAATCCGGGCCCTTGAATTAGATGCCATTAATATCTCCGACCGCGGCAAATGGACACCCGGTTGCAGCATATTACCCCTTTACCGTCATAGGATCGTCCTATTCATTTATCTTAAGCATCGGAATGCCATCTTGTTGAGAGGGCAACCGGACTTCCAAAATTCCAATCCATCGCTATCCCATGAACCCAATCTTAAAATCATCTCGATCCATTGCCCTGCTCGCCTCTGCCGCCGCGTTCAGTGCTACTCCAACCGTCCAGGCCGATCTGACCAAGGCCAACAACATTTTCACTCTGGACCTCGCCACCAGCTGGACGGATGGCACTCTCACACCGACCTCAGCCGACATCCTCATTTGGAACAACACCGTCCTTGCTGCGAACAACGTGTCGACCGCCGCACCCCTGAGCGCGGCCGGACTGAAGATTCTCGATCCCGGCGGCTTGGTGACCATCAACTCCACTGCGACGAATACCATCACCCTCGGTGCCTCGGGCATCGACATGAGCAGCGCCACGCAAAACCTGACTTTGGCAGGTGCCGGTCCGGTTCTCAACGCGAGCCAAGAATGGAAGGTCGCCGCCGGGCGCTCAATTACCGTCTCGGGAGCTGGCACGAATCTCGGCGCCAATATCCTAACCTTGAGCGGCGATGGCAATTTCACCTTCAACAATACAGTATCCAACTCCGGGTCGAGCGTCATCAAGAGCGGCACTGGAACCCTGTTCGTCTCGGCCAACGTCCAAACCAAGAGCTTCGGTAATATCGCGCTGAACGGAGGTGCTTATGAGCAAAACCACCAGAATGCGATCGGCGGAGGCACCATCACCGCTGCGAACGGCACTTCGCTCTACCTGAACGGCCCCAGTTTCACCAACGCCGGACTGGCAATATCCTCCAATGCTGCGGTTACGCTTCAAGGCACCGGTAACGGCAACCGCCGCTTTGGCAACTATACCCTCAACGATGGCAGCAACACCACGTGCGAAACGCGCGGCGGAACCGGCACCGCGACTTTCATCTCCAACGGCAATATTACGTTGAATGGAAATGTAATCCTTAACGCAACCACGGCGGATGTTGACTTTTCCGTTGGCCCCAGAAGTTTAATAGGAGGAGTTTCTTTGACCAAGACGGGCAACGGCAAGCTTACCCTTGGGACCGTCAGCGCCTACACGGGTAACACCTTCGTCAACGGGGGAACACTTGGCGGTATCGGGACGCTCGGCGGCAGCGTGACGGTCGCTAGTGGCGCCATTCTTGCTCCCGGTACTACGGGCATCGGCAGCCTCACCACCGGGGCATTGAGCCTCTCTAGCGGATCCAGTCTCGCCATTCAGATCAACACCAACAGTGCCACTGCAGATCGGATCAATGTCACGGGATTGGCAGATTTGACGGGAACGGTGAATCTCACTCTCAGCGATCTGGGAACCAACGCGGTCCTCGCCTCAGGTACGAAACTCGTCATTGTGGACTACACAGATCCATTGGATCCCGCTGATTTGTTCACCATCAATGGCAATCTCGCTGCCGATGGGGCCACCGTTGTGTTGGGTGCGAACAGCTTCATCGTCGATTACAACGACCCTGCTCTCGATGGGACCGCATTTACCCTGAGCATCGCCGCCGGCGGTGATCCTTACTCGGGATGGGCGGATTCGTTCTCCCTCGTGGGTGCGGACCGTTCGTCGGACGCGGATCCGGACTTTGATGGCTTGGAGAATGGAATCGAGTTCGTCGTCGGCGGGAATCCGTCGACAAACACACCGGCAGCCGACCGTCCGACGTCGGTGGTCACCGGTGGCAACCTGATCTTCAGCTTCAAGCGCAGTGACATTTCCGAAAGCTTCAACGTCGTCGTGGAGCACGGCACCACACTCGAGACGTGGCCGGGTCAGATTGCCATTCCGGCAGGTGAATTCAGTGATGCCACCGTTACGGTCATCAACAACGATCCTGGACTTGACCAAGTCACCGTCACGATTCCAGTAGGAAGTGACCCGAAGAAATTCGTTCGTCTCAGGGCTGTAATCCCTGCCGCTCCCTAATTTCGTCAGATCCATCCCGGTCGATGTCGGGCCGGGATGGATTGTTTGCTCCTGAAAACTTTGTCGTTGTTTAATGGATTTTGCAACGGCACTCCGAATCCATTAGAGCGCTGGTGGCTCCTCTAGTAAATAATGAGGGAGGCGGCGCATGAGATGAAAGTCCCGGGATTTCAGCTCAACCGGATTGAGGCAATTTGCCCCGTAGTGTCGCAATTGTCCCCTCCCGATCGGGAGAGTTTAGAGCAATACCAGTAGTAGAGGCGCTATGCTTGAAACAACCCTTAACGTCGTGATGGATTGCAGAAAACGTATTGTTTCTGCCCTGGTAGTCACCGCATTCATATTGATTGCCGTAGGCCACGCGGATGACGTCGGCGTGCTGCCTGCTCCGCCTCAGGATCAAGGGCTCCCTTACACCCGATCAGGGCAAACCGAGGCACAGACTCGATTGACCGGATGCATTGCCGTCTTTCCGGGCAGCCGGTATGCCTATGTCAACGGCTACAAGGTTCGGTTGGACGACGACGCATGGCGGGCAGAAGCATTTTTAGAAAAAGGTGACCTCTATGTTCCTTCGGCATTTATCGCTTTGCTCGGCCAATGCAATAGCAAGCCAGCTCCTGCACCGGATGATCTGGCAGACCGTTGGGTCTATTCCTTCCCCAAGCCGGAATCCCAGTTGAAGGGCTTGCCCGAGATCCAGAAGGGTAAGATTCGATTTATCTCACTGGTCGCCGCAGCGGAGGCTTCGGGGATGAAATGTTTCCGTCATCCTCGGGGTTTCGCCCTCGTGGGGAAAAATCCACCAACGTTGGCGGATCTAACTCCATCGCAGCTCGATGCAGTCGTCACCTTGTTCGACACTCCCGAGAAATTCGCGGATCCGGATATTGCGACGCGCTCCGTTCCCATTCTCAAGCGCCAGGGAAAGTGGACAGACCATGTCAAGGCGACGCCCGAACAGATCGCGATCCTCGAAGGACCGGAAACCGAGTGGCCCACCGTGACCAAGTCGGAATATGATTACTCGGGTTTCAACACCAAGTTGCTAGGTTCGAAGGTTCCTTCACCCGGTGTTTATCCCCGGGTGTTGTTTAGCCCGGAGGATGTCCCCATGCTTGCAGCCCGCCTGAAGACCAACCGCATTGGCCGGATGTCGCTGATCGAATCGGATGAGCTTTTCAAATCAACCTGGTGGGATCCATCGACGAGTGATGGTGCCGTGTTCAAGAAGCTATACACAGGGGATCTGGCAGGTCTCGAATGGGACGCCGCACCGGGCACGCCGCTCAGCGCTTATCCTCACCAGTTCAAGGGCCAGAAGCCCGGGATCTACAATTCCCATATAGCCTATGTGCCGGAGTGCCTCACCGCGATGTCGCTTTACTGTCTTCTAACGAACAACGACGAGCGGGGCAGACAGGCCGCAGCGGCCACCGCGAATTATTTCAAACTGCGCGAGATCCTGCTAGATCGCTGGCTGGAGCTCAGCGACTCGGAGTTCGGCTCCTCCTACATCGACGAACGGGGCGGCACCGTCTCGATGGAAGGCAACGGTGCCCGCACCCACTGGCGGAATTTGCACGGCGTGGTTCCTAACATGAACCTCGGGTTGGCTCTCGATTTCGGCGGCAAATGGATGACCGGCGAGGAAAAGG
>JANODE010000189.1:0-132289 GCA_031412525.1 Akkermansiaceae bacterium | reverse complement strand
CTTTCGTTAGGCCAGGCCGAAGCCGGCGAAGGCGGCGGCGAACACAGCGGCGGCGTCATGGAGCACCTTTCGCTCTTCGGCGACATCGCCAACAACATGATGTTCGACGGCTGGATCGCCATCGGCGTCTGCGTCATCATGATCGTCGTCGGCTGGACCGTCGCCGTGAAAAAGTTCCTCTATCTGAACTCCATCGAAAAAGGCACCAAGGTCTTCCTCCAGCAGTGGAAATCCCTCTCCACCGACCTCACCGCCCTCGATACCGAGGACAAGTCCAGCGTCACCAGCCTCGGCGGCACCGTTGATGCCTCCGACCAGGCCCTCATCCAGAAGTCCCCGCTGTTCCACATCTATCAGATCGGAGCCGACGAGATCCGCCACCGCCTCGACAAGGGCAACACCCGCGAGCAAGGCCTCAACGGCCGCTCCATCCAGGCCATCCGCGCCAGCCTCGATGCCGGACTCGTCCACGAAACCCACCGCCTCTCCGACGGCCTCGTCTACCTCACCATCAGCATCGCCGGCGGCCCTTACGTCGGATTGTTAGGAACCGTCGTCGGCGTCATGATCACCTTCGCCATCATCGCCAAGTCCGGCGAAGTCAACGTCAACTCCATCGCCCCCGGCATCGCCTCCGCGTTGTTAGCGACGGTTGTCGGCCTCGTCGTCGCCATCCCCGCCCTCTTCATCTACAGCTACCTCAACGGCCGCATCAAGAACTCGCTGGCCCTCATGCAGGTCTTCATCGACGAATTCGTCGCCAAAATGGCCGAGTTCTACCGCCCCGCCCAGGAACCCGACCAAAGCGGCGGCAGCTCATCCCACTGAGACTCTTCCAACTCTCAACTCTCAACCATCCACTCTCAACTTTTTCCACCATGGCCTCCGCCGACGAAAAAAGCTTCGATGACATCAACGTCACCCCCATGGTCGACCTCTATCTGGTTCTCCTGCTCATCTTCATCATCATGACCACCGCCGGCGTCCAGGGCGTCAAGGTCAACCTGCCCAGCACCAGCAAGGCCGCCTCCGTTAAAATGGAGGAACCCAAGACCCAGGCCATCACCATCGACACCGCCGGCAACATCAAGCTCAACGCCATCAGCGTCACCCTCCCCGAGCTTGAATCCAGACTCGCCACCCTCAAGGCCTCCACGCCCGAGCTTCCCGTCGTCGTCCGCGGCGACGGCCAGAACCAGTATCAGGGCATCATGGACATCCTTGACGTGTTAGGCCGCCTCGGCATCAGCCAGATCGGCCTCGCCACCCAGCCCGCCAAGTAAGGCGAATCTGAAATCTGAAATCTCAAATTTCCGACCATGTCCCCCAGACCCACATTCCCGCCACCCGCGCCCGCGCCTAACAAGCACCGCGTCTTCATCGGCGTCATGCTGGCCGTCGTCCTGCTGGGTGGCATCGCCTCGTTCATGATGTCCGGCGGCAAGAGCGCGCGCAGCACCGGCCCGCGGCAGGAAATCATCACCGTCACCCTGCCTCCCCCGCCCCCACCACCACCGCCGCCACCCAAGGTTGAGCCACCACCGCCACCCGACAAGCCACCCGAGCCCGAGGAAATGGTCGAGCAGGAACAAGTCCCCGACGACGAACCCCCGCCCGAAGCTGCCCCCGAAGCCCCGCCCGCCCTCGATCTCGGCGGCGGCGTTCCCGGCGGTGCCGGCCCCGGCGTTGGCCCCGGTGGCGGCAATGGCCGGATCGGCGGCACCGGCCGCAGAGGCGGCGGCAGCAAATGGGGCTACTACGCCGCCAAGGTCCAGACCACCGTCAAGGACGCCCTCGGCCGCAACTCCAGCACCCGCAGCGCCACCTTCTCCATGCAGGTCCGTATCTGGGCCGACTCTAACGGCCGCATCACCCGCGCCCAGCTCGTCGGCTCCTCCGGCAATTCCGCCGTCGATCAATCCATCAAGAACCAGGTCCTCGTCGGTCTCCAGCTCCCCGAGCCCCCGCCCGCCGGCATGCCCATGCCCATCAACATGCGCATCTCCGCCCGCAAGTCCTGAACGCGCCGACCTCGTTAGAAATTCCCGTCACCTTTCCCATGTCACCGTCCCGTCCACTCCTCGCCGCCGCCTTCCTCGGAGCCACCAGCGCTCTAACCGCCCAGGACCCCCCCGCCGAAGCGACCGAAGCCGCCGCGCCCGCCGCCCCTCTATCAGAAATCCTCGATCCCACCACTGACGTTCCGCTCGCCACCGACCTCCCCCCCGAGCCCAAGCCCGCCGCATCGGCCGCCGCCGCCACCCCCTCCCAGAACGTCACCATCAACCTCATCAACCGCCTGGTCCAGAAAGGCATCCTCACCCAGGCCGAAGCCGGTGAAATGATCCAGCAAGCCGAAGCCGACGCCCTCGCCGCCCAACAGAACGCCGCTGCCGCCGCCGACATCGCCGCCCTCCCTCCCGCCCCCGGCGAGGAAGAAATGCGCGTCACCTACATCCCTGAAGTCGTCAAAAACAACATGCGCGACC
Source organism: Akkermansiaceae bacterium (assembly GCA_031412525.1). Classification (GTDB taxonomy): domain Bacteria; phylum Verrucomicrobiota; class Verrucomicrobiia; order Verrucomicrobiales; family Akkermansiaceae; genus Luteolibacter. Next base: position 129,800 of record JANODE010000189.1, on the reverse strand, counting down.
AGATCAAACAGGAACTCATGGCCGCCGCCCGCGAGGAAAAATGGAGCGAAAAATCCGCCCCCGACTGGACCACCAAATTCAAACCCTTCGGCGACCTCCGCGGCCGCTACGAAGGCGTCTACTTCGCCGACGGCAACGACAACACCGGCGCCTTTCCCAACTTCAACTCCATCAATACCGGCGCCCCCTTCGACACCTCCGGCACCCAGTTCTCCCCCCAATACAACACCGACCAGGACCGCACCCGCACCCGCCTGCGCGCCCGCCTCGGCACCGAGATCATGTTAGGCGAAGGCTTCGAAGGCGGCATCCGCCTCGCCACCGGCGAATCCAACTCCCCCACCTCCCCCAACCAATCCCTCGGCGCCAACGGCGGCAATTTTTCCAAATACTCCATCTGGCTCGACCGCGCCTTCATCTCCTACGACGCCGGCCCCGGCGACGGCCAGGAACTCAAATTCCTCCTCGGCCGCTTTGACAACCCCTTCCTCTCCTCGGAAATCCAGTGGGACGAAGACCTCGGCTTCGACGGCCTCGCCGTTAGAGGAAAAGTCCGCCTCAACGACTGCGCCAGCACCTTCTTCACCGCCGGCTACTTCCCCGTCTACAACACCGACTTCAACTTCGCCTCCAACCAACCCTCCAAATTCGAAAGCACCGACAAATGGCTCACCGGAGCCCAGCTCGGCATCGACTGGAAAATCACCGACGACCTCACCGCCAAGCTCGCCATCGCCTACTACGACTTCAACGCCATCCAGGGCAAACTCTCCGACCCCTTCATCCCACTATCAGCAAACGACGCCGGCAACACCGACACCACCCGCCCCGGCTTCGCCCAGCGCGGCAACACCTACATGGCCCTGCGCGACATCGACAACAGCACCTCCGCCAACGACTTCGGCAACAAATTCCAATACCAATACTACGGCCTCGCCGCCGAGTTCAGGAATCTAACCATCACCGGCAAACTCGAATACGACCGCTTCGACCCCGTCCGCCTCGCCCTCACCGGCGAATTCATCAAAAACATCGCCTTCGACCAAAGCCAGATCAACCAGACCGCCGTCAACAACCGCGGCCCCAACGCCGGCGCCACCCCCGGCGAATTCAAAGGCGGCGACACCGCCTGGAACCTCGCCTTCACCGTCGGCAAACCCGCCATGGAACAATTCGGCGACTGGCAGGCCGGCTTCGGCTACCGCTACGTCGAGAGCGACGCTGTCGTTGACGGCTTCACCGACTCCGACTTCGGCGGCGGCGGCACCAACGTCCAGGGCTTCACCCTCGGCGGCTACATGGCCCTCACCCCCGCCGTCCGCGTCGGCCTCCGCTGGCTCTCCTCCGATGAAATCATCGGCTCCCCCCTCAGCACCGACACCCTCCAGCTCGACCTCAACGCCAAGTTCTAACATGACCCTCATGAACACCATCTTCCTATCCAAGTGGCTGGGGCGTCTCGCCCCAGGCCGTTGCGGGAGCATCTTGCTCCCTCTTCTCTTTGCCACCCACGTCCACGCCCAGGCCCCCGCCGAACCCACCCTCAAACTCCGCGCCCAGCTCCGCGAAGTCATGCTCCAGGTCCGCGCCGCCCAGACCGCCACCGCCAACGCCCAGGCCGAAAAAATCGCCGCCGAGCAGAAAAACACCGAACTCGAGGAAAAGAACAAAACCCTCGAAACCCGCATCGCCACCCTCATCAAACAAGCCGCCAGCGACAAGACTTCTAACGAAAAATCCATCGAGACCCTCGAAGCCAAACTCGCCGCAAGCGAGCAACGACTCATCCAGTTCCAAGAAGCCCTCGAAAAGTGGAAAGCCGGCTATCAGAAAGCCGCCGAAGTCGCCCGCACCAAAGAAGACGAACGAGCCAAACTCTCCAGCCAGCTCAACGCCACCCAGCTCACCCTCGCCGACCGCGAGCGCAAGAACATCGCCCTCTTCAACCTCTCCACCGAAATCCTCGACCGCTACGAAGGCTACGCCCTCGGCAAAGCCCTCGCCGCCCGCGAACCCTTCGTCTCCACCACCCGCGTCAAAGTCGAAAACCAAGTCCAAGGCTACAAGGACAAGATCCTCGACCACCGCATCGCCGCTCCCGCGGCCAAGCCATGATTGTGACGACATCGTCACTATCCATTACCTCCTGAATCGCGGATCAGTGGGACCGCTTGTCATCCCGATGATCCGGCACGTTTTCATCCACCTTCTCCTGTCTCATGAAGCCCAAACGTTTTTATTTCCGCACTCCTTCGATTTTCGGCACCCCGCTCAAATGCGGCGCGTCCCTTTTCATCGGCTTCACCGTCCTCATCACCGGCCTTGACGCCCAGGGGGGCGACATTCTCCGCGGCGGCTCCTCCTCTTCTAACAAACCAGGCCGCGCCGCTGCCGGTGCGCCCACGCCTGCCGCCAGCGCCGCCGCGCGTGCCAATGCCAAGGACACCCTCGCCCGCACCACCCGCAGCCTCGACGCCGCGCGGGCCATGCAGAACGCTGCGAGAAACGCCGCCATCAGGAACGGCGTCAATCATCTCGGAAAGAATCCCAACAACCTCACCGTCACCCTCCCGAATGTCCCTAACGGACTCGGGACCGGCGGCCTCAAGGTCGCCCCCACCGTCCCGTCGGATCCCACGAAATGGATCGGTGCCAAGCTTCCGACCCAGACCGTGAAAAACGGCAGGACCAAAGTCACCATCAAGCAGACCGAACAACAGGCCCTGCTCAACTGGGAGACCTTCAACGTCGGCAAAAAAACCACCGTCACCTTCGACCAATCCAAAGGCGGAGCCGACGTCGGCAAATGGATCGCCTTCAACAAGATCAACGACCCCTCCGGCAACCCCACCCAGATCCTCGGGAACATCAAAGCCGACGGCCAGGTCTATCTCATCAACTCTAACGGAATCATCTTCGGTGGCAGCAGCCAGGTCAACGCCCGCGGCCTCACCGCCTCCTCGCTGCCAATCAATGACAATCTCGTAGGTAGCGGACTGCTGAACAACCCGGATGCCCAATTCCTCTTTTCCGGACTCACCATCCCCGCTGGAGCGAACGGCACCCCCGCCTTCACTCCAGAAGCCGCGCTTGACCCATCCGGAAAATACGGTGACGTGACGGTGCTGGCAGGAGCCGTGCTCAAAAGTCCCACGAACGAGGCGAAAGTGGGTGGGCGCATCACCCTGGTTGGACCGAATGTCACGAACAACGGCACCATTCTAACACCTGACGGTCAGGCGATCCTCGCCGCGGGGTTGCAGGTTGGCTTTGACGCGCACCCGTCGTCCGATCCGAGCCTTCGTGGTCTGGACGTCTATGTCGGTTCGGTTGAGGATGCAATCGCGGGAGCCTATGCCGGATCGGTGAACCAGTCGGGCATGGTTGAAGCAAAGCGTGGAAGCATCACCATCGGGGGAAAAGCGATCAAACTCGATGGAGTTCTCAGCGCCACCACATCGGTCTCGCTGAACGGGCGCATCGACCTGAATGCCAACTACAACGCGATCAATAATCCCAACTCAGGGAACACCGGTGCCGTTCCCTTCCTGTTTCGTCAAACTGGCAGCGTGGAGTTGGGTCCGGGAAGCCTGATCAGCATTCTCCCCGAGTATGAGAATGAGCAGAAGGTGATTGGCACGACCCTCGCCCTGCGCTCTTCCGTAGGGATTTCAGGGAAAACGATCCATCTGGGGGAATCGTCGGTTATCTATGCTCCTAACGGCACGGTGGGCGTCAATGCGGGAGAATGGAGGTTGTTAGGCACCTCGGCCAACCTGAGGTCCAGTTTCATCCAGTCGATCGGGCAGGTCTATCTAGGCAAGGGAGCGACAATCGATGTCTCTGGATCACGCAATGTTGATGCGCCGGTATCGCAAAATATCGTGGAAGTGGACCTGCGTGGCGCCGAACTCGCGGATTCTCCATTGCAACGCGATGGCAAGCTGAGGAATGCGAGTATTTCCGTCGACCTTCGGGACACTGGGATCTATTCGGGTGACGAATGGATTGGTACTCCGCTGGCAAACCTCCAGGGATTTGCGAATTTGGTAGAGCGAGGAGTGGGGCAGCTGACCGTCAATGGCGGAACAATCAACATCAGCGCCGGAGAATCCGTGGTGCTCCAGGAAGGCTCCGAGGTCAACGTGTCCGGTGGATCGACAAGGTTCGAGGCAGGGATGATCCGCACTTCCCGGGTGATCAGCTCTGGCCGTCTGATCGACATCAGCCAGGCGACTCCAGATCTCGTTTACAGCGCGATTTACGACGGCACCTTTACGGACACCAACGAGAAGTTCGGGATTTCGAAAACCTATCGGGCTTCACTCGCGCCGGATGGCAATCGATTCGATCCCGGCGGGACCTATGGAGCTTCCGGCGGCACCCTCAACATCACTGCTCCATCCATGGCGCTGGATGGAAACCTGAAGGGGAACACCACAACTGGGAAAAGGCAGCGGGAAAGTCCTCCCGTTTCCAGCACTCTGAGCCTCTCCTTCACTGCTAGAGACGTGGCTTATGCAAGCTTCCCGATTCATGCACCGACACCTCCGTCGATTTCCTTCCAATCCAGGCCATCCCAAGAGACGGTCGCGGATTTCAGTCTCGATGCAAACGGCGACCCGATGGCCCTCGCCGAAGAACGTCGGGCCAATGTGGTGCTTTCCTCCCTTCTAACAAGTCGCGACGGATTCGGCTCTATTACGATCCAGAACAACGATGGCAACATCACCATCGGCGAGGGTGTGAAGCTACAGGCGGAGAACGGGGCTACCTTGAATTTCTCCGCCTCAAACATCACGGTGGACGGGCAGATCATCGCGAGAGGCGGGAACCTGACCTTCTCTACAGGAAACATCTCGCTGGATGATCTCAATGCCCTGAATAACACCTCCGGGGCATCGCTTCCTGTTGCCACCGCGGAGCGCGGACTCTTCACCTTGGGGTCCAGCGGCAGCATCATCGCAGCCGGGACCACGGTCGATGATCGCTTCGACCGACAGCCCCGCCTGTTCCGCCCGCTTCATGTGGATGGTGGATCGGTGCGCATCACCTCCTTTTCCTCGGAACTGAAAGCGGGTGGCATCATCAACGTCTCGGGGGGCGTGTGGGTAAACTCCACGAATCAGATCCAATACGGTCGCGGCGGCTCTCTGGCCATCAGTGCGGGCAAGGATCGGAATCTCCCCGCCTTGCTTGGCGGTACACTCAGCCTCGGGTCGCAGTTTTCCGGTTTCTCCGGCGGAACCAGCGGCGGAAGCTTGTCCCTCACGGCACCTGCGATCCGGATCGGTGGGGAAACTGCAGGCGCTGGTGTGACCTTGCTCGACGAAGCATTTTTCAACCGCGGTGGATTCAGCAATTTCTCGATCAATTCCTCTGGACTCGCCTCGGAGGTCGAAAGTGAGTTCGTCACGGGAGTTGTGATCGATTCCTCGGCACGTATCATGCCGCAAGTCCGTTCGCTAGTGGCGGATACGAGCGATTCCGGCCTACGAATCCGCAAGGTGACCAAGGCGGAGGGTATCAGACCGACAGCCAATCTGTCATTTTCCTCATCGGGCGCAGCGAACAACTTTGCCGGAGTCCTGCTCGGTCGAGGAGACACGCTCGCGGAAGCTGGCTCCTCGATCATCATGGATGCAAAGGGGTCCGTTTCATTCTCGGGCCAAACTGTCAGTCTCTTGGGTAGTGTTATGACTCCCGGTGGCACGATCCGGGTGACCGGAGCCTCGGCATTCCCGGTGAACAACGGCCAGTCGCTGTTGCCGACCGTGCTGATCGGTGCAACCGCAAACCTGGATGCCAGCGGCAAGTTGCTGTTGGTTCCCAATCCCCTAGGACTCCGGCAAGGCGAGGTGCTGGCAGGCGGCGCAATCACGGTCGCGGGCAACATCGTAGCGGAAAGCGGCGCAATACTCGATGTTTCTGGCACATCGGGAGTCCTGGATCTTTCGCCGACTTCTGCTTCCCTCAGATCGAGCCAAGTCAATTCCACAAGCGGCAGGGCGACGGTGCCCGTGCGGCTGGCTTCAAATGGAGGCAAGATCTTTCTGAGCGGAGTTGAAATGCTGTATTCCGACGCCCAAATGATCGGCATGGCGGGCGGGAACTCCGCAACTGGCGGCACGGTGAGCGTCTCATCCGGGCGGTCCGTTGGTCTTGGGACGGTCTCCACCACCGCCGATGCCAATCTCGTTGTGCGGCAGGACGGCACTTTGGTGCCAAAGGATTTCGTTTCCCGCGGGCCGGGAACCTTGCTGACCGGTTCTAACGGAGTTCGCCTTGAAGGAATCGGCACGTTCAGTGTCGCTACGCTGGATGGCGGTGGCTTTGACTCATTGAATTTATCAGGAAATCTGAAATTTGATGGGGATGTCTCGATAGTTCTTCCGGGGTCGGTGAAGCTGGCCACAGGAGGAGTGATCCATAGTGGGGGCCGTACTATTACAGTATCCGCGAGCCACGTAGCCATCGGGAAATCCTTCACCACTCCCGCACTCGCCACTGACGAGGAAATTCTCTTCACCCGCCAGGATGAGCTGGGAAACACCACTCCCTTCAGTTTCGCTCCCACGGCCGGCACCGGGAAATTGTTTGTGAGGGCAGGACTCATCGACGTCGGCAGCCTCTCGTTGCAGGGCGTCGGTAACACCAAGCTCCTGGCAGCCGACGGTGAGGTCCGTGGCAACGGAACTCTCAGCGCTGCGGGCAAAGTCACGTTCAAGGCAGGCCAGATCTATCCGACCACCGCCAGCTCATTCGATGTGTTTGTCCACGACTGGACGAATGATGCGGGCGTCCTTCTCAAGGGATCCATTGACATTCGTTCCGGCAAGCTCCGCCAGTTACCCCTTTCCGGTGGCGGCACCCTCAGCCTCTATGCCACGTCGATCACACAGAACGGGACCTTGCGGGCACCCATCGGCACGATCAATCTCGGCTGGGATGGCTCCGGTACCGCTCCCGTGGATGACATCGCGGGAACCGTGGTCCCGACTCCCGTGACGCAGAATCTTATCCTTTCGTCAAAGTCGGTCACCTCGGTTTCGGCGATCGACCCGATCACCGGAAAGCCTTCCATCATTCCATACGGCATCAGTCTGGACGGGACCTCATGGATCGATCCAGCAGGCAATGACATCACGGTGTCCGGGCCGCCTGCAAAGGAGATCAATCTTTCCGGAGAGTCCGTGATCACCGAGGAAGGGTCTGAAATCGATATCAGGGGCGGCGGGGATCTCTACGCATACCGGTGGATTTCCGGCAGCGGGGGGACCAAGGACATCCTTAACTCATCCACCAGTTTCGCGATCATCCCCGGATATGAGTCACAGTCCGCTCCCTTCGCTTCGTTCAACTCTAGAACTTCCGCCGAAAACCTGGGTGGGGCCACCGGGTATCTGAACTCTTCCCTCAGGAATGGCGACCAGATCACCTTCGGAGCTGGAGCAAGTGTCCCAGAAGGCACCTATACCCTGCTCCCAGCCCGCTACGCATTACTCAAGGGTGCCTATTTGGTGACTCCAGTTTCCGGATCCTCGACCAATGCCACCACCACCGCTGAAGGAACTTCGATTGTTTCCGGGTACCGTTCCAACAATCTCAACCGGTCCCGAGCAGGGGCCACCTCGATCACCCGGTTCGAAATAGCGCCACGGAAAGTCGTCAGGGAAAGGGCGGAATACCAAAACCTTTCCGCCAACACTTTCCTCAAGGCTGCCGCTGTGGACCGTGACCTTGCAGTGCCCCGGCTTCCTGTGGATGCAGGGCAACTCTCGTTCACCTCAACGATGTCCATGAATCTCGAGGGGCAGGTGAACTCCCAGACGCTCGAAAACGGTCGCGGCAGCTTGATCGATATCAGCAGCGCTTCGAACATTCTCATCAACCGGTCCGGCAGAGGTGCGGAGGGGCAGCTCGTCCTGACAGCAAGTCTCGTCAACCAGTTCGCGGCAGACAGCCTGTTGATCGGTGGAACCAGGACGCAAACGGGGGAAGGAACCGCAGTGTCCATCAACACTGCGGGGATTCTGGTAGATACGAAAGGCTCTGTCTTGAGGAGTGCGGACCTGATCCTGGTGGCGGACAAATCCATCGTGTTGGCCTCCGATTCGAGGATTCGTGGCATATCAGGCGGGACCACCCCGGAGAACTTGATTTTAGGAAACCCGGGAACGCCCGGCAGCGGCGATGGCGTGCTCGTGCGGGCCAGCGGCAGCGTGGAAGGGTCAGTCTCCCGTAGCGGGATCAGCACCTCGGCGGTGTCCAGGCTGGAGATAGGTTCAGGAACCAGAATTCAAGGTGTTTCTATCACTCTGGACTCGTCCTCTCTGTCCAAGATCAGCTCCTCGGCCCGCCTTTCCGCCATAGAGGTCACCTTGGGGAGCGGGCGCATCAGTCTGGCGCTGGGTGATGATCCCGGCTCGCTGCCCTCCGATGCAGGGCTCGTCCTGAAGGACGGGTTCCTGAGCAGGTTGAGGAAAAATGTGGATTCTCTCGGACTGAGGAGCTACTCGAGCATCGACGTTTACGGTACCGGCCCTGTCGGCGAAGGAACATTTGGAAGTCTCAATCTTCAGACAGCTTCCCTGAGAGGATTCAACCAAGGCAACGGAAATGTGGTTTTCGCAGCAGGATTGCTTTCTCTTGATAACAGCTTCGGCTTGCCAGCTCCCACCGCTTTGGCAGATCCGTCTTCCGGTGCCATCCGTTTCGAGGCACGGGAAATCCAGCTCGGACTCGGGCAGATTGAGCTGTCCGGATTCGATTCTACCGAGTTGAGCGCGCGCCAGCGTCTGTATCTGGCGGAAAGCGGAACACTTGCGATCCGCGACGGATCATTGCGAATCGAGAGCCCGCTCACCACTGGGGCGAGCGCGGTCAAATACCGGATTGATTCGGCTGGGGCACTGAACTTGTCCCGCGGAAGCGGCCGGGCAGCGGAAGACTCCTCGGGTGGCTTGGGAGCATCGCTCACGCTTGCCGGGACAACGGTTTCGATCAACTCCGATATTGTCCTTTCTTCAGGGAATCTCTCTTTGGTCGCTACGACCGGAAATTTGACCTTGGGAACCAACGCGGCGACTAGGATCGAAGTGGACGGCACGGCGATCAGCCTGCTCGACGTGACTCGCTTCACCGGTGCGGGAAGTGTTAGCCTATCCTCCGAAAAAGGCGACGTGATCATCGGTGGCCTCAGCACGGTAAGCGTTTCTGGGGACGACTCAGGAGGCGATGCCGGCATGCTGGCCATCCGCGCTCCAGAGGGTGCCTTCATCATCACTGGAAAAGTCCTGGCGACGGCAAAAGAACAACACACGCAAGGCAGTTTCTCGCTGGATGCATTGACGCTCCAAGGCGGATCTCTCGCCTCGCTCGACCGCACGCTGGACAATGGCAGCTTCTTCGCCAGCCGTGACTATCGGATCCGTTCGGGCGATCTCGAAATCTCCGGAAATTCCACTTCTTCCATTTACCGCGCGGCAGCCGATTCCGGCAACATCACTGTCACCGGCTCCATCGATGCCTCTGGACGCTATGGCGGGACCATCGATCTCAAGGCATTCGGCAGCCTCACCCTCGCCTCCGGCGCTTCCCTCGACGCATCCGGAAACCAATTTGACGCCGCCGGCAAGGGAGGTTCCATCACCCTTGAAGCCGGGAACCAGCGACGCGGGACTTTTGATGCCAACAGCCTGCTGACTCTGGAATCAGGATCCATCATCGATCTCTCCGTCGCATCGAACACGGTGGCCAGCCCATCCCTCGGGCGCTTCACCGGTACGCTTCATCTGCGAGCCCCGCGCTTGAGCAACAATCTTGATCTCAAGATCGACCCCATCGGCTCCGCCATCACAGGAGCCTCCGCCATCATCCTGGAAGGGGTGAAATATTATGCCGTCAGCGGCACCGGCACGATCACCTCCACGATCCAGAGCACCATCCGAAACGAGGCGAATACCTTCCTCGGCGCAGCCGGCGTCACGACCGCTGGCTACACCGCCATGCTGAATCGCCTGACTTCCATTCAGCCGGAACTGGATCTGATCCTCGCTCCGGGAGCAGAAATCTACAACCTCGCTGGCAACCTCGTCCTCGGGACCGCGACTTCCACGGCCACCAGTGACTGGAATCTGGCGACCTGGCGCTTCGGCCCAAACAGGGCTGCAGGCATCCTCACGCTCAGAGCTGCGGAGAACCTCACTTTACTCAACGCACTGAGCGACGGGTTCAACGGCGGCGCCAGTCTCTGGCAATCGCCCCTCGTCGAATACAATCCACTGCTTCCCGCGAATTCCCAATCCTGGAGCTTCCGGCTGACGGCGGGCGCAGATCTGTCAGGCGCGAGCTACCGCGCCACCCGCCCGCTCACTGAGCTTGGCGACAACTCGGGAATGCTGGAACTAGGAAAAAACGCGGGCGCGGCGACCGCCTCGGGCGGATCGGGTGCCACCACCGCGAGCCTGACGTCACGATTCTATCAGGTCATCCGGACAGGCTCCGGAAACATCGACATCCAGGCCGGGAGGGATATCCGCCTGCTCAATCCCTTCGCATCGGTCTATACAGCTGGCACCCGACTGGAAGATGCCACCAAGGTGGTCAAGGCTGGCGACTTTTTCCTGCCCATCCTGGATGCCACCCCATCCCAAGCCGGCCTCGGCGGCAATCAACAGAACTATGCCGCCCTCTACAGCATGGCTGGGGGGAATGTCTCCATCTCCGCCGGCCAGGACCTTGAGCGGCTGACGCGAAACAACAGCGGCCTCATTGATGACTCCTCCCGCCAACTGCCAAACAACTGGCTCTACCGCAGGTCCTACGTGGGATCGAATGGGGACTATGGCCGCATCCGGATCGGTTCCGGATTCCTGCCGGTGATTGATCCATCCGCATCCACCACCTGGTGGGTGGATTTCAGCAACTTCTTCCAGGACGTCGGAGCGCTGGGCGGCGGAAACATCCACCTGAGCGCTGGCGGTAGCGTTAGAAACATCGGAGCCTCCATCCCGACCAATTTCCGCTCTGCCAAAGGAACACCGTCAGCCAGCACCTCGGTCGAGCTCGGTGGCGGTGATCTCAGGGTGACGTCAGGTGCAGACATCAGCGGAGGAGTGTATTATGTGGAGCGGGGAAATGGCGTGCTGGACGCAGGCGGTTCCATTGTCACGAACTCCACCCGCTCACCTTCGTTCGGCCTTGTCGGAAATCTCAACAACCCTGATGCCGCGCGACTCGATCCTCAGACATGGCTTCCTACCACACTGTTTGTGGGCAAATCCTCCTTTGATCTGCAAGCTGCGGATCAACTGATCCTCGGACCGGTGGCAAATCCCTTCCTACTTTCGCAAGGACTCGGGAACCGCTTCTACTACAAAACCTACTTCTCGACAGTTTCTGCGGACAGCTCGGTTTCCGCCATCTCGCTCGGTGGGGATGTGGAGTATCGCAACTCCGCCACCCTGCGCACTGTCAATGCCGCCCAGCCATTACTTCAGGTATGGCATGAGTCGCAGCTTCGCTTTGCCGGAAACTCGTCCACCGTCTCCTGGTTCCAGCCATGGTTGCGTCTGGCGGAAACCAGCATGACTCCATTCACTCCGGTATGGTCCCTTTCCGCCTCATCCGTGTCCCTCACCTCACTCGTGGGAGACATCAATCTCATCGGAAATCTAACCACCTCGCCGTCGCCTTCCGGACAAATTGAGATCGTCGCCCGGGGAGCGATCAACGCGCTCCTGCCCACCGGCTTCTCCAACAACATCGTCGCCGGAGCCTCCACCCGGAGCTGGACATCATCGGTGATCAACCTTTCCGATGCGAATCCCGCCAACATCGCTTCGCCATTCAAACCGCTCACCAGCGTCACCGCGACGCCAGAAGGAGCGTCCATCAGCAGCGACACCGTGCCGAACTTCATGCAGTCCCTCGGGCTGCAGCTCACCGAGTCCGGTTCTTTCAGCGGGTCCAACGCGGTTCTCCAGACGCGCCAAGCCAGGCACACCGCTGGGGGGCTACACCGGAACGACGATGAGCCGCTCCGGATCTACGCACTCGAAGGGGATATCTCCGGGCTAACACTTTTCTCCGGAAAAAAGGCGCTGATCTCAGCAGGTAACGACATTACCGACGTGGGGCTCTACATCCAGAACATTGCGAAAGACGACACTTCGGTGGTCACAGCCGGTCGGGACATTGTGGCATACAATTCCAACAGCCCGCTGCGGGTCGAATCGGTCTCCCCCGGAAATGCTCTGGCCTCTGGCCAATCGGTTCTTTCAGGAGATATCCAGATTTCAGGACCGGGGCAGCTTCAGGTATTGGCCGGTCGCGATATCGATCTTGGATCGGGATCAAACAACCCGGACGGGACAGGCATCGGAATCAGTTCTATCGGAAACAACCGGAATCCGTTTCTCGCCTCTGGTGGCGCCGATCTCGTGGTCGGAGCCGGATTCGGAAAGGCATCTTCCCTTGCTTCCAGCAATCTTGATCTCATCGGCTTTGCAAAAAACTACGTCACGACCACGGAAGGTGCCAAGGCCCTTGATGAGATCGCACCGGGAGTGGAATTCAATGAGCAGACATCCGAAGAGCAAGCCAGGCTCGCCGCCGAAGTTTTCTACCTCGTCCTTCGCGATACCGGCCGCAACTTCAATGATCCGGATAGCCCTGGCTTTGGGAAGTACGACTCAGGCTTTAAGGCAATCAAGTCCCTCTTCCCCGAAGAAACCGCCTGGTCCGGCACCATCAACACCCAAGGACGCGACATCCGTACCAGGAGCGGTGGAAACATCGACATTCTCGTGCCCGGTGGCGGCGTCACCATGTCGGAAACGACGATCGGGAATCCGCTCGCACCGCCAGGAATCATCACTGAGAGCGGGGGAAATGTTTCAATCTTCGCGAATGACAGCGTGAGCATTGGGATTGGCCGTATCTTCACCCTTCGAGGAGGCGATGTGATGATCTGGTCGTCCAAGGGCGATATCGCAGCCGGCTCATCATCCAGAACCGTGCAGTCCGCTCCGCCTACCCGGGTAGTCATTGATCCCCAGAGCGCGGAGGTCGCCACCGATCTAGCCGGACTCGCGACAGGTGGAGGAATCGGTGTTCTAGCATCTGTTAAGGGAGTCGAACCAAGTGATGTGGATCTGATAGCGCCGGCGGGGATTATCGATGCCGGAGACGCCGGGATCCGCGTCAGCGGAAACATCAACCTGGCGGCGGTGACCGTATTGAATGCCGGAAACATCTCGGCTGGGGGCGTCAGTTCAGGCACATCGGCACCCAGTGTCAGTGCTCCGAGTATCAGCGCGGTCACCACCGCATCTAACGCGACTGCCGCCGCCGGCGCTGCCGATGTTCAACAGAATAACAATCAAGATACCTCCGGATCGACTGTGGCGGAAGAACAGACGCTTTCACTAATCACGGTGGAAGTGATAGGCTACGGCGGAGGTTCCGCCGAGGAGGAGGAAGAGGAAAAGACGGAAGAAGGCCAGTCCAATGAATCCGGAGAAACCAGCGGCGATCCCGTCCCATAAGACATGAGAGCGCATGCCTTTTTTCCATTGGTCTTTGTTAACTGCTTCCTGCTGGTTTCGGCAGCCGCGCAGGACTCAAAGGTCAATGACGAAGCCGCTAGATGTTATGAAGATGGCTACGCCCATCTTTCAGGAACCGGCAGGAAGGCTGATGCCCCGGCCGCCCGGGCAGTTCTTGAGCGCGCCGTCTCTCTGGGAAGTGACAAGGCCAAGGGCCTCCTCGGATACATGTTCGTTGAGGGAGTCGGCGGTCCTCCAGACCTCCGCCGTGGATTTGATCTTGTCCAGGCGGCGGCATCGGCTGGAATTGCCAGCGCGAGATTGAATCTAGGCAGCATGTTCGAGAAAGGGCGAGGCACCGAGAAAGATATCAAACGAGCAATCGAACTTTACAGCCAAGCAGCGGAACAAGGCTCACTGGACGCCCACTTGAGACTCGCCGACTTCTACTATTTCGGATCGGCTGAGGTGCCACGGGACTACCAACGAGCCTTGCCGCATGTTAGATTTGCTGCCGGGAAGGGTGTGCCGGGAATGCAGAACCTGCTAGGTGTCATTTACGAGTATGGACATGGGGTCGATCCCGACTACGCGGAAGCTCGGCTGTGGTACCGGGAAGCCGCTCTCCAGGGCGATGCAAAAGGTCAGAGCAACCTCGGCCGCATCATCAGGTTGAGGAACTCCAAACCGATGGATCTCGTTGAGTCCGCCCAATGGACGAAGCTGGCCGCCAACCAGGGAGAACCCACCGCGAAAGTCGCGTTACTTGATATGGAAAAAGGCTTGGATAGCTATCAGATGGGCCAAGTCGAAAAGTTTGTGGCCGACTTCAAACCGAAACTCAGAAGTCCCATTGGAGATACACAAGACGTTGAAAACAAATAACCTGGATATGTGACGCGGTTGTCACCCGTTAGCTCTTTGAAAAGATTGGAACCGTTGTAATTCCATCGAGCGCTCCAAGTCATCCCACAGGATCCCTGCCCGGTGGCAGGCCCGTGGTGGGCCGGGACAAATCAAACAACCACTATGAAACCTTCAAAATGCCTGCGCCCCCTCTGCGCCGGGTTGGCACTGCTCAGCTCGACCGCCATGGGTGCTTTCACCTTCACTGACGGCGATGTCATCCTCGGTTTTCAAGCGACCTCGGGAATCGGCCAAGGGAAAAACCTGTTCTTCAATCTGGGATCCGCCACCACCATCCGGGACAATCCAGTCACTGGCAGCCCAGTGATTCTCGGCAACCTCAGCGCAGCCCTAACAACCACCTTTGGTGCCGGATGGTATGCCAACAACAACATTTATTTCGGTGCGATCGGCAACCTGCGGAGCCTCGGATTGCCATTCGCGCCAAATGGACCGGTGAATGGAGATCCTAACTCGACCTTCTACGTCTCCGCTCCTGCGGCAACCGTAGGATCCGGCACGCTATACGGAGCGAACGCTTTTGTTGCAGCCAGCCTTCAGAGCACCTCCACCAACCTGAGTGGATTGGAAGGGATTCTGCAGTCCCCGCTGGTTCAGGAAGTTGGCAACACTCTCGTTCTCAGCCAGACTGCGAACCCCGTCCAATGGGAAAATGGCTGGACCGCCTGGAACCCGATCACTAACAACGCACAAGGAACTTCTTTCAACCTCTTTCCTGGAGGCATCCAGCAAACCTTCGGCAAGTCCACGGATGCGACTTATATCGATCTTCAACGCATCGTTTCCACCAATACCGGTGCGAACCCTGCCGGTGTAGTCGGTGGCGGTACCTATGAAGCTACGTTCGCCATTTTTTCCGACGGCACGATCGCCGCGGTTCCCGAACCTTCCTCCTCCCTCCTTGTCCTGGCAGCCGGTCTGGCCGGTGTCTTCCGCCGCCGCCGCAACGGCTAAGTCGCATATAACGTCCATTAACAAAAAATTTACCATCAAACATATATTACCATGAAACTGAAAACCACCATGATCCTTGCCGGTTTGGCGCTTACCGCGCTGAATTCCGACGCAGCCACCCGAGTCTTCAATCTCACAGGCGCCACTGCCTTCCGTGCTGCCACCAACACAGCCATCATCTCGCTGCTCGGCGGACAAGGCACAACGCAATACGCCTATGTCGGTGGTTCCGTGACCGGTACCAATCAAGCGATTTTCGTGGGTACGCTTCCTCAATTCCCAGGAGATACCATCATTGTCAGGACATCAACCAGCGGTTCCACTCAAGGAATTGCTTCACTGGTGCTGAACTCCAATGTCAACTTCCTTCCGACCACTACCACGGTCACAACCGCTGGCAACGGCGGACAAGCTGCCGGGACTGATGCTGCCAAGGCCCGTTTCGCGTTCTCGGATGTGTCTCAGGATATCTCGAACAATCCGGTCCCGCCCCTGACGGGTGGTGGTGTAGGTGTCGTGCCTTTCATGTTCGTGGCTGGCAAAGGTGCTCCTGCGACGGTCAGGAACATGACGGATCAGCTCCATGAACTGTTATGGTCCGTCGGCTCGGTGCGTGCCTCGGTTTTCACGAACAACCCTGTGGATGACACCAAGTTCGCCCTTGCCACCGGACGTAACAACGGTTCGGGCACCCGCGCTTCAATCCTCGCTGAGACGCAATATGGTCCTTTCAGAGCTGTCGTCCAGTTCGGCATCGATGGCATTACCGCGACTCCTCCTACGGGCGCTCCATACAACGTTGTTCAATTCGCCTCCGGTGGTTACTCAAGCAATTCCTTCGTCAGGACCACCCTCACCACGAACCAAGCCAGCATCAACGGCCTTGGAGACAACTTCTTTGTTAGCTATCTCACGATTTCTGACGCCATTGCAGCCACCGGTTACATCGAAGCAACCGGCCTGACAAGCGGTGGCGAAGGCGCCTTCCCCATGACATACAATGGCGTTCGCTACTCGCAGGGAAACATCAACAACGGAACCTATACGCTTTGGGGATACCAGCAGCTCTATCAAGGTCTCAATCCGACTTCGGAAGAAAACACCTTTGATACAGCGCTCCGTGCGGCGATCGCTCCGATCCTGACCCCCGACATCGGTCTTCCTGAACCCGCCCTGCGTGTGGTCCGGCAAGGCGGAGACGGTGGTCTGATCGTGCCAAGGTAATTTCCGTTCGCAATCGACAAATCAATCCCGGGTGTCGGCTTTTCGGCCGACACCCGGGAATATTTCCATGAAGAACTTAAGATGGCTCACAGGCATCCTGCTGGTTTCACTGGCATGGTGGTTCGTGAGTCGTGCTTATCATCTACCGACTCATTTGGGTTCCGCACCCGGAGTTTCGGCATACTCTAATACCACTTTATCTGGGAGCGAACGGAGTGGAACCTCATCCAGCTACCATTTTTCCTCTTTGGCTCATACAGTGGAAGCCAACCACATGCCTGACTTGCAGGAAATAGAACCGCAGTCGCAATCGACTGAGCAGGGCCGCAGCCGCGAGAGTGTTACGCGAACCCAGCTTGTGTCGGAATCCTCGAATCGAGAGATCCTGAAGCGACGCTCCAGATCGGCGACACCTCCCAACTTCCTGCGCAATGGTCGTCAAGGCCAGCAACCCGAAGGCCCGAAAACCGGCTCTGCCGATTATCATACACACTCGAATTCACTTTTTTCTGACGGCCAATCTGCGTCCGGAAATGTTCCATTAAAGGCGCCACTGTCTGTTGATCCTTCAGAGGCATCATCATTCTCTATCGAAAAATCAGGCTCCGGGCACGTGCCGTTGAACGTGCTTCCATCTCCGGAGATTCCCGCAGCGTGGGTCGATCTTGGAGAGCAATCCGGATTTGCTCCCGAAGAAGTGGCTCGGATTCACGAGGAAGCAATCAACCTGAAGGCGCTGTTTGAAGGATCGGAATATCCCCTAACATCCCAGGAGTATCTTGATCTTTGGAACCAGTCGGCCCGCGACAGCGATCGATGGTTCCGGCTGCGTTACGGATCACGAGCGTGGATGCGTCATCACATTGCGGCCCATCAGATGGCTGACCTCCATCCTCAGGTTGAGGAATAGTCGGCTTTGAAAAACTACCTCCACCCTTAAACCTCGCGATTCACACTTACTTTCACCCATCAAATCCCCGACCCGCTCTTATTTCAACTGACATCCATCAAACCATCATCATGAAATCAAAAACTAAACTCTACAGCATCGTCGCCAGCCTCGGTCTGACTCTACAGGCCATCGCGGCACCTTTCGCCTTTACCGATGGTGATCTTATCCTCGGTTTCCAAGCGGAAAATGAAGGGAACTCATTGAATGTGTTTTTCAATCTCGGTTCCGGTACTAGCTATCGGGACAATGGCAGCCAAGGTTTCAAAGGCAACATCGGCGCCACCCTTTCGGCCGTTTACGGGGAAAACTGGTATTCGCGAACCGACCTCTATTTCGGAGTCATTGGCAATTTGAGAGGTTTGGGACTGCCGTTTGCCCCGAATCCTCCTATTAACGGGGATCCCAATTCGACGTTCTATGTCTCCTCTCCAGCAGCCACTGCTGGCGCAGGCTCCCTCTTCGCAGCGAACACCTTTGTTGCCGCCAGTCTTCAGAGCACTTCAACCAACCTGTCAGGTATGGAACTCATGCTTCCGCAGTTGGTTGCCGAGGCCGACAATTCCGCCATTCTCGATCAAACGGTCCAGACCGTGCAGTGGGAAAACGGTTGGACTTCCTGGAATCCATTCGTCTCACCAGGAGCACAAGGCGCGGCCTTCAACCTTTTCGTCGGCGGCATCCAGCAGACGTTCGGCAAAGGCGGGTCAGCCACCTATGTGGATGTCCAGCGCGTCCTCTCAACAAACACCGGAGCGACTCCGGCCGGCGTTGTGGGAGGTGGCACCTACGAAACAACCATTTCAATCTCCCCCACTGGTGCCATCACCTCACTATCCGCTGCGCCTGCTTCAAGTTACGCCACATGGATTGGGACCTTCCCCGCCCTCGACACGGCAAACAAGCGTCTCCCAACCGCTGATCCTGACAACGACGGCCTGAGCAACCTCATCGAGTTCGTTCTGAACGGTAATCCCGGCACATCGGATATTCCATCGATTGCTCCGACGCTCAATGCCGGCGGTAGTGACTTCATCTTCAGCTTCAAACGCCGCGATGACTCGGAAGCGGGCAATACGCTGCTTTTCCAATACGGCAGCGACCTGATCGGCTGGACCGATGCCATTATCGGCGCGGCTAACAGCGTCGTCGGCAGCGCCACCATCGCAGTAACGGAAAACACCACCAACCCGGACGCCATCACGGTGACGGTGCCGAAATCAGGCTTTCCTGGCGGAAAGCTCTTCGGCCGCCTGAAGGTCACGCAGCCCTGATTTTTTGATAGACGCTGTTCTAACCAACCCTCCTTGCGCACGCAGGGAGGGTTTTTCCGTTCACTCCCCCTGCTCCGGCCGGAGGTTCACCCGCAGCTCAAACAGATCGCGGCGGCGGTCCATCAGGGGGGTGACGGAACCGGATTCGCGGCTGCGGTAGAGGTCGGTGATGTCGAGGTCGGTCACTAACATGGTCTCCACATTCGGGTCGGCCTCGGCCTGGATGCCATCGCGGGCGAACTCGAAATCGGAGGGAGTGAAAACCGCTGCACGACCGTAGTGGATGTCCATCGCGGGAACGTCCGGCAGATTGCCGACGACTCCGGCAGTGACTACATAGATCTGGTTTTCGATAGCCCGGGCAGCGGCGCATTTCGTCACGCGCAGGTAACCCTGGCGGTTGTCCGTGCAGTAGGGGACAAACAGGATTTCGACGCCCTGCTCCGCCAGATAGCGCGCGGCTTCGGGAAACTCGACGTCATAACAGATCAGGATGCCCACCTTGGCTTTAGGCGTTTGCACGACTAGCAGCGAGCTGCCGCCGGTGATGCCCCACCACGTGGTTTCCGAGGGTGTGATGTGAAGTTTTGGCTGGGTAACAAAGGAGCCATCAGGGCGAAAAAGCATCGCCTCGTTCTGCAGCCGGCCGTCCGCCTGGATCACCGGATGCGAGCCGGCGATGAGGTGCAGCCCTTGCTCGCGCGCCAGCGTGGACATGAGTTCGCGGAATTCCGGCGTCAGTTCGGCCAGACGGCGGATGCCTTCGCGCGAACTCATCTGCCCCATGGCTGATAGAAGTTGTACGGAGAAAAACTCGGGGAACAACACATAGTCCGCGCCGTAGTCCTCACCCGCCGTTTCCACGAAATATCGGACCTGCGCGGCAAATTCATCGAAGTCCGCGACCTTGCGCATCTGATATTGCACACAAGCCACCCGCACCTTGCGGTCTTCGCCCTCGTGCTGCTGATAGCTGGGATTAAGCCACTCGATGAGCGTCGCGTAGTTCCGGCTGCGGGGATCGCGGATGTAATTCGCCATCACGTCGCGGACGACGAATCCCTCGCGCAATTGAAAGCCCATCACCGGGTCCTTAATCACGCCATCCTGCACCGCGTGCACGTATTCCTCGGGCGTGTATTTTTCCGCGTAGCGCTCGTAATTCCAAAGCCGCCCGCCTGCTAGAATCCGCCGCAGGTTCAGCCGCTTGCACAGTTCGCGGCGGATCTCATACAGCGCCGCACCAATCCCCTGCCCGCGGCATTCCTGATCCACATAGACCTCAGCGCCGTAGAGCGTGTCTCCCTGTGGATCGTGATTGTAAAAATAACCATCGTCCGTGATGCCGTAATACGTGTGGTGTCTCAGCGGATCGCGACCGGTGGAAACGATCAGGCTCGAGGACACACCGATGATTTTTCCGTCCTTTTCAATGACCACCTGCCCTTCTTCAAACACGACGAGATGCGAGTGTAGCTGGTCTTCCCGCCAAGCTTCATCCGTGCCCATCGTCGGCGGGAAACAACTCTGATGGAGTCGGATCATCGCGGGAAAATCTTCCTGTCGCGGGTGTCGCGCGATGACAGGTCCGCCTTCCAACATGATTTCACGAGCTTCCATGGGCGGGACCATGGAGCGAGAATCCGGGTGAGTAAACCGAGATTCTCTGCCACCGGGGAATCCCGCGGCGGCATCAAAATAGACGTTGCGGAAATCGCCAGGCTGGTTTTGTCTCTCCGGGCTGTCAGGGGCCGTGGAGGTTCGGCAGGCGAACCCCGCCAGGCCTTGATCGGAGCAACGGTAGTTTGTCCGTGCTTGCCGCGGATTCCCTGGCAGCACTTTTTCCCCACAGGAAAATTCCGGGTGCAAAAGTTTGCCACCCGTTTAGGTTCAGAAGATCGTGGAAGAAACCACTCTCAAGAAAGCACCTGAAGATGATCCGCAGGAGGACCGCCAGTCATTAAAGACCACCTGCCGCCAGTTCTGGCTGATCTCGAAAGCGTTTTTCGCTTCGGAACGCCGCCACAAGGCACGCGGATTTCTGATCGCCCTGCTGCTGCTCGCCCTCACGGTGGGTGGCATCCAGGTGCTGATGAGCTATGCCGGCCGCGATTTCATGACGGCCATCACGGAGAAAAATGCGGACGCCTACTGGAAGGCGCTCGGCTGGTATCTCGGCAGCTTTGCCCTCGCGATTCCCATCGGCGTTTACTACCGGTGGGTCGAGGAGCGGCTGGCGCTATTATGGCGCGAGTGGATGGCACAGCATCTGGTGAAACGGTATTTCAACAACCGCGCATATTTCCGTCTGCTAGGTTCTGAAAGCGTCGACAACCCTGACCAGCGGATCAGCGAGGATGTTAGAAACTTCACCACCAGCTCGCTCGCCTTCCTGCTCATCGTGCTGAACTCCACCGTCACGCTCATCGCCTTCGTCGGCGTGTTGTGGATGATTTCCAGCACCCTTGTCGCCACCCTCGTCATCTATGCCGTGGCGGGAACGGCCATCAGTGTCCTGATAGGCCGGAAACTGGTGGGGCTTCACTATCATCAGTATGAAAAGGAAGCGGATTTCCGCTACGCTCTCGTCCGCGTGCGCGACAACGCGGAATCCATCGCATTCTATCGGGGGGAAAAACGCGAGCATCTTGATCTTTTCAAACGCCTGTCCGCCGCAGTGGCGAACATGCACCTGGTCATCATCCGCAACCGCCATCTCGCGTTTTTCACCAACAGCTACAACTACCTCGCGTTGATCCTGCCGGTGCTGGTCGTCGCGCCAATGTACATGCAGGGCAAGGTCGAGTTCGGCGTGGTCACCCAGGCGGCCGGTGCCTTTGGACAAGTGCTCACGGCGGTTTCCCTCATCATCACGCAGTTCGGCCAGTTGAGCGCCTATCTGGCCGGTGTCCAGCGTCTCGGCAGCCTTTGGGACCAACTGGATGAACACGACGCCGAAGAAACGCGCATCTCCGAAGAGGCGGGAAAAGCACCCGAGGAAAACTGCCACATCGTGCGGCTCGACAAGCTCAGCATCTGCACGCCGGGCAAGGCCAAGATGCTGGTGACCGACCTGTCGTTCGAACTTCACCCCAGTCAAAGCCTGATCATCATGGGCGCGAGTGGCACCGGGAAAAGTTCCGTCCTCCGCACCATCGCGGGGCTCTGGTATGGAGCGAGCGGCGTCCTGGAACGGCCCGCTTTCAACCAGCTCATGTTCCTGCCCCAGCGACCTTACATGGTCGAGGGCAGTTTGCGCGACCAGTTGCTCTATCCGTATCCGGACCGCGGCGCGTCGGACGATCAGATCCGTGCCGTCGTCGATGAAGTGAATCTATCCGACGTGTTCGAGCGCGTGGACAACGACCTCGACCGCGTGGTGGACTGGGGCAACATCCTGTCCCTTGGCGAACAGCAGCGAGTCGGCTTTGCCCGCTTGTTCCTGCGCCAACCGAAATTTGCCTTTCTTGATGAGGCCACCAGCGCGCTCGATGAGGACAACCAGCAGAAGCTCTATCAGAAAATCCGGCAGTCGGAGATCGGCTTCATCAGCATCGGCCACCGTGAAACGTTGATCCAATATCACGACCGCCTGCTGATACTGGATCGCTCGGGTTCATGGGAGATCCACGACAACGAGCCAGCTCATTTGCCTGCGGAAACACCCTCGTAGACGACCAGGCTCGACGGCGGCACTGGCAACCGCAACGGTCCACCGGCGTCGAAACCGCCGGTTTCCGGTGATTTTCCCTGACCTATCGTTAGAACCGGGCGAAGCACCTTGCCCGCGCTGAGGATCGTGGCTGGCAAGCGAAGCTCGCCATCTCCCGCCGAAGTCGTGCGCTCGGCGTCTGAGGCGTTCATCACCACGACTGCGAAGTCCTTGCCATCCTCGGAAGCCCGTGCGAAAGCGAAGACGCCGTCATCCTGATCGCTCTCGCCGCTGTCCACCCATAGCGGGATCCACCGGCCGGTCCGCAAGACCGGGAGCCTGGCGCGCAGCGCTGCTAGATTCGCGAGATCGCGGAATGCGGCAGAGCTTTTCACCTCCGCAATCGTCGGCCCGCCCTTGCGCTGATAGAACATCATCCGCCCGGTCTCACCGTCCTCGCCGATTTTTCCGCCCTCATCCAACAGCGAATACTCGGTGCCGTAGTAAAGGCATGGAATCCCTGGCAGCGTCATCAAAAGTCCCTGCGCCAGCCGGTTGCGGCGCTCCGTGACCCCCGCGACACGGAAGCGGTTCAGGCCATCGTGGTTCTCGATGAAAGTAATGATTTTCTGTTGGGCATTCAGTCCATCAGCACCGGCATTGGGATTGAAATACGGCCGGTTGTTCCCATCGGCCGCCGTGCGCGTGGCCAGTGATTTTTCCAACGCTGCGGGCGATCCGAACTGCTTGCCCGGCTGCCTGAGGTATTCGCGGGCACTGAAACAGAAGTTGAAATCCAGCACCGAGTCGAGCGTCGGCGCGGTGCTGGCAGGCCAGTCGGAGTGCCACGTGTAGCGCCCGAGTGTCTGCGGATTTCCGTCGTAAATCTCGCCGAACAACAGCTTGTCCGCCGCCGCACTGCCGAGACGTTTCCGTAAACGATCCGTGAAGGCATCCCAGAACGGGTGGTGCACGTGCTTTACCGTGTCGATCCGCAGGCCGTCGACGCCGACTTTCGTCAGGTAGAAATGATAGATTTCCACGAATTCGTCCACAAGGGCATCAAAGTATTCGCCGCTAGGGTCCGTCCAGATGTCCCGGAGCGAGAAAAAGTCACACGTGACCTCTTCGCCATCTGACTTGCCCAGGCTGTCAGGTGAAAAACCCTTACGCCCATAAGTTCCCAGATTCGCGAGAGTTCCTTTTGTCGCGATCTTCGCGCCTAGCAGTTCACGCGGCCCGTCCGGCTGCGTCCGTCCGGCGTTCCATTTCGGGATGTTTGCCCACTTCGCGTTCGCATGGAATCCATCGCTTTTGAAAGGCTGCACCCACTCGTCTTTCTGGTCCACGTTGAAGACACCGTCGTCGTTGTGATCGTAGTAAAAGACCGGTCCGGCATGATTGAGAACCACGTCCTGAATCACCTTGATGCCCTTGGAATGCGCGAGCTTTACGAGGTCCTGATAGTGCTTCATCCGCCCCTCCGCGTTGTCTGAATAGGGCTCGCCCGTAAGCGCGGTGCGGCTGGTCAGGTGGGGATCGATGTCGAGCCAATCCTGCGTCCAGTATCCATGATAGCCGCTTTTCCACCCGCCGAGATCGTAGCCGGACCGCCAGACATTTTTGACCACCGGCGTAAGCCACAGTGCCGACACACCGAGGTCATTGAAATAATTTGCCTGCAGCGCCTTTTCAACTCCGCGCAGGTCGCCGCCGAGATAACGGGAGATGTCCTTCTGATGGGGATCGTAGAGCGCCGGATCGCTGCCGGCGGGCACGTTGTTGGCCGGATCGCCATCGTTGAAGCGGTCAGTCATCATGAAATACATGACGTCATCGCTCCAAGGCCGGGCGTCGGCCGCAGACAGCAGAAGCGCGAAAACCAGGAAGGATTTCAACGGGTTGCTAAGGAGCACGGGTTTAGAGGGCACTCATTCATATGTTGGAAATCGCGAGTCGGTTGATGGGATTCACACGATTTCGAGTCCAGTGCAACGTGCTCGGAAAATTGCAGCATGCATGCACTCCATCGACAAGACGGCAGATGAAGTTCCGCGTGTTCACGGATGTAAGTCCCACACCAGCAGAACAGGACATCCCCGTGGCTGCCATGCTACGGCGAGTGGCGTGAGGTGTGCAAGAAGGCATGACGAAGAATTCTCGAAAGAACTTCGTCGGTTCAACCCAATTTCCTAACATGAAACTCGGACTCTCTACCAGACCCGGATCATGGCCATGCCTATGCCGCGCTTTTACCGCCATAGTCTTGGCGATGATCGCCGGAATCATGACTCTCACTCCAGGGCACGCCGCGGTGGCGAAAATCATGCCACTCGGCGACTCCATCACCCGTGGGACCAACGACGTGAATTTCCCGAATGGAGACATCCCCGGCGGCTACCGCAAGAACCTCCAGTCACGCCTCACCGCTGGTGGTTTCTCATACGATTTCGTGGGGAGCAGAAGCGACAATGCCGCTGCGGGCATGGATCCCCAACACAACGGCATCAATGGCATTCGCACCGATCAAGCGCTCGCGAGCCTGTCCACCTGGTTTGCCGTCCAGCCAGACACCGTGCTGATGATGCTCGGAACAAACGACATTCTCCAAGGCGTGCCAATTGCTACCGCAGCTAACAATCTGAACATGCTGATCGACCAAATCACTGCGGGATATCCGCAGCGCCGTTTGTATGTTTCAACCCTTCTGCCGATCAGTGGCAAGGATTGGAACGGCCAAACGGCAGCCACTCTCAACAACAATGCAAACACCTATAACACCCAGGTCCGGAGCTTAGTGCAGCAGGCGAGAACCAATGGTCGCAACGTGACCCTCGTGGATATGAACACTCAGCTCGTCTATAACAACTCGAACCCAGCGCTGAATGTCTTCCAGCCCGGCGACGGCATACATCCGGGGCAAGCCGGTTACGACCAGATTGGAAGTCTTTGGTTCAATGCCATCACTGCTTCAGGATCACTGCTGGACCCACCGGCCACAATAGTTCCAGCAGCTCCCGCATCTCTGGCAGCGACGTTGATTTCGCCCTCTCGCGTCGATCTAACATGGTCGGATGTTTCCGACAACGAAACGGGGTTCAAAGTTCACTTCCGCATCGGTGCACAAGGGACCTGGGAACAAATTGCTACTGTCGCTGCAAATGCCACCGGATATTCAGCCACGAACTTGGCAAGCGGAGTCGGCACCTTTTACTTTGCCGTCAGTGCGGTGAATGCGACGGGTGATTCCGCATGGTCGAACATCGCGACCCCGCTCTCCGCCAATCTGGCCCTCAACCGCACTGCAGCGGCATCCTCTGTTTTCAGCAGCTCCTATTCCGCTGCAAACGCGAACAACGGCAACTCGAATCTCATCTGGTCGGCCGCCAGCAATGACACATCGGCCACCTGGAGTGTGGACCTAGCAGCAGCCTATCTGATCCAACAGGTGGAAGTCGTCACCCGGCAGGACATCGACCAGCCGATCACACGCAGGAATTTCGAAGTGCGCGGATCGAATGACGCGGCGTTCACTAGCTACAGCGTGCTCGGCAGCCAAGGCGGCACTCCCTTGGTTCATGCATCCACTCTGACCCTTGTCGTTTCCAACCCAGGCACCTTCCGATACCTGAGGGTGGCGAAAACCGACGGCGGATATTTCACTCTGGCGGAGGTGAAAGTGTTCGGTGTGGCGGCAGGAAGTCCGTCGCCCTACGCCACATGGGAAAGCGGCTATCCCGCGTTTCTCGCGCTGCCGGCAGCCAGTCGGGCGCCCGCGGCGGATCCTAACAATGACGGTATCTCCAATCTGGTTTCCTACGCTCTCGGGCTTGATCCTTTAGCGCTGGATGCATCGGTCTTCCTCCCCAGTCTCACCGCCGATGCCGGCAGCTTGTCCAATCTCGTTTTCCGATTCAGGCGCAACAAGCTGGCGAATGACATTTCCATCAAGGTTCTTTCATCCGACGATCTGGCAGCAGGGGGCTGGACGGTCGAGAGCCAATCTTCCGCCACCGTCACCGAACTCGGCGGAAACGTGGAGCAGGTTTCGTTGGTGGTTCCCGTCGCACCGGGGAGCGCTTACCGATTCATCCGGCTCGAAGTCACCAAGACGTCCCCCTGAAGGTTGCAAATCTCAACACCACCGCGGTTAATCGCATCCATGCAAGAATATGCGTGGAAATATCCCTGGCCCATCATGATAAGCCGTTGCGCCTGTAAGCATCCCTGATCAGATTCAGGGCCTGCAATCCCCCATTGCATCCATGGGAAATCTGACACCTGACAACTCTTTAGGCCATTGTGTGCGTTCAACAGCCCTTTTGCTGTTAGCCTTCCTGGCAGTGCAAAATCATGCATCCGCCGCAGCTAGAATTCTGCCCATCGGTGACTCGATCACACGCGGCACGAATGACGCCGCCGGTGACATCCCCGGCGGCTATCGTAAAAAACTCAGCGAGCTTCTAGCAGCCTCCATGGTGGATTTTGATTTTGTCGGATCGAGAACTGACAACGCGGCTGCGGGGATGGATCCGGACCACAGTGGCGTGAATGGCCAGCGCACGGACGAAATGACCGCCACCCTTCCGGCATTGCTCGGGCGGAAACCGGACACCGTCCTGCTGATGACGGGAACCAACGACATCCTCCAGGGAGTTCCCGTCACCACCGCAGTCGGAAACCTCAGACACCTGATAGAAACCCTGGCACTCAGCGATTCCAACCGCCGCGTCCATGTCTCGACCATCCTACGAATCACCCAGGACTGGGAAGGAAGAACCGCCGCCTCCCTGAACGCCAAAGCGGATGAGTATAACATCGAGGTGCGCGAGCTGGTCCAGGAGCAAGCCGCCCTCGGCCGCCGCGTGTCGCTGGTGGATATGAACGCGCTGCTGGTCTACACCGATTCCGATCCTGATAGAAACGTCTTCCAACCCGGCGACGGTATCCATCCGGGACAAGCAGGCTACGACCAGATGGCGGAAATCTGGCACAATTTCGTCAATACGAATGGATCGGCAGCAGAACCTCCAATCACTAACAGACCAACCGCACCAACGGCTCTCGCGGCTGGCATCGCCACCGGATCGAGGATCAATCTCTCGTGGACCGACCTTTCCGCCAACGAGAAGGGCTTCAAGATCTATCGGAGAACCGGCTTCACCGGAGCGTGGGAACTGATTGCCGTGCAGCCGGCCAACTCGACGAGTTACGCCATGACCGGACTCCTCACCGGAGTGAATGCCTATCAGTTTGCCGTCAGTGCAGCCCATGACGCCGCTGATTCGCCTTGGTCGAATTTGGTTTCGACCAGCGTGGAGAACCTCGCCCTCAACCAGCCGGCCAGCGCGTCATCCATTTTCAGCGTCACCTTCGCCGCCGGGAAGGCAAACGACGGAGACAAGGGCAGTCTGTGGTCGTCGGGCGGTGGTGATTCATCCCCTCGATGGACCGTGGATCTCGATGTGCCTTTTCAAATCCAACAAGTGCAGGTGCTCGCCCGCCAGGACATCGATCAGCCGAATGCGCGGAGAAACTTTGAAGTCCGCGGTTCCAATGATCCGGCGTTCGGCACCTACAGCGTGCTTGCCAGTCAAGGCGTCACGTCCTTTCCCCATGCGTCGGCTCTAACCGCCGCCGTCGCGAACCCCGCAGGATTCCGCTACCTGCGCGTGGCCAAGACCGACACGGGCAGTTTCACCTTCGCCGAGGTGCGGGTATTCGGCACTCCGCCAGCGGCACTTCCCCCATCTCCATCCGGCCTAGCATCTTCAGCAATGGGATCCAACAAGGTCGTGCTCTTCTGGTCGGTGAATTCGCTCAATGAATCCGCGTTCAAGCTGGAACGCTTGACCGGCCCCAGCGGAACTTTTGAACCGCTCGTCACGCTGCCCGCAGCTACGACGACTTTCACCGATTATCCGCCCGCCACTGAAACCGCTTATTCCTACCGCCTCCGGGCAACAAACGAAACCGGCGACTCCGCATTCAGCAACATCACCACTGTGACGACCGGACCTTTGACCGCATACGACCTTTGGGCTGCGAACTATCAAACATTTTCCGGGCTGCCGCCCAATCTCCGCGAACCTGCCGCAGATCCGAATAACGACGGCGTCAGCAACCTGCTTTGCTACGCATCAGGTGTGGACCCTCTGACCAGTATCGCCGTCGGTGCGCTCCCCCCTCTGACCGCCGCACCCGAAGGAATGACATTTACCTACCGACGCAACAAGCAGGCACCGGAGCTGCTCCACGAGGTGCTGGTGTCGTCCGATCCATCAGCATCCGGCTGGACCGTCCTCGGTCAGGAACAGGCGACCGTTGCGGGCCTCGTGGGAGATCAGAACATCGAGGAAATCTCGGTGCCGATCCCGCCGGACCCTGAGGGCGGGCGGCGGTTCGCAAGGCTGCGCGTCACGCGGTGATCAGCGGCTTCCCACAACGGACATCTCCACGGAATAGAGCGAATCCATGGCAGTGATGAAGAGCGTTTTCATGTCCCGCCCGCCGAAACAAACGTTGGCAGTCCAGCCTTCGTTGATGGGGATTTCTCCCAGCTTTTTGCCTTCCTTGTCGAAAACGGTCACGCCCTTGCCGGTCAGATAGAGATTTCCGGCAGTGTCGCGCGTCATGCCGTCCGAGCCCATCTCGCAGAAGAGGCGGCGGTTGACCAATGAGCCATCCTCGGCGATTTCATACTGCCAGGTCTTGCGGGCACCGATGTCCGCGATGAAAAGCAGTTTTCCATCAGGGGAGCCGATGATTCCGTTAGGCTGGGTGAGGGTTTCCTCGGCGATGACGGGTTTCGCCGCGCCTTTCGGAAGATGATAGACGCGCTGCTTCTCCTGCTCGGGCTTGTCCCGGCCGTGCCAGTAATCGCGCTTGTAAAAGGGATCCGTGAAATACATCCCACCATCCGGTGCCACCCAAACGTCGTTCGGGCCATTGAAGAGCTTGCGATCAAATCCATCGAGCAGGACGGTCACTTTTTTAGTGACCGGATCGATGCACCAGAGCTCGCCCTTTTCGTCGGCGCAGGCGATGAGCTTGCCGTCGCGATCGAAATAAAGTCCGTTAGAACGTCCGGCGGGCTGGAGGAAATCCGCGACCTTGCCGGTATCGGCGGACCATTTCAGGATGCGGTCGTTAGGTTGATCGGTGAAAAAAACATTTCCGGCCAGATCGACCGCCGGGCCTTCGGTGAACTTGTAGCCGTCTGCGACGAGCTTGGGTGCCGCACCGGGGGCGATGGGAACTTCCGCACCGGCGAGCGGTGCCGCCAGAAAGCAAACCAGCTGGATGAAACGGCGCATCGGGTTTCCTAACGGCGGCGGGACTGTTCCTCGATGAAAATTTCCGCAAGGCGGAAACAACGGCGTGAAAGGTCCTTGGCATCGTTGTCACCGATGAGGGCCACTCCCTCTTCGCTGACTTCGGCAAGATAGATCTTCCAGGCCATTTTCGTGAGCAGCTCAGGATCGATCTTAGGCCGCTGGGGCTGGTGCTGGGGCTGAGGACCTTTCACCGGTTGCGGGCCGACCGGCGGCCGCGGTGGGGGAGTGGAGGATGATGCCTCGAATGAATCAGCCGGCTCCGCAGGGGGAGCGGAATGTTCCTGGGCGGTCATGGCGGCGTTCTGCGCTCCCTCGGATTTGCCCTTTCCCTTGCGACGGCGGCGCTTGCGTTTGGTTCCTTCCGCCTGCGATGGAGTCCCAGTGGAAGCGGCTTCGGGTTCCGGCCAATCCGTCTCGGTGGGTGCTGGAGATGAGGATTCCGGTGCCTCTTCGTCCGGCGGAGTCAGCAGAACGGGCTCGGCCACTGGTGCCTTGGCGGCAGGTTTGGCCGCTTTGGCTGCTTTTTTCGGGCGGGGTGTTGAAATCCGGCGGACGCGTGGCGCACTTTCGGCTGCCGGAGTCGGAAGATTTTCGGGGGATGAATCGTTTTCGTCGCTCATGTGCTGGACAGAAGGAAGCCCACCGAAGTGGCTGGCGTCGAGAAGATTCAGAGCTCAAAACAGCACGAAATCCCGCTGGAAATGCACCTCGCCCTTCAAGCCCCGGTGGATGACGCTGCGAACATGAACGAGTTGGTAAGAACTTGGGACCCGCAGGCGAAAGTGATCGGCAAACACCGCCCGCCGACTGCAAGTTGCAGAGGTGACTGGGAGCAGTTCGACTCGTTCCAGCGGAATATTCAACGTAGTTGGGCATTTGCGGTGAATTGATGCATAGGAGGGTCAACTAGATCGTTATGCCGGGATGGCGATCAACCTCCATGGATTCATTCGAACACCGAAGTCATCAATCGTTTGATTGAAACCAAAAAGGGCAGCGAACGAACGAAATGTCCTTGAAGTTCTTTCAATGCTAGCGGACGGCGCGGCCAAAAATGTCGTCCAGGTGAAGTGGCGGCGGCGAGTAGCCGTTCGTGTAAAACGAAAAAGCCCGCCACGATGGCGGACTTTTTCTGCAAGGACTTCGAAAGCTGGATGGATCAAAAATTCCGGACGTCGTCGCGGCAATCCTTATGCCTCAAATCCGAATTGCTTTTGGAATCTTTCCCGACGGACCAGAGATCAAAGTCTGGATTCTGAGCATTGGTGTTCGCCACACCTGCTGCGGTTTTGGCGGTACGGTACAAATATTCATTCCCCCACGGATCGAGAATTTTCTGGGAGGTGGTGGTAGTCCACCCTTGCTTGGATGAAAGTGGATCCAGATCGGACAGATAGATCTTGATCGTTTTCGTCGCATCGGCCGCACCATCGTAGTAAAGCGCCTTGGAAACAATCGTTGTATTTCCCGCTGTGCTCGCACTAACAGTAGTGGGAGTGGCGAAATTTCCAGTCGCCGGGTAGGTTCCATTGTCGAGTTTGTATTCCTCCAACGATTTAGACAGCAGTGCAATTTGGACCTGCGCCTTGCTTCTGGCCTGTTTCTCGGAAACATAACCCAAACCACCGACGACGAGGCCGGCGAGGATGACGATGATGGTGATGACCGCCATCAGCTCGATGAGAGTGAAGGCGGCGCTGCCGTTGCGTGAATTGGTTTTCATGGTCCTGGGATTTTTGAGACGTGCGACGGTGGCCAGTGATTACTGGTTTCCCATCGTCGAGATCATCTTAATCAGTGGTAGGAACAATGCAAATACAACCGCGCCGACGATGAGGGCCAGGATCACGATCATGATCGGTTCCAAGATCGAGGTGAGGGCTGTGACGGCATTGTCTACTTCGTCATCATAAACATCCGCCACCTTGAGAAGCATTTCCGGGAGCTGTCCGGTTTCTTCACCGACGTCCACCATGGAGATGACCATGTTCGGGAAAACGCCGGATGCCTGGAGAGGAGTTACGATCGTTTCACCTTCTTTAACCGCTTCGTGGACTTTTTCGATGGCGTTCGAGATGACGACATTGCCCGCAGTATCGCGAGTGATGTTCAGCGCCTGAAGGATGGGCACACCCGAGGTGACTAAGGTTCCAAGCGTCCGTGAGAAACGGGAAACGGCGCTCTTGCGCTGGATGTCACCAAGCACGGGCATTCTCAGCTTCAGGTTATCGATAGCCTTGCGTCCACCGGTGGTGCGGCCCCACATATTGAACAGGAAAACGCCGATGATGAATGCAATGAAGACAAACAGGACGTTCGGCACGTAGGGGATGGACTGGGCGAGGAAAAACTCAGACATGCCGAAGACGATCTTCGAAATGAGCGGCAGCTCGGAGTCTGCACTGGAGAACATTTCCTTGAATTTCGGCACGATGAAAATCATCAGGAAGACAAGAATCGCGACGGCGATGAACATGACGATCACCGGATAAACCATCGCGGAAACGATCTTGTTTTTCAGCTTCTGGGCCTTTTCCTGATACTCGGCGAGACGGTTGAGGACGATTTCCAGAACACCGCCGAGTTCACCGGCCTTGACCATGTTCACATAGAGCTTATTGAAAATTTTCGGGTGCTGAGCGAGCGACTCTGAGAAGGTCGAGCCGCCTTGGACGTTTTCCGCAAGCGCGCTGACGGTGGCCTTTAGCACGGGGTTGGGCTCTTGTTTTTCCAGCACCGTAAGGCTGCGAAGAAGCGGGAGGCCGGAGTCGATGAGGGTCGCGAGCTGGCGGGTGAAAATCATCAGGCTCTTCGGCTTGATGCGGCCGCCGGTGTGGCCTTTGGCGACGGTTTTCCCTTTGGCTTTGCCTTTGGCAGCGGCCTTCGCCGGAGCACCCTTGCCCTTTTTACCCTTGCCCTCTTCGTTGATCTGGGTGGGATAGAGACCCTTCGAGCGGAGCTGCTGGATCGCTTCGGCTTCAGTGGCGGCGGCGACGGTGCCGGTCGTTTGTTCGCCTTTGGCATCGAGTGCGGAGTATTGGAAATTCGCCATGGGATTAAGGTTTTTGTGAGGGTTAAAGGAAGAGGTGTAAAGAAACTAAGTGAATGCGATTGAAATTTGAAAGTCGGTCTATGGGCGGTAGCCAAGGTCATCAGGTGTATTTGAGAACTTCCTCGATGGTGGTGGTCCCCAGATAGATATTCCGGAGGCCATCCTCGCGCAGCGTGTTCATCCCGAGTTCGACGGCTTTCTGTTTGAGCACCACCGAGGGAGCACGCGAAGTGATCAGCTCGCGGATGGGATCGGTGATATTGAGCAATTCGTATAGCCCGCGGCGGCCGCGGTAGCCGGACTGTCCGCACGAGTCGCAACCGGCACCGGTGAAGAATTGTTTGTCGCCAAGCTCGTGAGCAGAAATGCCAAGCTGGTTGAGGATGGATTCGTTCGGCTCGTAGGGGGCTTTACAGTCCTTACAAATCGTCCGGACAAGGCGCTGGGCGAGAATTCCTTCAAGTGAGGCGGACACGAGGAAAGGTTCACAGCCCATGTCCACCAGCCGGGTGACGGCACCGGGAGCATCGTTCGTGTGAAGCGTGGAAAGAACCAAGTGGCCGGTGAGAGCAGCCTGAATGCCGATCGTCGCGGTTTCCTTGTCGCGCATTTCCCCGATCATGATGCGGTCCGGATCCTGACGAAGGAAGGCGCGGAGGACGCGTGGGAAATCGAGGCCGATGGCGTCATTGATCGGAATCTGAATGATGCCATCGATGTCATATTCGACCGGGTCTTCAGCGGTGAGAAGCTTCGCGTCGATCGTGTTGATGCGGCGCAGCGCGGCGTAGAGAGTGGTGGTTTTCCCCGCGCCGGTGGGGCCGGTGACGATGAAGATGCCGTTGGGCTTCTCGATCGTGTCGGTGATGTAGTTGTAGATGTGGTCGGTGAGGCCGAGGTTTTCGAGCGAAAGGTTGACCGACGAACGGTCAAGCACCCGCAGCACGATGGATTCACCGTGATGGGTGGGCAGCGAGGAAACGCGCATGTCCACCTGCTTGTCGCCGACTTGTTTGACGATCCGTCCGTCTTGGGGAATCCGGCGCTCGGCAATGTTCATGTTCGACATGACCTTGACGCGGGAAAGGATAGGCAGCGCGAGATGGATCGGCGGCGGGGCCATTTCGTACAGCGCGCCGTCCACCCGGTAGCGGATCTTGAAGTCCTTTTCGAAGGGCTCGAAATGGATGTCCGAGGCCTTTTCCTTGATGGCCTGATAGAGCACGAGATCGACGTAGCGGATGATGGGCGCGGAGTTTGCCTCGGACTCGAGTTCCGCGGCGCTGAGGTTATCGCCACCTCCACCGATTTCGAGTTGGGAAAGGATGTCCTCCATCGCTTTTCCTTCGCCGCCGTAGCACTCGTTGATTTTCGACTCGACGAGGTAATCGGGAGCGACGACCACGTTGATTTCGCGGCCAAGGGCGAAGCGCAGGTCTTCCGGTGTTTGCGGGTTCAGCGGATCGACTAGAGCGACGTAGAGGCCGGTTTCGTCGAAATTGACAGGAAGCGCGCCGTGGAGACGGGCGGTGCCGGCGGGAACGAGGGCGAGCAGGGCTTCCGGCGGTGTCCAGTTTCGCAGGTCGACCATGCTGGCGCCGAGCTCGGAGGCAACCACCGGCCAGATGTCGTCGCGGTGTTGGATGACCTGGAAGTCGGCGAGGATTTCTGCGATCTCCTTGCCGCTGTGGCCGACTTCCTGAAGGATGTCCTGGGCGAGCGCGGCATCGATGAGGCCGCGCGATTGGAAAAGTTCGATGATCTGTTGATTGTCCATGGGACGGGAGGCGGAAGGGTTTTCGAGTCGGTCGAAGTTTTAAAAGGATCAGTCGAGGTCGGACATGGTGGCGTGGACGACTTCCTGGCCGGAAGTGAGCCCGGAAAGCACCTTGCGGATGCCGTCCTCGCGCAGGGTGCGCATGCCGAGTTCGCGCGCCCTGCGGCGGAGCTGGGTGGTGGTAAGCCCGGTGTTGATCATCGAGCGGACTTCGTCATCGATGAGGAAAATTTCAAAAATCCCCATCCGGCCTTTGAAGCCGTTGCCGCGGCATTTTTCGCAGCCGACGGGACCGAAGATGGTCGCTTCCGCCATACGCGATGTGTCGAGGGAAAGCGCCCGCATTTCCTTATCCGTGAGATCGGCGGGGCCTTTGCAGATCGGGCAAAGTTTCCGCACGAGACGCTGGGCGAGCACGGCGCGGACGGCGGAAGCGATGAGGAATGGTTTCACCCCGATGTCTGCAAGACGGGCGACGGCAGAAGGCGCGTCGTTCGTGTGGAGCGTGGAGAAGACCAAGTGACCGGTGAGCGAGGCGTTGATCGCGATGTTTGCCGTCTCGGCATCCCGGATTTCCCCGATCATGATGATGTTGGGCGCTTGCCGGAGCATGGCGCGGAGGGCGGCGGCGAAGGTCATGCCGATGTCCGTTTTCACCATGACCTGGTTGATGCCGGGAAGCTCATACTCGACCGGGTCTTCCACGGTGATGATCTTTTTGTCCGGCTTGTTGATCATGTTGAGACAAGCATAGAGAGTGGTGGTTTTTCCGGAACCCGTAGGCCCGGTCACCAACAAAATGCCGTCCGGCAAACCCAGCAACTCCCCGAAGATCTGCTGGTCATCCGAGAAAAATCCGAGTTCCGGCATGCCGAGCAGAAGCGCCGTCTTGTCCAGAATCCGCATGACGATCGACTCGCCGTGGTTCGAAGGCACCGAGGAAACCCGGAGATCGACCTCCTTGTCTCCCATCTTGAGCTGGATCCGGCCGTCTTGGGGAAGGCGTTTTTCCGCGATCGACATCGTGCCGCTCATGACCTTCAAACGCGCGATGATGGCGGGTAGAAGTTTTTTCGGATGGGTATCGACGTGGACGAGCTTACCGTCCAGCCGATAGCGGATGCGCACCGAGGTTTCTAGTGGCTCGATGTGAATGTCCGACGCACGAAGGCGAAAAGCCTCGGTCAGTGTCTGCATCACCAGCCGGATGATAGGTGCATCGTCGCCGCCGCCACCGGCTTCGACATCGCCACCCATCACCGAGTAGGCATCGCCGGAGGCGGCTACGGTTTCGGTCGAATGATAGAACTGTTTCAGGTGATCCTGGATGTCCTGATAGGTCGAACAAACCAGATTCAACTCGCGACCGATCACGTGCGGCAGGCTGTCGAGTGATTCGAAATCCAGTGGATCCGCGAGCGCCACCGTGAGTGAAAGGCCGTCATCCTGCACCGGGATCACCCGATAGCGCTTGGCCGTGTCTTCGGAAATCGCCTCGGTGATGGCCGGATCGAATGCCACGTCGGAAAGACGGATGAAAGGGATGCCAGCGTTTGCTGCCAGTGTTTTAGCGACGTCATCCTGTGTCAACGAGGTGTGACCGAACAAATGCTCGATGATCGTTTCACCTCCCGAAAGGGCACTGCGGGCATGAGCCGTTTCATCGGCACTCACCAGACCGGCTTCGGTGAGCAATTCTGCAAGATAATCTTCGTTGGAAAACACTGGGCTATGAGTCCTTAGAGGTGGATTTTATGACAGCAAAACGGCCATTGCCCTTGCTGCGTCTTCCGCAGATTGGTCAACCCACCCCGCCGTTGTCAACCAGCCACATCACTTGACTGGATGATTTTGGACTCATCGGCGGATCGTGCTGTCAATGTAGTCACCATGACTATTCATTTGGGTTTTCGTGGGCTGAATTGCCATGAAATTCATTGAAAATCGAGCGCTCGTGATCAACCCTCTACCACCTGAGAAGTTATGAAAATTTCGTTCACCGCTCTAACCGCCATCGCCGCCACCATTTTCCTATTGAGCTGCGCGACGCCTTCCGTTGCCGACAGGGATGGCGAAACCCACGTCGGCGGTGTCAACGGAGCCACCTCCGGGCGCACCCATCAAGGGGCGATTCTTCACAGCGCGGGCGGCCGGTCGGGCGATTAAGTCCTGCGTGATCGTTACCAAATGCATCTTGTCCGGTGTGACAGGGCATCCAGATTTCCGGCAGACCCTGATTTTTTGGGATGATTCCGCCGCCTTGTTCCTCACACACCCAAGAAGCCAAGTTTCCTCATGCACCGCCTCATCGTTTTTCTTTTCTGCCTGATTGCCGTTCCATTCCCCGCACAAGCCCAGTTCGAGCTCGGCGGCGGCACCTCCTCCACTGCCACGCTGGTCTCCGAGGTGAAATCCATCGCGCCGGGCCAAACCTTTTCCGTCGCGCTCCAACTCGTCCATCCCCCGGAGTGGCACAGCTACTATCAGAACTCCGGTGGCGTGGAACTCCCGCCAGCGATCAACTGGACATTGCCGGATGGCTTCACGGCGGGACCGATCCAGTGGCCCGTTCCAGAAGTGAAGGAGGGCTACTTCGGGAAAAGCTTCGCCTATCTGGGCAGCCCTGTGTTCATCGTCGATCTCACGGCTCCCGCCACGCTGGCGACGGGCGGCACTATCACTCTAACCGCCGATGCGACATGGCAGATCTGCAAGGAAAGCTGCATCAATGAAAAGCGCTCGCTTTCCCTAACACTCGTCACCGCTGCCACTGCCGAGAAGGATCCCGCCACCCCGGAGCTCTTCCAAAAGGCGCGCGCCAGCCAGCCCCTCAAAGCTCCGTCATGGAAATTCTCCGCTACGTCCAACGGCGACGCGGTCCAGCTCCGCGTTGAGCCGGATGCTTCCTATCAGGGCACGCCAGTCGATTTCATCCCGAATCAGACCTTCCTTCAATCTGCCAGCGCCGGCGGGAAAATCACCCGCGAAGGCAACGCCTGGCTCATTACTCTGAAGCGCGTGAGCATGGACACCTTGGACCGGCCGATTCCGCAGGGAAAATCCTTCTCGGGCATTCTAACAGGACCGACTGCTGTTGAAGTCCCGGAAACGATGATCGCCAGCCCGCCCGCGCAGCCGCTGCCGCTTGCCAAGTATCTGCCCATTTTGGGCGGCATGTTGTTAGGCGGACTGATCCTCAACCTGATGCCCTGCGTCTTCCCCGTCATTGGCCTAAAGATCATGGGCTTCGTGCAACAGGCGGGATCGGATCGGAAAAAAATCGCCATGCACGGCATCACGTTTGCTCTCGGAGTGCTCGCCTCGTTCGGGGTGATCAGCGGCATCCTCTTCGCAGCCAGAGCCGCGGCGGGCGGCGGCGCGGAATCCATCGGCTGGGGCTACCAGCTCCAGAACCCGTGGGTGGTCCTCATCCTGATGTTGTTGATGTTCGTGCTGGCGTTGAACATGTTCGGGCTTTTCGAACTTGGAACCTCCGCCACTTCCGTCGGTGGATCGCTGCAATCAAAACAGGGCCTCGGCGGGTCGTTTTTCTCCGGCGTGCTCGCCACGGTGGTCGCCACTCCCTGCTCGGCACCTTTTCTCGGCGTAGCTATCGGCGCGGCGATCGCACTGCCCGCATTCCAGTTTTTTGCCGCGTTCGCTGCCATGGCCATCGGACTCTCGCTTCCCTATCTGATTCTATCACTTTTTCCGAAACTCATCGGTTTTCTCCCCCGCCCCGGCGTCTGGATGGAGAGTTTCAAACAGGCAATGTCGTTTTTCCTGTTCGCCACCGCCGGATACCTGATGTGGGTTTATGCCGGGCAAATCGGACTGGAAAACCTGCTAGGCCCGATCTTCGGTCTCAGCGGCATAGCGATCGCCGCGTGGATTTATGGCCGCTGGAACCTGCCTCACCGCCCGACATCTACCCGCCGCATCGCACTCGCGCTGACCGTCCTGTTCGCCGCCGGCGGATTCATGCTTGCCAAGCCACCTGAAAAATCCGCGCTCGTCTGGGAAAAATGGTCGCAGGCCACCGTCGATGAATTGCTCGCGAAGGGCACTCCGGTCTATGTGGATTTCACGGCCCAATGGTGTGCGACCTGCCAGGTGAACAAACACAATGCCTACAGCAAGGAAGTCATCGCGCTAATGCAGCAGAAGGGCGTGGTCGCGCTCAAGGGTGACAAGACCAATCCCAATCCTGAGATCGAGGCAAAGCTTCGCGAGCTCCAGCGCACGGCCATTCCCGTGAACGTGCTCTACGTCCCCGGCAAGGAACCGATCATTACCCCGGAACTTCTATCAGCCGGCTATTTGATCGATCTGTTCAACAAGGAGATTCCCGCCAAGTAGCGTGAATCCTGACTCCCCGAGCGTTCAGGTTTGCCAATGAAAAGCAAGACGGCTAATACCACGGGGAGAAGACAGTTGCTGCGCCAAGCCATGCCGAATCGCATTTCCAAAATCGCCACTTCAATCAAGGAGCTGGGAGAAATCCAGGTCTCGGAATTTGATTTCCTCGAGCTCCTGAACAAGGACGTCAGCGATCTGGAGATTTCCCGTTCGCTGAAACGATGGGGAAACATCCGGGTAATGGAGTGGGATTTCAGGACTGTCCTGCCGGTCGTCAACAAGCTGGCCCATCAGGAAGTGGACGTGGCCGGATTCGTGAGGAGGACCGCCCATTACCGGATCATGGAATGGGACTTCAAAAGCGCCGCAGTAACGGGACCCGAACATTCGGAAAACCCGTTGAGCCCGCAGGAAATGCAGGCGCTTACGATGCGGTTGAAAAACTTCCTGCAATATGTCGTCACCAACCTGATAGACGAGCCGGCTCACGCGCAAATCAAAGTCCAAGAGATCGCTCCCGGCGTCCTGCGGTTCCGCCTCGTGCTGGTGAAACGTGACGTGGCGATGCTCATCGGCCGGGAAGGACACACCGCCTCCGCGATCCGCAACATCCTCAAGGCGGCTGCCGCCACGGTTGGCGCGCATGCCCTTTTGCTGATCCACTCGCACGAAGACGAAACGGCGCTCATCAATGCCGGGCTGCCGGGCAAGTCGACGAAGCGCTCCTGAAACCTGCGGCTGCAACGCTCACCCATACGGGCGATGGTTTGAAAAGCGATGTGCCCCATGTTAATCATCGATCGTGCCTCGAATTCCTCGCGGCACCTCCTTACTCCCATGATTCACGATCGAACATCCTTACCGGACGACCACCACGGCGTGGTCGTGCTCGTCAACCTATTCACCGCCAAGCCTGGAAAAATGCAGGATTTTGTCGACGCCCAGACAGGAGAATACCGCCGATTGTTAGGCAAGGTGGAGGGCTGGAAAGGCAACCGGCTTCATCTCTCGCTCGATGGAAACACCGCCGTGAACTATGCGGTATTTGAGACGCTGGCGCACTACAAGGCGTGGCGTACCAGCGAATTGTTCGAAGAGCACGTGGCCATCATCGCACCCTTCGTGGAGCGCTCCGAACCCGGCATCTATCAGCCATTGTACGAGGCAGGCACGATTTGAGAAAAAGCGGCCGGCCATGAGGCTGGAATCGAGATGGAATCCGGCGGAACCCTTGGCGTTCAACCTGCTTTCCACTCGTTTCCGTGCCTAGTCCCGCTGATCTGCCATGACCACCGCTGAAATCATCTCGGTCTGTTCCCTGTCCGTTTTTTCCCTCTCGCTTTCGCTGTCGGTGTGGAATTTCACCTACAACCTGCGCTACTCGCGGGTTTCTCTAACGGAGCGACTGCATGAACTGTGGTGGAGCAAGGACATGGTCGAGACCCGCGAAGAGGTTTACGCGCTGTGCCGGCGGGCAGCGGCGGAACCTTCCGGCGTGTCCGAGCTGGCCGCCTACTACCGGGCACCACTCACGACTCCCGAACCTCCAGGCCGGGCGGCGTTCGCCAAACTGGTCGGGTTTTTCTGCAACATCGAGGTCTGCCTCGCCTCCAAGGTGGCGGATGAAAAAATTACGTGCAGTCTGTTTGCGCAAGCCCACTACGCAGACTACCAGCCGCTCATCGCGGCGGTCCGCGAAGCCGTGCGAAAGCCAGGTTGCGCCGCGCATGATCTTCCTCATTGGCTGGTGATGACGGTGAACCTCGAACGCCGTTTCGAGCGCCAAGGAGTGGAGTTTGCCTCCCCCACAGCGAGCACTGCATTCAATTGAGTCGCAGAAACAAGCCGCTACGACAACAGAGGGGCGGATCTGTTCAACTATGGCCGATTTTGGGGCCAACTGGCCGGATTTGCGACCTCAAAAATGTTTCATTGATACGGAATGTCAGGCATTCTTTTTTTGATTCAATGGTCTGGTTCTTCGATCAGAGCGCTTTCCACACCCCAGCCATGCAACATTCCAACATCACGTCAGCTGGCGGCATGAAAGCCGAGTCGACAGTGCGTTTGGAAGAAGAAGCCCGGCAGGTGATTGCCGAGGCATTGGAAGCGGCCGAGAGAAAATCCGCCGCGCGGGCGAGGATCAAGGCGCAGGACGAAGTGCAGGAAGCCGAAGCCCGCTTGAGGGCCAAAGCCCGAGCCGATGCCAGAGCCCAGGCCATCGCCGAAGAGGAATCCCGGATCGAAGCCGCCGGAGCGGATCAGTGGTTTTACATGCAGAACGAGGTTCAAATGGGCCCCGTGACCCTCGCCGAGATGAAGGAAAAAGCCGCGGATCTCACGCTGGAGCCGCCCGTGAGATTGGTGTGGACCGAGGGCATGGAGGATTGGAAGCCCGTTTACGACGTGCGGAAATTGTGCGACCCCATCCCTTCGCACGAAGGAAAATCCAGCGATGCTGCCGCGCTCGCCGTCGTCGAGACGGTCAAGGTGGCAGCAAAAGCGGTGGCAAGGGAAAATGCCGAAGCCGCCGCTGCCGCGAAAATCGAAAATGATCTTCGGATCAAAGACGCAAAAGACGCCAGGATCGCTGCCGCTGAACGAGCGCGTAACAAAGCCGGTGAGGAAGCAAAACTTCAGGCTGACCTCAGTGCCAAGGTCGCCGACGACGCGAGACTCCGGGCCATCGCCATCGCCAAGGCTGAAGCCGAGGAAAAGCTCCGAGTTTCCGAAGAAGCGCGGGCCGCCGCCGAAGCAAAAGCTGCCGAACAAACGCGGCGTCTGGCCATCGCCGAAGCAAAAGCCGCCGATGAGGTGAAACTCCGGACCGCTGCCGAAGCAAAAGCTGCCGAAGAATCCCGCATCGCCGCCGCCGCGAGCGCTCGTGCAAAAGCGGAAGAAGAGGCAAGAATCGCCACCGAAGCTGAGGCAAAACTCAAGATCGCTGCCGAGGCACGAGCCGCCGAGACAGCCAAGGCCATCGCAGAAGCAAAAGCGCAGGAACAAGCCAAACTCCGCGCTGCCGCCGAAACCAAAGCCGCCGAGGAGGCGAACCTCCGTGCAGCCGCTGAAGCAAAAGCCGCTGAGGAAGCGAAGACCGCCGCCGCGGCTCGCGAACTCGCAAAAGCGGAGGAGCAGGCGCGCCTCAAAGCGGAAGCGGAAGCGCGAAAAATCGCCGCCGCCGAAGCTACTGCCATCGCGCTAGCCAATGCCAAGCTCAAGTCGGAAGAGCAAGCGCGTTTGGCTGCAGAAGCCGAATCGAAGTTGAAAGCCGCCGAAGCCAAGGCCGCGGCTGAAGCCCGATTGCGTGAAATGGCCGAGGTGAAAGCCGCAAGGGAAGCCATGGCCAATGCCGAGGCCTCCGCCGATGAACAGGCAAAAGCCACCGCCCAAGCGGAAGCAAAACTCAAAGCCGCCGAAGCCAAAGCCGCTGAGGAAGTAAGGCTGCGCGAGATCGCGGAAGCGAAAGCCGCGCGCGAAGAACAACTCCGCTGCCACGCCGAGACCAAAGCGGCAGAGGAAGCAAAAATCGCTGCCGAAGCCAAAGCATGCGCCAAATACGAACAGGAAGCGCGGGCCCGATCCGAAGCCGAAGCGAGAATCGCAGCAGAATCCCAAGCGAAGGATGCCGAAGCGAAAGCCGCGCGGGAAGCCAAGGCAAATGCTGAGGCCACCGCCGATGAACAGGCAAAAGCCACCGCCCAGGCGGAAGCAAAACTCAAGGCCGCCGAAGCCAAAGCCGTTGCGGAAGTGAGACTCCGCGAAATTGCCGAAGCCAAAGCCGCGCGTGAAGAACAGCTCCGCTGCGAAGCTGAGTCGAAAGCAGCCGAAGAAGCGAAAATCGCCGCCGAAGCCAAAGCAAGGGCCAAAACCGAACAGGAGGCGCGGGCCCGATCCGAAGCCGAAGCCAAACTCGT
Organism: Akkermansiaceae bacterium; assembly: GCA_031412525.1. GTDB lineage: Bacteria > Verrucomicrobiota > Verrucomicrobiia > Verrucomicrobiales > Akkermansiaceae > Luteolibacter. Next base: position 86,828 of record JANODE010000189.1, on the reverse strand, counting down.
AGCAGCATCGCAAGCAAAGGCCGCCGAAGCCAAAGCTGCGGAAGAAGCCAGACTCCGTGCTGCCGCCGAAGCGAAAGCGGAGCAGGAAGCGAGACTCCGAGCTGCAGCGGAAGCCAAGGCTGAATCTCAGGAAAAAGCCGCCGCCTCCGCCAAATCCCAAGCTGCGCAGGATTCACTTGCCCGCTCGGCAGAAGAATCGAAACTCCGCGCCGCCGCCGAGGCCACTGCCGAAGCGGAAATCAAACTCCGGACTGTCGCCGAAGCAATAGCACGGAACGAAACCAACCTGAGGGTCGTAGCGGAGGCAAAAACTCTCGAAGAAACCAAGCTCAAGGTCGCCGCGGAGGCCAAGGTTTCCGAATCCATTGCACTCGCCGCCGCCGCCGAAACGAAAGCGGAAGATGCCGAAGCCATGGCCGAAATCGAGGCCCTCGCGGCTCTCGAAGCCAAAGTAGCGGCTGGCGCCAAAGAACGAGCCGATATCAAGGCCCGTGCCGCCGAGGAAGCAAGAATCCTCGCCGCGGAGAAATCCAAGGCCCGCAAGGAACTGCGGGCGAAAGCATTGGAAAACGCCAAAGTCCGCGTGCTCACCCGGACCGGGATGATCCCACGGGCCACCGCCACAGCCCCATTGGAAACCGAGAAATCAAAAATTTCCGAACCCGCCCCCCCCCCGGCCGCAGCGGAACCTCCCAAAAAGAGCGAAACTTCAAAAGCCTCAGCCAAAACCGGCTGGTTTTATACCTGTGAGGGCGACCGCCTTGGTCCGGTGAGTTTCGAGGACCTGAGGACCATGGCAGCCAATTCGACCTTGGATCCGCGGCTAGACATGGTGTGGCGGCAGACCATGGATGCGTGGAAGCCCGCCGGTCAGATCGATGGATTGTTCGAACGCACCAACGTGCCGGCAAAAAAACGCGATGATTTTTCCGCCCCCGCCCCAGCGACTAATACCTCGCCGGTTGCCCGTACCCCCGTAGTCCCGAAAGGCCCTTGGCCAGGCGCACGCCGACGCAGCCTCCTTATCATCGCACTGGTTTTTCCCTTTGCCTGGCACTACGCACTTGAAGCGGCCAATCCTCTGATCGTCAAACAGTTCGGACAAATCATGACTTTACGCTTCCTGCCGGCCGCCACTTATCTCCCACTTCTTGTTTTGGCCTGGTTCGGGTGGAAACGGCTGGCCAATCTGGGCATGAGCCGCCTCTGGTGCCTCGCGATTTTTGCCCCCTTCCTCAATCTCTGGGTCGGCTACCGCTGCCTCGCCTGCCCGGCAGGTTACGCCTATCATAAAAAACTGGACGGACTGGGATACGCCATCGCCATGGTGTATTGGACCGTGATGCTCATCACCGTCCTGCTGCTCGCCTCCGTGATTGGGCCACTTCTCAGCTCAATCGAAAATCCCGCGGTCAGGGATCTGCTCACCAGCCTGTTAGGCAAGATCAGCAAATGATCCGGTCATCGACCAAAAAACACCCCTCCAACGTTCCGTCAAATGTTTCCACGGATGACGCAAATTTTGCGGAATCAAGAGGCACTAAAAGTGACTCCAATATTTCGCATTTGTTTAATACGTTTCCAATCAGTTTGTTATGAATCAACAAATAATCAGGCACACGAAATGCGATAGATAGGATCGCAGTGAATTTCCTTGGAGGAAATTCCACGAGTCCATCCCGATCCGGCGAAATATCTTGCCTTTTCCCACCTACCCAACCCGTGAAAAATTCCATCACACTCTCGCAGATGACGGAGTTGCTCGCCCTCAAACGGGCGGAAAAACCTCCTGAAAACTTCATGCGGGGCTTCATTGAGGAATTTCACCGGCGAATGGATGAATCAGGCATCCCACTTGGTCGGAGAAAGTTGCCCGGAACTGCCCCTGCTGCGCGAAACCTCCAGGGGCCGACTCCCATCTCAGGTTAAGGATTCATCTACTCGAACTTGGAGGCGATGAACTCCAGCAGGTTCTCGTCGCTCATTTTGTTCGAAGTACTTTCGCTGGCGACGGCATTTTTGAACTGCGGTGTTTCGCCAAGAAACCGAATGAATTGTTCTTGAATCGTGCCGGTGCCGGTCAGGTGGACTTCCTCGGCGTTGACCATGTGGCTGCCGATTTCCTTGAAGTATTTTTGTGTCAGCGTGATTTCCAAATGGTTCGACGCGCTTTCATTCGAGTTTCCGCCGGGACCCGGATTGCTGACGTGGCCGAGCACGGTAAACTCGGTGGCATCCGGTGAGGCACGGCCCACGACCGTAGCCTTGTGGTTGTCCATCCATACACCGAACTGCTTTTTGTTTTTTGCTGACATGGCCTCCACCAGACGGCCGCGATCAGACAATAGCAAACGGTCATTTCATTCCCCATCAAGACGGGCGCGCGGAGGCCAGATCCGCGCGCCTTTTTGAGGGATCAAGCCGCCTGCGGAGGTGCGAGGTGGCGTCCGAGTTCGTTGCGGATGCCCTTTTTCGGCGACCACACTTCGATCCGGTCGTTGATCAGCAGGGTGGTGTGGGATGGCGCCGAGTAGAGGTAGAACGACCAGCCGTTCTTCGCGCCCATTAACTGCGCAAGGAGGCTCCGGAAATCCCGCCGATCGCCACTTTTGAAAAGATGGCCCGGTGCGGTCAGCAGGGGTCGCGTTTCATCCAGATTGGCACGAAAACGGTCGCGAAGTTCCCAATCGTCAGTGTCCTGCTGGGGTCCGGGGAGGATTTCGAGGAGCTTGTTGCCATCCTTTGCGAGAAGGTCAGCGAGGTAATCCGCCAGCATCAGCCGGCTTCTTCGCTCGGTAGGAAGGGGGAATTCACCGGCGACGGGCACACCACAATCAAGCGGTTGGTGGTGCATCCCTTGTCCGGCCAGCCACTTGTGAATCTCTGAGTTCGTGAGGCATCGCATGGTGTTCGGGGAGTTGAAACAAGCTGCAGAATCCCGCAGCGATGGGGAGCGCGCCACGCCGGCGCGCAACCGTTAGTTGAAGCACGGCACGTGCCATTCCTCCGCCGCTTCTCTAGCTCACCTGACAAAAGAAACGCCCGGTTTCCTGCAAAGGAAGCCGGGCGTTTTTGAGAACGTTATGCTGGGAACGTCGGATTACCAACGACCGCCGCCGCCGCCACCGCCGCCGCCGCGACGATCACCACCGCCGCCGCCGCCACCTTTGTAGCCACCGCCGCCGCCGCCACCTTTGTAGCCGCCGCCGCCGCCACCACCGTAGCCGCCGCCACCACCGCCGCCGCCGTAGCCACCACCACCGCCGCTCGGACGTGATTCCTTGGGCTCGGATGCGTTCACGCGAAGTGGGCGACCGTTATAGTCCTTGTCGTTGAGGGCCTCGATGGCCGCGTTCAACTGGCTTTGATCACCGAGGGTCACGAAAGCAAATCCCTTGGATTGCCCGGTTTCGCGGTCGGTGATGATTTTGACCCGTTCAACAGGTCCAAAAGCGGCGAAGAGTTCGGAAACATCGCCTTCAGTAGCAGTGTAGGGCAGGTTGCCCACGTAGATATCCATTTGATTCAATTCTAATGACGCCTTATTGATAGAACACTCCCCCCGGATCAAGGCGTCACGGATCGAACGAAGAGCGAGAAAACAAACTTTCGCCGTTCAATCGACCCGTAGCTAGTCTCGGCGCGATGCGGTTGGCAACCATTCATTTTATTTATATTTCCCGACACCCTCGCGAAGACCCTGGCCATCGGCGGTTTTCACTCGCTCTAACACTCGCGCCACTCTATCAAAACCGCATGAGGACAGGAATCAAAGGGGTAATGGGCAGCGTGCTGGCTCTGGTGCTTCTGACATCGTGCGAAAAAAAGGAGGAAGGGGGGTCTGAGGCCGCCGTCAAGGTTCCGTTCAAGACACCATTTTCTTGTGAGGAACACTGGATGGTGGATCGCATCGCCAACGATCTTGATACGATGGCCACCCTGGCCGGTGCAAATCTCCAGGAGCCGCGGCAGGTGAAGGAAATTTCCCCTCACGTGTATGCGGCGGGGGAAGTGAAAATCGAGCTCGCCCCATCGTGTTGGGACACGGAAACCTACCATGCGCTCGTCGTCTCTCGGGGTGTCTCTCCGGGAATGCCCTCCCCGGACGATCCCAAACTGCGTGAACTCTTGCTCACTCCAACCGCCGCGAACCTCCAGTCCGTTAATCTCGACCTTTCGAAAAAACTCGCCGCCTCGCCAGCAGACCCAACGCTCCACGAACAGGCGGCACTTCTGCTAGGCACCCTGGCGCTGCGCGAAAATGCCGGAAGCTTCGACGACTTGCGTCCCCTGCTCTGCCGCAGCACCGCCCACCTCGCGTTCGCCGCCGTCCTGCGCAAGGACGCCGCTTCAACGACCAGCGGCCGACTGGCAGAAATCCTCCACACCGCGCGGATCGGCCGTCCCATTCCCGCGATCGAAAAGGCGGGAAAACTCCCTAACGAGGAAATCGTCAATCGCTGGGTTCGCACGCTGAAGGTCAGCGTCACGGGTGATTTCCGCCAGCTGCAGGCCGCCGCCGACCGCACATTGTTAGAGACCCTGGTTCTTGCCCGAGCCCTGCGTTACCATCGCGGCCCCGAGGATCTGCGCGAAATGGTGGGCGAAGACAAAGAGCTGCAAGCCCTGCCGGACTGGGCGCGGCTGCTCATCCATTCCGGCCACAGCGTCGAGGACGGGCACCTCGTGATGCGCTTCGGGCCGCAGCTGGAAGTGGCAGAGATCGACAGCATTTTCAAACAAGCCGAAGATGCGGAACTCTCCGCCTACACCCGCTCCATCAATCTGCCAGTCACCACCTCGCTCGTGGAAAACGGCAAAACGGCCGTGATCTCTGATGGCGATTGGGCGCACTTTTTCCGGCGTCATCTGTTCCACACCGTCACCCGCGTCCACCGTTTCATCAAAATGCAATGGGGCGTCCCGGACACCGCAGTGGAATGGGAAAAGGAATTCCTTCCGCTGTTAGCGAAACTGCCGGGTGGCGAGCTTGCGGCACCCGATCTGTCCAATACCGATGCCGCCTATCAAAAGCGCCTTGCCGCCACCCGCGATTTCATCCTGAGCCACCCGGAGGCCGTGCCCGCGAATCTTTGGTTCGACTATCGCTTCAAGTCGCTTGGCTTCGAATCGCAGGTCGCCATGCCGGCCCAGCCCGGGTGGTTCCGCGATGTCACTCCGCCGGACACCGCGTTCGACCCTTGTAACCGGATCCGCATGGAGACGGCGACCGGGGCGAACTGGGTGAATACGATCAAGCGACTGCACAGGATGAACCCATGGGATCCGATGCTCTGTTATGAACTGGGCGAAAACACCGGCAACAACGCGTCGAGCATCACTGAGGCCTCCAAAGCGATCAGCGACTTCAGCATCCTTCCCTACCGTCAGCTCGTGCGTTGTGGCTCTCTATCACGGCCGGAGCTCATCAAGACGCTCACCTCTTTCGCGGAAATCGACCCTTCACGAGGTTTGGAGCTTGGTCAGCTGCTGGTGCTGGAGGGGCGGGAAAAGGAAGCTTTCGACGCCTATCAGAAAGCATTCGATGATGCAGCCGACCGCGTGCAGGTTTCCAACACCACCCGCTGGCTGATGAACTACTGCCTCGCCAACGGCATGGATGCACGCGCCGCCGAGATCGCCAACCACAACGCCGAGGTCTACTCGGCTTCGGGTCTCACCTGCGCCCTGATGCACGCCATCCACATGAAGGACCTGAAAAAAGCACGCGAACTGGCTGGCAATCTCATCGAGCGCTATGGGGACACTGACTATCGACCTTTCATCGAGTGGAAGCTCAACAACAACGAGAAGGCGCTCCGAAAAGTTTTCCCAGACGGACTTCAAACCGTCGCCGCTGCGGACCTCGATCTCACGAAGCCGGTTTCCGGCGTGCGGCTCACCCAGCGCAACGGCCTGACGGAAGCCGCCGGCCTCAAGATGGGGGACGTCATTTGTGCGATCAACGGACAGCGCCTGACGAACGTCCTTCAGTATTCCTATCTGATGGATCTTTCCTATCAGGCGGAGACCACGCTCCTCGTCAAACGCGGACGCAAGATCTTGGAGATCCAAGCCATCATCCCAGACCGCCGGCTGGGCGTGGATATCGTCGCGGTGCCATGATTTCAAACCGGACCAGGGAAGGACGGAAAGACATCCATCCTCCCCTGGCCCCCGCGGGGCTTATTTGCCCAGTGCGTCGTCCACTTTTTCACCTGCCTTTTCGACAGGGCCTTTCGGATTGACGGCATCTTTGACGTTTTCGACAGCCTTATCCACGTTTTCACCCGCTCTTTCGGCCGGGCCCTTTTCCCTGCAGGAGGAAATGGCAGCAGCTAACGGGAACAAGCACAGGGACATCAATAACAGTGGTTTCATTTTCATGGTTCGTTTCAATTGGTTAGGGAATCACGGCTTTGACGGCCGCGACCATTGGGAAAATTCGCACACCTCGGACCAATTGCCACCAACTTCGCGAGACGTGGTGAAAAATCCGCCCCCGTCGGGCAATTGTTCGATTGCATGACAGGTATCGCGGGAGGAAGCTTCCCCCGCCATGAATGACCGCATCGAGAGACAACAGGAAATCAAGGCTCCGGTATCGCGGGTTTGGCGCGCATTGGCCGATCACCGGGAGTTCGGTGACTGGTTTCGGGTAAAACTAACCGCTCCATTTCAGATAGGCCAGGTTTCCACCGGCCATGTCACCTATCCGGGATTCGAACATGTGCCGTGGAAAACAATCATCCAACAGATCGAGCCGGAGCGCCTGTTCTCATTCACCTGGCATCCGCATGCGATCGAAACTAGCGTCGATTACTCGGAAGAAGCCACCACGCTTGTCGAGTTCCGGCTGGAACCGACATTGGAAGGCACCCTTCTATCTGTCACTGAATCCGGATTTTCCGAACTTCCCCTGCACCGCCGTGACGAGGCCATGAGCAAAAACAAGACTGGCTGGCGCGAGCAGATGGAAAACATCGCACGTCACATCAGCTCGCATCCCTGAGCCACTGAGCCATGCCTTCACGCGGACGCCACCAGAGTTCCTCGAAGGAATGCCATCAGGTCATGCGCCAGATCGAGGCGATGGAGGGCGTCGTGGCCGTGATCATCGGGCGTTCGTATGGCGGGAAATCGTTAGGTACCGGCAGCCGGACGGGCACGGTCAAAGTCCAACGCAAGATCTCCGGCGGCCTTAAAGCGGTCACGCAATCCGCCAAAGGCCTGCAGGAAATTTTCATCCGCACCGAAGCTGGAATGGAGGACATCATCGCCGGGGAGATTCTCAAATTGTGAGGAAACGAGCGCAGATCTCTGGGTAAGAGCGGTTTGTGACTGAGGGCGACGATCGCATTTGGACCATCGACCAGGGCATTTGGACCTTCGACCGGGGCGTTTGGACCTTCGACCGGGGCGTTTGGAGGATCGACCGCGTCGTTCAGACTGCCGACCGGGCGGTTTGGGGAATCGACCGCTCGATTTAGATCAACGACCAATCGATTTGGGATGCCGACCGCCCGATTTGAACCGCCGACCGGTCAATTTGGAGCACCGACCGAGGCGTTTGAACCGCCGACCGGGCAATTTCGGGCATCAACCAGGGCGAAAAAATCCCTGTTGCCCGCGAACGACGGTGAAGGGATGATCCGCCCATGACCGCAGCTGAGCTTTCACGATCCGCCGCTTCCGATGCTTCGCCTCCAGCTGGGCTTTCCATCACAGCCCGCGCGCTGTGGCTGGCGAGAGCCGGTCAATGGGACGCCGCGCACGATCTTTGTCAGGACATCCCGGGCACCGCCGGATCGTGGATCCACGCGTATCTGCACCGCGAGGAGGGAGATCTATCAAACGCCGCCTACTGGTATGCCCGCGCGGGAAAACCAACGCCCCCCGCCGCAGTAACGCTGGAAGAGGAATGGTTGGCCACTGCGGCTGAATTGTTGGAGACTCCTTGAACACCCGAATCCCGATTCGACCATTGAATCCCATGTCATTTTCCTCACTCGGCCTCTCGCCCGCACTCATCAAGGCTGTGGAGGCCCAGGGTTTCGCCCAGCCGACACCCGTCCAGGAACAATCCATCCCCGCGGTCATCGGGAAAAAGGACGTGCTCGGCATTGCAAAAACCGGATCGGGAAAAACAGCCGGCTACGTGCTGCCGATCCTTCACCACCTCCAGGCCGCCGGCCCCTCTCGCTACCGCGAGCCCACCGTGCTCGTCCTGGTGCCGACCCGAGAGCTGGCGGATCAGGTCAACTCGGTGTTCCAATCCTTCATCCCGGCGCTGATAGACCGACCGATCAGTCTCGCCATCTCCGGCGGCATTTCCATCAACCCGCAGATGCAGGCGATCGGCAAGGCGGACATCCTGGTGGCCACTCCCGGGCGGCTGCTGGAACTGATTGATAAAAACGCGGTGCGCCTTTCCTCCATCGCCACCCTCGTGCTCGATGAGGCGGACAAGATGCTCAACCTCGGATTCAAGGACGAGGTGGACCGCATCCTCTCCCTGCTCCCGGCGGAACGGCAGAACCTTTTGTTCTCCGCCACTCTCAGCGACAACGTCGGCTTGATCCAACAGATGCTTTTGAAAGATCCGGTCGTCATCAGGATCACGGATGAGGATGAAGGAGCGGGACTGATCAATCAGTTAGCCTACCTGGTCGCGGAGGAAAAGAAGGGTCCACTGCTGCGCTACCTGATTAAACACGGGGACCTGCAACAAGTCCTCGTCTTCGCCTCCTCCATCATCAAGGCGGACGCCATCGTGAACAAGTTGCTCAAGAACAAGATCCACGCCGCCGCCGTCCATTCCAAGATGGCGCAGCAAACGCGGCGGTTCACGTTGCAGGATTTCAAAGCGGGCGGGCTCCGCGTGCTGGTGGCCACCGATCTGTTAGCGCGGGGCATCGACATCGAGTTCCTGCCCTGCGTCATCAACTACGAGCTGCCCCGCTCGCCCAAGGACTACCTCCACCGCATCGGCCGCACCGGCCGGGCGGAAAACCCCGGTGACGCCATCTCGCTGGTCAGCCCTGAGGAAATGGACCATTTCAAAGTGATCCAGAAAAAGATGGGGACGCGCGTGAAGATCCTCAGTGGAGATGAGATCAACGTGCAGGGGTATTGAGGACGGTGAGAGTTGAGAGTTATTGCTCACCCCGCCGCCTCATACACACTCTCCCCGCTCTCCGGATACTTCTCCAGCACATGTTGGAACAGCACCCCGCACTTCTGTTCAAACAGCTCCGTCGTGTATTTCTCCGGGAGTCCGCTATCCAGCATCTTCTCGATCTCCACTCGCACCGCCGCCCGTGTCGTGCGCTTGGTCCGCCACGCGAGCACCAGTTTTTCCGTCTTCAGCTTCGCTAGCAGATCCTTGCAAACCTTCTTGATCGCCTCGGTTTCCACCGGCGTTAGATCCGGGCCGGGGCGAGTCAGGATGTCGAACACTGCCAACTCTTCTTCGCTGATATTCTCGCGCAGATGCCGTTGTTCCTCGTCGTTGAGATCCTTGGTGAAGGTCACCAGCTCCGCGAACAACTGCTCGATACTCAGGGCGCCGTTGTTATACGCCTCGATCATCTTCTGGAACCGGTCGAGGAAATCGTAGCGGCTCGCGTTCAGGCGGATCAGGTTGTCCAGCTTCCGCTCGATCAAGGCCCGCAGTTGCTGCGCTTCGATGTTCTTGTTCGGCGTCCGCTCGAACTTCCGCATCAGCACCTCGAAGTCGATCTTGCTCAGGTCGATCGTCTTCGCCGCCGCGCCCGGCTTGATGTGCGGTTCGGCTACGATCGCGCCATCCAGCACGCCTGAGATCGCGGCCATCACTTCAGTGATGTTCACCGGGTCTTTCTGTGCGCGCACCGCTTTCGCCAGTTCGGCAATCAACTGAGCGGTGGGAGCCAGTTCTGGGATGACGGGATCCGGCATCACCGCTTTGTAGAGGCGTGACACATCATTCGCCTGCCCGAGGAACGCATCCCTCACTTCATCCGTCCGCAAGAGCTGGTTCACTGCCGGGATGAAATATTTGGCGAACTTGTGAACGGCTTTCAGATCTACGTTCTGCTTCCGGCAGAATTCAAAGACCTGATCCAGCGTGATCCGCAGGGCTTCCACCAGTTCCTTCTTGTCCTTCACCGGCATCTCGCCGCCGCTGGTGCCGGAGCCGTAGATGGCCAATGCCTTTTCCAGCTCCTGAAAAACATTCGCGTAGTCCACGATCAGGCCGTTCACCTTGTCGCCATAAACCCGGTTGGCGCGGGCGATGGTTTGCATCAGCGTGTGGCCGCGCATCGGCTTGTCCAGATAGAGCGTCGAGCAGCTCGGCGCATCGAAGCCCGTGAGCCACATCGCGCAGACGAAGACGAGCCGGAAAGGATCGGCGGGATTCTTGAACTTCTCCTCCAGGTCCTCCTTCACCATCCGCTCGCGGTGCGGCAAGATGTCGAAGCCCTTTTCCTTCATCTCGGAAATCTCGTTCTGCCCCGGCGAGACGACCACCGCCATGTCCGTCTCCTGCAGATTGACCAAGCGCGCATGCAGCATGGCGAAATCCGGATGACCACCCACCATTCCGTCCAGCGCTTTCAGCACTCGGGCCTTCTCCGCCTCCCACTCGGCGCGGACTTTTTCATACATCCGCAGCGTCGTCAGCTTGTCGATGGATACCACCATCGCCTTGCCCTGATAGCCGCGGTTCAGGAAATGATGGACGATGTCCTTCGCCACCGCGTCCAGCCTGTCCTCGCGGGTGATCAGGTGATAGCGCTGGCCCAGCACTTTCCGCAGCTTCTCCTCCTGATCGTCGTCCAGTCCGGCGTCCTCGATCGTTTGATAGATCTCCTCGTTCAGCTCCGGGTTGGTGATTTGCAATTCCGGTGTCCGGTTCTCGTAGAACAACGGCACGGTCGCCCCGTCCTCCACGGACTGCCTGAAATTATAGACACTCACGTAATCGCCGAACACCTCGCGCGTCCGTTCCTCTCCGGCGATCAACGGCGTGCCGGTGAACGCCACGAACTTCGCGTTCGGCAGCGCCGTGCGCATGTTCATCGCGAGCGTGTCGTATTGGCTGCGGTGCGCCTCGTCCGTCAGCACGATGATGTCATCCCGCTCCGACAGCACCGGATGCAGCGTCCCCGGCTCCGTGCGGAACTTGTGGATCAGCGTGAACACATAGCGGTGATCCTCACCCAGCAGTTTCCGCAGGTGACTCGCGCTCGTCGCCTGGCACAGCTCGGACGCCGCGCCGCAGGTCGAGAAGGTCCGATAAATCTGCGTGTCTAGCTCCGTCCGGTCCGTAATCACCACGAAAGTCCAGTTCCCCTTGAGCTTCCGAAAAACCTTCTCTGCGAAAAAGACCATCGAGTAACTCTTCCCGCTTCCCTGCGTGTGCCAGAAGACGCCGATCCTTCCATCCGTGGAAACCCGCAATGCCTCCACCGCCCGGTTCACTCCGAGAAACTGATGGTTCTTCGCAAGCAGCTTGGAAACGCCGCCCTTGCTGTCGGAAAAGCGGGTGAAACTCTCTACCAGATCCAGCAAGCGCCCTTTCTCGCAAGTCCCGCGTAGCAGCGTCTCCAGCGAGATCCCCGCCACGTCCTCCTCGCTCGTCGCCTTCTTCCAATCGCCGAAATGCTCCCACTCCGCCGTCAGGCTGCCGATCTTGCTCTGCACCCCGTTCGAGACCAGCAGCAGCGCGTTGTAGTGGAAAAGCTGCGGGATCGTCTGCTTGTAATCGCGGAGGTTCTTGTCAAATCCATCGCGCACGTTCACGCCCGGCTTCTTCAGCTCGATCAGCACCAGCGGCAGGCCGTTCACGAAGCCCACCAGATCCGGCCGCTTCAGATACAGCTCGCCCGCCACCCAGAACTGCGAGCCCAGCAGGAAATCATTGTTCTCCGGCACCTCCCAATCGACCACAGCCACCACTTCCACCCGCTGCCCGCCGTGCTCTTGATCCGGAAAAGAAACTTTCACGCCCTGCTTGAGCAGCTTGTCGATCTCCCGGTTCGCCTCTGCCAGACTCAGCGCCGTGCGATCCCGGCAAATCTCCTCCACCGCTCCCTCAATCGCCTCCACCGGCAGATCCGGATTCAGCCGTTGCAGCGCCGGACGAAGCCGCGTAACCAACACCACCTCCCGCTTTCCCTCCCGGCTTTGATTACTGACACCGCCGACCCACTCGTCGTAGCAATTCACGACATCCCAGCCCAGCTCATGTTGCATGAGCTGGATCGCCGGTTGCTCGACGAGATGGTCTTCGGTGTAAGAGTTGTTCATTTCAGTCAGGGATGGCGCAACCTGCCGAAAATGCCGGTCGAATCTTTCTATCCAGCATGTCCTGAGCAAAAGACGACAGCTCTGCGTCCGAAGTGGTGGCCAACTGCCGTAGCGCTATGTCGATTCTTGCCAATAAGGGCATTGAATCGCGCGACAGTGCCAGATCAATCCAATCTTCGGATCTTTCGCTTCCAAGATACTGAAGTATCGAATTCGTGATCACCTCGACAACGCCCTCATGGTGACAAACTATTGAAATCTGACCGGGAAAATCATGAGTGTGAATTCCATTCATATTTGGATCAACTGGTGGGCGACGAAGAACGGTAATACATGAACCTACTTCCAATAGAATCGCAGGGTCCACACGAAGCATTTCATCTTCGTTACCCACTTCGAACGCCCCCATGCGAATCGCTCCAAGATGGGATAGGATTAGCCACGCATTTATATCAGAGAATGCCCCATCGGAACCATCCCCTGGATTCAAACGCAAGATATGTTCACCCCCGCGCCCATCATTCACGATTAAACCATCACTACAGTATTTAGCTTGCACAACACCAATTCCCGGCATGTCCATTGCCATTTCAGCCCCTTCTTCAAAATTTCGAATTTCTACTTTTCCATCCAACAGCCTTTCCACCATCCCGATCGACAATCCATTCCCATTCAGTGCATTGTCAATTATAGCTTGCGCTGCCACAATATCGCCAAAAGGAATCGCTGCCGCAACGTCGCAAAGCCATTTAGCCCGTTCGAAATCTTCCAGGTCAGCTCTTTTCTTGAGTTGTTTCGATAGAACGTGCGCAACCTCGCTTGCCGCTAATTCCGGCATTCGAACCAGCAATATAGGCTCTCCAGAGTCATGGAGAATCGGCTTCAGCAATCCATCTTCGATAAGCGTTTCGACATCTGCATTGGAAAGGTGATTTTCCAAGGTGTTTCTTAACACCATAAATGAAGAAATGGACTCCAGCTTTAGTGGGATTGATCTACTGTCGCTCAAAGCGTCGTCAATCAGGGATTTCGCAACTCCCTGAAATCGCCTCCGCAACTCATGCTCGCCTTCAAAGGATTTCCGAGTCACCGTCACTAGATTGAGACTTAAAGTCGACGGAATCATCCTAATGTAGGAAGACTTGGTTTTATCGATTGGCTTGACCAAATACGATGCAACCGCGCGCAACACCCAAGGCAATCGGTATTCCGGTGACAAATGACCACCCTTGGAAATTCCGATCTTGTGATTCCACAGTTCACGCGAAGCTTCGTTAAATTCACTGAGATCAAGAGGAAGCACCGGAACTCCGGCAGACTTTCGTCCAATTTTTGACAAGCGCCTTCTATCCGAGCTTTTTACAGCGCGCTCTGCAATCACGCTGTCGAGTTCAACCACTATTGACAATTTTTTGCCAAATGAATCTGAACATAGGTCGCTGATTTCATCCCGAAGATCATCAAAATTGAGCCCTATTCCATCGATTGCCAAAACAAGAATCGGGCCATCGCCGCGAGCAATGGTGCGAAGCCATGTTCTGGCTTCATCTTTCGACACTGGCCAATCAAGCTCCTCATTCAACAAGTCCGCGACTTGCTGAAGAATACTCGTTTCGCCATCACTCTCAATGAAGAGGACGGCATTTCCGTGCGAAGAAGACGATTGCGCAAATTCACGGAGAACATTGCTTTTTCCAGACATCGGTTGCCCGTGGACGATCAGTAGCCGCTGCTCTCCTTTCTTGATCAAAATCTTGATGACTGCTGTGGCCTTGCGGGGAATTTGAAAGCCTTCGACAAACGGCAATAAGCGGGCACCCCATGTACCTGTAAGTTCCGCTATTGCTGCGTCGCTCGTCTGCCCCACCGCTTGAACCCAAACATCGGGATTTGTCCCCATCAAGGTTCCTACAGCATTTTTCAAATCATGCGTGGCAACAAGGGCTGCATTTTTAATCAGATTTGCAATTGTTTGATCTGTACGTTCGGCCGGCTTCCATTCTTGGCCTGTATGAGTTTCGAGCAGCCTGAATTCCAGGCCATTGGTAACAACTACAAGGGGAGGGCTTGGGAAGAGAACCCTTGCGTAGGATAAGCCCTGCTCGTTGTCTTCCACAGACAGGGGAAGTCCAGGTCTCTTCAGTTCAAGAACAGCCAATCGCTTTCCGCTATATTCAACAAGAACATCCGATCTAGCACTTGCTGCTTTCCGTTTCTCTCCATCAACTGTGATCGTCTTCCCTCCAAACTTGAAGGAAAAGGTCGTCTGGTGAGTAAGCGCGCCACTTGGGAGCAATGGAAAGGCAAGCCTCAATGCCGTATCTATCCTTGCCTCGAGATCGCCCTCTGTTGCTTCGTCGGTGACTTTTGTAACTGCCATATTCTGTAGTTAGCTTTGCAGCGATCTTTCCTCCCCCGACAGAAGACGCGGCAGCAGCAGGTCGCGAGTTTGGCGGAGGGTTTGGTTGCGGCGGTGAAGATTTTGCAGAAGCAATTGATTGACTTCTGCTAGCGCGTTGAAACGTGTCAGCAGTTCACTCGACGGCACGATGACATCCGCGTTCTCAAAGATGCCGGAGTTTACAGCCGGATAAGCGGCACCCGAGGCATGATTGACAAGATAGCTGGTGAAGTCTTCGGTCGTCGTAGCTTGGTAGAGGTAGCTCCAAGGAACCTTACGGGCTGAAAGCACCGCAAAACGAGTCGACGCGATCAGGTTCTCTGCTGGATCGATGATCAGTGAAAACGAGCGCCGATTTGGCCGAACCGTGGACCAAATGATGTCGCCATGTCGGACGACCCGCCGGGCTCGACTCGGGGCGGATTCGAAACTTATCAACTCAACATTGTCGATTGAGCCTGTAGAAACCGACGCAATGTCGATGTATTGAATTTCCACGGGAGCGTTGGTGGCTCGGATGCTCTCTGCGTTGACTTCAGCGATTTCCGCCAGCTTTTTGACGTTCCAACCTTTTGGAATCTGACCGAGTGCCGAGTCGGCAAACTTTGCGGATTCATGGCCGGGGAAGCGGAAGTGGACGAACCACTCGCTGTAGAGGGATTGCGCCAACTGCTCCAGGATCTTGATGCGGCGCAGGTTGTTCTCGATCAAGTCGTCGTAAGCCGAGAGGATGCCCGCGATCTTGCGTTGGGTGGCGAGGTCGGGGACTTTGAAATCAAACGACATTAATTTCTCAACACTCATGTTGTCCTGAGTCGTGCCGCGAGAAATGCTCTGCATACCCAGCTTTAGGATATCGATGTAGTATTTGATGAACCTCACATCCGCCTTGCCGGGATCGGGAATGAATCCAACTACGCTATCCGGAAAGCAGCCCGGAATACCTAGTATTGCCGTCTCTGCGATATTTGCCGCTATCGTAATGCAAAGAGTCCCCTTGTCCCACATCTTGCTTTGAGCCAAACCCGCTTCGCTGTATGTTTGAGTGTATTCTGTCAGATAAAGGTTCGCTGCCTTGATGTCGCCGGTTTGAAAGAACGGATACGTGCCGCCATAAAGCGACGCGTCATTTCGAGGACGATGACGCGAACGGCCTCGGCTTACGAACCCGAGATCATCCAAGCGTGTTGTTTTTGTTCTCTGAGCGGACGACATCATTCAAGCGTATCCGGGTTCTTGAGCGACTTCTTTTCCTCGGAGGTCAAACGCCGTTCGACTTTTTTAATGTCTTCCTCCGGCGGCAGAGACTCTGGACGGATCCCGCGTTCGAGCAGGGTTTTTCTAACCGCCTTGTTGTTGCTGATGTGCTCATTGGATATCGACGATTCGGTCGAGAGTCCGCGTTCACGGGAATTGAAGATGGTGATCTCGGTGGCGAAATCCTTGGCTTTGAGAATGATGGTGGGTGCGAAGTCGGCGAGCGGACGACTGGCGGGAACCTTCCACTGGGCTTTCATCGCTTGGGTGCTCTTGCCGAAGAGGGCGTGGTCCCCCTTGCTGCGGATGAGAGCGAAGTCCTGGTTGCCACCGGTTTGCTCGAAGATGACGGAGGAGAGATCCTTTTCGGTGGTGGTTAGTTTTTGGCGAGCCTGCACTCGTTCTGCTTCGAGCAGACGTTGTTCGATCAACTCGGCCTTGCGTGTCTGGACCGCGAAATAGGTCTGGGCAAAAGCGATTTCCTGCTTCTGGGGATCGCCGTTCTGGGCAATGAGGTAGCAGGCGTAACGGGTGAGCATGACGTCCTCCACCTCCCGCTGGCTTCCGGAGCCCAGTTCGACCATTTTGCTGACGTCAGCAAAATGGTCGGAAACCTGATGACCAGAGACTTCGCAGGCGGTCTCCGCCTTGGAAATCACGTTCAGAAAATTCCGCCATTGGGTGTAGCCGAGAAGCACCTGAAGATCCCGGGCGAGCCAGTATTCCACCCCGCTTTCCATTTGCTGGGCATGACCTTCAAAGGTGTCCGTGAGCGTCTGTATGTGTTCTGATTTCATGCTTCCAGAAGTTCGGTGACGTTTTCCGCGATTCTTGCCTCAAGCTCCCGCGCTTCGGCGTTGAGGACTTCGAGTTCCTCGTTGAGGGCTTCGAGCTGTTCCTTGAAATCCTCGTCGCTGAGGTCCTCGCCCTTGGCGACGCCGACGTAGCGGCCGGGATTGAGCGACCAACCCTGAGCTTCGATTTCCTGAAGGGTGGCGGCTTTGCAGAGGCCGGGGATGTCGATGTAGGACGGGGCGTCGCCGAAAATTTCCTCCCATTTCTCCTCGGAGCCGTCGTTCAACTCCAGATCCTCGCCGCGATAGAAGCGGACGACGTTGGCGAGGAATTCGAGCTGGGCGCGGGTGAAATCGCGGTGGGCGCGGTCGAGCTGGCGGAAGATGTGGCGGGCGTCGAGGAAGAGCACTTTTTCCGCGCGGTTGGTACCAGCCTTGCCCTTGTCGAAGAACCAGAGGGTGCAGGGCAGGGTGACGGTGAAGAAGAAATTCGGGCCGATGGCGACCATGACGTCCACATGACCGGCACGGATGATTTTTTCCCGGATCTCCTGCTCGGAGGCGCGGGCATCGGCGGCGGAGTTCGCCATGACAAATCCGGCGCGGCCCTTTTTGTTCAGCGCGGAGTGGAAATGCTGGATCCAGAGGTAGTTGCCATTGTCGGTGCGCGGGATGCCGAAGGGGTAGCGCGGATCTCCGGCGAGGCGCTCCTTGTCGATCTTGCTGACATTGAAGGGCGGGTTCGCCAGCACGAAGTCGAAGCGGCCGACGGAGTCCTGGAGGTCCTCGTAGTAGGTGTTCCCCTGCTTGATATCGCCGCTCAGCCCGTGGACGGCGAGGTTCAGCCGGGCGAGGCGGGCCGTATCGGTGACGCGCTCCTGGCCGTGGACGGAGATTTCCGCCGTGGGATTCTTCTGATGCGCCTCCACGAAGCGGGCGGACTGGATGAACATGCCGCCGGAGCCGCACGCGGGATCGAGGATGCGGCCGTGGTAGGGCTCCAGGATTTCCACGATCAATTTGACGATGGAGGTGGGCGTATAGAATTCCCCGCCCTTCTGGCCCTCGCTCATGGCGAACTTGCCGAGGAAGTATTCGTAAATGAGGCCGAAGGTGTCGCCGCCCTTGTCCATGGAGATGGAGGCCATGGTCTTGAGCAAGGAGGCGAGCGTGCGGCTTTCGAGGATGTGGTAGCTCTTTGGCAGCACGTCGGCGAGGTCCGGGTTCTCCTTCTCGATGGCGCGCATCGCCTCGTTGACGGCCTGCCCGACATTCGCGCCCTCCGGCAGGCTGAGCAGATGGGAGAAGCGGGCTTCATCCGGGAGATAGACCACACCTGCGGCGTGGAAATCCGTCGGGCCGATCTTGCGCCGCGATCCGGCCAGAGGCTGGATTTCCTCTTTCACCGCCACAAACCGGACATCCGCATAGCGCAGGAAGATAAGCCCGAGGACGGTGGGAGAGTATTCAGAAGGCTTGAGCGCGGCCCCGGCCCAGAGCTGGTTGGCGGCGTCCCAGAGGGTTTTCTCAAGTGCGGCGTGGGAGTCGTCGGCGGTGGCGGGTTCGGTCCAATGCATGAGGTATTCGGAGACTAACAGCGGTCTGCGGGGGACGGGAAGGAGAAAAGCCGAGGAAGTTGGCCTCCGGCGAGTGATCGGAGGGAGCTGACCGTATGCTGGAAAGAAGAAAAGCCCTCCGGTGACGGATGCGGGCACTCAAAGGAGCGCGTTTATTCTGAACGCTATTTGCGGCGGACATTTTGTCCGCAGCCCCGCTTTCGGCCGACAGAATGGCGGCCTGAAACAGTCGATAGAATATCGACGCTCCGTGCTCTATTGATTGCGAGTCCG
Source organism: Akkermansiaceae bacterium (assembly GCA_031412525.1). Lineage (GTDB taxonomy): Bacteria > Verrucomicrobiota > Verrucomicrobiia > Verrucomicrobiales > Akkermansiaceae > Luteolibacter. The sequence goes on along the minus strand of JANODE010000189.1, from coordinate 68,232 downwards.
GCTATTTTTTCCCGCGTTTGAAAGCGGGCTTGTTTCGGGCGGCTTTCTCGGGCGGGATGGTTTTTTTCGCCTCCATCTCGCGCGTGCGTTTCCGCCAGTCGCGCTTTGCCGGCACTTCGCTAACAGGTGAGGCCGGAGTGATGGCGTGATAGTCGAATCCTCGCAGGCGCTTGCGATCGAGGCGCTGGCCGATGGCGAGCTCGGTCATGCCTAGCAGATTCAGATCGCCCTTCGGCACCAGGCTGATCGCCTCGCCGGGATTCTCCGCCCGGCCGGTGCGGCCGATGCGGTGGACATAGTCTTCGGGGTTCACCGGAAAATCGAAATTCACCACGTGGGAAACTCCATCGATATCGATGCCGCGGGCGACGATGTCGGTGGCGACGAGGACCTGGACTTTTCCATCCTTGAAGTCCTGCAGCGCCTTCAACCGTTGTTCCTGCGAGCGGCTGGAGTGCAGCCTGGCCGCCTTCACTTTTTCCGCCTGGAGGAACGTCGTCAGCCGGTTGGCGCCGTCCTTCATGCGGACGAAAACGAGCACACGGGTGAACTTCGGCTGCTTTAGAAGCTCCAACAGCAAGGCGCTTTTCAAATGCGGCGGCACTTCGTAAACGCACTGGGTGACCGTATCCGCAGGATTCGAGCGTTTCCCGATCTGCACCATCTTCGGCTGATAGAGAAACCGCCGCGCCAGCGACTCGACCGCTTTTGATAGAGTGGCGGAAAACATCAGCGTCTGCCGGCGCTTGGGCAGATCCTGGATGATGGTCTCGATGTCTGGCAGGAATCCCATGTGCAGCATCCGATCCGCCTCATCGAGCACCAGCGTTTCCAGCATGCTGAAATCCACCTTCTGCCGTTCTAGCAGGTCGATCAGCCGTCCGGGAGTGGCGACGATCATGTCCACGCCTTTCCTCACCGCCTTGATCTGGGATTCCTCCTCGACGCCGCCGAAAATGGCCGCCACGCGGATGGGAAGGCCGTTGCCATAGGCGCGGATGTTTTCCATGATCTGGAGGGCGAGCTCACGGGTGGGGGCGAGGATCAGCGCCTTGGTGCCGCGCGGCTGGCCTTGTTGGTTTGCGAGGGAAATGCGGTGCAGCATCGGCAGCACGAATGCCGCCGTCTTGCCGGTGCCGGTCTGGGCGATGGCGATCAGGTCGTGACCCTGCATCACCTTGGGAATCGCCGCTTCCTGCACCTGCGTCGGGCGGGTGTAACCGGCTTTCGCGATGGCGCGGAGAATGTCTTTTCCAAGTCCGAAGTGGCTGAACGGCATGCGCGGAGCCTAGCGCGGCGGGGCCGGGCGTGACACGGATTTAAATCGGGGAAATTAAGTGGGGGTCTCGACACTAGGGAGGAGGCCAACCACAGATGAACAGGATCAACGCAGATGAAGAGGATGAATGCTCCTGTTCATCGACAGTTGAAATTCTTCCGATACGGGAGCCTCGGTGCTCGGCAACTACCGGCAGGCACTTCACCTCGCTCCGGCCGCCTTGAGCTTGGCGACGGCCTCGTCGAGACGGGCGCGGGTGGCGGTGAGGGATTCGTTGAGGGTGCGGATTTTTTCGTCGCGGTCGGCGATGGCTTTCTCCCAGATTTTCACCTGCTCCTGATTCGCCTGACTGGCGGCCTCCGCGGTGGAAGCGTTCTGCGCGTCGCGCTCGGCGATCAGTTTTGCCATGGCGTCCTCGCTTTCCTTGCGGGCCTTAACGGTGGATTCCACGGACTCCTTGAGCTGCGCGACATCGCTTTCGAGCGCGGCGGTGCGTTTCTTCTCCGTGTCGTATTGCTCGCGCGTGGTGGCTAACTGTTGGGAAAGGCTTTGAATCTTCGAGTCGAGTCCGCGTTCCTTGAGCCACTGGGCGACGATGATGCCGGTGATGAGCAGGCAGCCGACCAGGTTCGCGATGGGAAGAATGCGGCTCAGGCTCACGGCTGCGGAGTTTTGGATTCGAAGCTGACTTTCTCAATGCCTGCGGCGCGCACGGCGTTGAGCACGTCGAGCACGTTGCGGTGGCGGGACTCGGCGTCCGCGGAAATCAGGACGCGGGTATCGTTGGGAGCGGCCTCCTTTTGCAGGCGCGCGGTAATTTCTGATAGGGTGACCACCTTGGCGTCCCAGGTGATGACGCCGTTAGGATCGATGGCGATCTGAAACGGCGGCGCCTTGGTCTCGGCGACGCCGGTGGAGGCTTCCGGCAGATTGATGGGCACCCGGTTGAGCTGGGTCATGCTCAGGCTGACCATCATGAAGCTGGCGAGCAGGAAGAACATGATGTCGATGAGCGGAATGATTTCGATCCGCGCCTCGTCGCCGTGGTCCTCGCCGGAACTGCTGCTGTTGAGTTGGACGGGCATGTTAGTTCTGCGTCCCGGGGCGTCTTTGAGTTTGTGCGGCGAAGGCTTCGAGGTCGTGGCCGTGTTCTTTCGCGGATCTAACGAGGAGTTCGCAGTGATTGATCCAGCGTTCCAGCGAAGAGCGCAGGACGGAAACGCGCTTGCGGAAAAAATTGTAGGGCAGCAGGCAGACAATGGCGATGGCGATGCCGCAGGCGGTGGCAATGAGCGCTTCGCCGATGCCGCCGGTGACCTTGGTGACGGCGAGCTGGTCGGTGCCGATGGCGGCGAAAGATCCCATCAGGCCGGCCACGGTGCCGAACAGGCCTAACAAAGGAGCCAGCGTGATCATGGTGCTGAGCACCCACATGCGGGCTTCCGATTTCTCAATGAGGTGGGTGGCGTGGAGCTGCATGGCGGCCAGCATCGAGGTATTCGCGTGGATCATGCCTTCGCGGAGGTTGGCGAGGTAGGGTTCTCCGGAGTTGTTGCCGAGTTTCCAAGCGGTCGTGAAATCCCCGGTGCCGATCGCCTCGCGGGCTTGTTCCTGGAGGCCGGAGCGGATTTTCGATTGCAGCACGGTCCACCAGATGGCGCGGTCCAGGATGACGCAGAGCGAGAGAAGGAAGGAAACGAGGATGGGCCACATGACCCAGCCGCCTTCGATGAATTTTTCGACGACGATGTTGGCGAGCACGGAGGTGTTAGTTCAGTTGGAAAACGATGGGACGGGTGAATTTGGTGACGCCTCCGGGTGGAAATTTCCAACGCCGCACGGCACTTACGGCACTCTCGTTGAGGGCAGGCCAGGGAGAAGGGACTTTTGCATAGGCGGAAACCACGCTGCCATTTTCCCCGACGACGAACTCGACGAGCACGGTACCGGTGTGTCCCCTGGCGCGGGCACTGGAAGGATAGGACGGCTTCGGCATGCGGCCTCCGGCGAGGCGCTTGGCGTCTGACATTCCACTGCCCCCGTTTTGTCCGCCATTTCCAAGCTTTCCTTTGGCGTAGGCTTTGCCTTTGGGAGATCCGCCAGTGGCGCTGGTGGCCATGTTCGAGCGAGTGGGAGTCTTGTTGTTCGCCTTGGGAACCGGGCGGGGTTTGGTGGGGGCGGGTGCGACGGATTCGCGAAATTCCGCAACCGGCGGTGGCATGTCAGGTATCTCTGGCAGCGGGGTGATTTCCGCGGTCTCCGGAATCTCGGACGGCGTGGGAAGGGTTTCCTGTTCGGCGAGAGGGACGTCTGTTTCCTCTTCACTGCCGGTGCTGCCGGTGTCTGTTTCCTGGGAAGGAGGCGTGTCTCCAAGATTGAAATCCTCGGTCAGAACGAGGGTTTCGAGATCCGCGTAGGGATCTTTTGATTTTTCTGCGCTCAAAAGCTCAACAGTCACCGGCACGACGATTCCCACCGTACCAAAGCCCGCGACGCTGAGCCAGGTGGCGAGCGTGCCGATGTTGATGGCGTAGAGCAGTGGATTCATAAAAGGAGGCGGACACTAGAGGCGGCTATACCGCTTGACAATCCCTGAACTGAGCGGCGTTAAAGGCCGGGACTTGGCGGTCCCGACCTTTAACTCAAGCAGCAACAAAAAAAGTAAAGCAGCAGGTTTCAGAACTCAAACGACGCGCCGACGTAGTAATTCCGACCGTTCGAAGGGTCGATCCCGTCGTTCCGGACGCGGGCGTAATAGCTTTCGTCGAAGAGGTTGTTGATGCCGGCGATCAACCGGACGTTTTCGTGGACTTTGTATTCCGCAGTGAGATCCCAAACCATGTAAGCGGGAATGCTGAACGTTGCGTCATTGGAGTCGTTTGCGAAATGCTGGCCCAGGAAGGTGCCACCGAAGCTCACTTTCAACTTCTCTTCGTAGCTGTAGCTCAGTCCACTGCGGACGATGTAGTCCGGCGCATACTGAGGGGTTTTCCCGTCGCTCGGTCCATCGGTAAACTCCGCGTCCAGCAGGGTTCCATTCACATACCAATCGAGGCTGCCATACTTCTTGGATTGACCCATCAGTGCCAGCAGGTCGGTGGTGACGGAGACATCGATTCCTTTGTGGGTGGCATCGCCGACATTGGCGGTGGTTGTGCCGACCTTGCCAATCTGATCCTTGAAGGAGAGCAGGAACAAGCTGGTATCGAGTGTCAGGAAATCGTTAGGCCGTGAGCGATAACCGAGTTCATACTCGATGGATTTCCCCTCCTCGAGGTCGTCCGGGACGTCACCGAGAACTTCGGAAGGCACAGCTTCGGTAAAGGTCGCCGGGCGATAGGATTGCGAGATATTGCCGTAAATGGCGGAATTTTCGTCGAAGGCATACTCAGCGCCGAGTCCACCTAGCAGAATGTGGCTGGTTTCCTCTTTTCTCGCGGCACTGCCTTTTTTCACAACATCCTGCCAGATGTTTTCAAGCCGGATACCAGGCGTGATCGAAAAATCGCCAAAGGTGAATTTGTTCTCTGCGAAAACCGGGAGATAGAAGACCTCGCGGTCGGTTTTCTGGACGATGGCCGAGTTTGAGATCGAATCGGTGCGGGGCGAATCCATGTGATAGACCTGAACCCCGGTTGAGAAGGTGTGCTGGGCGTTTGTCCCCCAGTTCAGACGATAACGAGAGTCGAGACCTAACGATTCAAACTCCTGGTTCTCTGACTTGAACGGGCTGCCGGCCGGCGGAGCGATACCGAAGCCACCGCCGTCCTCGCGGTAACTGCTTCTTTTGTAATCCGACCACCAGATACTGGTGGTGAAAAACGAGTCGGCGTTGGGCTCGATCTCGTAGGTGAGCGATACCGAATCGCGATCCAATGAAAAGTGATCGGACTGGCGCGTCGCCTGGAGGCTGCCGGAGTTGAACATCGAGCTCGTCAGACCGCCGGGTTCGCCGTGGTCTTCCTCGTAGGTGTCGGCGTTGAAGATGATTTTCCCGCCGTTATCGAGCGTATAGAGAAGTTTGATGGCACCATTGTTCAGATCGTAGTCGCTGTTAGCTGACCGGAATCCATCGCTCTGGCGATGATTGAAATAGAGGTAGTAGCCAAGTTTGTCGACCGTGCCATCCGCCGAGGAGAAAGTGGAATAGAGATCATCACTGCCGATGATGTGCTGGGTCCGGATGGAAAACGGTTTGTCAGTCCGGGGGCGGTGAGTGATGTAATTCAGCGCGCCACCGGGCTGCGGGCCATATTGCAAAGCCGCTCCACCATGGATGAACTCGATGCGGTCCACCGTGTCGAGGGGAGGCGTATAGTAGGCCTCCGGGTAGCCGAGTTGGTCGGCGTGGATCGGAATGCCATCACGCAGGACTTGGGTAAACTGAGCACGATGCGGGTTCAAGCCGCGGTAACCGAGACTGACCAGCGGCGAGGATTCTTCCGCCAGCAGGAGGCCGGGCGTTTGCGAAAGCGCTTGGCGGTAATTGTTTCCTACGATCCGGGGCAGCGCGTCCAGATCGATGACCGCGGTTTTTTTTCCGGAGAAGATCGAGGTGCCCGAGACCGACGGAAGCCAGCCAGTTTGTTGGGTTTGGTCGGCCTCAGATTCAGCCGTGACAACCATCGCGTCTAGGTTCTTGGGGGCTTCCTGGGCAATGGCAGCAGCTTGGCTGCACACCCCGGCAAGGATGATCGTGGCAACGGATAACGTAGGTTCTGTTCGGTTCATGATGAAATTGAGATTAAGTCGCAACAAGGCCGTAAGAAAATGACGAGGCCTAAATGAAGTCAACCCCATTTCTTGTTGTTCTGAGAAATTTTGAGTCAGCGCCGAACTCAATATCGGCGATGGACCTTTGGCCCGCGATGGGCAACATCCGCCCCCCTTCATGTCCGCTCTCCTCTCTGCCAACGAAATTCGCCTGACCTACGGTTATCAAACGCTGCTCGATGGTGTGACCCTCGCGGTTTCGGCAGGCGAAAAAACCGGCATGGTCGGCCGCAACGGCTGTGGGAAGACCTCGTTGCTGAAAATTCTCACCGGCCAGCAGATGGCAGACTCCGGAGAAATTTCACTCCGCCGCGCGCTGCGGGTCGGTTATTTGCCGCAGGAATTCGAACTCGATTCGGAACTCAGCGTGCAGGAAAACATCGCGTCCGGCGCGGCCGACATTGTTGAAGCGATCCGGCGCTATGAAAATGGCGAGGGCAGCGATGCCGAACTTTCCGACCTGTTGCACCTCATTGATCATGCCGACGGCTGGAACCTCGACGCAAGAATCAAGGCAACGTCCACCGCGCTCGGCACGCCGCCCCTGGAGTCAATGGTGGGTCCTCTATCCGGTGGCGAGAAACGCCGAGTCGCACTCTGCCGCGCGCTCGCCTGCCAGCCCGATCTGTTATTGCTCGACGAGCCGACGAACCATCTGGACGCCGAGTCCATCCGCTGGCTGGAGGACTATCTGAAAGGTTTCCCCGGAGCGGTGATCTTTGTGACGCACGATCGTTACTTCCTTGATGTGATCGCCACGCGGATCATCGAAATCGACCAAGGCCGCGCGTTTTCCCATCCGGGAAACTACACTGCGTTTCTCGAATCGAAGGCGATCCGGCAACAGATCGCCAGCCAGACCGAGCGCCGCCGCCAGCGGTTTCTGAGAGAGGAACTGGAATGGGTTAGATCAGGCGTCAAGGCGCGCGGGACCAAGCAGCGCACCCGGTTAGACAAGTATTACGAAATCGAAGGCCTGGAAGCGCCGCCCGAAGAGCGCGAAATGGACCTGCTCATCCCGCCGGCTCCTGACCTGGGAAACATCGTCGTCGAGCTGGAAGGCGCGGGCGTGAACGTCGGCACCGAAACCTCGCCGCGGTGGTTGTTCCGAAATCTAACTTACAAACTGCGCCCAGGCCAGTGCACCGGCATCGTCGGCAGAAACGGCGTGGGGAAAACGACCTTGCTCAAACTCTGCCTCGGCCAGATCGAGCCGACTGAAGGAGCCGCCGTCACGGGTAAACGCGTGAAGGTGAACTACATCGACCAAACACGGATGGTGCTCGATGGCACGGGCTCGCTGCTAGATGAAATTTCCGACGGTAACGAAAAGCTGATGTTCGGCAACCAGCCGTTAGGAGCACGCAACTATCTCCGGCGTTTCCTCTTCGACGACAAGCGCATCAACGAGCGCGTCGATCTTCTATCAGGCGGTGAGCGCGCGCGGCTGATGCTGGCGAAGGTCCTCAAAAACGGCGGTAACTTGATCGTGCTCGACGAACCGACCAACGACCTCGACCTGCCCTCGTTACGGATGTTGGAAGAGGCGCTCGCGGCATTCGACGGCTCGGTGATCGTGGTGTCCCATGATCGCTATTTTCTCGACCGGATTTGTGACCAGATCATCGCTTTCGAAGACGGCGGCGTGAATGTGCAGGAAGGAAATTATTCATACTATCTGGAAAAACGCCAGGCCCGCGAAGCCGCCGAGCGCATCCAGGCGCAAGCCGCTGCCAGAGATGCGGCAGCCCGGCAGAAATCCTCTGGGGCGGCACCGAAAGCGAAACAAGGCCGCAAGCTGAGTTTCAAGGAGAAGAACGAGCTCGAAGGGATGGAGACCGCGATTCTGGAAGTCGAACAAGAAGCCGAGGCAATCGAGGCGCTGCTGCACGATCCGGAATTCCAGGCGAAACGCTTCGCGGAGATTCCGGAAATGGCGGCGAAGCTGGACGCGGTGAAAGCCAAGGCCGCGGCACTTTACACGCGCTGGGAGGAGCTTGAAGCGATCCGTGCAGCTGGCGAGTGAACGTCACACTTCCTCGACCAATTCCTCTTCCTCCACCACCGGCATCAGCTTGCGGAAATGCACTTGTCCCACCCGGCGACCGTCGGTGCTGGTGACACGGGCTTCATAACCGAGAATTTCGACCGTTTCGCCGACTTCAGGAAAGCGCTGCAACTGCTGAGTCAGGTAACCGCCGATGGTCGTGACCTCGCCGCTTTCGAGAAACAGCTCGGGGACGTGGCCGGCCAAATCGTTGAGGGTCATCGCGCCCTCGATGACGAATTCTTCCTCGTTGATCTTGGTGAAAGAGGATCGCTCGTTGTCGAACTCGTCCTGAATATCACCGACGAGTTCTTCCATCACGTTATCGAGAAAGACGATGCCGACCGGTGTGCCGAATTCATCGACCGCCATCGCGAGATGGGCGTGCTCACGCAGGAAAAACTGGAGCAATGTATCGAGCGGCATGGTGTCCGGCACGATTTTCAGCTCGCGCTTGATGCGCATGAGGTCCGGATCGGGATCCTTGATAAGCTTAAAAAGATCCTTGATGTGGATCAGCCCGATCGCGTGATCGAGATGGCCTTTGACGAGAGGAAAACGCGTATGCTTGCTCCGCATCGCGATTTCCAGGACTTTCTCGAACGGTTGGTCGGCATCGAGGATGACGACTTTATTGCGTGGCGTCATCACATCGCGCACCCACAGCTCATTGAGGCCGAGGGCATTAATCAAGATTTCCCGCTCAGTCTCGGTGACTTCCTGGGTTTTTCCGCTCTGGGTGACGAGTAAGGCGAGTTCCTCGGCAGAATGGCTATGGTCGCCTTCTTTCATAGGTTCGATGTTGAACAGGCGCTTGAGCAACCAGTTCGCAGTCCCTTGGAGAAAAATGATCCCCCACTTCGCAGATTTGTAAAACGCGTGGAGTGGCGTGGACAGGCGCATCGTCGTCCCCAGCGGGTAACGGATCGCGATCGACTTGGGCATCAACTCGCCGATCACCACGTGAAGGAAAGTGAACGAAAGGATCGCCACCGTGAATGAGATGCCTTTCACCCACCAAACGGACATTCCAGTCTGCATCAACAATGGCGACACCAAAGCGGCCACGAACGGTTCACCGAGAAATCCAAGCGCAAGAGAGGCGATGGTGATACCTAGTTGGTTTGCCGACAGATAGCCGTCGAGATTGTTAACCACCCTCAGCGCGGTGGCCGCTTTTATTGGGTTGTCCTTGAGTTCGCTTTCGATCTGGCTGGACCGGACTTTGACGATTGCGAATTCCGACGCGACGAAAAACGCATTCAGGAACAGGAAAAACACGATGCCCGCGATGTAGAGCATCGTTTTGCCGGCGCTCGGAAAATCGGTGTCAGGTTCAGGCGCGACGGAGGCCAGAAACTGTAGGGTAGAGAGGAGGTCGATCATCATTTCACGACATCAGAGTTTTTCATAAACGCCCTGATCGCGCTTTTGGAGGATCGTAAATCCAGCCTTTTTGGCATCGCTCACCGAGAGCGGCTTGGTGATTGTCGGCGTGTTGATCCGGGAAATCACCTTCTTTACCGGATTCTTGCAGAGCGGGCAGACCACCAGGGGCTCCCGATCGATCGGGCGTCTGAGCTCGAATCCGCGAGCGCAGACGCGGCACGAATGCTCGGGATCCTCCGGGGCTTCTGAAACGTATTCGTAGAATGGCATAGGAAAGACGTGGGATGGGTAATTTCCGTCCCACGTCAGAAAATAGCGCAAACTGTGCCAGCTTACCAGCTCGACTTGGTCACACCAGGAAGCATCCCGGCGGAAGCAAGCTCGCGGAAGGTAATCCGGGATAGGCGGAAGCGGCGCAGGAAAGCACGGCGACGGCCGGTGATCTCGCAACGGTTGACCAAGCGGGTTGGGCTCGCGTCGCGTGGGAGCATGGACAATCCGACGTAATCCTTCTCAGCTTTCAGCTTGAGGCGGAGTGCGGCAAATTTCTCGACAGTTTCTTTTCTACGCGCGTTGCGTGCGATCCAACTTTTCTTAGCCATAATTCGGGGCGCAGGTGTTACGGGATGAGCACGAGGTTGCAAGCGTAAAGTCGCTTTTTCGCGGATATTTCCATCCCTCCGGCAGAAACTACGGGTCCTCCGCCTCACAAAGGAGAAATCGCGCGACGGCCAGCCTGGGTCCTCGTTTGACAAAACACGGAAAATTGCGCCCCATCGTGAAGGGTGCATGTGCGGGAAATCCTACTTGAGCCAGCAATATCCCATGCATCGCAAACGTAACCCATCGCCCACCCCAAAACTCCATTACCACCATGAATCGTCGTGAAATCCTCCGCACCGGCTCGCTCGGCACCCTCGGGCTGATCGCCTCCCAGACTTTCCAAACCGCCCTTGGGCAGAATCGCACTGCCGGTGCCAATGACCGCATCCGCATCGGTATCGTTGGGTTTTCGGATCGGTTGAAAGGGACCCTTCTGCCCTGCTACAAGGCGGTGGCAGACGAGTTTAACTGCGAGATTGTCGCTGTTTCCGATCTCTGGAACCGCCGCCGCGAGGAATCGAAGGCATTTTTCACCAAGAATTTCGGCAAGGAAGTCCCAACTTACCGCAACAACGAGGAAATGTATGAAAAGGCTGATCTGGACGCCGTGATCATCTCCACCGCGGATTTCCAGCACGCTACCCACGCGATCGAAGCGATTAAAGCTGGCTGCGATATCTACTGCGAAAAGCCCTTTGCCGAAACAATGGAGGACGCCCGCGCAGCATTGAAAGCGGTGAAGGATTCCGACCGCATTCTTCAGGTCGGCTCGCAGCGGAGGTCCGGTGCCACCTATCACGCCGCGCTCGAATACCTGAAAAGCGGAAAGTTCGGCCCCATCGTCGCTGCCGAAATGACTTGGAACGTTAATCAGCCTGGACGCTGGCGCAGACCGGACCTAGTCGCTTCTATTAAAGAGCAGGACACCGATTGGAAACGATTCCTCTGCAATCGTCCGGACGACCAATGGGATCCGCGTAAATATCTCGAATACCGCCTGTTCTGGCCTTACTCATCCGGCATCCCCGGCCAATGGATGTGCCATCAAATCGACACGATCCATTGGTTTACCGGACTTCCCCACCCCCGCTCGGTTTCAGCAAACGGCGGCATCTATCAGTGGAAGGACGGCCGGAAGAATTTCGACACGCTCACTGCCGTTTTTGACTACGGCCCGCTCGACGATCCATCGTCCGGATTCCAAGTCACCTACGGCTCTCGTTTCAGCAACTCCGCCGGCGGCACGAAGGAAGTCTATTACTCAAACGGCGGCGAGCTCAACCTCGCGACCGGCAAGGTCACCGACAACGGCGGCCTCGATGCGAAAAGCGCCGCGGACATGAAACTTCCCGCCAACCAGCTCGCTGACTTCAGTCTCGAAGGTGCCACCCCGGCCGCCACCGCCGCCAACACCGGCGCGGACGACCTCACCACCGCCCATATGAAAAACTGGCTGGAATGCCTCCGCTCACGCAAGCAACCCCATGCTCCGGTCGAGGCGGGCTATCAGCATTCCATCGCCACCATCATGGCCAACGCCGCCGCCCGCACAGGCGAACGGGTGACCTTCGACGAAAAGACGCAAGAAGTGATGGCAGGAGGGAAAATCTTCACGCTCTAGCCGATTACGGCTAGCCGCCGGTGGATGACTCAATTCACCGGCGGCGCAGGCGGTGGCGCAAAATCCTCTTGGGAGATTTTCTGATCGCGGTTTCGGTCAAGAAGTTCGAACCGGTCTTCCTGCTGATCTTCGGTTAGGTTTTTCATGGCTGGACCTGCTCGGAATTCGTCGAACGTGAGCGCGCCATCGCCATCGGTATCGAGCTTTTTGTTGATCTGCCCGGGTCCATCCATCGGCGGTCCGGGAGGACCTTCTCCCTCGCGGTTCCGTCCGTCAGGGCCTTTTGGCCCACGTTTGCCATCAGGGCGTTTGAACTCGGGCTTATCGCTGGGTGAGATCACCCCGTCGCCATTCGTATCGAGACGTTTAAAAACCGCATCCTGCTTTTCGGGCGGAAGTTTTTTGAAAACTTCGCCTGCTTTGAACTCCTCGATGCTAAGGCTGCCGCTCTTGTCGGTATCGAGCTCCCACAGACGCTTCATTTTCGGACCCTGGCCGTCGCGTGGTTTTGAAAAGTTGCCGATCTCCTCACGGCTGAGTTTGCCGTCGGCATTTTTATCGAGGCGCTTGTAAACGTTTTCACGCTTGTCGTCCGGCAGGTTTTGGATGCGGGGCATCGCGCTGAACTCATCCTTCGAGAGAAATCCATCGCCATCGGCATCGGCCATTTTCCAGAGTTCCACGAATGCGCCAGGGGGCGGTCCGCGGCGATCACCCTCGCCTCCCGGTGGCGGCCCATCCTGTTCCATTTCGGGTTCCGCAAGGCAGACCGCTGGGAGCAGAAGGCCTACGACAAGAAGGGAAACAGGGATTGTTTTCATGAGCGATTCGAGCTTATCTAGCTCCGTTCCGCAGGAGCATCGAGCATAGAAACTCCACCCCCACAGAAAAGTTTCGGCTCGCAGCCTGAAATCGTGTAGTTGTTCCCCGCCACCACCCGCCATGCACATTCGAGACATCCTCGCCGACTCCCAGCCTTCCCTCTCCTTCGAGTTTTTCCCGCCGCGCACGGCGCCCGCCTGGGAGGATCTCTATCAGACCATCCGCGAACTGGAACCGCTGCATCCTTCCTTCGTCTCGGTGACCTACGGCGCAGGCGGCGGCACCCGCGAGCTGACGCATGATCTGGTCGTCCGGATCACGAAAACCACGTCGATCCCGCCGGTTCCTCATCTCACCTGCGTCGGTCACTCGGAGCGGGAGGTGACCGACATCCTTGAGCGCTATGCAGAGGCCGGAGTTTCCAACATTCTCGCCCTCCGCGGTGATCCGCCGCGCGATCAGCCGAATTATGACTGGTCCGAGAGCGGCTTCCGTCACGCCGCGGACCTAGTTCGATTCATCAAAAAATTCAACGATTCCGGCGCGCATCCAGATCCCCGTGGTTTCGGAATTGGCGTGGCCGGATTCCCGGAAGGACATCCCACCACGCCCAACCGGGTGGACGAACTCGATTTCCTCAAGGCCAAAGTGGACGCCGGCGCGGACTACATCTGCACCCAGTTGTTTTTCGACAACCACGACTTTTTCGACTTCCGCGACCGGTGCGAACTAGCGGGCATTCGCGTCCCGATCATCGCGGGCGTGATGCCGGTGACCTCGCTATCAGGCATGAAGCGCATGGCGGAGCTCGCCGCAGGTGCGCGCTACCCGGCGAAGCTGGTCCGCGCCTTGGACCGGGCGAAATCGAACCCGGAGTCGGTCGAACGGGTGGGTATCCACTACGCTGCCGAACAATGCGCGGGTCTTATGGACGCCGGTGTGGATGGCATCCATTTCTACACGCTCAACAAGAGCCACGCGACCCGGGAAATCTATAACAGTCTTGGACTCGCCGCCGGAGTCTGATGGAAAGAGGGTCGGGCTTGAATGCGGACGAAAGTCGGCGAGTAAATTCTAACGCGAGTAGCCCTCGCGCAGTTGATAGATATTCTCTCCCTGTTTGAGCGTGATTTCGTAAAGCCCGCCTGCGATCGGCACTGTGATTGGAATACGGCGGGTGATCGGATCCACCGGAAAACTTGCCGAAAGCTTCGGTGCGTTTTCAAACGCATCTGCCGGAATGGAGATTTTGAAACCGCCCTCATAATGGAGCATGCGCGAAAGGCGTTCCGAAGCTTGCTCTTCGATCCGGCGCATCTCGTAACTCAGCCCGAGACGATCAAACAACGAGACGGATCCCTCGCTCTGGCTGCCTTCCTTGATGCGCTTCGCTTCGAGGGCGGCGCGTTTGAGGGTGAAATCCGCCGTGTCGTTTTTCATCCCGATTTCTTCGGTCTCGCCATCTTCGGTTGAAAAAATAGGCGCCCCACCCTTGGCGTTCTGCTCCACCGCGGCCTTGGTTTCCTCTGCCGTGGGAAGCCTCACGCGCATGGCACCATCCATCGTGAAAAGTTCGTCAGCCTTCAGTTTAACATCGGTAATTTCCATTCCTCCGCCGGAAGTTTTCATCCGGAAGGACCCTTCACGGAAATCCACGCGATGATAGTTTCTTGAAAAGTCCACGATCGAAAGCGCCTTGAGCAGGTGAATGCGTTCGCGCAGCGTGATCACGTCCTGCCCGTCAAGTGAGACGAGTCCCTTGAAGCCGATACCCTCAGAGGTGTTGGTGGAGCCGAACACCTGGAAATCCCCCGACAAGGTGCCTTCGACAAAGTTCCTGAACGCGGACGGCAGGATGTGTTCCAGCGACAGGTTTCTGATCTTTGCGACGCCCTGCACTGCCGGCCTTTCGCCACCGGCAATTTTCATTCCGGACATGTCCACCGTCGCCGCACCCCGGCGGAACTCTGCCTTTTCAAAGGTGATCCCCTCCGGATCGCAGACCACCATCAGGTTCACGATTTCTAACTTTTTCAGCCAGTTTTGGGAGAATGTGCCACCGCGGAACACCAGTTTGATCACTCCGTCTGACCGCATCATTTTCAAAGTGCTGCCTTCGATGGATCCCTGCGTCCGCTCGGAATAACCCCAACGCAGAGTCGTATCCGAGATCTCGAAACTACTGAGCATCGTTTTAGGGAATTTCTTGAACAACGCCTCCGAGATCTTGTGGGCGGATTCCGCATCATCGGCACCCGCACGAAGTTCCATGTCCACTCGGGAAATCTCAATGGTCTCCGGATCCCACTGGCCACGAAAATCCTCGAGAATGCCCATTTTACAGCGGATGTTTCTGGCTTCGAGTGAGGAGAAAAACGTTGTATCCCCGCCTTCACAGGCCAGGCGGCTGATGCTCATTTGGCCCTGCATGTGAGCAAACCCTTTCATTTGCGACTGGCTGGCGGAAAGGCCGGACTCCAACGAAGTCCGGAATGCTTCTTGGAACGCAGGACGGTCCACCCGTTTTATCAGATAGACCCACACACCGATGGCGGCGACGAGCAGAAACAACAACAGCCGCAGGCCCATGCTGAGCAACTGGAACAAAGCGGTTCCCTTCGAGCCGCTGCCTGACATCGAGTAGCGGACCTGAAACCAGAATCCCTGGCTGGCCACCCACTGGCTCAGACGCTCATTGAAATTTTGCGATTGCTCAGCTTCCATAAATCCACTCGCCTTTCAGCAAGGAAAGTAAAACCCCCACTCGCCAGCGAGGCGAGGGAAATTTGCCTCGCACATCGGCGATCGACCCCATACGACCTGCCCCGTGGAAGCCAACGACTACAAAGTCCGACTTGAAATTTTCGAAGGTCCTCTCGACCTTCTGCTATACCTCATCAAGAAGGATGAGGTGGACATCCATTCCATTTCCATCGAGCGCATTACCCGGCAGTATCTCGACTACATCAACACCTTCAAGCTGCTCAACATCGATCTCGCCTCCGAATTCATCGTGATGGCCGCAAACCTGATGTATTTGAAGAGCCGCACCTTGCTGCCCCGCGTCGATCAACCGCCGGAAGAGGACGCCGAAGAGGACGATCCGCGTTGGGAACTCATCCGCCAGCTCATCGAATACAAAAAATTCAAGGACGCCGCTGGATTCCTTTGCCTCCGTGAGCTCGAGCAAGAGGGTCGTTTCGCCCATCAGCCGGACGCGGACGACAAACCGGAAGAAGAACCCACCGTGTTGGCGGACGTCTCGATTTTCGACCTGATCCGGGCGTTCCAGAACGTGCTG
This sequence comes from Akkermansiaceae bacterium, assembly GCA_031412525.1. Taxonomy (GTDB): domain Bacteria; phylum Verrucomicrobiota; class Verrucomicrobiia; order Verrucomicrobiales; family Akkermansiaceae; genus Luteolibacter. Next base: position 52,397 of record JANODE010000189.1, on the reverse strand, counting down.
AAGCGCTTTGAGGAATCGCACGATTTCGGGGACATCATCGACGACCGCTTCACCGTGTCGGACAAGATCGATCTGTTTTTGGGAAACTTCGCACCCGGCGAGTCACGGCGTTTTGAAGAACTCTTCGAAAGTGCCACCACCAAGGCAGAGGTCATCGTCACCTTCCTCGCGCTGTTGGAATTGATGAAGCTGAATCAATTCGTCGTCCGCCAGAGCGAACTTCTGGGAGACATTGTCATCGAGCGCCGCAGCACGGGTGCGGTAGCCGCGCTGGAAGCAGCCGAAGTCGGCGCGGACTACGAATAAGGACCGCCGCTTTTCAGGAAAGCCGGAAGACGATCCGTGCTTTCGTTAGATCGTAGGGAGACATTTCCATCTTCACCTTGTCGCCGACCACAAGACGGATAAACCGCTTGCGCATCTTGCCTGAAATGTGCGCAAGCACCTCGTGACCGCTTTCCAGTTTCACTCGGAACATGGTGCCGGCGAGAACGGAAGAAATCTCACCATCCACCTCCACTGCCTTTTCCTCTTCGTCCTTGGTGGAACGTTTCGGCGGTCCATAACGATTGCGATTGCGGGTGGGACGGCGTCCCGATTTCTGTGGGCGTGGAGGCATGGTAAAGTTGGATCGAGCGAGCGGAGGAAACGAAATTTCACGCTCGCGCCGTTTGGGTAGCCTATCCATTCAAGCCCATCAATCCCAAAAAACGCGCCGTCCATCCATTCCAGCGCTTTTCTTCATCACCACATGCTTGCCAAGCCGTCACTGAAGCTCCAGTTTTCTGCCCGCGGCCATCCTCAGATGGCTTATCGAAAAAAACCGCACTACCTTCACAGCCATGCCAGAGATCACCGAAAAAGAACTCCCGCCGAATCTGAAGCCCCTTTGGCTCAAGGCCCTCAGCGCCGTTCAAACGTCTAACTTGACCTACGGAATCAGCTTGCTCCAGGCCGTTCTCAAAGACGCTCCTGGATTCCTTGAAGGCCGGAAAATGCTCCGCAAATGCGAGCTGCAGATCGCTGGGAATGCCAAGAAAAAGGCCGGCCTTTTCGGTGCTGGCATGGGCGGGATGAAACTTCAAAGCCAGGCGAAAAAAGATCCCGCAGGGACTCTTCCCCTCATCGAAAAGGAACTCGAAAAAGATCCTCTCAGCGACTCCGCCAACGAATTACTGTTCGATTGCTGCCTTAAACTCGAACTCTACGAAACCGCCGCCTTCGCCCTTGAAACCGTGCGCAAGGGCAGCCCGGAAAACGCCAAGCTCCTCCACCGTCTCGCCGAGTTTTACATCACCCGCGACCAGCCGATGCTGGCATCGGAAGTCTATAACGACATCATCAAGCACCACCCCACCGACGGTGTCGCAATCAAGGGTTCCAAGGACGCTTCCGCCCGTGCCTCCATGCAAAAAGGCAAGTGGGATGAAAATGCGGACATGCGATCGCTCATGAAAAGCACTGCCGAGTTCGAGGAACTTGAAAAAGCCTCACGCACCGGCCTTACCCGCGAGCAACTTGAAGAACGCCGCGACAAGGTGATCGAAAAATACAACGCCGATCCCAACCACCTTTTCACCGTCAAGGAGCTCGCCGGCATCTACGAGCAACTCGAAGACTGGCACAACGCCCACTCGTTCTATACCTGGGCCCACTCGCTCAGCAATGGCGACGTCGCCCTCGCCACCAAGGCGTCCGCGATGAATGACCGCGCGATCGAGACCGACATGAAAAATCTTGAAGCCGCCGCCGCTGCTGATCCTGACAACGCCGAACTCAAGGCCGCTCTCGAAGCCCGCAAGGCAGACCGCCTCGCCGAACAAGTGCGGGAAGCCCAGAAACGGGTGGATCAGAACCCGACCGATCCGCAATTGCGTTTCGAACTCGGCACTGCGCTCTATCATTCCGGAGATTTCAGCGCCGCCATTCCCCACCTCCAACAGGCCACCCGCAACCCGCACATCCGCACGAAAGTCCTGCTTCTGCTAGGCCGGACCTTCAAGGCCAAGGGCATGTTCGACCTTTCGATCAAACAGCTATCCGACGCCCTCGCGGATCTCCACGCGATGGACAACACCAAAAAGGAAGTGCTTTACGAAAAAGGCCTGATCCACAGTGAGGTCGGCGACAAGGTGAACGCCCTCGATTGTTTCAAGCAGATTTACGAAGTGGACTACGGCTACCGCGACGTCGCCCAGCGCGTGGAATCCTCCTACGCTTGATTCCGAATCTCCAGCGCCACCCGATCACAAAATCGGGCGGCGTTTTTGTTTTTTCGTGAATCCATGGCAGACGTTACTTTGCCGCGACTAACAAAAATGGCGCAGGCTTCCGCGTGCCGATGGCCCCATACTTCGCCACTCGCCAGCCCTGGGCCACGCGCACTGTCATCCAGGCCTCCACTGCCTCCGCCTCCTTCGCGCCGGCGGGATGTCCCGGATAACAAACGACCGCAAGCACCCCATGGGGTTTCAAGATTCCAACAGCGACGTCCAGCGCGCCCAGTGTCGTTCCAGTCTCGGTCGTCCGCTCATGGTCCTCGCCGGGCAGATAGCCGAGATTGAACATCACGACCGCCACGGATTCCTCCGCAGCGTGATCTCCCATCCGTTCGTGTGATTCCTGATAGAACTCCACGCGATTCGCCAAGCCAGCCGCCGAGACCTTGCCGCGAGCGGAAATGATCGCGGCTTCCTGCACGTCAAACGCCAACACACGCCCGCTTTCCCCGACGCACGCTGCTAGAAGAAGGGTGTCATGCCCGTTGCCCGCCGTCGCATCAATGACCAGATCTCCTTCACAGATCATTCCTCCCAGCATCTGCTGCACCAATGCCGTAGGCCGCGGGGGAAATTGCGATTCAGAGGGATTCATCGGCACGACTTTGTTTCAGGAACTCCCGCAAGTCGACTTCCGGTTCCGGCTCGGTGCCATCCAACAACCAGCGCGCCAGCTTCGCCGCCATCCCCGGCGCGTAGAGCGTACCTTTTGAACCCAGAGCGTTGAACATCCAACCACTGTCCTCACGCGGTCCGATCAACGGCTGGCTGCGTCGCAAAATCGGCCTGATCCCCGCATCGTGGGCGATCGTTTTAAATTCCAGCCCACCAAGCTTTGCCGCGATTTCCTCCACCCGCATCCTTCCCTTTTCCGTCGGCATCTCATCCAGCTCGTTCCATTCATAAGTCGAGCCCACTCTAAAGCAGCCCTCACCCACCGGCACCAACCAGCCCCCTGCTCCGATCCGGATTCGCGTCTCGTCCCAGCCATCAGCCCTGACTGTTAGAATTTCTCCTTTCGCACATCGGTGCGGGCCGTAATGACCTGCCATCAAACCCACTGCCCCGTCACACCAAATCGTGACCGCACCGCCGTTAGAACATTCGTTCATGCGATAAACTCCCAGTCCCTCAAAAAACCCACGTGAGCCATCGAGAAACGCCCGCGTGTCCAACCGACCGCCGCCCCGCAACTCCACTGCCCCTACCCAGCCGTCGGGAGCGCACACTTCCCCCACCACCCACGGCACCACCGCCGGGTCCGGAAGCTTTGAGGAAATTTTCGCCCATTCCCTATCAGACCCTGCCAGCCTCAGCACCGGAAACTCATGCCAAACCTTCCGATCTAACTCTCCTTCAACGTCCGAATAAAACTGTCGCGCTTCCGGCAGAAATTCACCAATGCGCCAGCTCGGCTCAAAATTTTTCCCGGTGATCGGATTTACCATGCCCGCCGCCACCCGCGAACTCCCCCCATGCCCACGATCCTCTATCAAAAAAGGAACACGACGCTTCCACAATTCCCACGCCAGACAAGTCCCTGCGAGACCCTGTCCGATGATGGTCCATTTCGACTCCCTTGCGCTCACTTTGGACATAACCCTTCATTCACATCCATCCACGCCATGTCGTGATTCTTCGCGTAGTTGAGGAGCTGAGAGTGCGGCTGCTTTTTACCGGCACCCGGCAGACACTTCAGCTCAAAATCTATCTCGGAGCGATCGACCGTCACCCTTGATAATGGATTTTCCACCAGCTCTCGTTTCTGTTCAGGCGGCATCTTGAAGCATTGTCCGACGAGTTTTGCGCCGCCCGTCGCCAGTGTCGCCGACGAAACCTGCTCCGCTTCAAGGACCATGAGATGACCATGGAGTCGGACGGTATCCGTGGCAATCTCGGACTTTTTCGGTTCCATCGGTCCAGTTTTGCTCCGTTGAAGCGGACACCGGAAAGATGCGCCGCAGGTAGGCGCTTCTCACCAGCAGGAGGGCCCGGGGTGGATTGAGCCCTCAGGCACGGTAGGGGGAATGCTCGCGCACTTTTTCACCCGTCCAGAACCTCCCGCAGAACCTGGAGTAAGGTCTCCGCAGTGTACGGCTTGGCGAGGAAATGTTTCACTCCCAGATTGCGTGCATCCTCGGTCCTGGCATCCCCAGGGAGACCGGTGACCGCGACGATCGGCAATTGAGCGTTCAGCCTGCGCAGGACACGGATGGTGGCGACCCCATCCATGACCGGCATCATCAGATCGGTCACCACGGCAGCGATTTCGGCACCGTGGGTCGTAAAGAGGGCCAGGGCAGCAGCTCCATCGGTAGCCGGAATGACGCGGTAGCCGAACGCTTCGAGCGTCTTTTGGGTCACATGGCGCACCACAGCCTCATCGTCCACTACCAGAATGAGCTCGCCGTTGCCTCGCGGGATCTCGGCAGCCGTTTCGGCGCTCCGTGCGGTGGTCCCCTCGGGCTGCGCCGGAAGATAGAGTTTGAAGGTGGTTCCTTTGCCGGGCCGGCTCTCGACGTCGATGAATCCACCGTGGCTCTTCACGATGGCCATCGACGTGCTCAGTCCCAGGCCCGTGCCTTTCCCGAGCTCCTTGGTGGTGAAAAAGGGATCGAAGATCCTGGCGACGACCTCGGGCGGCATCCCGATGCCGGTATCCTCCACCTGAAGGAAAACGTAAGGTCCCGGCCGGGCACCGGGGATACCGGCGGCAGCGTGTTTGTCGAGCGCCCGGTTTTCCGCTGCAATCTTCAGGTTTCCCCCTTCCGGCATGGCATCACGGGCGTTGACGCAAAGATTCAACAGCACTTGGTGGATCTGCGTGGGATCACCCGTGACGGTCCACAGGTTTTTCGGAAACACCGTCCAGGTTTCCACATTCTTGAGGAAGGTATCGTTGGCGATTTTTTCGATCTCAAGGATCACCTGTTGGACTTGCACTTCCATCCGCCGCCCCTCGACGCCGCGGGAGAACGAGAGAATCTGCCTGACCATATCCGCCCCGCGCCTGGCGCTGGAGCCCACCATGGCGATCAACTCCAGGCTCGCGGGGTCCTGAACTTTAAAATTCAACAGATCGAGCGCCATCAGGATCGGTGCGAGCACGTTGTTCAAATCGTGGGCAATGCCGCCGGCCAGGGTGCCGATGCTCTCCATGCGCTGCGCGCGGAGAAATTGCTCTTCGATCTTTTTCTGCTCGGTGATGTCGGTGTCAATGGAGAGGATCGACCGTGGCTGGCCGTCGGCGTCGCGCATCAGTGTCCACCGGCCGTTCAAAGTCAGCACGGTTTGGTGGTTCGTCCGTTTTTGGATTTCCCCGTTCCACGCTCCAGATTCCCGGACTGCGCGGTCAGCCTCGGCGAAAATGTCGGGATCGATTTCCAGCAACTCCTGTAACAAGCGACCCCGCGCGTCCTCCGCGCTCCAGCCGTAGAGTCGCTCGGCCCCTTTGCTCCAAAAGGTGATGCGGTGGTCCAGATCGCGCACCAGAATGGCGTCGCGGGCTTCGTCGATGAGTGCGGCCTGTTCGCGGACCTGCACGTCGGTCTGCTGGCGTTCCAATTCCGAGGCCGCGCGCGCAGCGAAAATCCGCAGGATGGATGAGGCGAAGGCGCTATCTCCCAGAGGCTCTCGGAATACCGCAAACAGATGACCCAGCGGTTGCCCGGAGGAGCCGTCGAGCCGATGGCCCACATAGGCCTGCGCCCCAAGCGCCGCCAATCTTTCAGCTTGAGGGAATTGCTCGGCCACGAGGTTCGCAATCACGCACGAATCAGACGCGGTCAGATTTTCACAAGGTGTGCCTTCGATGAAATAATCGAAGTTTGCCATCACCTTGCCATCCACTACTGCGGCGAGTGTGGAGGCGGAAAGCAGCTCGCCCGGACGGAACTGCGAGACAAATCCGGCTTGAGCGCCGAGAGCTTCAGCCATGTGACGGGCCAGATGCTCGAAAAACTCGGTCCCAGTCACGCCGGAGACCCCTGCGGCGACTTGCAGCACCGCCACCTGAAGCCGCTTTTGATCGAGACTGGCGCGAAGATGGACGATGCCGAAGGCCAGATCGTTCGCTAACTCCTGAAGCAGGTTCAGTTCGTCGGCACCCGGATCGTTGACCTCGGCGGAATAGAGTCCGAGAAAAGGTAACCGTCCTCCGCTCCAGCGTGGGCGACGGGCTTGATCGAGCGGATTTTATCGTCTTGCGCAAATCCGACCCAGGCCATGCGGTAGCCGCCCGACTGCACGGCAATCCGGCAAATGCGGCCGAGCAGCTCTTGTTCATGCTCCGCACGAATCAGCGCCTCGTTGCAGGTGCTCAACATTTTGAGCGCCCGGTGGGCGCTGGAGAGTTCGCGTTCCCGGGTTTTGCGCTCCGTGATGTCGCGCTGGAGGCCCACGAAATGGGTGATCTCTCCGCCCGCATTGCGCACGGGCGCGACTTGCCATTCGAGGTCGAATTCAGTTCCGTCTTTCCGGTAACTGATGGCCTCGCCGGCGAAATTTTCACCCTGTTCGAGGTTCTTGTGCAGTCGGTTCAGCACCTCTTGATCGGTGCGCGGCCCCTGCAACATTCGCGGGGTCTTGCCGATCGATTCCTCCGCCGAGTAGCCTGTCATCTTTGAATAGGCGGGATTCACGAAAACAATGGCCGGCCCCGGAAGGTCGAGGTTTGCGTCGGTGATGACGACGGATTCATTGGCCTGCTCGAGGGCGGTGCCGAGCAAGCGCAAGGACTCCTCCGTTTGCCTGCGCTCCCGGTTCACCTGCGCTTCCCGCAAGGCGCGCTCGACCGCGCTGCCCAGCCGGGTGATCCGGTCTTTGAGTAGATAATCCGTGGCACCGTGCTTCATGGCCTCCACGGCCACTTCCTCGCCCACCGTTCCCGAGATGAGGATGAACGGAATTTCCCGACCGCTCGCTTGCAAAAGTTCCGCCGCCCGCAGACCGCTGAATTCCGGCATCGCGTAATCGGAAAGGATGATCTCCGGCGAATTTTCAAGTGCAGCCAGAAAGTCGGATTCCGTCTCGACGCGGACCCATTCCGGCTCGAACCCGGCGGCGCGCAATTCGGCCAGCACCAGCTTGGCATCGGCCGGGTTGTCCTCGACGAGCAGGACTTGCAGGGGCTTTTTCATGAGGATTCGGGGGTCGGCGGTTGGTTGAGCAGCAGCCAGTACATGCCCAGTTCCTGAACGGCCTTGGCGAAGCTATCGAAGTTCACCGGCTTCACGATGTAACTGTTGACTCCCAGATGATAACTCTTTGCCACGTCGCTCTGTTCGTTGGAGGAGGTCATGATGACCACCGGAATATGCCGGGTGCGTGGGTCGCCTTTGACGCGCGCCAGCACTTCCAGGCCATCCACTTTTGGCAGTTTCAGATCGAGCAGGATCACTTTGGGCCCGTCGTTCATGTTGCGCGTGGCAAAAGCGCCCTCGCAGAACAGGAACTCCAGCGCCTCCGCGCCATCGCGGGCGACTTGGATGTGGTTGGCGACTTTCCCGCTTCGCAACGCGTGCAGGGTCATCTTCAGGTCGGCGGGATTGTCTTCCACCAGCAGGATTTCGATTTGATTCATAATGTTGATTTCTCCTTCTTCAGAGTGAATTGAAAATTTGCGCCCTTGCCTGGTTCCGCCTCCGCCCACACCCGCCCGCCATGACGGTGGATGATGCGCTGCACGATCGCCAGCCCCACGCCGGTGCCTTCGAACTCGTCGGCCCGATGCAGCCGTTGAAACACGCCGAACAGTTTATGGACATACCGCATGTCGAAGCCCGCCCCGTTGTCGCGGACAAAAAAGACGTGCTCCGCGTCGATCCGCTGGCAGCCGATCTCGATGACCGCCGGTGTGCGGCCGCGCGTGTATTTGATGGCGTTGGAAACCAGGTTGATCCAGACCTGCTTGAGCAGCGCGGGATCACCCTGGCATTCGGGCAGCTCCCCGATCTTGATGTCAAACGGGCGTCCCTCGCGTTGCGGGGCGAGTTCGCGGAGGACAAGATCCACGAGCTCTGTTGTTGCCACCGGCTGTGATTTCATGGCCTGCCGACCGAGCCGCGAAAACGCCAGCAGGTCGTCTATCAACTGCCCCATTTGCTCGCCGCCGGTGCGAATATACTCAAGGTATTCCTGCGCCTCGGCGGGTAATTGCGGTGCATACGTATCCAGCACGATTTTCGCGAATCCATTCACCGCGCGCAACGGCGCGCGCAGGTCGTGAGAGACGTAATAGCTGAACGACTCCAACTCCTTGTTGGCCGTTTCGAGCTGAGCGGTTCGCTCAATGACGCGCAGCTCCAGCCCGGCATTGAGCTGGCGCACGGCTTCCTCCGCCTGTTTGCGCTCGGTGATGTCTCGGATGTCGCACTGAATCACCTTGTGGCGGTTCACCAGATAGAGGTTGCTGGTGAATTCCACCTCGATGCGCTGTCCGGTGTTGGTCTGCATCGCCATGTCTTCGTAGCGGATGTATTCCTTCCGCTGCAACTCTGCGAAATTGTCCTGGTTGGCGACGATGTCCTTGAAGAATCCCAGCTCCCAGATTTTCTTGCCCTGGAATTCCTCATGCGAGAAACCTAGCAGCTCGATCAGGAATGGGTTCACATCCATGACCATCCCCGTCTCCGCATCGAGGATCAGGATGCCGTCTTTGGTCGTTTCGAAAAGCCGGCGATAGCGGAAGTCCGAAGCGCGCTGTTTTTCCTCCGCCGCCTTGCGCACCGAAATGTCGCGAATGTCGCACTGGATCACCTTCTGCTCATTCATCCGGAAGACATTACTAGTGAACTCCACCTCGATGCGCCGCCCGTCATGGGTTTCCAACGCCATGTCCTCGTAGCGAATGTATTCCTCCTGCTGCAACTCCGCGAAGTTGTCCTGGTTGGCGACGATGTCCTTGAAGAAACCCAGCTCCCAGATTTTCTTGCCCAGAAATTCCTCATGCGTGAAGCCCAGCAGCTCGATCAGGAACGGATTCACATCCATGACCATCCCTGTCTCCGCATCGAGGATCAGGATGCCGTCCTTGCTCGTTTCGAAAAGCCGGCGGTAGCGCATCTCCGAGGCGCGCAGCTGCTCTTCTGCCTGTTTGCGCTCGCTGATGTCTTGGACCGTTCCGTAAAGAGCTAGCACTTTGCCGGTCGCATCCTTTACTGGCACCGCCATCGCATACACCGGAACCCGCTGACCGTCCGGGTGGATCGCCACGATTTCATAATCCTGGGCTACGCCCGAGGCAATCGCCGCAGCGACCTTTTCCGACATCTGCGCCGCGCCCGCGGGTTCGTAGATGGAAGCGTTTTCCTCATAACTTTGAGGCGGACCGAGACTGGGATCACGCCCAAGAATTTCGAAGACTTGCGGCGACCAAGTGATCGCTCCGGTGCCGAAATCGAAATCCCAATCCCCAATCCGCCCGATGCGCTGAGCCTCTTTCAAACGCTCCAGCGCCCGCACGTTCGCTTCCTCCGTCCGAGACTGTTCCGTGATGTCCATCACCGTGCCGATCATGCGCAGGGGACGTCCGGTCTCTGCTTCAAATTGAAACTCGGCCAGTTCGCGCACGATGCGCTCCGCGCCGTCGGGCCGGACGATGCGGTGGATCAAATCATAGGGCCGACTGTCGCGCAGCGCGGCGGACACGGCATCGCTGATCAGACCACGGTCATCCGGATGGACCGCGCTCAAAAAATTCTCATAGCTCACCTCGATGCCGCCTGGTTCATGGCCCCAGATGCGAAAGACTTCATCGGACCAGCGCAATCCTCCCTGGGTCAGGTCTGCAACATCGGCAATATCAAACTCCCAGCTTCCCAGATGAGCCATCCGCTGGGAGGCGGCCAGATTGGCTTCGCTGCGCCGGAGCCGGCTCTCCACCTGCACGCGCTCGGTGATGTCGGCGCGGATGGCGACGTACTGCTGCGGTTTTCCGTCCGCGTCCAGAAACGGGACGATGGTGGTGTCCACCCAGTAGAACGAGCCGTCCTTGGCCTTGTTCTTGATTTCTCCCTGCCAGACTCTGCCCTTGGCAATCGTCGCCCATAGATCGCGGATGAACTCCGTGGAATGATGGCCGGAGTTGATGAGGCGGTGATCCTGCCCGAGCAATTCCTCGCGCGAGTACCTCGAGATCTCGCAGAACTTGTCGTTGACGAAAGTGATTTTCCCTTGGGGATCTGTCACCGCGACGATCGCGTGCTCGTCAAGCGCGGAGCGGAGATCGTGGGTTTCAGCGAGTGCCTCCGCCACGCGTGCCTCCGCATCCTGATGCTCGCGGCTGGCGATGTCCGCCCGCCCGCGCGCCCGGTGGAGCATCTCGCTAAGCCCGCTGATGAACACACCGGCCAATACGACAAAAAACTGCTGCCAGCGCTCCACACTCGAGGCGACCGCAAAGCTGTGAAGCGGGGGCAACAGAAAATAACTCGCCCCGAAATAGGTGAGCGCCGTGGCCAGCAAGCCAGCGCGCAGCCCTCCCAGATAGGCGCTGAGCATGATCGGCAGTGTGAAAATCACCAGACTCGGCTGTCCGCCCAACTGGCCATCCAGCGTGATTCGCAGACCAAACGTGGCTGCCGTCGCCGAGATCGCGAAAAGGTAAGACTGCCAAGGCTTCAGCGATCCACCTCCAGGATGAATGCCAAAGCTGTCAGCCGTCCGTTTCCACTTCCACGCGGCCAGGCCAAGGAGGAATAGGGCCACTCCAGCCGCCAGCGGCAGAAGTTTGACGTAGTCGAACCCTTGTTCATAGCGGATCGGCAGCCACCTCCGGTAAATCGCGCTGCGCTCCGTTTGGGACATGGAATCCAGCGCCTTGTCGAGAATGCCCGCCAGCGGTGCCCAATCCTTGCGCACCGCCATGCACTGCACGTTGTTGTAAGGGGTGCTGCCTGCGATTTTGAGATTCGTGATTTTCAATTCCGCGAGGTAATGGCCGACCACGAGCATGTTCTCCACGCAAGCAAAGACCTCACCACGTTGCAGCGCCCGGAGAGCCTCCTCTGTCGTCTCAACCCGGACCAACTGGATTTCAGGAAAATCGCGGGTGATCCAGTCATTTGCGACGTAACCCTCGACCACAGCGACCTTCCGCCCTTCCAGCTCCCGCAGGTCACCGATGTAGGTCACGTCCGCACGCGTGACGATCACAATGGGCATCGTCATGTAGGGTTGGGTAAAGGCCCAGAACTTCTCACGCTCCGCCGTCACGGCCACCGTGGTGGTCATGTCGATCTCCCAGCGTTTCATCCGCGCATAGGCCTCCTGCCAGCTCAGGTTTGGCACCCGCTCAAACGTCACGCCCAGCCGCTGTTCGATGAGATTCAGATAATCCGCTGTCATGCCGGACGGCACTCTTTTTGCGTCGGCGAACTCGATCGGCGGCCAGCTCGGGTCCTGAGCCACGCGGATCACCGGGTGATCACGCAACCAATCGCGCTCGACTTCGGTGAGTGAGCGCAGGAAGTCGATTTCTCCGCGCTCGACCGCAGCAGGCGGGCCATTCACCGCGAGCTGAGCGGCAGCGCCCGGAAAAGACGCCAAAGTCATCGTGGCAACGGCTACTATCGCCTTCAACACACCCGCAAGGGAGCCATACCACGTGGTTAGCATCCTCCATTCATCAGGCGCCTCCCATCCTGTTTGGGTCCAGATGGCGAGAGCAAAGCCTTTTTTTGAGAGTTCGTGAGTAGTCCTTCCCTGTTTCGCGGAACCCTTTCTCAAGAACATTCCTCGAATGCCGCCAGATTGGGTGGAATCGCTCAGAATACAAGGGGTTTCACAATCGCTGAAAATCCGCCTGCCGAATGCTCCAAGTTATTTCACTGATTCTGATTATTAATCTTGTAGAACTCTGCATATTTTATCATCGCTCGTTCCTCCCCTTGGGCAACCCGCATCCAGCCGGTCATCTGGCAATTGATGAGTATGCCCAAATATGTCCCCAAAAACAAAGCTTCTCTTCGTCGCTGCAGCGACGATCCATTTCTTTCCGCCAACTTCACAGGCCGCCGCAATTTTCTGGGATGGTGGGACCAGCAACATTGCCGCAAACGGTGACGCGGTGAGCCAAGGCGGCACTGGAACCTGGGATGGAACGATCAAGAACTGGGATGCAGGCAGCGGCAAAGCCCACATCGCATGGAACAAGCGTTTCAGCGCCGTCTTCGGCGGCACCTCCGGCACCGTCACCACCGGCGCGGCCCTGACCGTGGTCGGTATGACCTTCAGCTCGGACGGCTACCTCATCACGGGGACAGTGAGTAATCCCATTACGCTGAAATCGGCAGGGATCACCGCCAACGGCAATACCACGATCAACGCCCCACTCACCCTGAGCATCGCTCAAAGCTGGACCACGGCTTCCGGCAAGTTGCTGACGGTCGGCGGGACAGTGGCCAACAGCAACCTTCTCACCATCGCCGGTGTCGGAAATACCTCGGTATCTGGACTCATCAGCGGCTCGGGTGGCCTGACCAAGACTGGAACGGGCCTGCTGACCCTAACCGGCCTGAACACCTACTCCGGCGTCACCACCCTCGGCGGCGGTATCCTGAATGTCGGCTCTGTCTCCACCCCCGGCACGTCCGGTCCGCTAGGCAATTCCAGCTCCATCCTGATGACCGGCGGCACCCTCCAATATTCCGCCGTCAATGCGGCCGACTATTCCAGCCGCTTCAGCACCGCTGGCAGCCAGTTGTGGAAAATCGACACCAACAATCGCGACGTGACCTTTGTTACCGCGCTGGCGGGAACCGGCAGCAGCCTGACGAAATCCGGCACCGGCACCCTGACACTTTCGGGAGCCAGCAACACATTCACCGGCGGCACCACCATCAGCGCCGGCACCCTCAGCGTGAGCGGAACCCTCGCGGACACCGGCGCGGTGACGGTCAACGGCGGAACCTACACCGCTGCCGTCAATGACACCATCGGCGCGCTCTCTCTGACCAGCGGCACGATCAGCGGTGCCGGCACACTCTCCGCTTCATCCTACGCCGTCCAAAGCGGCTCGATCAGCAACGTCCTCGCCGACTCCGGCGCGCTTGCCAAAACCACCGCCGGCACCGTCATTCTCTCCGGCGCCAGCACCTACACCGGCGGCACCACCATCAGCGCGGGCACCCTGAACGTGACCGGCACCCTGGCGAATTCCGGAGCCGTCACTGTCAGCGGCGGCACCTACACGGTCGGCCAGAATGACACCATCGGCGCACTCACTCTAACGAGCGGCGGCATCAACGGTTCCTCCACCCTGACCGCCGCTTCCTATGCGGTCGCCAGCGGCACTGTTAGCGCCTCGCTTGGCGGAACCGGCGTCGGCCTAACGAAGACCGGCACCGGCATCGTCACCCTTTCCAACACCAACAGCTACACCGGCGCCACCGCGATCAACGCCGGCACCCTGGTCGTGGACGGTAGCCTGAACGCCGGTTCCGCCGTCTCGCTGGCCGGCGGCGCGACCCTGACCGGGATCGGCACCGTGGCCGGCACCGTCACCGTCGCGAACAGCCCCACCGCCACCATCATGGCGGGAAATGGAGTCAGCGGCACCCTCACCCTCGGCAGCCTGAGCTTCGCCGGCGCGGGCACCATCCAGATCGGCACACTCTCTAATTACACGACCAACTCCGCACTCAACGTCACTGGCGCACTCACCCTGAACGGTGCCGCGGGCGCCGTTAAGCTCGAACTTCCCGCGGGTGCCGTGAGCGCAGGTACCTACCACCTGATCACCAATTCCCTCACCACCCTCACCGGCTTCGCGGTCACCGGCACGTCGCTCGGTGCCCGCCAGACCTCCCAACTCGTCAACACTGCGGGTAAAATCGACTACATCGTCACCGGCGCGAACCCTTATTGGACCGGCGCTCTTGGCAGCGTGTGGTCCACCGCCACCCTCGCCGCCCCCAAGAACTGGGCGCTCTCTGAAACCGTAACCACCGATTTCCTCACCAACGACGCCGTCATCTTCGACGACCGGGCCACCTCCACCACCGTTTCCATCGCCTCAAACGTCAGCCCCAACGTCGTCAGTTTTACCAACGCCACCAAGAACTACGTCCTGCAAGGAGCCGCCGGCATCGCCAGCGGTTCGTTGACCAAGTCCGGCGCCGGCATCCTCACCATCACCAACGCAAACACCTACGCCGGCGGCACCACCCTCTATTCCGGCGTCCTCCGGGTAGGCAACAACGGCGCACTCGGCTCCGGCTACCTGTTTCTCACCAGCGGCAACCTTTCTTCCGATTCCACAACCGCCCGCACCTTGGCGAATAACGTTTCCGTCGAGGGAAATCTGACGCTCGGCGATGCGGTCAACACCGGCGCACTCACCCTCGGCGGCACCGTCGATCTCGGCGGCGTCGCCCGCCAGCTCGACACCCCCTCGAACGTCACCCTGTCCGGCTCCATCAGCAACGGTGGCCTGATCAAAAACGGCTCCGGCACCCTCACCCTGTCAGGCTCCAACACCTACTTGGGAGGGGTGGTTCTCAACGCCGGCGCGGTGGCGATCAACTCCGCCACAAGTCTTGGCGATTCGTCCGGGTCGCTCACTTTCGCCGGAAACAGCTCGCTGATTTTCAACGCTTCCTTCACGGGCAACCGCGGCTACGCCATCAATTCCGGGGCTACCGACACGATTGACACGAACGGCTTCAACTTCACCCAGATCGGCGTCATTTCCAGCGAAGGCTCGCTGAACAAGGCGGGCGCGGGCACGCTCACCATCGGCGGCGCGAACATCCACACCGGCACCACCTCGGTCAGCACGGGGGTCCTCGCCCTTTCCGGCGGTGCCGCCATCATCGACACCGGTGCCATCACCATCGCGAACGTCGCCGGCGCGACCCTCCAACTCGACGCCAGCGAAACCATCGGTTCCCTCGCCGGCGGCGGCATCACCGGCGGCTTGGTCAATCTCCAGGCAAACACCCTCACCGTGGGAAATGCCACCGACACCACCTACGCCGGAGCCATCAACGGCACCGGTTCCGTGATCAAGACCGGCACCGGCACGCTCACGCTCTCCGGCACCAGCACCTTCAGCGGCGTGACGACCATCAACTCCGGCACCCTCAAGATCGCCACGGGCGCCGCTCTGGGCGCGGTCCCAGGATCCGCCACCGTGGGAAAAATCGTGCTCGCCGGCGGCACGCTGGCCACCACCGCCAACTTCACCCTCAACGCCAACCGAGGCGTCACGACCGGCGGCACGATCGACGTCGCCGCCCTCACGACGCTCACCTACGGCGGCATCGCTGCGGGAACCGGCAGCCTCACCAAAACCGGCGCGGGCACGCTCACACTTTCCGGAATCAACACCTACACCGGCGCAACCGTGGTCAGCAGAGGAAATCTAGAGGTCAACGGCTCACTGGTCGCCGCTTCCACGGTTTCCGTCGCCGTCGATGCGATTCTCTCCGGCTCCGGCACCATCAACGGCGCGGTCACCGCGGCAGACGGTGCCATCATCCGGGCCGGCAACGGCGTCACCGGCTCCCTCAGTTTCGCCAGCGGCCTGGCATTCAGCGGTGACGGCTCAATCCAGATTGGCACGCTCAGCGGCTATCTGACCAACCCGGCGCTGAGTATCGCGGGAAGCCTGACGACCATCTCTGGAGCTTCGATTGTTTTTAATCTCCCCACCGCCCTGCTCACCAACGGCACTTACCATCTGGCCAGTCACGGCAACAATATAAACGTCACCGATTTCCTCCCATTCTCCGTCAGCGGACCGGTAGTCGGTGCACGCCAATCCGCAACGCTCACCAACAACAATGGCATGATCGACTACGTCGTCACCGGCGACACCCCTTCCTGGACCGGGGCGTCCGGCAGCGCCTGGAGCACCGCCGCTTCGAATTGGAAATTGATCACCGCCGGCACCGCCACTGCCTTCCAAGCGGGTGATGCGCTGTTGTTCGACGACAGCGCGACCGGCACCACCACCGTGGACATCGCCGCCGACGTGAACCCCGTAGAGATGAGTTTCAATAATGCCTCCAAGGCTTACGTCATTCAAGGTGCGGCCGGCATCACCACCGGCATTCTCGTAAAATCCGGCGCTGGCACGCTCACCATCACCAATTCGAACTCTTACAACGACGGTACGATCCTCAACGCCGGCGTGCTCCAGGTCGGAAACAACAGCGCGCTCGGCACCGGCCAGGTCGCACTGAACGGCGGCACGCTTTCCTCCGACTCCACCACCGCCCGCAGTCTGTCCAACGGCATGGCCATCGGTGCGGACGTGACTCTGGGCGACGCCACCCGCAACGGTGCACTGATCCTTTCCGGCGCAGTCGAATTGGGCGCAGGCGTCCGCCAACTCACCACCGCATCCGACGTCACCCTGTCAGGCATCATCATGAATGGCGGCCTCACCAAGACTGGCGCGGCCACGCTCACGTTCTCCGGCGCGAATTCCTACGCCGGAAACACCACCGTCACCACCGGCAAGCTGGTGGTGAACGGTTCGCTGGCGAATTCCGCCGTCACCGTGGGCAGCGGCGGAACGCTCGGCGGCTCCGGCTCCATCGGTGGCGCGACCCTCGTCCAAAGCGGCGGCATTCACGCCCCCGGCAACAGCCCCGGCGTGCAATCCTTCACCGATCTCACCTACGCCGACGGCTCGATTTTCTCCTGGGAAATCGACCGCACCCAGACCCAGACCCGCGGCACCGGCTATGACGGCGTCAACGTCTCCGGCACCCTCGCCGGCCTCGACGGAGCGGACGGGAACACCACCACCGACGCCATCTTCCGCATCGTCGTCGGCGACAGTGATTTCTCCAACGCGTTCTGGAACACTCCAAAGTCTTGGACCGACATTTTCACCGCCGCGGACGGTACCACCACCAAGTCCAACTGGGCGGCCATTTTTGGTCGCGGCTTCCAGTTCTACAACACCGGCGGCAGTGCCGTCTCCGCCCCTTCGGCCGGTGGTTTCACGCTCACCGGCAACACCCTTTCCTGGTCCGGGGTGCCAGAACCTTCATCCGTCCTTGTGGGCCTGCTACTTGGTGCCGGACTCCTCAGTCGGCGGCGTGTCCCGCCTATTGATCTCCACAACCGGAAGTGAAAAGGCTTGCCTGCACCGTCACATCCGTGCCCCGTATCATATAAAATTATGGGGTAATAACAATCGCCGTCAAAGCTGCCACGTACGGAGAATGCATCCCATCGCATACGTCATTCCGGACCATGAGCAAGGTCAGCTTGTCGATAGAAACGACCATCTCCTTGCCCTGCTATCCGCGGTTCATGGACGAAATCAGCCGCCATCGCCTGGTATAGCTCCTCTGCGGCTGGGCTTCGGGGTCCACCACAACACCAATGATTGTTTCGCTCTCACGCGGCATCTCTTATATTATATCAAATTCTATTTGATCAATACCTTCATCATGATGCCAGCTTCATGGGTCCGCACGACGCGAATTCCCAAGTTAGATGGCGAATTACCGAGGAGCGGTTGACACCGGTGCCACCACTTCCTGAGGCCCTATCAAGTCGCGTCCTGATCCTTCGCCTGACAAATAAGTTCCGATTGCAGTTCCACTCTCACAGAGCGACAGGCAAATCCCGCGGATTCACGATCCTTGAATTTCCTTGTTAGGATCCTCTTTCACGGGATCGAAACCCTTGGAATACGAAAAAACGTCTTTGTGAAGGTACTGGACAAACTTCTCCTTCTTTGGCGCGTCAAGCTTACTCCAAATGGCGAGATTGAGGGTGCGAGCGACCTTCATCATCATCTTAAGCGTGAGTTTCCGGCCGGACTTGGCCCTCTGCACCTGCTTGTGGGTGAGTTGTTCTTCCGATGCCTCGACCAGATCGTGGCTTTCGAGTCCCCACCTTTCCATGACTGCAATCAAAGGCTGGGGACCAAAATCTCGTTCTTCTTCGCTCATGGTGTTGAATAGTTTGTTGGTGGGTGACCCTTTTAAATCAAGCATTCCTTCTTTGATCATGCGCGGCAATAAGTTCGACACCGAAAAAGTCGGATATCTTCCACAACATATTTCCGGAAGGCCGATGGCTGTTTGCCTCCCAAGTCAATAGCGTCCCCGTCGTAACTCCGACGCGTTTTGCCAACTGGCCTTGAGTAAGGCCCAGCTGTTTCCGGGGCATCGGAAAATCCCAGATACAGCGCCGCACGCCCGTAAAGCACCAGGCCCTCCCCTTTCAACGAATCCCCGTGACTGTCGTAGTAGCGCAGTCCGCGAGACACCGCTAGACGCTCCAGATCGATAGGAGTCGTCAGCCCCAAGCGCCCGGCCTTCAACAACAGCGCAGAGAGATACGCTGTCGTGCCCAGCCGTCCGGCCAATGTCACGGGTTCCATGGCGTGAGCCTAGCCACGTCTCATCCCATTGCAATCCCACTCTCAACAGACCGGCCGGCAATCCGGGCAGTGTTAGGATTCGTAAACTTCCTTGTTGGGATCCTGCTTCGCGGGATCGGAAAATCATTCATCGCCGTGAAATCACCGTCTCGGCCCGCCATGGACCATTCAGTGGCCGCCTCATCGCGGACCAATACCAAGCTGAAACATCCGTCCAGTGAGTGCCATCGCGCTCGCTGACGATCCTCTCGAAAATCCTCAGCCACTCTCCCCCACGCTCCGCGGAAAAACTCGCCCACTCGCTCCCATCCGGTCGGGTGACGGTGATGGCCTCACTGGTGTGGAAACCGGCGGCGCGCAGGCAATCGCGCGATGGATGGAGCCGTCGGGTCGCCCCCGTCATGCGGCGGAGGATCACCTGTTGCCCGCCCCAGCGGTGACTCGACAGTGTGCCGGGAAAACTTTTGGCAAACGCCAATTCCGCTTCGGTGGAGGACATTGGACTGAGAGGAAGCGTGAGCCCGTCGAACGTGAATACCAACGGGTCCGGGCCGATCTCCGATTGGAGCGGAGTCCGCGGCAGGGTCATGGCTAACAACGGCCCCAGAACCGCCGGGCAAATCAACAGGAGCCTAACAAATCGTGTCAACGGCGCTGAAACCACAGCAGAACTTGATTGCGTGACTCCGGCTCTTTTCGATGCGATCCACCACAAAGGTCCAAGCATGATGGCGAATGAGCCCAGTCCAATCGCACCATGTAGCAGATCGGATTTCTCCC
Organism: Akkermansiaceae bacterium; assembly: GCA_031412525.1. GTDB lineage: Bacteria > Verrucomicrobiota > Verrucomicrobiia > Verrucomicrobiales > Akkermansiaceae > Luteolibacter. Next base: position 32,987 of record JANODE010000189.1, on the reverse strand, counting down.
AGAATCCGGTTTGTTCGAATACTAGAAAAAAGGCGCGCAGCGTATTCGCCGGGATCACGAGCAGAATTGCCAACAGAGCCATTGTCACCGTTGTACACCACGAAGTCCGATGCAGTGCCGCCAAGGCCATTGCAGCCACCAGTGCGTGCCACAGCATCCGGACTCCGCTGCACGCCGGGTCCACGCCGACGACTCTCCCGCCGATTTCCATCTGCGCTCCGGTTCTTGAAACGACCACGTTGCCCATTTCCAACAGCCGCACCGTTCCCTCCGCCGCGGCGATCCGCAATGGGTAGCCTGCGTAGAATTGTAGCGACGCCACCACCGGCAGGGAGAGCAACAACAACCCGATCAATCCTGCGCGACGGTGGACGCCGAAAAACACCGCAGCACCGGAAACCGCAAGCCCCGCACGCAACATCGGTGGCAGCCAGATGATCGAAATGACCGAGGCCCACACCAACATCGCACCGCAGACTCTGGCCTCCACGCTGGCGACAAAAGAGGTCCGGTCGCGCCACACTAACGCCATCCCGAAGGTAAGGGTCAGCAAACCAAGCGGTTCGTCGCTTCCATCGTCAAGACGCTTCACATACCAGACAATCACCGGAGAAAGCGCCGCTAGCAGCCATATCAGAGGATGAATCTTCTGGACCAAACTGCAGTCAACATGACCGTCTTCATCGGCGGGGATCTGAGCAGCAGCTTGCATGAATGAGTGATGGGTAATGTCTTTAAGTTAGGAGCGCGTTCATTCTGAACGCTATGTGCAGGGGACATTCTGTCCCCCTTCCTGTTCTCGGGCGAGAACAGTTGATAGAATATCGCCGCTCCGCATTCTACAGCAGCCGCTCAATCTAACGCCTCCGCTGGAGCGCCAGCAGCACGACAAGGAAGGAAACTAGTCCGATGCTTGTCGGCTCCGGGATCGAGCCGTTTTTCACGATCACGGGAGCACTACCTGTTTGCTCTCCAATCGCTGAATTCGTCACTCCCCTGGGCAGTGGCAAAGGTTGTTTTACCGTCTGCGCGACTCCTTCGAACGTCTTCGGCGTTTCGTCCACCGCGAGGAACGAAGTGTAGGGCGTGAGCAGTGAATAGCTTAACCCCAACGAGGTGATCTCGCGGATAGTCTCCGCATCACGCTTTTCTTTCTGCGTCAGATTTCTAACACGCTCTCGCGCCCATAGCACCGGCAGCGCAGGATGGTTCGTCCCCGTCGCTGCCGCGGCTTCTGCGAGATCGATGGATTTTTCGAAAGCCGCACCATTTCCGCCAATGCCGCGCACGATGATCTTTCCCTTGGGCTCACCGGTCCAGGTGCCAGTGACGATGAGCGGACGCGAGGCGAACACATCCGGATGCGGATCTGGCCCGATGCGGCCGAGCGTCACGCCATCCGCTTCGATGCGGACTTTGGCGAGCACCGGGTTCGATACCATTTCGCGGAACTGTTTCCCCGCCACCGCCACCTCGCTGCCGGAGGTTACAATCACAGGCTCCCCCCCGCCGGCGCGCGCGACGCTCTCCAACAGTTCGCGGTTTACGGAAGAGCCGATGCCGAAGGTGAACAGATTCGCATTGCCAATCTGGCTTCTAACCAGATCCCTGACTCCCGCATCCGCGGAGATGAAACCGTCGGTGATGAGAAGAATCGAACGCGAGCGAGCCTCCCCACCGGGCAATGCGAGGGAAACTTTAAGCGCCGCTTGCAACTCCGTGCCACCACCCGCACGCTGGCCGTCGATCAATTCGTTCGCCATCGCCAGGTTTGCGGGGATTGCAGGCAGCGGTGTTTCGGATAGAACACTGTTGCCGCCGGAGAAGGTTACCACATTGAAAGTATCGCTGGGACGAAGGCCTTGCATGAGGTCCCGCAGCAGCATCTTGGTCGTGTTCAGTGGGAAGCCTTCCATCGATCCCGAAACATCGACCACCAGGACATAATCCCTCGGAGGAATCTGATCCACCGTCACCCGTGGCGGCGGCGCGATCTGGAGTAAGAAATGATTCTCGACCTCACCTCGATGCAACAGAAGTCCGGCGTCCACCTGGTCGTTTCCTAACTTCCATCTCAGGATGAAATCACGGTTGGCGGCATCGTCACCGGACTTCGTGTCAATTTTCACCACCGCCTGGTCCTTGGACTTGAACTCCACTGCCACCGGATGGCTCGGGCATTTCACTTCTGCCAAGGCGAGGGTGGTCGTCAGTGCGACATCGAGTGAAAACGTCGCCGGATTCGGATTACCCCTTTTCAGATGCGGATTCGCCGTCCACGTCTCACCGTTCGCTGCCCCCGAGCCTCCGGTGTATCGCGGGCCAACCACCGTGGGAAAAACAAATTCATACGTGGCATCCACCGCGGGTATGGTTTCCGTCCATTCGATCTCCACTGAAACATCATCGCCGGGCAGCAGATTGGCGACTGACATTTGAAACACGTTAGGCCGATGTTCTTCCAGGAGAGCTGCCGTTTTTTTCTCTGACTTCGCCGTCTGATACTCTGCCTTTGCCGTCACGGATTCCTTCACCCTCGCAGCAATCACCCGGCCGCCGGTCTTCAGCGTCATGCCATGCACGGCCGCTCGGGTGGAGGCGGGAAAAACGTAGAGGGCCTCAATCGGTGCTTTTCCTGCGTTCGCGTAATTCTGAGTGAGAACGACATGAGCGATTGTCCCGTCGATCACTACCTTCGCCGCGGCAGATTTCAGGGGTAGCTGCTCGTTGATGGAATCATCGGTCGTGCCAATGATCTGGAAATACGGTGAGGACGATTTTTCCTCAGCGGCAGGAGCGAACCAAGTAAGGACACCGTAGATGACGGCAAAGTAGGTGAGGCGGAGTAGTGCTTTCATGGGAGTCGTCGGGGTTGACGAATGAATGAAAGCCCGGGGGAATGAATCCCTGATGGAGCTTCTGTGAAATTTCTGAGAAATGGATGCTACAGCGGCAATATCAACGTCGCGACCGTGCCGCCGCAGTCCGCCGGCTCCAAGGTGATCGAACCGCCGTGGAGATCAACGGTTTCTCTAACCAGAGTCAGTCCCAGCCCGGTGCCCTTGCGTTTCGACGCGTGATGACGCAGCGAATAGAACCGCTCGAAGATCTTCTCCCGCGCATAGTCGGGCACACCCGGACCGTGATCACGGATGGCCAGTATTACGTGGCCGTCTGGAGTTTGCAGCGTAATTTCGATCTTTCCGCCACGTGGTGAAAAGTCGATGGCGTTCTCCAACAGATTCGTCACAGCCGCTCGCAGGATGAAACCGTCACCGCGCATCGGAATGACAGTCTCGGCCGCATCGATTTCCATCGAGACACCTGCAATCTCGGCAAGCGGGCGTGCCTGGTCGATGGCGCGGGCGACGATGGCGTGGAAGTCGAGTTCATCAACGACATCGAGACTGGCCCGTCCCTCGATGGCAGACAGCTCTAACAATCTATTGATGAGCCGTTCGCTGCGGGCCGTTTCCGCCCGGATGTTTTCCAGAAAGCGCTTCCGGTCTTCGATGGGCATGTCCTCGTCTAGCAGTTCGGCCGCACCGCGGATGGCGGCGAGCGGGCTTTTCATTTCGTGCGTGAGAGTCTGGATGTAGCGTTCGGCATACCGTCGGCCCTCCAGTGCGTCGCGCATGGAATCAAGAGCATGGGCGAGAGTGTTCACTTCACGACCGATGCCGATCTTTGGTTTTGCAGGCCGTTCGCCGCGCTCGATGGCTCGCGCGTATTCAGTGATTTTTCCGATGGGATTGAACAACCAGAGGAACACGACGCCTATCAGAAAAAGGATTCCTCCGCCGATCAGCGCACAGGCAGTGTAGATGATCCGCTGCCTCTCTCGGACAAGCGGCAGCACGTCGAGCTGCGGTTTGTAAACGGTGAGCACACCGATCGGCTTCTCTTTGTCGCCTACCGGAGCCCCGACGTAGAGCACGGAAGTGGTGGAATCCTTCGGATTCTCACGACTGCTCCGGGCACCGTAGCGTCCGGCCAAGGTGAGCGCCACATCTCGCCTGGCCGAATAATCCTGTCCTTCCCGGCGGCCGCCGTCGGAATCAAAAATGACCTTGCCCTTCGAATCTGTGAGATAGGCGTGAATGCCGATTCCACGCTTCATGTGATCGAAGATGCGCGCCTCGATGACTCGGCCATGAGCGCCATCGAAGGCCCGGTGAAGTTCCTCGTCATTGAATTGTTCCCCGCCGAGATCATTGGCGACGACCTCGGCGAGCAAATTGGAAATATCCACCAGCACCTCCTCCGTCGCCTGGAAGGTTTGTGGCTCGACCTCGGCGATGAAATTCCTCGCTAGCTGATAGAAACCGAGCGTGATGATGAACGCGATGAAAAACAGCGTGACTCGGGTGAACCGCATGGAGGTGGGAAAATTCACGACACCACCAGATAGCCGAGACCACGGCGGGTTTCTATCAGGTTCTCGGCCCCATCACGGACAACTCGGAGCTTCGCGCGGATCGACTTGATGTGGGCATCGATGGTGCGATCGGTAACCGCACCCGGATCTTCCCACGCATGGTCCAACAGCTGATCGCGAGTGAAAACGCGTCCGGGTTTTTCCATCAGGACGAGCAGTAGCTTATACTCGTGCGCCGTCAGGTCGAGCAGCTCGCCATGGCAGTGGATGCGCATGGTTTCGTGGTCGTGATGCAGGGATTTTCCCCCACAATCGGTCTGTGACTGAGGAGAAACCGTGTTCTGGGATCGGCGCAGGATCGCGCGGACGCGGGCAACGATTTCCCGCGGCGAGAAGGGTTTTGTCACATAGTCATCGCCGCCGAGTTCCAGACCGAGGATGCGGTCCATCTCGCCGCCCCGTGCAGTTAGGAAAAGCACGGGGATGGATGATTTTTCGCGCAAGCGGCGGCAGACATCGAGGCCAGTCATGTCCGGAAGGCCAATGTCGAGAATGGCAAAATCAAAGTGCCCGCGTTCGGCCGCCGCGAGAGCGTCTGCGCCTGTTAGTGCGTGGGTGACCTCGAAACACTCGGTTCCAAGCGCATAGACCAGAGTGTCGGCGATGGCCGGTTCATCTTCAACCAGTAGGACGCGGGGCATGGAGGGATTTCAGCCCCTCCTTGTGAAATGCCAATGAAGAAAGCGTGAAATCTCAGGACAGTTCCTTGCGGTTCAGAATGCCATCGATCAGGGCACCGCGAGTGTCGATTCGGGTGGTGGCTCGCTTGGCAGCCGGGTTTGCCACAATCTCACGCAGGCGCATGAGCCTTCTTCCACCAGACTGGGCGTCGTAGCTGTTGAAACCAATCGTGAAGCGTCTTCCTGCGGCGACCGGTTCGCCTTTGTAGAAGTAACGGGTGGGGGCACCTGACTTGTCGATCTGCAAGTCGAACGGCCAGAGCGTGCGGTCGGAGTTGTATTCCTGACGGTCCTCCTTGACGATTTCGATCAGTTCCTCGGCATTGACTTCCGCCGTGGTGAGGAGGTTCTCATACGGGAGCATTTTCCAACAGTCCGCGACTGTTAGCTCGCCCGGCGCGAGATTTCCCGTGCCGAAAGTGCCGTGGAAAATGCCATCCACTGGTGTTCCATTTCGGGCAAGTGCTTCACTGAAGAACTCACAGAATAGCTGTGAGAGCCGGTTTCCCCTGCCCTTTCCATCGATCTCCATTCTAACCACACCCAGTTTCCGGGCCATCTGTTCTTCAGCTTTTTTCAAATCCGGCTGCGCCATTTCCATCACCACCGGGTCGAGGTTGAAGCGCTTATCCATCAGCATCGTCGAAGCGGTGCGAGTGACAATCCTACGAGTCTCCAAATCTAATGTTAGATCCACACGGCCGCAATGAATGCCGTAGTAGTCAGCCTGCGAGCAGAGCACGCCGCCGAGTTCGAACGACGGCTGGTTCTGATGCGTGTGACCCGCTAGAAAAACATCCACATCCGTGTTCTGTTGGAGCACCTCCCGCACCGGATTGGCAAAATCATCTTCCTTACGCCAGCCCATGTGGCCCATTACGACGATGACATCGGCTTTGCCCGCTTTTGCTTCGGCGATGGAGCGTTTCAGCGACTCCGCTGGGTCGGTTGGTGAAACTCCGCCCAAGGTATCAGGAGCAAGCCAATAGGGCAGACCAGGAGTCACCAGCCCTATCAGTGCGACACGGAATCCACCGATTTCCTTCATCGTCCATGGTTTCACCGCTTTCCAGGCGCCTTCGAAGTTTCCGGGAAGTTTCCCACCGAGCTCAAGATTCCCGGTTAGAACAGGGGATTTTGAGAGTGCCAGGTTTTTCTCCAACTGCTCGGGACCCCAGTCGAAGTCATGATTTCCGAGCGTCCACGCGTCATAGCCGAGCCGGTTGAAAAGACCAATCATCAAGGCCCCGCCGTTATTTAGACTTTCGGCCGTTCCCTGATAGACATCACCGATATCCACCAACAACGAGTCCGGAGCTTCCTTTCGCCATTGCCGGATGCACGAAACACAGCGGGCGAATCCACCGACATCCGGCATTCCACCGTAGGTCTGGGTCGGGAGGATGTGGCCGTGGAGATCGGTGGTGTGGAAGATGGAGATGGTTTTGGTCTTTACCGAATCCGCGCCGAAACCGAGTGCCGATGCTCCGATCCATGCCCCGGTGCCTGCCAAAAATTGCCGTCGCGAATGCGTGAATTCACTCATGCCGTGAAGCATGTCCCATCCGAAGGGTAACGCAAGCCGTGCGGTATCGTTGCTTGCGGTCATTGATGAAACGGTATGTCTAGACCACAGTCATGGCTGTTTCCCGACTTGATCACTCGAAGTCGAACGATCGACGGCGCGTCGGTATGAGCTTAAACCGCCCACCATTTGACCGGCGGATAGGATCAAACACGGAGTCCATCCCTACCGCCTTGATCTCGCAGACCTGAGCCATCAGCTCCCCGAGCCGGCCTTTTGGGAAGCCACGCTCCTTGAACCAAAAAAGATATTCCTCCGGTAAGTCCATGATAGGAACTCCGGAAGGTGGGTAGGGCTTGATCCCGAACTTACCAAATGGCATCCGGGTTTTCCCGATCTCGATGAGGAGATTCTGAAAATCATCCCTGTCGATTTCGGTGAATTCCGGCACTTGGTTCTGCTAGTTCTTCGCAGTTGTGGGGGCTGCTGGTGCCGGGGAATTCAGCTTGAGGGCACCGTCTGTTTGACCCTTGAACCAAGTGTCATACTCGGTTTTCGAGACTACTTCCATGGAGCCTACCATGTTTGCGTGACCCTCACCGCAGAGTTGACCACAAACCACGTAGGTTTCCAGCGGCTTGATCGGGGTGAACCACATCGGAATTTGTCGGCCGGGGATGGCATCCTGTTGGATGCGCATCGGGATGATGGAGTAGTTATGGATCACGTCCTTGGTGCCGATGTTGAGAACGACAGGTTGATCGACCGGCAACTTGAGGATGGGGCTGGTGAAATCGTCGAGAGCGTTGGGATCGGTATAGTCGATTCCTAGATCGTTGGTGCCGGATATTAAATTCGGGTCATTGCGGCCGAATTTATTGTCAGCGCCAGGGTAATGATAGGTCCAGCCAAACTGCCAACCGACCACGCGCACACGGTTCGGGTTGAGGTTTTGCACCGCTTTCCAACTGTCCACGCGCTCCGCCCAAAGCGGAAACGCGAAACCGAGGAGCAACACGGCTTCCACAATGATCACGCCGACCTCCAAGTGGCTTGATAGATGGCTTTTAACGCCCTCATAGGAAGCTTTAGGGTTGTTCTTATGCCAGAAGCGAAAGATGCAATAGAAGAAGAAAATCGTCCATCCGACAAACAACGCGATCATGAACCAGTGAACCACATCGATCATATGATCAACCTGACCACCGTGGGCGGAGTAGTTTTCTGGGATACCGAGGAACTTGGAAGGACTCATGGAAACAAAGAGAATGAGGTGAGGTAGGGAAATCAGCGGGTTGGCCCAGGTGCAACGTAATCGTCGGACAGTGAGGGATCAAAATTGGCCTTCTCGCGGCGGGCGATGCGGAACATGAAAAAACTGATGCCGCCGAGCATTGCCAGGATAACTCCCAGCAGGAAAAAGATGGACCAGCCGGCCGCGTCCCCACCGGCTTCAATCATGGTGGTGCGGCAGCTCGAGCAGGCGAGAATCAAAAGATTAAAGTTCATGGCAGCGATAAGATGAATGTTCAAATGTGAATCCGAGATGCTTTGCGGTAGAAGCAGACTCCATAAATAGGCATCAACACGGAACCGACCGCACCCACCACACCGAGGGCAGTGATCATGCCAGAGGATTCGGGCGAGAGCACGAACGACCACAGCGCTAAAAACAAACAAAGCAAGGTGCTGACGGTTACAAAAACAATGTGGAAGGATTTGAGGGACATTAGTATGAATCCTTTTGGATTTGAGTCTCAGGTGAAAAGAAGGGATCGACGATGGGGTCGTTCATGGCCAGTGCCGTCAAGCCGGCGAGGCTGATGACTGCGCAAATGCCTGATCCGAAAAGCCAATAAACCGCAGTTTTTTCGTGATTCAAGTGCATAAAAATCGCACCGACCAGAGTGGCCTTGATCGTCGCGATCGTGAGACCCAAAATGCAGTCCCACTTATCAAAACCATGGGCACCGACATCGAAAGGTGGGAATGATGCCACCATCACCGTAACAACAGTCCCGACGAACAGGATGGCTCCAACAAAAAGATAAGTGCGGACAGCTTTTTTGATTTCTTCAGGGGAATCGGCCATGACGGTGGGAATAAAATGAGTGGGGAAAGGGTAAAAGGAGTGATTACATCAAATACAGGATCGGGAAAACAAAGATCCAGACAAGGTCCACGAAATGCCAGAACAGGCCCCCGATTTCGACGCGGTTTGCAAGCCACTCCGGATTGGTGAGATACATCGCCTTGCCAAAGAACAGATAATAGGCGAGCACCAGCGCACCGCCAATGACGTGTAAACCGTGGAGACCGGTGATGGTGAAATAAATCGCATAATAGGTATTCCACGCGGGAGTGAACTTGGCTGCAAAGCCAACTTGCTCGCGTGGCAGCGTGAACTCAGGAAATGTTTCCGCACCGCGGGCATCATAGTTCGGGCCGAGGAACTCCTCCTTGAGCTTTTCTGTCCCTGAAATCTTAGCTCCGCCCTCTTCTTCCGCCATCAGCGCGAGGTCTTTCCATCCGAGGCGATACAGCTCTTTGTGAGTCGGTTCACGCCCCCGCTTCGCCAGCTCTGCCTTCAGGGCTTCGATCTTTTCGGAATGCCATTTCCAAGCCCTCTGAACGAACGGACTGTTTTTCATCAACCAGGAATTCTCAATGGCAGCCTCCGGGCTGATGCCCTTTTTCTCGGCGTTCATCACCAGATATTGGAAATCGATGGCATCAACATGGTGAAACACCATTGGGCTATCCTCGAGTTTGCCATCCACGACTGTGTCATCGCGAAGCCGTGATTGCTCCGAGCCTTCCTTGATGTCGCGCGGGTGGAAATCGAAAACCACGGGTGGATCAACCTTGAAAGTAAGAGCTGGAATTTCGTCAAGAAGCTTTGGTCCAAGTGCAACCATGTCAATGTTGACATTTGAAGCGATCTGCCAGTCCTTTTTCCCTGGGTTGTTAGCCTTGGCCTCCACCCACTCGGACCGCAGTGCTGCCGTGCGGTAACCACCATTGTGACTGCGCGCCGCAAGGTGGGTCTTCTGGATCCGGTTCAACAGCTCGACAGACAACGGCTCGCCCGCCTTGGCGACAATATCCGCCGGCTGGCCTTCGATGGTCACCGCAGTGACGTCTTCAGCGACAAGAATGTTGGCTTTTTTATGCCCGGCCTCGCTCAGAATCTCCTCAACCCAGGGCGCGTAGAAACGAACCGTGCTGAAGGTAAACTTTTTCGCCTCGACCTTGATCATATTTTCCTCAATCGGCTTCCCTTGATGGTCGAGCACCGGCTTGCCACCTTCCTTTTCATAACCCAGGTGGCCTTCGATGATGGAATAATCCGCCAAACGGACGGCTTGGTGATGAAACTTGACGTTATATTCGACGCCTTTGAGGACCATGAAAATCAGCGCACAGAACACGGTGATGCCCATGAAGATCTGGAATCTCCGCCATTGGCGCATCTTCAGCGAGGCCCATGCGAAGACTACCGTTACCGATGATCCGATCAGCACGAAAGTATTGATCAACCCGGGAAGCACCGGAAGTGTGCGCTCGGGCCATGGATAGTCCGCACCGAGGCGGAGGAATACATAAGCTGAGAAAAATCCGCCGAAAAGCATGACTTCAGATGCGAGGAACAGCCAGATCGCGATCTTCGAATTGAAGAGACCGGTGTCCTTTCGGGGGGTGACGATGTAAGGAATTTCCATTTGAAAGAGAGGATGCTAGAAAAGTGTGAGAACCTCAGGTTTTCTGTTTAGTGTTTCACGACGGGCTTCTCAACCGGAGCCGCATGTTTCGGTGCGACCCACTGTGGAAGGAAATCTTCTTCACAATCCGGACGGCTGTATTCGTAGGGTCCCCGGAATGTCACCGGTTCGACGAGAAAATTGCCATGGCCGGGGGGGGTTGGGGTCGCCCACTCCAGAGTGGTGGCGTCCCACGGATTGTCACTCGTGACCTTTTTCCCGAAGAAATAGGAACCGAATAGGTTGATGATAAAAGGAATCTGGAACAAGGCCAGTGTCCACGCTCCCATCGACATGATGATGTTCATGTCAATATACTGCACCACGGTTTGTCCGAAAACATTCACGCCACCCGCCGCTTTGTCGAGGTAGGCATCTCCTCCGTTATACCAACGACGATGGAACCCAGCCATGCCTTGGACCAGCATGGGGAAGAAGATCAGGTTCATGCAGATCAGGCTGGGCCAGAAATGCAGGTGGTTGAGTTTGCGGCTCATAAAGCGCCCCGTGACCTTCGGATACCAGTGAAGAACTCCGGCGAAGAAACCAAACAGAATGCCCGGAGCCACAACATAGTGGAAATGTCCGATTACGTAGTAGGTGTCATGGAGATGGAGATCCGCCAGGTTGAAAGCCAACGGCAAGCCGGTGAGCCCGCCGATGCCAAACATCGGAATGAAAGCACAGGCCCACATCATCGGTGGGGTGAATCGAATGGATCCTCCCCATAGTGAAATCAGCATGGCTGTGATGATGACCACTGAAGGCACCGAGATCAGCACCGTGGTCGTTTGGAAGAAGGTGGAAACGGCTGCACCCATGCCGGTCATATACATGTGGTGGGCCCAGACGACGAAGGACAAGAAACCAAGTACCAACACCGAATACACCATTGACTTGTAACCCCAGAGCGGTTTGCGGGTATTGGCAGGGATAATCTCGGCCACGCAGGCAAATGCAGGAAGCAGCAGAACATAAACTTCGGGGTGGCCGAGGAACCAGAACAAATGTTGGAACAACAAAGGAGAGCCACCGCCGGAGAGATCAGCCAACCCTTCAGACTTCGTGAACAATCCGGTAGGCATGAAAAACGAAGAATGAGCCACCCGGTCCATCAATTGCATGATGCCTGCTGCCTCGAGCGGCGGAAAGGCGAGCAGAAGCAGGAAGGCGGTCACCAACATTGACCAGACGAAAAACGGCATGCGCATCCATGTCATGCCGCGGACGCGCAAGTTGATGATGGTGGTAATGAAATTGACGGAACCGAGGAGCGACGAGGTGATCAAGCATACAAGGCCGATCAACCACTGGCTCTGACCTGCCAGGAACTGGTTCACCACCTGACCGTCGGCAAAACCAGCCAGGGGAGAATAATTGGTCCATCCAGACTTGGCAGCACCGGATTCCATGAAGAACGAAGAACACATGATCACACCACCGAGCAGATAGATCCAATAGCTTGCCATGTTAAGCCTCGGGAAGGCCATGTCTACAGCTCCGATCTGGAGGGGCGTGACATAGTTCCCGAACGCTCCGAAGCCGAGCGGAACGATTCCGAGGAACACCATGATGGTTCCATGCATCGCACCAAACATGTTGTAGGTCTCGCCAGTTACCTTGCCGTCCTGGAGCCATCGGGCCTTCCAATCAGCGTTGAAAACCCAGCTCATCCATTCTGGAAGCGGCTGGTGTGGATAGGCGATGCTCCAGCGCATCACCATCATCAGATAGAAACCGAAGGCGAGGAAAAGCATGGCCGTGATGCCATACTGGATGCCGATCATCTTGTGATCGGTTGAAAAAACATACTTTGACCAGAACCCTTGGGTGTGGTGATGGTCGTCGTGATGGGCGTCGTGCCCGGCGTGGGTGGTATCGTGAGAGCTCATGGTTCCGGCGTGCGGCGTTGGTTAGACCAAATTATTGATAGAGAATGGCAAAAGACGCCTTGTTGACTTCAGTAAATTTGGAACAAGCTGATAGGTAGGGGTCAAGAATCAGGTTGGGGATGAAAGGTGGTATCTCGGAAATTCAGATAAGCCTGGTTGCTCAGGGCTTGGCAGCTGCTGGAGCCAGCGTGATCGGGTCGAGCAGGGTGGCAGGATCAAGCGCAGCACCGGGCAACATTTTGACATGGTCCGCCGTGAGTTCATCCGCCGTGACGGGAGCACCTGCCTTGGTGCGTTTACCGGAAACTTCAATCGCGACTTTCCCCATCTCGGCGGTGACGACATCGCCGGTCTTGTTGCCAAAATTGTTGCGCAGATAGGTCATGACACCCGCGAGGTCCTCCGGAGCCATACCAATACCCTGGGGTGGCATAACGCCATAGGTTTTTCCGTCACTAACAGGTCCTTGGAGCCCGTTGAGAATCACCATCGCAAAGAGTTCTGTTTCACCAGTGACCCATTTGGATCCTGCGAGGGAAGGATAGGTCGAGCCATTTCCCCTTGCATCGGAACCGTGGCAACCACTGCATTTGGCAGAGTAAATCTTTGATCCCTTTGCTTCGTAGGCAGCGAGCGCGGCTTTGGGCAATGGACCGGTATCGGCAGCTCCAGGAGCAGCGGTCCGAACATAACCTGGACGGAAAGTTGCATCGTAGGCGAACAGGTTTCCTGCAGTTCCGAGCACTCCCCCAGCAATGAGGAGCACTGCTCCGCAGGCGACGAAGGCCCATAACGAAACGGGCTCGATCCCGTTATCGACGATCCGCTTTTCGCGGGCGCAGGCGGCGGCCTCGCGGATCACACGGCCATGGGCTTCGGTCACGTTGATCGATTCCTCAAGGTCTGGCTTTTGATTAGGCTGTGACATGGGTGAAAGTATTTGGGAAATCGTTTGGTTCAACGGTCACTTTGAATTTTTCATCGGAGAAAAATTCATGACGGCAGGGACAGCCTGGTCCTTTTTCAAAGACAAAAGATAGGAAACCAAGGCCCTGGCGTCGGAATCCGGGACAAGCTCGGTGGTATCATCCGTGCCGATTGCCAGCGAGTCGGCCGAACGGTTGCCCTTGATTTTCTGTTTGGTAAACAAAAAGCGGTAGGAAGGACAGGTTGATTTCCAGCGTTCCGGACTGAGGCGCGGGTTGTAAAGGTGGGCGTATAGCCAGTTCGCAGGGTTTTTGCCCACGGCGTAGATCGACTCAACCCGACGACCGAGATTGGACAAGTCCGGCCCCATACGGACCACACCGATCTGGGCAAATTTTTCCCCGTAGAAATCAAATGCGTTCGTCTCACGGCGCGTGTCGCCACGGTCACCGTCAGATTTCAGGCCACCCCAATCCGGGCGATAGAGGTCATTGCCCGCATAGGTCGGGCGGACAAGTTGGGTATGGCAAAGATAGCAGCCGTTTTCCGCATAGACCTCGGCACCATTGGCGATGCGGCCGGTGCGTTTCGGATAGAAAATCCCGGTGGCTCCGTCGGTGGCTTCGTTGAGTTGCACAGGAGCGAGGTTGCGCATCTTGACAAATGGCACGACGACCATCGCAAGCCAAGCGATGCCGAAGCTGGTGGATAGAACGAGAATGAAGGTGCGGAGGCTCATTGGGAAAGTTGCTGAAATTTGAAAGGCATAGTCCGGAAGCTATCTCAATGGGCTGGCAAGTGGCCTGGTCCGGCATTGTCGATGTCTCCCTCTTCACCATGCGGGCTGGCGCTCCCGTGGTGGGTGGCAAGTAGGGTAGGATGCGAGCTGCGACGGCCGAGACGCAACCACATCAGGGTGAGGTGGATGAAGAAAAAGACGTTGGAAAAGAGGATGAAGCACCACGAGATCGTGGTTCCAACCGCATATGGAAAAGCACGGTTGGCAGCGCTGGCCCATGGTTGCTGCCAATCCTCCTGACCGATCCCCTGCTCCAGACCTCCAAAGATCGCGAACAAAACCACCGAGATGATGCCATAGATCGAGAACAAGAAGTGAATCTTGATCAAACGCCGGGAAAGCCATTCGCGGCGGGTAACGCGGGGCACGATGAAATACACTGCGCCAAACATGACAAAGCTGAAGAATCCATAGAGAGCCAGGATTTCAAAGCCATAACCGGAAAGTGAAAACTGCGTCATCGGCAGCGTCGAATTCGGGAGGTTCAGGGCGACGGCCGAGAAGCCGAGGATTGCCAGCCCGCCAATGCCGGCGGCCGTGAACCGCAGCGATGGACTCGCCGCCAGGGTTTCCGGAGAGGACATCATCGTGCGGATGATGTTAATGGCTGCTGCGATCGCCGGAACGAAAAGCAAGACGGTCGCGGTGGCGCTGAGATAGGGAATGAAGTAGGGAATCGGGGCACCGGCGAGCTTCTGGAAACCAGCCCATGGAGCGATGATTGCGAGCGACCAGAATCCAAGCTTTGCCAACGAGTAACTGTAAACCGGACGGCCCGTGACTTTTGGAGCGAGATAGTAGGCGGCTCCCAAAGCGACCGGAGTGAAGAAAAGAAACATCAACGCGGATTTATACCAGGCATTGATGCCTGCGGCCATGACCGGATGACCCGGCAGGCAGTACAACAAGGTGTTAGCCGTGATGAAAACCCAGGGAAACCAGATCAAGGCGGCGAGGATATACCATTGTGAAATGTAAACGTGCCCTTCAGGACGAACGCGGAATTGAATGAAGGACCAAACCACGATTGCGAAATAGCTGAGCAACAACACCGGCCAGGCGAAGGCGGGAAATTCCATCCAGGGCATTCCCGTGCTGAAACCGCAGAGGATGCCACCTATTCCGAGCATTACGCCCAAGTTCCAAACGTGACCGGCGGCGAGGATGATTCCTGAAGCCGTGCATTCCTTGCGGGAGAGGCGCGCCATCAACCAGATGATCACCGCGAACGCCGCTTGGAATCCCCAGCCGTAAATCAGAGCATTGATATGTGCCGGAGCTACCCGTCCGTAGGTGAGAAACGAATAACCGGCCAGGAACTCAGGGCTGTGAACCTTGGCCGAAGAAATGATCCCAAGGATGATGGAAACCGCAAGCCACGCGGCACCGCTGGTTAGGAAAAACATCACCGGATGGCGCAGCGAGCGATCTATCCCGGCGCGCAGCAGTGCGTCCTGATCAGTGGTGGTAGGGGTGGCGGATGACATCGGCTTTGAAATGGATGGGAAAATGAAATTAAGGCTTGATCAGCTCCTGCACGGTGACCTGCGGCTTGCCCACCTCGCTGCGGAGAGCGGTGACCTGTTCGGGCTTCACGGCGGAAGCCTTGTTGCCGAAACTGTTGCGAATGTAGGTGAGCACGCCAGCGATCTGCTCGTCGGTCTGATAGGAGAGGGCCGCCATTCCGCCCGGCATGTTGTATTCCTTGCCGGCGACGGTGATGGCTCCTTGAAGGCCACGAAGTTGGATCCGGACCAGATTGGAAACCGGGCCAGTCACCCACTCGGAGCCTGCGAGAGGGGGAGCAATCGGACCGCCTTCGCCGTTCTGGCCATGGCAGGCACCGCAAACAAGATATTGTGCTTTGCCCAATTCCATTTGAGCCGGGTCGATCGGGCCACCCGCGACTTGAGCGTCGATCGCGGCGGTATCCACTGCAGGAGCTGCGGCAAGTTTGAGTGCAGTGGGAGAACCCGGAACCAGTTGGTCAGGTCTTTCGACGGCGACCGGCTTGCTGGAAGCGAGCGTGCTCGCGACCGTCTTCATCGCTTCTTCGATGCTCTGCGCCGACAGCACGGCATCCTGTGCCGCATCGATTTTCGCCTTCGTTTCATAACGTGGCTTCGCAGCCTCGTCCTCGAGCGTTGATGGCTCGGACTTGTTGAATTGCCAGATCACGGCCAGCAGCAATGCAAAAATCAGAAAGGTGCCGATACCCCACCAGAAGGTGGTGAAGCGAAGGATCGGGTTGTCGCGGGATGGGTCCATGAGGAAGAGAAAAAAGGAGGATCAGTTGGAAAGATTGGCGGACTCCAGGATGCGCGGGTCGCGGTTCGGATAGAGCGAGTGCTGGCCGACAGCGCGGAGCAGGAAAAAGATGAAAGCCGCACCGATGGTGACAAACGCCAGAATGTCGCCCCAGAACGCGCCAGAGATGCTGACCTGGATGTCACCGAATACCTCGTGGTTGATATTGCCCAATGAGATACCACGCTCAGGAATTGAAATCAAATAGTGGTCCAGCGCATGCATGCAGAGCGTGTAAACGGCCACGACCGACAGGAGCTTCGGATTCTTTTTCAACCACGCCTGAAGCAGGACGACGAAGGGCACGACGAAATGGCCGAAGACCAGGGCGATCATGCCAATGTTCCAGTTCCCCGTGTTACGGATGAGGAAATACGAGGTTTCCTCGGTAATGCCCGCATACCAGATCAGGAAATACTGTGAGAACGCGATGTATGCCCAGAAAGTCGTGAATGCGAACATCAACTTGCCCATGATGTGGAAATGCTCGGGCGTCGTCACGTGTTTCAAGTGGCCCTGGCTCTTGAGCCAAGTTGAGACGATCACAATCACCGCCATCGAATTCAGCGCGGCCCCGGCGAACAGATAGACGCCCCACATCGTCGAGAACCATTTGTAGTCTTGGCCCATCAGGAAATCAAAGCCGGTGAAGGTAATCGTCAGTGCGAAGATGATGAGCGTGTAGGTCGAATGAAAACGGGCCTTGAACAGGCGGCGGGTTCCCGGGTTCGGATCGGTATCCTGATCGGTGGAAAGTTTGCGCAAGCCGAGGATCACCGCGCTGAACACAATTCCATAAAACGCCACCCGGAAATACCAGAACGGCAGATTCATGAACCAATACTTGTTATAAAGCAGGTGGTCGACGTGATGCAGATGTTCCTTCACATTTCCATGGCCCTCGCGATGAGTGTTCATCCACTCGAACAGATATTGTTGAATCTGGGGAAAAAGCAGCGGGATGACAAAAAGGAACATCCATGGAAACGTCGATCCAAGGTTTTCGAAGGTCCGGCGGACAGAGGTTCCCCAGCCGGAGTTGGAAACATTGTGCAACAGCGTCCAGAACACCCCGCCGATCGAGAGAGTCAGGAAAAAGTAGAATGCAAACACCCAGGAGTAGGCATAGGTCCCCCGGAGGTGTTCACCAAACACGTTGGTAAAGATGAGGATGCTCGCGACGGTGCCGAGGGCAGCGACGCCTAGGGCCATGGTTTTCACCTTCGATACCTTTGAAGTGTCGAGGTGGTCGCCGTTGATCGCGATGTCTGCAGAGGTGACGTGGTGGTGAGCCATTTCTTTTTATTTCAGAGGAAAGTTACTTGGCCTTGGCCTGGATCTGCTTCGCAGCCTGGAGCGTATGAATGTAGGAGATGATCGCCCAGCGGTCCCTGACCGGAATGTTGTAGCCATATCCGCCCATCTGGCCCTTGCCGTTGGTGATCGTGTTGTAAAGCTGCCCATCTGGATAGACCTCCGGGGAAATTGCGTTGAGCTTCGCGTTCACGTTGGCCGCGACAGGCACGCCATATGCCGAAGTGATGCCTTGGCCATCGCCGGACTTGCCATGGCAAATAGCACAGTAGATCCCGTATCGCTCCTGTCCGCGCTTGATGAAGGCCGCCGAGTTTTCCGGCGTCAGTCCGAGCTCCTCAGGCATGCCGTTGCCAAAATAATCGCCGACGTGACCGCTGTAATAGTAACCAGTCTGCCCGCCGAATTCGTATTCAGGAATTCCACCGATCGTTTTTTCTCCACCTTCATTAAAACCGCGCGGCTGAGTTTGAGTGACGGGAAGGCGGCTGCCGTGGCCATCCGCGAAAAACGGATCCGCCTTCTGGGCCTTGATCTTGTCCTGCTCGTCCATGTCCGGGAAAATCCGGATCGGCGGCTTGGAGAATTTCTGGCCGCGGATTCCGAAGATGCCGACGACAAGCAACGCGATGAGCGCGTAGATGAGGAAAAAGTAACGCATTGGAAGGTGGAAATTGGAGATTCGGATTTCTCGATCAGTCTTCTTCTTCGACAAGTTCGATATTCGCCCCGCCGATGCCGGAGAGCAGTTCCTTGGTGCCGTTCGGGCTGAACTTCGGATCACGCGCCTCGATGGCGAGGAAGAAACCGTCGTCCGTCGCCCGGTGGAACTGACGACTTGCGAAAAGCGGGTGGTTCAGGCGCGGGAGCTGGATCAGCGCCAGCAAGCCGAAGAGGGTCGCGAAACCTGAAAACAAAATCGTCAGCTCGAACATGATCGGGAAAAACGCCGGCACCGAGAAGATGTTGGCCGGTTTTGCCTGCACAATCGTCGGATATATGACCACTTGCGTCGAATAGGCCAGCGCGAATGCGGTCGCAGTTCCAGTGATGCCGCCGAAGAATACGAACCATGGCAGGATCGACCGCTTGATGCCCATCGCACCGTCCAGGCCGTGAATCGGATAGGGCGAATAACAATCCCATTTTTTGAATCCAGCGTCGCGGACTTTCTCCGCAGCCTTGTAAAGAGCTGAAGCGCTCTTGAACTCGGCGAGATAGCCGTAAACGCGTTTGCGGGTGGTGCTCACTTTTTGAAAGTTGAAGTTGTGCGTTGGAAATTACTTGCTGACCAGCTCGCGCTGATAGGCAGCCTCGGTGACCACACCGTGGTCGGGATGGTGCTCCTTGTCATCGAAGTGCGGATCCGACTCGAGCAGCGTCCACTTCACTTCGGCGATGTTGATGCAGGGAAGAAAACGGAGGAAAAGCATGAAAAGCGCGAGGAAGAGCCCGATGGTTCCAACGAAGGTCATCATTTCCACGCCGCTCGGGCTGTAGGTTTTCCAGTCGCCGGGCAGGAACATGCGCTCGAGAGTGGTGACGATGATCACGAAGCGCTCGAACCACATGCCGACGTTCACACACATCGCAACGATCATGATCACCCACAAATTCTCACGGCATGCCTTGAACCAGAACACCTGCGGGGAAAGCACGTTGCAGCTCATCATCGCCACGTAGGCCCACCAGTGAGGGCCGGCGATCCGGAACTTGAAGGCATCCATTTCATAAATCGCGCCGGAGTAGAAGGCGACGAAGAGTTCCATCAGATAGGCGTAGCCGACAATGGTGCCGGTGAGCAGGATGATCTTTGCCATGTTGTCGATGTGCTTCATGGTGATCAAATCCTGCAGGCCGTAGATAAAACGGGCGGGGATCATGATCGTGAGCACCATCGCGAATCCGCCGAAGATGGCGCCGGCGACGAAGTAGGGCGGGAAGATCGTCGTGTGCCAGCCTGGGACAATGGAGGTGGCGAAGTCGAACGAAACCACCGAGTGCACCGAAAGCACCAGCGGCGTGGAGAGGGCAGCGAGCAACAGATAGGCCATTTCATAGTGGCTCCACTGGCGGTTGCCGCCGCGCCAACCGATGGAGAAAATTCCGTAGAGGACTTTCCGTAGGCCAGGTTTGCAGCGGTCACGAATGGTCGCCAGGTCGGGGACCATGCCGAGATACCAGAAGATCAGTGAGATGGTGAAATAGGTGGAAACCGCGAACACGTCCCAGAGCAGCGGCGATTTGAAGTTCTGCCAGATCGCGTTGGCGTTCGGCACTGGGGCGAGGAACCACGCGAACCAAACTCGACCGACGTGGAAGGCCGGGAAGATACCGGCGCAAATGACCGCGAAGATCGTCATCGCTTCCGCCGCGCGGTTGATCGACGTCCGCCAGTTTTGTCGGGTGAGGAAAAGCACGGCTGAAATCAGCGTTCCGGCGTGACCGATACCGATCCAGAACACGAAGTTCGTGATGTCGAAGCCCCAGAAGACCCGGTTGGACATCCCCCAGACGCCGACGCCCGTGGAGACAAGGTAGGTCAGTCCACCGCCGACGCCGATGAGGGCGATGAGCGCGGACGGGATGAAAAGCAACCACCAGAGGAAAGGCTGGCGGTTTTCAAGAACGCCGCAGATTCGCTCCGTGATCCAATGATACGAGCGACCGCTGAGGATGAGCTTTTCGCGCTCAAGCACCGGGAGTTTGACTCCAGTGTGGGTCTCCGGGGCGGTTTGGGTGGTGGATGCCATGTTAGGTGGAAATTGAAAACTCGGTTGAAATGATCAGACCATGTGAATCGTGGCCTTGCCGACAAAGGGAGCGTCCGGCATTTCCGGATTCGGGTTCTTGACGCGGGCCAGGTAGCTGGTCCGCGGGCGGGTGCCGATGTAGTTGAGCAGGTCGTAGTTGCGCTCGATCTTCTTGGTGCGGCCCATCGCGGATTTTTCGCCGTCCAGCAGGTTGCCGAAGGTAATCGCACCGGCATAACAAGCGTCCTGACATGCGACCTTCACGGAATCCACCGGGATACGGAGAGTTTCGATGGTCACTTGGAAATCGGTTGAAGGCTTGCCGGCTTCGAGTGCGCCTTGTTTCTGACCGCGTTTCTGACGGATGACCGCGTCTTTGAGGCGCTGCACGCAGTAGGTGCACTTTTCCATCACACCCCGCATGCGGACGGTGACGTTCGGGTTCTTCTGGAGATGCGGTGCCTCGCCGCGCTGGGTTTCGCCGAAGGGGCCTTTGTAGAGGTTGTGGGCGATGAGCGGGTTGCGCTTGTTGTAGTCGAAGTAGTTGAAGCGACGGGCCTTATAAGGACAGTTGTTTGCGCAATAACGGGTACCGATACACCGGTTGTAGGCCATCGCGTTGAGGCCGTCTTCCGTGTGGATCGTGGCATTGACCGGGCAAACGGTTTCGCAAGGAGCGGACTCGCACTGCACACAAGCGACCGGTTGCGGAACCAGCTCCGGATTGCCGTCGTCGAAGGTGTTGTCTTTCTGAGTGGCGTAATACCGGTCCATGCGGATCCAGTGCATTTCGCGACCGCGGGCGACTTGTTCTTTACCGACGATGGGAATGTTGTTCTCCGCCTGACAGGCCACGAGACAGGCATTGCAACCGGAGCAGGAGGAAAGATCGATGGACATGCCCCACTGGTGGAGCTTGTCGTTGATGAGCGGCTCACCGTTGCGGTCTTCCGGCTTGTAAAGATAAACGTTGGGCGGGGCGTGGGAGTCGTTACCTTGTTTCGCCACACCGGCGAGTTGGGTGTCGAAACTTCCTTTTTCTTCGTCCGACATGGTGGAAACCTCACGGGCGAGCGCACGGCCATACATGGCGCTGTGCTCCTGCGTGAGGGCCATGGAATACCGTTTGCCGGTTGGCTTGGCGGTCGCCCCACCTGCGAAGTAAGAGGTGGTTGCGGTGCGAAGCGGGTAGGCGTTGAAACCACGGTTCACGCCAACGAGGCCGACGTGGCTGGTGTTGATTGGCGCGAATCCGAGTTCGTTTTCCTTGTCGTAGCCTTGGCCGTAACCCAGCGGAATGACGATGGTGTTTTCCGCCTGGCCGAAGGAAATGAGCACGGGGATTTCAAGCTTCTGGCCATTCACCGTGACTTCAATCATCGGCTGCTTGCGGTTTTCACCTTCACCATCTGGGCCGACCTTGGCAAAAGTGCCTTTCACTCCGAGAACCGAGGTCACCGGCTCTGCTGAGATGATCTGGTCGTAAATGCCAAGTTCCTTCGCGGTTTTCGGCGCGATCAACGCAGCGTTGTCCCACGTGTGTTTGGAAATTGGATCCGGGGCTTCCTGGAGCCAGCCATTGTCGATCCAGCGCCCGTCAAACACCGAGGAGTCCGTGGTGAAGATGACTTCGAGCGAATTCGCAGTCGGAGCTTCCGGGGTCTTTTCAATAGCGGAAACGTTCGCAGTTGGCGTGGCGGCGGCGTATTTCGAACCAGCGAGGAAACCATCGTGCAAGAGTGTTTTCCATGCGTTGTCCCCTGCCCCACCCAGCGCGGTGAAACTGGCGCGGACGGCATCATAGGCAGGAGAAGCAGCGCCTTTTGGCCCTTCACCATTCAAAAGTTTGCCATCGTTGGAGAGAATCGCGACAAGCAGTTCCACTTCGGAAACGCAGTCCACATAAAGCGGCAGGATCATCGGCTGGACGATCGTGTAAACGCCATTTGCAGTGCGCGCATCGGACCAGGATTCAAGGTAGTGGGCCGCCGGAACATGCCAGGTGGCCGCATGCGCCGTGGCATCCGTGCGGGTGCCGAGGTGAATGCTGGTCTTTAGTTTGGAAAATGTTTCCGAGAACTTAAGGTCGGCGGGAGCATCGTAAATAGGATTCGACGGAGTCAGGACGACGAGCGTGTCAATCGCGCCGGAGTCGATGTCCGCCTTCAGGGTGGCGAGGGTGCCGAGGCCTTTGGCTTCGGTTTGCAGGGCGGCGAGCGGCTTGCCTTCGCCGATGTTGCCGAGCGCGAGATTGATCGCCAAGGCGAGTTGATGAACTGCGGCCGATTGGCGGGAGCCAGCAAGAACCGCAGATTTCCCCGCGTGGGCTTTGAGGTCGGCAGCGAGGGCTTTCACCCACTCAAGGTGTTTCGGATCGGAAATCTCGCCAGCAGACGAGGCAACTCCCAGAGCGCGCGCAACTTGACCCGCGATACCAGCCACCTGGCTCGGAGCGATGCGCAGGCGGTGATCCGCCATGCCGCCGGTGAGGGTGAACGCACCTTCCACGACGTAGAGCCGGTTCAATTTCGCTGCGTCCGGCTTGGCCGAGTAGTCCTTGCCCTCCGGTTTGCGACGGTCAAAAAACGGAGTCACCGGACCTTGCGAATCGTTTCCGGCGAAATCGCAGTCGAGTGCAAGAATGCGGTCTGCTTTGGAAAAATCCGGGACCAGCTTGATGCCATCCATGGCAGTGTCAGCTGCGAGAGCCTCATATTGATAAAACTTCGCGGCGGCGTATTTCCCTGCGAGTTCCTTGCTCAAACGAGTCCGGGTCGGGCTGTCATCGGCACCAAACAGGAATCCGATTTTCGCGGCCTTGTCCGCAGCCAGTGCGGCAAGTGCTGCTTCGAAAGCCGCTCGTGGAGCGACTTTGGCGCTCTTGAGGAATTTCCGCGAACGCGATGGACAATAGAGATCGAGCACCGAGGCCTGCGCGAAAGCGTCTGTCCCTTCGGCATCCGGGTGGAGATGGTTCGGGGCGACCTTGGTTGGCCGGCCTTCGAAGGTCGTCACCACCAGCGGCGTCGCACCTGTGGCGCGGGGCATGGAGGACGCATAAAACGTAGCCTTGCCTGGGATCACCCACTCAGGAGCCTTGGTGTAGGGGACGATGTAGGTTTCCGGGCGGCGGCAGGCAGCCATGCCGAATCCGGCGAGCGCGGTGGACGCGCCCATGATCTTGAGGAACGAGCGACGCGACGTTTCCGCATCATCCTCGTCCGTCATTTCAGCAGCAGCGCGGGGGAACTCGCGGTCGAGCCATTGACGGAATTCTGCGGTGTCTTCGAGCTGGCCCGGACTGCGCCAGGCGACGGTGGTTTCGCCGGTGGGGACTTCGGGGTGCTGCAAAATGCGTTTGCTCATGGTGGACTGCGGAAAATGATGAGATTCGGAAAAACGGGTGGGACAATCAATGGTGGCAAGTGGCGCAAGTAACCTTGGGCTTCACCATGAATTCCTCTTTCAACTTCAGTCCCAGCTCCTCGGTTGTCTTCACACCCAGGTGGGGATTGGCGGAAATGTAAGTCTCTGCGTTGTAGTTGAAATTATAGACCTCCTCGAGCGGGCGCAGGTTCTTTTCAGGTGCGCGGTGGCAATCGAGGCACCAGCCCATCGAATGGCTCTGGGCCTGATAGACGACTTCCATCTTGTTCACGTCGCCATGGCAGCTCTGACAGGAAATCCCGCGGTTCACGTGGGCCGAGTGGTTGAAATAAACGTAATCAGGGGCCTTGTGCACCTTTACCCACTCGATTGGCTTGCCGTCGTATCCGGGGTAATTGACGTTCATCGAGCGATGAAGCGGCGCGAGTTTCGGACTGTCCCGCTGGACGTGCTGGTGGCAGTTCCAGCAGGTATTTCCCGTCGGCACGTTCGAAACGCCGGAAACATCAACGAAAGAGTGGCAATACCGGCAGTCGAGGCCGAGCTGATCCACATGGATCTTGTGAGAAAACGGGATCGGCTGGCTCGGCTGGTATCCCACCACCAGGGTCTTGGGAGTCGCGTAGTAGGAAAAGGCAAGGGCGACGCCAGCCGCTGCGGTTCCTGCGCAGACGGCGATTTTGAGAGGGAGGAGATTGGACCAGCGGGGAAAAATATTTGCCATGGCAAGGGCGGAGCGTTGCGGGAAGTTGGAGCTTGTGAAAAATTTCACAAGGTTGTTTCCGAAATGTTTTTAAGGCGGATCGGGACGGGCGGAGGATGCAAACGAAAGTCCCCGTGGCAATGCGAAAAGAGAATTTTTGACAGAATTTGTAATGCTTGCCGACGGCATCGTCCGATTTTCCATCATGTCACAGGAATCCGGGCTCTCGATGCACGTTCCATGCCGTCATTTCCCATGTTGAAAATTTGCGTTGAGGGACTTGTTTTCAGTGGCTTGGGAATGAGATATTCAGGTCCTGCCTGATTTCAAATCGGCAGTTGTCATGGCCCGACGGGCGTCTAGCTTCGCTCATCGGCAATGACGGCACCTGAAATCCTCACCCTGCTCTGCGCCGCCACCGTCGCGGGTGCCATCAACGCAGTGGCCGGCGGCGGCACCATCCTCACCTTTCCCGCGCTGCTCGCGATCGGCACGCCTCCCATTGTGGCAAACGCGACCAGCACTTTTTCCCTGGTCATCGGCACCGGCGGCTCGGTTTACGGCTTCCGCCGACACATCGCCGCGGTCCGCGAGTGGCTCTGGCGCTTCGTCCCTGTCAGTTTGCTCGGCGGCCTGATCGGTAGCTGGCTCCTCACGATCACCGGCAACGAGCTTTTCAGCCGCCTGGTCCCGTTTCTCATCCTCTTCGCCACCCTGCTTTTTCTCGCACAGGGGATCTTTTCAAAAATGCTCCGGAATTCCGCGGAAACACCGACCCGCTCCCCGCTCATCTGGCCCGCCGTCCTGTTCCAGTTCCTCGTCTCCATCTACGGCGGCTTCTTCGGCGCGGGAATCGGCATCCTGATGCTCGCCACCCTTGGTTTCATCGGTCTGACCGACATCCATCAGATGAACGCCCTGAAGAACATCCTTGGCTCCCTGATCAACATCGTCGCCTCCATCATGTTCGTCTGCCGCGACATGGTGGATTGGCCCAAAGCCGGCGTCATGACCATCGGGGCCATCGCCGGATACTACTTCGGCTCCCATTATTCGCAGAAAATCCCCCAGCTCTGGGTGCGCCGCATCGTCCTGGCGATTGGATTCGGCATCTCAGCGATCACGTTCTATCAGCAAATGCGCTGATCAGTTAGGAGTTTGACCAGTTCATCCCCTTTTCATGCCGCCACTTTCGGAATGAGGCGAACTGCTCGCTCTTCGTCAGCTCACGCCGCGCTGGATCCTCACTCAGAAAGGCTTCGAACGCCCCACCTGGCGAGCTTTCCGCCACGGTCGGGCCGCTATCAGATGCCGCTGCGTCCGTCTTTTCCTGCACCAACCTTCTCTCGATCCATCCCAGCCGGCGCGAAATGCGGAAACTCATGAACAGCAGGAAAAGCACGCCCACCAGACACGCAACGAGCAGCAGGGTCAAAGGCAGCAGATGGGAAGGTGTTACGACGTCCGGCATGCGCGAAGTCTTGGGAAATCCGACCTCATTGAGAAGCTCCAAGTGCCGCCCCGGTCACCCGCGCCACGTTGAAATCGGTTGAACCCGACCCCTCGATGCGCCATTGAAAAGCATGGCCACGCACGAAAACGGCGGTGAACTCGCGGTTCCCAGCGGAAATCCACTTTTCCGGGCGCTGGAAGACCTTGCCGCGCACATTCCCCACTCCTCCGAACCGGTCAGTGCCAATCCCCGCGAGCGCGCTGCCGAAATCGTGCGCATCGCCGGACTCAAAGCCGGGGCCATGTCCGCCACCCTCGCCATCCCGCCCGGCCCGGCGGGCATGCTCACGGTCATCCCGGACCTCATCAAGATCTGGCAGTTCCAGCAACAAATGGTCGCCGATGTGGCCGCTTGTTTTGGAAAAACCGCCCTGCTCAACCGGCAGCTGATGATTTACTGCCTTTTCCGCCACGGCGCCGCCATGTTGCTCCGGGATGTCGTCGCCCGGGTCGGCGAGCGCGTCATCATCAAGCAGGCGAGCCTGAAAGTGATCCAGCAGACGCTCCGGAAAATCGGCATCCACGTGACGCAGAAGGCTGTGGGCAAATCCCTTTCCCGCTGGCTTCCCATCGTGGGCCCCATCCTGATCGGTGGCTACTCGCTTTGGGACACGCGAAAAGTCGGAAAAACCGCGATCGACACCTTCGGCCGGGAAATCGAGCTGCTGCCCGGTGACCTCGTCATCGACGTCGAGGGCGTCACCATCGTCGAGTGATTTCCGCTCACGCCCGCCGCAAATAGTCCGGCACCTGATCCCTTTGTGAAGCGGGCGGAACCGCAGCGCTGGCGAAGGAGATCACGGCTCCCACACCCGCCGCGTGGGCTCCTCCCAATCTGGGCTCAACATCGAAATCTGGAAATTGAAAGCGGGCCCGGCGTTTCATCCAGAAATTCATGAGGAAGGCGACGAACAGCGAGCCAGCAGCCACTCCGGCCGGCAGCGCAAACTTCCCGGCAAGTCCCAACGCCCATTCAAGTTTCGGATTTTTTCCCGACTCCTTTTCTGGCACTGGCAGTTCGCTGCTGAAAGCGGACAGGTCATTTCCAACACTCTCCTCGCCGCCCATCATGCGCTCCATCCAGTAAATGCGGATCGACATCTGGACGAGGAAGGCTTCCAGCTGCTCCGAAGGGTGAATTTTTTCGAACGCCTGCATCACCGAGCTGGCGAGCGCCCGGCGTTGCTCGGCAGCGGAAACGGCATCGGTCAGCGATGGGCTGAGGTAAACCACCGACCTCTGAGGTGCACTCAGGTAGTAATACACGATCGCCGCCGGACGGCCCTGCGAGAAAAAGCGCTCGATCATTTCCTCCTCGCGCACCTCGCTGGGGATTTCCTGATTGCCGCCCATGACATAGACATAGAGGTCGATCGAAGAATCGCTGGCGTGGTAATTCAGGAAACTGAGGCGATCATGGAAATCCGCCTGACTCAGGAGCCCTTGGGGATCGATCAGGAAGGATTTTGGCGGCTCGGCGAAATACGCGGGTAGGAATTTTTCGGCGATCTCGGGCGAAGGCATCGGCTCCGGAGCGATTTCCTCGGCGGTCGGCTGCTCGACCTTGAGCTCGGCCGTTGCTTCCGCGGGCGTTTCATCCGGCACCGGCTCGTCCGTGAGAAGAATTCCGCCAGCCACCCATCCGGCGGCCTCCAGCTCTTTTTTTTCGTTCCCATTCCATTTTGGCAACAATGGTTGGTCCATCGCCGCGAGTGAAACGATGCCGACAAGTCCCAGTGAAACCCCTGCGAAGCGTGATTTCATTTTTTCACCACCTCCGTCTGCGATTCTTCCTCGGCAGCCGCGCGATGGCCGGCACGGATGCGGCGCACGAGATCACCCATCTGCGCCGGTGGCAGGACTTTACGCTCGAAATGTTCGGGGTCCCTGCGGGCTTGGCGGCTGCGTTTCTGCAAAACCGAATCGAGGTGCGCGAGCGTGCGGATGATCCCATCCGCGTAGTCTCCGTCCAGCCAGTAGGCGTGGGCACGCGAGAGGCAGTCAAAGGTGTCGGATTCTTCAAGAAAGGGATCCAACAGATAGCCAAAGACCATGCCCGCTGCCTTCGACTCTGGATCGATCGTGATGAGGATCCCCGCCGCGTTCGGTTTCGTAACCGGCACATCCTCGAATGCGGAGCGGTTCAGCAGCCAAAAGCCAAACTGCCGGATGTTGGAAACCTCGCCTAACGAACCCGTGTAAACCGCCACGAAGATCTGCGGAAAACGCCGCGTGAGCTGATCCATCGCCGCCTGAACGCGCTCGCGGTCACCCCGTCGCAGGATCCCCGCGCTGTCAGTCAGGCAGCGGATGCGGACTTCTTCCGCGCCAAACCTCAGGTCCGCATCGGCAAGCGTGAACCCACAATGCGGGCACGAGGTCGCTGCTCGATGGATTCGCTGGACACAACGGGGGCACTTCATGATCGCAAGAACGCATTCTTCTACGGAGATCACCGTAGTTCGTCAAAGCGAATCATCAGGAAACGCGGAATATCCCGGTCTCCTGCACTCGTTTCCATCAGATTACAAAATGCCACAAATTTTCAGGGTTCCTTAAGACCGTCTTTGGCCTAACCTCCGTTCAGCCGTCAAAATGGCACCGGCACTTTTCCTTCTATCCGCTTATGAACAACACCGTCACTTTCGCCCGCCCGAAAATCAACATTTCGGGCAAATGGTTTTTCCTGCTCCCCATCGCTGTTTTCATCCTGATGGGGATTTTTTCCTCGTTCTACACCGTGAGTCCGGAATCCGTGGCGGTGGTGCAGCGCTTTGGGAAATTCACCCAAATCGCCGAGCCCGGACTGCATTTTAAACTGCCCTACGGCATCGATTCCGCGACGGTCGTGCCAGTCCGCCGGCAGCTCAAACTTGAGTTTGGTTTCTCGACACCCGAAGCCACCAACCCGGATCAAAACAGCCAGAATCCGGAATTGGAACGCGACATGGTCACCGGCGACCTCAACGCGGCCCAAGTCGAGTGGATCCTGCAATACAGCATTTCCTCCCCCAAGGAGTATCTCTTCAATTTCCGCCAACCAGGGTCAACGTTGCGTGACCTGACCGAAGGCGTGATCTGCGAAGTCGTGGGAGACCGCACGGTGGACGAGGTCCTGACAATCGGCCGCACGGAAATCGAAACGGAAGGCCTGCTAAGGCTGAAGGCCATTCTGGAGAAACTCAGCATGGGCGTGACGGCCGAGCAGATCCAGTTGAAGAACGTGCACCCACCCGGACCCGTGCAGCGGTCGTTCGATGAAGTGAACCGCGCCCAACAGGAACGCGAGCAGATGATCAATGAGGCGAACGGCGAATACAACCGGGTGATCCCGAAAGCCAAAGGCCTCGCCGATCAGCGGATCTCAGGCGCAGAAGGATTTGCCGTCCAACGGATCAACGAGGCCGAGGGTGACGTCGCACGGTTCAAGGAGCTGCTCATCCAATACGACAAAGCCCCGGCCATCACCAAGCAGCGGCTCTATCTGGAAACCATGAACGAAGTGCTCCCGCAGATCGGCTCGAAAATCATCATCGACGAGGATGCGAAGCAGTTCCTCCCCCTCATGAACCTCAAACAGAACTGAGCTCCATTCGCCATTTCCAACCCATCATTCTGCCATCCATGAAACCTCTTTCCATCTTCATCATTCTCGGTGTCGCTGCCATCGTTCTATCCAGCAGCCTCTTCACCGTCAGCGAAACCGAGCAGGTCTTCGTCACCGAGTTCGGCAAACCCGTCGGCACGCCGATCAACGCCAATCCGGCAGAAAACCAAGCGGGTCTGCATTGGAAAAAACCCTTCATCCAGGAAGTGAACCGCATCGAAAAACGCGTGCTTGAATGGGACGGCCCTGCGACCGAAATGCCAACCCGCGACAAGCTCTACATCAGCGTGGACAACTTCGCCCGCTGGCGGATTTCCGACCCGAAAACGTATTTTGAAAAGCTCCGCGACGAACGAAGCGCGCTCTCAAGGCTCGACGACATCATCGGCAGCGAGACCCGGAATGTGATCGCTGCGCACGATCTTATCGAGGTCATCCGCAGCCAGAAAAACCGCACGCCCGTCCGTGATGCGGCGCTTTCCGAGGGGAATTCCAACCTCGGCGTGCTTCCGCCCATCCAGTTCGGCCGCAATGTGCTGGACCAGCAGATCCTCAAGGCCGCGCAGCCAAAAGTCGCGTCATGGGGCATTGAGCTGATGGACGTCCGTTTCAAGCGCATCAACTACAAGCCCGGTGTCATCGACAAGATCTACGCCCGCATGGCCTCCGAACGTCAGCAAATCGCTGACCGCTTCCGCTCGGAAGGCGCCGGCGAAGCCGCAAAAATACTCGGTCGCAAGGAGCGCGATTTACTGTCCATCCAGTCCGAAGCCTATCGGAAAGAGCAGGAAATCAAAGGCAAGGCGGACGCTCAGGCCACCGGCATTTACGCCGCCGCCTACAGCTCCAGCCCCACTGCCGCGGACTTCTATCAATTCGTGAAAACCCTGGAGACCTACAAGAAGACGCTCAACAAGGAGACCACTACGATTTTCACCTCCAACAGCGACCTCTTCCGCCTCTTCAAGCACATCGAAGCGCCCAAGAATCCTTGAATCCCCCTCCATCCATCCCGCCACCACTGCCACAGCCGCCTCCGCCGAGCTGGTGGTCGAGGAACTGGAAATGGTGCTTGCCGACTCTGGTGGTTTCGTCTCTCGCCGTGATCGCTGCATTCATCGCGTTGATCTTTTTTGCGGTGTTCGGCCTGTTGAAATCCTCCGACCCCGCGCGGGAAGCACTGACCCGGGCAAAAGCCAATCCGCAGCTTCAGTTAGAGCTGGGCACTCCCATTGAGGAAGGTTTCATCATCATGGGGAACATCAGCACCTCGAATGCGTCCGGCAGCGCCAATCTTGATATTCCCATTTCAGGTCCTAACGGAAAAGCCAACCTCCATGTCGAGGCCAGCAAACGGTCGGGCGTGTGGACCTATTCGACGCTCGAGGCCACCGTCAATGGCAAGCCGGATCGGATCGATTTGCGGCCTTGAAGCGGGACGCCAACGCTCCTTGACCATCGCCAGAACGGCCCCTAGTCTCCGCGCCCCTGCCGATGAGCACCAAACCTGTTTTTCTCTACGACACGACCCTGCGCGATGGCACGCAGGGAGAAGGATTCCAACTTTCCGGTCTCGACAAACTACGGATTGCCGAGCGACTGGACGAATTCGGCGTGGACTACATCGAAGGCGGCTGGCCGGGCTCCAACCCGAAGGACATCGAGTTTTTCCGCGAGGCAAAAAAGCTAAAACTCAAGCACGCGAAGCTCGCCGCATTCGGCTCCACCCGCCGCGCGGACACGCCGGTGGACGAGGATCCCCAAGTGCGGCTTCTGTTGGAGGCCGAGACGCCGGTAGTGACGATTTTTGGAAAAAGCTGGGAGCTGCAAGTCACTGAGGTTCTGCGCACAACGGTGCAGGAGAACCAGGCGATGATTCGCGATACGGTGGCCCATCTGGTGAGCCACGGTCGCGAGGTGGTGTATGACGCGGAGCACTTTTTCGACGGCTACAAGGACTCGCCCGAACACGCGCTGGCGACTCTTGAAGCCGCCGCGCAGGGCGGTGCAGCCTGCCTCGTGCTCTGTGACACGAACGGCGGCACGCTGCCGTCAGAGATCATGGAAATCTGCAAGGCCGTGAGAAATCGCCTCCCGGACACGCCGATGGGCATTCACACCCACAATGATTGCGAACTGGCGGTGGCCAACGCAATTGCCGCTGTGAGAGCGGGCGCGAACCAGATTCAGGGCACGATCAACGGCTACGGCGAGCGCACGGGAAATTGCAATCTTACCTCCGTCATCCCGATCCTCCAGCTCAAGATGGACATGCCGGTCGTGCCTCATCTCGAAAAACTCCGGGAGCTGTCCTATTTCGTGGACGATGTTTCCAACAACCCGCATTTCGCACGAGCGGCGTTCGTCGGCCGCACCGCCTTTGCGCACAAGGGTGGCATGCACGTAAACGCCGTGCAGAAACTGGCGCGCAGTTACGAGCACATCGTCCCGGGCAGCGTCGGCAACGAACAGAACATCCTGGTTTCCGAACTGAGTGGGCAATCAAACATCCTGATCAAAGCCGAGGAGCTCGGAATCCCGCTGGTGAAAGGATCACCCGCTGCCGGTTCCGTACTTCGCCGCGTGAAGGAGTTGGAAAACGACGGCTATTCCTACGAAGCCGCCGGAGGATCGCTGGAACTGCTGATCCGCAGGGAACTTGGGAGCTATCAGAAAAATTTCGACGTCACCGAGTATCACACCAGCTTCCGCCAATACCGCGACGGGCATCCGCCGGTTTGCGAGGCAACAGTAAAACTTTCCGTGAATGGCACTCCCGCTCTCACCGTGGCAGAAGGCCAAGGGGTGGTGAACTCATTGGACCTCGCACTGCGCAAGGCGCTGCTGCCGTTTTTTCCGGAAATCGCTGGCGTTTCGCTGGTCGATTACAAAGTGCGTATTCTTGACGGACATGACGCCACCGCGGCAAAGACTCGCGTTTTGATCGTCTCGACCGATGGCGAGAACAACTGGGGAACCGTCGGGGTTTCCGACAGCATCATCGAAGCCAGCTGGCTGGCACTGGTGGATGGAATTGATTTGTTCCTGCAGCGAAGGAAATGATGGAAGTGGGACTTTAGGCCATACTTCGATGGTGGAGATGAGCGCTAGAAACTTTCGTTAGGCACGAAGATGGATCCCACACTCTACCCATTCAAACGCGACCAGGTCAGCGAAACCTGCGCCGTATGTCGCTCCCGGCTCTTCGAGCCAAAAGTGTGTTGATCCCAGCGATTTGTATGTAAGCGTAGTCCGAAGCACCATCCAAAGATTCTAGCGGCCGCATGGCATAGCCGTCATAGCATTGCGGATTATGACCGCTACGAACCACGCCATCTTGAAGTCGGACCGCCGGGGCCGACTCCGCTATTCCATGGAACAG
>JANODE010000188.1:0-8988 GCA_031412525.1 Akkermansiaceae bacterium | reverse complement strand
AAACGTGTTAGGCACACCATTTCCATCCGCCTGATGGCACTCGACGCACGATTTCATGTAGGCGTCGCGGCCGGCGATGAAGCGCTCTGGCACTTCGACAGGAGTGCGGTCGATCACTGGAGGAGCGGCGAGGATTTTTTCGAAGTGAGAACGCAACCCCGCAGGGACATTGGTGGCCAGGGCGGCGAGTGATGATCTATCAGGACCGGAAGCGAGACGGGAGGCAATGGCAAGGATCTCGGTTTCGAACCACGTGGAAGGCGGCTCGTATTCGAATTTCCTGAAGTCAGCGCTGAACAATGTGACTCCCTGGCGGCGCATGGCGAGACGCGCTGCTTCCTGCAAGGTCGGGTCCAGTGGAGTTCCGCCGGAAACGCGATTCCAGAGCGCGGAGGCAATCTTCGGATCGGGCGAAGCAAGAGCGGCGGTGGTGAAAACGAACAAAAGCTCGCGAGGGATTGACGTAATCTCTATCAAATCGGGCAGGGCGGCCGCAACCGCGGGATCGGCGGCACCGAGGGCCAGCATCGCATGCCGGCGGAGCAGCGGGTGGGAGGACTGCAATGCAGCGGCGACCGTTACGCTGGAAACTCCGAGGCCTTGCAGCGTCCAGATCGCGTGCACCGCTGCTAGAGGCTGGTCTCCATCGGTCGGCATTGCGGCGCGTGTAATCAGGTTTTCCAATGCGGGAACTACTTGTATATCTCCGCGCTCGACGAGCAGGCGCTGGGCCTCGATGCGGATCAGTTGGGAAGGCGAGGACAACGCATCCAGCAGAGTGCCGGGCCGGGAAGGGTCGATTCCGGTTGCCGTGCGTAGTGGTGCCTTGGTCGGCACGATCCTCCAGATGCGGCCGTGTTTGTCATCCCGGAGTGGAGTTTCGTAGGCATTGCCTTTACCCGGACCTTTATCAGAACCCGTCTGATAGGGGCTGTGCGGCTGATCGTAGCGGCGTGCTGGATTGAAGTATCGGAAAACGACGTTGTGCTGGATGATGGGATTATACCAATCAGCGATCCATAGCGCACCGTCGGGTCCGACACGAGCAGCCACGGGTGCTGCCCATGCGTCGGAACTGGCAAAGGCGTTGTTGCCCCGCAGGATGGTTTGTTTGAGGGACGCATTGTCGCGCACATCCCCGGTAGCCACGAGGTGCCCGGTCGGTTCGCAAATGAAGACATCGGAAGGAAAAAAGGTGTCTGATAGAATCCGGTCGGTGTGGAATTGGTGTCCGGCGGCAGCAGTGTAGGCTCCGATTTGATCGACCTGGGTGACATCGCGGGTATTGGCAAAAAGCTGGGTGGGTCTAAACGCTGCGGGAGTTTTCCCATCGCCCGAAACTTTCCCCGACGTATCGAGCCGCGGTGTTTTCGGTTGTTGGATGCCGGATCCGGCGTAAGCGGCGGCAGGGATGGATAGAATCCACGACGGGTTGTTGTTAGCTGTCGAACCGGTGACGTCGCCTTGTTCCGTGAAACCGAGGCCCCAGGTGTTGTTCGTGGTGTTTTGGAGGAGTTCCAGTTTTGATAGATCTGACCGGAAGCGGAATACCGCCTGGGCAAACTTGTGTTTTTGCCCGGCAAGATCGATATCGACTCTACTGTAGCCGACGGTGGCGTAGATCCAGTTGTCGATGCCGCGGAGGAAGTTAGAGGTCGCGGCATGCGTGTCGTTGATTCCCAGACCGGTGGCAAGCACCTTGCGGACGTCGGACTTTCCGTCACCGTTTTCATCTCCGAGAAAAACGATGTCCCGGCCGTCGGTGACCACCACGCCGTCCCTGACGAATACGCTGGTGGTGCAATGACGCAGACCATCCGCGAAGACGATCATCTTATCGGCACGTCCGTCGCGGTCGGTATCCTCGAGGATCTTGATCTTGTCCATGCCGGTGCCGGGCTCGTCAGGGACGTTGTTAGGATAGCCGAAACTCTCGACCACCCACGCACGGCCTTTGGCATCCCAATCGATGGCGATCGGGTTGATCACCATCGGCTCGCTCGCGAAAAGGACCAGCTGCGTGCCGACCGGAACCTGCGTGTGGGCGGCGCTGTCGACAGGAGAAAGCGGCTTCTGCAGCGCCATCATCGGGATTTCCGGATGCGTGCGGTTGGCGATCTGCGGGATTTCCGTTTCCAACGGAGGAAGATTGAACATCGCGAATTCAGCAGCCTTCTTCTCACCAATGGCCCAGAGAATCGCGCGCTTTACTAGAATCTGATAGGCCGGCTCGTTCCAGCAGCGGAGATCATGGCCGCTCGCGGTGTAGAACACGCGGCCCTTTCCTTCGCTCCGGGTCCACGTCCATGGCTCGGGTGCAGTTTCGTCTTTATTCATGGGTTTGCGGACCTGCAGCAGGTGGCGGTCAGCTGTGAGATCGCGATGCTGATAGGTTTCATCCCAACATTTCAGCTCCGGCAGGTCCCTGGTAATCGGGTGTTCCAGATCGACGGTCGTCGGGCTGAATTCGCGGCCTTCGTGACTTTTGAAACGCCCCCCGACTAGGTCGAACCAATCCTTGGATGGATGGAAATTTCCGCACGCACTGTGAAGGGCCAGCAAGGCTCCGCCATCTTTCACCCATGGCAGAATGGCCGCCGGGACCTGCTCTTTTTCGTGATTCGCATAAACGATGAGCGCGTCATATGGGTCGAGAGTCTCGCGGGTGATCCGTGCGAGGTCCTCAATGAAGGTAAGATTGAAACCCTGGGGGCCGAGCGCTTCCTTGATCACCCGGTAACGCTCAAGCGGTTGATGATGGCCGTCGTCCCCGAGGAAAAGGACTTCGAGTCGGCGTGGTGCGGCTGACGCGGTAAACGCGCAACAGATGCCGATAATAACGATCGATAGGATACGGGAGGTCATTTGGATGTTAGGTTTTAGGCGGCATCGCGTCGATGAGCTGAAGCAGTTTTTCCGCGCAGGCTCTGGCGAAGGCTGGGCTGTTGATTTCCTCGTCAAATTCTTCGACTGCAACTTTCGATTGAATTCTGATGGATTGGAAAAGGGCCTCATCCGCGGCGGAATCGTGAAACGGCTGACCCTGTGCGCCGATGGCACTCAAGGCTCTTCGTGGAAGCATGATCACTGTGGGGGCTTGATAGAGATTTACCTTCTCTGCAAGGATTCGACCGAGTTCGGCGCATTCGGACGAAGTGGTGCGCATCAGGGTGATCTGGGGATTGTGTTGATAGAAAACACGGTTGGAAAAATCCGCGGGGACCGTGCCTGGTTCGCCAAAATTCACCATGTCGAGACAGCCGGGTGCGACCACAGCCGGAACCCCAGCATCGGCGGCTGCGTTCATGCGGTCGGGGCCGGCGCTCAGGATTCCGCCGACCAGCTCGTCAGCCAATTCGGTGGTGGTGAGGTCAAGGACACCTGCCGTTAGGCCGCTTCTGATGAGGCCTTCCATCGAGCGTCCGCCGGAACCGGTGGCGGCGAAAACGAGCACCTCGTAACCAGCATTTTCAATGATGCGCTTTGCCTCGGTGACGCAGGCTGTTGTGTTGCCGAACATACTGGCTACGACCAGCGGTCGTGAATGCTCAGTTTCCGGTTTCTCCTCCACCATGCCGCAGATGGCTCCTGCGGCGCGGGCGAGGATCAATCTTGATAGACGATTGAGTCCTGCGATGTCGGTGATGGATGGCATCATCACGATGTCGCTGGTGCCGAGGTAAGGCGCAGTGTTTCCCGCTGCCAAGACGGAAACCATCAGTTTGGGAAAACCGATTGGCAATGTGCGCATCGCGGATGTTGCAATGGCCGTGCCGCCTCCGCCGCCCAAGGAGATCACGCCATGAATCTCCCTGCCGGCAGCCAGTTTTGATAGAAACACAGGTGCAGCGCGGCTCATAGCCGCAATGCATTCACCACGGTCCTTTCGGGACAGGGTAGTCGTTAGGTCCAATCCTGCGGACTCCGCGACCTGATCGCGGGTGAAATCGGGCTGCACTGACGGCGGTCCTCCAGTGCCGACGTCGATCAACAACACACGATGACCTCGCGCTCGAATTCTTTCCGCTACGAAAGCGTGTTCCTCACCCTTGGAATCGAGTGTGCCGATGACCGCGATGGTTGCCATTCAGGAACGGTCAGTGTTTGCGTTTGAGGGTGATGGCCTTGAACTCGCGTGTCAGGTTGGTCAGCGGGCCCTCGACCCCCATGCGCTCTAGACTTGATGCCCCGACAAATCCCACACAGTCGGTCGCCTGGATTACGCGGTCCGCATCTTCCGGCGTATTGATAGGACCACCGTGACAAAGGAAGAAGATGTCTTTGTTGATCGTTTTTGCGGCATCAATGATCGCCTGCGTGCGCCGGATGGTGTCGTCCCAACTGACCACTGCGTTGGTGACTCCGATGGATCCACCGACCGTGGTGCCGACGTGGGCGATGATCGCGTCCGCGCCGTTTTTTGCCATTTCGACAGCTTCGTCGGGCGAGCCGACATAGACGATTGAAAACAGATCCATTTTCCCGGCGAGTCCGACCATGTCGTATTCCTTTTGCACGCTCATGCCGGTTTCCTCAAGCACCCCGCGGAAGTGGCCGTCGACGATCGTGTGCGTGGGGAAATTGTTCACGCCGGAGAAGCCCATTTCCTTCACCTTGCCGAGCCAATGCCACATCCGGCGGCGAGGATCGGTCGCATGGACGCCGCAGATCACGGGGATTTCCTCGACGACCGGCAGCACCTCGTATTCGCCGATCTCCATGGCGATGGCGTTCGCGTCGCCATATGCCATCATGCCTGCAGTCGAGCCGTGGCCCATCATGCGGAAGCGGCCGCTGTTATAAATGATGATGAGATCGGCGCCGCCCTTTTCGATGAACTTCGCGCTGATGCCTGTTCCCGCGCCTGCAGCAATAATCGCCTGGCCCTTTGACAAGGTGTCGTTGAGGCGATCAATCACCTCCGCGCGGGTGTATGGATTTCCTTTTCCAGTCCATTGATTCGGCATGACGCTGGTTTGAGGGGCAGGGATCATTGCGTCGAGCGCGGATGGTCGGTTTCCATCCACCACCGGCTATCCGGCATCCACATCCATGACTGGACGCGATCATGGGTCCTCACTAATTTCTGCCAACAACCCATGAGACTTTCTGAAATCAACGTGCCGCAACAGGATGTCGAGATTCTGGGAAAATCGACACGCTATCAGGTGGTGCGGGCGGATGTTTCCGATCTGCGCGGCTGGATGCAGCAGGGTCCTGTCTGCCCGCTGCTGGCACAGCATCACATTTCGCACTGTGGGATCATGAAAGCGGTTTCGCCATTCGAGATCGTCCGCACCAATCAGAGCGGCACCTTCATGCTGGCGTGCTTGGAAGGCGAAGGGGTGATTCTAGCAGATGGCGAATGGAAGCACATCCGCTCGGGGCAGGCCTGCCTACTGCCGCCGTTCGTAATGAACGCGCTGAAATGCATTCCTGGAAAACCCTGGCATTTCGCTTGGGTGCGCTACCGCGAGGCGCGCGAAGTCCGGCCGATCGTTTCTTCCATTTCGCCAGTCACCGGAACATTCGACACGGCACCGCTCAAGGCCGCCATCGAAGGACTGCATGCGGAAAGCCACTCGGACCAAGGTGCCTCGGCTCTTCATCATTGGAGCGAGCTGGTGCATCATTACGTGCTCCGGTTCGCCCAGCCGCACACGTTA
Source organism: Akkermansiaceae bacterium (assembly GCA_031412525.1). GTDB lineage: Bacteria > Verrucomicrobiota > Verrucomicrobiia > Verrucomicrobiales > Akkermansiaceae > Luteolibacter. The sequence continues at coordinate 3,322 of JANODE010000188.1, read as the reverse complement.
GATGACCGGCTCTGGCGTGTCTGGCAGCGGGTGGAAACCGATCTCGCCCGGCCCTGGTCACTGGATGAACTGGCCGCCATCGCCTGCATCAGCGGCGAGCATCTCCGCCGACTCTGTCGCAAGGAGCTGGGCCGCAGCCCAATGCAGCAGCTCACCCACCTACGCCTGCAGCGGGCGCGGCACCTCCTGTCGATCACCGACGACAAGGTGGAAGTCATCGCCCGCGCGGTCGGTTTCGAAAGCGCATTCACGTTTTCCAACACGTTCCAGAAATGGATCGGCTGGCGGCCTTCGCAGTTCAGGCGTTAGTTTCTGATGGAAGCCCAGGGCTCCTCCATGCTCACGTCCACCATGAACGGTCCGGCCTGCGATCCGGGTGATAGAATGGCGAGAATCACCGCATCGCATGCTCCGGTATTGAAGGTCGCATGGACGACTCCGGGAAGCATGTGCGCCACTTCGCCCGCCTTGAGCAGACGTTTTTCAGTTCCCACCCATTGCTCGACCTCACCTTCGAGCACGTAAATCGCCTCCTCCAGCTCGGGGTGATGATGGAAATGGTGACACTCTCCGGCAGGCAGAATGGCGCGGCAGATCTGCAGATCCTTGGCGTGGGTGATTTCCGGACGACACATCCAATAATTGGTGCGGCCTTTGAAATCTTCTTTCAGGGCTTCAGTCTCAGTGATGAACGGGGTTTTCATAAATCGGTTGCTTCAACCAGGTCGGTTAGAAGCGGACCTGCTTGTAAGACCAGTGTTTCCATCGGCAGGCCGCTGTCTGCAAGCGCGTTGATCTGTTGGAAAACGCCGGAGCCTCGCGCGGCGTCGTCGGCCCGTCCGCAAAAGGCGGTCACGGGTTTCCCGAGATGACGGGCAAGTCTTGCAAGTGCCACGGGACCTTTGCCGGAAAGGCTCTGGTGATCGAGCGAACCCTCGCCCGTTAGGACATGATCGGCTGCCGCGATGCGGGAGTTGAGATCGAGCAGTCCGGCTAACAAATCGAAGCCGGAAACCAACTCCGCGGCAGCGAAATGCAGCAGTCCGAAACCCAACCCACCAGCTGCACCGGCACCTGGAATCATGGCTGCTTTTTCGCCTCCCGTGATCGAAACAAGATGCGCGAGCGCGGATTCCAACAAAATCTTGTCGCTAGCTGTGGCGCCTTTCTGGCCTGAAAAAACGGCGGTCGCTCCGTTAGGACCCAGCAGTGGATTTTCCACATCACAGGCCGCGGTGACTTCCGGCAGGGTGATCCGGTCATCGTGGTGCACATGGGCGATCGATGCGAAATTCGATGGATTCGGGTTGATTATACCCTCCACCGATCGGAAAACGATGCCCAGCGCGGAGGCCATCCCCGCACCGCCGTCATTGGTCGCGCTGCCTCCGATGCCGAGGATGATGCGGGAAACTCGGTGCTCTTCGATGGCGTGGGCCATTTGCATCCCGACACCTTTGGTCGTGGCCAGCAGAGGATTCCGCTCGGAATCGGATAAATGGCGCAGGCCGCTGGTTTCCGCCATTTCGAGAATCGCTGTTAGATCATTCGGGGTTTCAGCGAGAAGATAGTGGCTGATGAGGGGCCGACCGAGCGGATCGACCGCCGGGCAGGTGATCCAGCGAGCATGCATCGCGCCTGCCATCGTTTCCATGAAGCCTTCACCGCCATCGGCGATTGGGCATAAATCGATTTCCGCATCTGGGAAATTCCTGCGCACCCCTGCAGCGATCGCTTCCGCCGCTTCGAGGGAGGAGAGCGAGCCTTTGAACTTGTCCGGTGCAATCAGGAATCGGCGGGGCATTTCCAGCAGACTAGGCGTCAATTCATCCGACGGAAATGCTGGATTTGTCCTGCAAATCCACATTTCCTTGTTCCATGTCCACCCTGACGGAAACCTTCACCGACCTCCAAACGAGCCGCGGCGCGATGCGATTGCATTCGTTCCTACCGCAAGGCGACGGCCCATTTCCTGCGGTGATCTTCTATTCGGAAATTTTCCAAGTCACCGGCCCGATCCGCCGGATGGCCGCCGCGCTGGCGGGAGAGGGGTATTGGGTGGTGGTTCCGGAAGTCTATCATGAGTTCGAGCCGTTAGGCAGCGTGCTGGCCTACGACCAGGCGGGATCGGACCGTGGGAACGAGCTGAAATATAGCAAGGAACTCGCCTCCTACGACGAAGATGTGGACGTGACTGTGAAATACCTGCTAGGGCACGAATGCTGCACCGGTCGCATCGCAAGCTTCGGCGTCTGCCTCGGAGGTCACCTCGCGCTGCGCGCCGGATTCCACGACGGCATCCCGGCCGTGGTGGCTTTCTATCCGACGGACGTTCATACGGCCACACTCGGTGCCGGCAAGTCGGACAATACCCTGAAGCGCATTGGCGAAATGAATGCCTCGCTGCTGTTTGTTTTCGGCCGTCAAGATCCGCACATTCCGAAAGAGGGCAGGGAGATGATCCACTGCGCTCTGGAGGAAACGGGCGCGGATTTTGAATGGCATGAGTTCAACGCCGCGCATGCATTCCTTCGCGACGAAGGCCCACGCTATAATCCGGCCTTGGCCCGCGTCTGCCAAAGCCTGATGCTTCGTTTCCTCGCCGAGAAGATCGGCTGAAATGCACCACTTATTCCCCACGTAACCAACGCCTCATGAAAATCAAATCATTGCTCACCCTCCTTGCTCTTTCCACTCTCACCTGCGCCGCGGAAAAACCGCTATTCAACGGCAAGGACCTCACCGGATGGAAAGGCCTATCAGAGTTCTGGAGCGTCAAGGACGGCGCGATCACCGGCCAGACCACCAAGGAAATGCCAGTGAAGGAAAACACGTTTCTCATCTGGGAAGGCGAGGTCGGCGACTTCGAACTGCATTTTAAATACAAGATCATCAACGGAAATTCCGGCATTCAGTATCGCAGCAAAGTGGTGAAACCGGAGTATTCCGTGGTTTACGGCTATCAGGCGGATTTCGAAACCGGCACGAAATACAGTGGAATCCTTTATGAGGAAAAAGGCCGTGGCATCCTCGCCGAGCGTGGCCAGAAGGTGGCCATCAGTGAAGGCGCCGAAGCTAACAAACCGAAGATCGAAGTCACCGGTGAAGTCGGCAAGTCGGAAGAAATCCAAGCTGCGATCAAACCCGCCGACTGGAACGATTACGTGGTGATCGCAAAGGGTGGTCATCTCCAACATTTCATCAACGGCAAGCAGACGGTCGACGTCACCGATCAAACGGCAGCCGGTGCGAAAACCGGAATCCTTGCGCTCCAACTGCACGCGGGACCGCCGATGACCGTCCAGTTCAAGGACATCGTTCT
>JANODE010000187.1:0-46013 GCA_031412525.1 Akkermansiaceae bacterium | reverse complement strand
GGCGTATTCCTCGATGACGTTCCAGCCATCGTAGATGAACTGGATCGTTTCGCTGTTGGCCCAGCCGCCTGCCGTCCATTCTCTAACGGTGCGGGTGACGCGGCGGTGGCTTCCGTCATAGGTGTGGACAAGAGATTTGGCGCCGAGGGCCGGAGTGCTGGGGGTAACGCTCAGGAGCCGGTTCTCGCTATCCCAAGTGTAAGTGACGCCGTTTTGTTGGAGCAGGTTGCCATTGGCATCGTGGCTGATGGGGGTGAATCCGGTAATGCTGGTGTACTGGTTGGCAGAGTTGGTGGTGTAGGTCCTGTTGGTGCCATCTTGCGTGACGACGCTGGCGGTGGTCCTGTTGCCCATCGAGTCGTAGGCGTAGGCGTCGGTGAGGGAATTGCCATAGTCGGCGGAGACGATCTGGTTGGTGGGGTCGTAGGTGTAAGAGGAACTCGTGGGCGAGACGCCCACGCTCCTTGAGGCGGTTCTCCGGCCGGTGGCGTCCAGGTCGTATTCGCTACCGCTGACGGGGGTGGTGCCTTGGAGATGGAGGTTGGCAAGGAGTTCCCCGGCAACGTTATAGGATTTGCTCTCGGTGATGCTGTTTTCGTGGGCGATGGAGGTGTTTCTGCCGGCTTTGTCGTAGGTGTAGGTGGCGAGCGGTGGCGGGCCATCGGTGGAGACGCTAGCGAGTTGGAAGCGGGAGGTCCAGGCGAGGGCCACGGCTTTGGCGCTTGGATAGCCGGTGTTTATACGCAGGCCGTCGGCATCGTAGCTGTAGTCGACGGTGCGGGCGGGGCGGCCTGAAAGGGTTTGGGTTTCCGTGGTCAATTCGTGGCGGGCATTGTCGGTAAAGTCGCTTTTTGAGACGCCGTTGTCGATGGATTTGGTGAGGCCGCAGGCGAAGTAGGTTTTGGCGGTGTCGGTGGTGGCGGTGTTCCAATTGGCGAGGAGCTGGCGGCCCCGCAGATCATAGCTGGGGTGACGAGTCCGAGGCTGTTGTAGGTGTAAATCTCGTAGGAGCCATTCGGGAAGCCCTTGTGGGTGCATCTGCCGGTGGAGTCCCGCGTCCAAGTGGTGGTGCGAGAGGCATAGCGGGTGGCGCTGAGGGTGACGCTGACGGCGCGCAAGGAATCATCGTGGACCATTGTTTCGGTCTCGCCGTTGGGACGGGTGAGCGGGGGAGCAATCTGACTCCGATAGGTCGCAGTAGCTGCAACGAGCAGGACGTCGAGACCGAAGAAAAACGTGGAGCGAACTGAAGTTTTCAAGGAGTTTCGCACGGTTTGATCGGCCGGCGGCATGAACGAGGACTAGCCGTCCGGCAGCTTTCCCTGTCGAAGGAATTCGCCGGGTGAGCAAAATATGCGGAGTCAATGATGGCTCTGGCGCAGGCCTTAGGCGGAGACGTGGACAAACAGATACCGACGGTTAGTTTGTTGAATGTCTCAATGCTCGCAGCATCACAAGGTGTTGCTCGTTTAGGGAATTCTGAGGAACTTGCCGGGATTCGGACTCCTAGATAACAAATTTTGAATGGCTCCGGGGTTATTCCCAAGGTCGTTGCTCACGAATAAACCTTTTTTGGGGAAAAAAATTGGTTGTTTTGGATCCGGTTTAGATGCGGAGCCGTTCAGTCCTCGCTTAGATGGCGCACCAAAAACTCCGCCCGGCGGCGCTTGCCATAAGGTGTCTCGGCGGCTCCGTGGCCCGCGTTCATCACCGGTAGGAATTCAAAATCCTTGTCCGCCTTCTGCAGGGCGCTGACAACCTGCGCGGTGGATGCCGGATCGACGTTCGTGTCCATTTCGCCGACGATGAGCATCACTTTCCCAGTCAGTTTTCCGGCGTGGGTGACATTGGAATTCCGCTCGTAGCTCTCGTCCACCGGCCAGCCCATCCACGCCTCGTTCCACCAGATTTTGTCCATGCGGTTGTCGTGACAGCCGCAGTCCGCGACGCCTACTTTATAAAAATCGCCATGGTGCAACAGCCCGGCGAGGGCATTCTGGCCCCCGGCGCTGCCGCCGTAGATGCCGACTCGTGTTAGATCCATCCACGGCCGCGTAGCTGCCGCCGCTTTCATCCACGCAATGCGGTCGGGAAAGCCACCGTCTGCCAGATTTTTCCAACAGACATCATGAAACGCCCTGCCGCGCCAGTTCGTGCCCATGCCGTCGATCTGCACGACAATGAAGCCCAGCTCCGCCATCGTGTTCATGCCCATCCAAGGCGAGTAGTTTTTCGGCACGAAAAAGTCATGGGGTCCGGCGTAGATGTTCTCCACGACCGGATAGCGTTTCGCCGGATCGAAATTCGTCGGGCGAATGATCACGCCGCAAATGTCCGTCTCACCGTCGCGGCCTTTTGCCATGAACCGCTCGGGTCTGCTCCAGCCGGTTTTTATCAGGGCGCCATCATCCTCGCGTCCGAGTTCCACCACGAGGCTGCCATCATCCGCGCGGCGAAGTTCGGTGACTGTCGGCTGATCGACGCGCGACCAGGTGGCGATGATGAATTTTCCATCAGGAGAAAACCGGATGCCGTGGTTGCCATCGCTCGTTGTTAGGCGTGTGAAGCCGGTGCCGTCGAAATTCACCCGGACGAAGTGGGTGTGATAGGGATCCTGACCGGAGACTCCCATGACTTTGAGCAACAGTTGCCGCTTTTGTGCATCGACCTCCATCACCTCGCGGACATTCCATTTTCCCTGCGTGATCTGCTTTTTGATAGAGCCCGTCTCCGCATCGATTAGATAGAGGTGGTTCCACCCGTCGCGCTCGGAGGCCCAGAGGATCTCGCGGGTGTTCGGCAACTGGCGGATCCAGAGTTTCTGCGAATAATCGATGAAGGTTTTGCTGGTCTCTTCGAGAATGTTTCGGGTAGAACCCGAGGTCGCCCGGACGCCGATAATGCGCATCACCTGGTGGCCGCGTTGGTTGTAAACGAAGGAGAACTCGGAAGAGTCCGCGGCCCATGAGACTTCGTTGATTTCCCATGGGTTGTTGAAAAGCGCGCGGTCGATAGGGATTTCGCGACGGCTGCCGACTTCGAACAAGCACGGGATTGGCTGTTCGATGGGATCTCCTGGTTTCGGGTAGTCGATGGATTTCAGCTTCGCTTGAAACTGATCCGGCGGTGACGACTGCACGATGTGGATTTTCCGCGCCGTGACTTTTTTCACCCGGAATGCGACCAGAAATTTCGAGTCCGGCGACCATTTCAGCGGACCCGTGAAGCGGTCTTCAGCCGAACCTCCGCGGCTGATGGAAACCGCATCGCCTCCGTCCGCCGGCTCGATGAAAACATCGTGATCACGAATGAAACTCCGCCACTTTCTATCAGGGGATCGATCGTCGCGTTTGCGCGGAGGAGCGGGGACCCGGCCGGTGATGCGGGCGAAGGTCGGCGTGTCGGCGGCTTCGACGGCGGCGAGCGGTTCGCCACCCGCCTTGCACATCAGCCAGACGTGACCGGAATAGGTGTTTTGGGTTGTTGTCCCGCCGGGGCCGATTTTTCCGTAGGATTTCCGGTCCCGCCCGTTCACCCAGAACATTTCGATCTCTCCATCAGTCGCGTTCTCGATCGTGACGGCCGATGGCGGACCGCTTCCCCCCGTCCGGCCGCGGATCTCTTCGGGAGCTAACAAGTTGCTTTCCTGCGGCGGAAGATCGTCCGGGACGACCGCGCCGGAGGCAGGTTCGAGCTTCCACGATTTGCCTAGCGCCCGGAATCTAACGAGGTTTGAACGGGCGACTTCTATTTGGTCGATAGGCAGCTTTCTTGCATCGAGTTCACGGCCGGTGGTCTTGCCAAGCGCCCTTGCCAGAAGCACGTGATCGAAGGCGGGCTCTTTAGCCCCGGTTTTCAAATCCACCTTGAAATACCGGAGTTCGCCGTCTTCCGAGTTCACCCGATAGGCCAGATGGCTGCCATCCGCTGACCAGAAAGGGCGCAGGTCGTTGCCGGTAATCAGGGAGTTCGCCGTTTTCCCGGACTCCTCAGCTCTCCGCATCCCGGTGCGGATGTCGCGCGCGGTGGCAGCAGGAATGATAAAACCCGTGAGCAACAGGAGCGCGGTTAATGAATGCATGAGTGATAGGAGAAACCGACTCCACATCATGCGGCTTTCATCAGTGGTTGTATTGGATGAAAACGTCAATTTTTCATGTGAAATCGGCACAGCATATCGATCAGATGACTTGGAAAACAACGGTCAGTTGTAAGCTGACGGCGATGACCAGCAGGACCAGCCAGAGTGCCGGCCAGCGCCATGAGAATCCACCGGACCTCAAACGGATCACGATGTGGACGCTCATGACCAGAATACACGCCATCAGGCTGCCGAAGAAAAACGTTGGGCCGCCGGAGAAGATTGCAAAGGGCAGCAGAACCAAGCTGCCGATCAGACAGGTGTCGGCAAGCTGACGGATGTAGACCCACTTCCTGTCAGCTAGCAGAAAAAATCTCGCCAAGATCTGGATCGCCTATTTCCCACCTGCGATGGTGCCGGACAGCAGCATGATATCTTTCGAAACATAACCTCCATATGCCCGGATGAAGAGCCGGGTGAGGATCGTGCTGAGCGCGAACGGGAAGGCGATGCCGACAATCTGCCGCGCGGTGGGAAAAGGATGGAGCATTAGATTCATCCGATACCGATCATGGTGAGAACGGCCGCTTCATCGAGAATCGGCACGCCGAGTTTTTCCGCCTTGTCGCGTTTCGAGCCGCCGCCTTCGCCGGCGAGCACGTAGCTGGTTTTTGCGGAAACCGAGCCGCTGACTTTGCCGCCCTTGCTTTCGATGAGTTCCTTCATCGCGTCGCGGTCCATGCTGAGGGTGCCGGTGATGACGAAGGTTTTTCCCGCAAGCGGCAGGGCTGATAGGTCGGCTTCGGCGGCGATGGGAAGATAGTTGTCGGAAACGGGATCGATGCCGAGTTCCGCCATGCGGGCGAGCACATGCTGGCCGGCTTCGGATCTGAAAAAGGTGGTGATCGTTTCCGCGACAGCGGGGCCGACATCGCCGGTGATGGAGAATTTGGCTAGAAACTCGTTCTGCTTCTTCGCCGTGGCGCGGGTGTCCTGTAGGAGTTCTGCGAGAATCTCGGATCCCGCGATCTCGCCTATGGATCGGTGAAGACGGGTGAGTTCCTTGGCAGCGGATTCGCCTAACTGACGGATGCCCATCGCGAACAGCCATCGATGGAGCGGCTTGCTTTTCGCGGCCTCGAGCGCTGATAGAACCTTGGCGGCGTTTTTTTCGCCGAAACGGCGCGGGGCCTCTTCGGTGCCGAGATTGAGGTTCGCGAGAGTATCTCCGGTAAGTTTGAACAGATCGAGCGGCGTGGTGCAATGGCCGTGCCGGACGAGCGCCTCCGCGACGATTTCTCCCAGTCCATCCAGATCGAGCGCCTTGCGGGCGGCGAAGTGTTTGATGCTGGTAACCGCTTGTGCGGGACATTCAAAATTCGTGCAACGCCAGGCGACGAATCCTTCTTCCTGAGAAATGGGGCCTCCACACGACGGGCATTTTCCACCGACACTGTCGAAGAGGGAAAACGGTAACACACCTTCGGCATGGCGGATGATTTTGACAATGGCGGGAATGATTTCGCCGGCCTTTTCCACCAGCACGGTCGCACCGATGCGGATGTCTTTCTTCGTGATCTCGTCCTGATTGTGCAGCGTGGCGCGGGATACGGTGGAGCCGGAAATGAGCACAGGTGTTAGCTCGGCGACAGGTGTTAGGACTCCGGTCCTGCCCACCTGGACGATGATGTTGTTGAGCGTGGTTTCCTTCTGCTCGGGTAAAAATTTGTAAGCAGCGGCCCAGCGTGGGGCACGTGAGGTGAAGCCGAGTTGCTCGCGTTCCGCACGGGCGAGCACCTTGATGACGGCTCCGTCCGTGCCGTAGTCGAGATCGTGCCGCGAGCGATTGATCCGGGCAACGCCTTCCAACAGTTCGTCGAGATTTGAGGCGGTTAGAATCGGCCGGTTACGTGGGATGCCGACGCGGTCCAGCAAATCGTGGAAATCGGTTTCACTCTCCAACAGAGGACCGTCGTAAGCGCCGAGTCCATGGGCGAGAAATGCCAGCGGACGTCGGGCGACGATCTTGGGGTCAAGTTGCTTGAGTGTTCCCGCCGCAGAGTTCCTTGGATTTGCGAACGTCGGCAAGCCTGCTTCGTCACGTTCGGCATTCATCGCAGCGAAGGCTTCGTTCGGCATGAAGATCTCGCCGCGGATTTCCAGCAGGGAAGGGATCGTGGATGGTGGATCGTGAATCGTGGATGACGAGGGGATAGTGCCCATCGAAAGCACCTGGAGATCGATGGGAACGAGTTCTCCATCATGGGTTTTGATCAAATTTCCGACGTGGGCGTCTGCAACCTCGGCACCCGTCGCACTGTTTTTCCAGCGGTTATGCCCGGTCGAGTCATACCCGTTTGTTTCAAACCAAGATGCGACTTCCTGTGTGGTGGGCACATCGCCGGCAACAAACGGTTGTGAGGTGACAAGCGCCGGACCGAGCTTCGTTTGCAACACCCCGTGGAGGAGAATGTCATCGCCGAAAAGGCGGTTTGCCGCTTCCAGATTTCTCAAATAGACTGCCGCTTCTCCCTGCGCTCCAAAGTTTGGGGGCAGCGTGAACTTGATCACGCGATGTTGGCTTTGGACGTGAAAAACGGTATGCTCCGATTGACCGCCTAGCTGAGGGTAACGAGCTGCAAGTCGTCCGAATCGTTGAGAGTCGAGGAGCAAGCCTGATTCTCTGGCCCAAGATACCACGGATTCGGCTTCCTGTCGGATCCGTTGCGAAACATTTGCTCCATCGCTTCTTCCGAGGTCATCGAGAAGCCTTCGCGCCAAGCTTTGTCCCTGGCTTTGCGGAGACGTTCGGAGAGAAGTTGAGCTTGAAGAATTCCGTCCATCGGCGGGAAGGTAGGGAAGAATGGTTTCCAAGTCAACCGCTGGAGTGCTTCCCGGAGACTCCGCAAGTCTCAACTTCAACGGAATGCTCCGGATCGTCCTGACATTGTGCGTCACATCGTCGCCGGTGGTGCCATCGCCGCGGGTGGCGGCGTAGGCGAGTTTTCCATCCCGATAGAGCAGGGAAACGGCGACGCCGTCGATTTTTGGCTCGATGGTGACAGCGATGTTCTCGCGCTTGAGGTTCTTCTGCAGGCGCTGATAGAATTGGATCAGCTCCTGCTCGGGGCGGGATGCGCCGGATTTCATCATGGCTTCAGAGCCAAGCTCGAAGACGTCGTCGATGGAGAGCATCGGGACGGCGTGCTTGATCTGTTGGAAACCGTCGATGGGCGCGCCGCCGACGCGCAGGGTGGGGGAGTTCTCGTCGTGGAACTCGGGGTGCTTCTTCTCTAACTCCTCCAATTCGCGGAAAAGCTTGTCGTATTCCGCGTCAGAGATTTCAGGGGTGGCTTGGGTGTAATAGAGCCGGTTATGGTGGTCGAGCGAGGCGCGAAGCTCGCGGATGCGCTGCTCCGGGCCGGGTGCACTTGTGAGAGAAAAAAGATCGGGCTCGGCCATGGAGCGAGTCTCAAACTTTGGCTGAAGTTTTCAAGGGTTGAAGTCGATCTCTGGCCCGGCGGGCTTGGCCGGAGCGCCGTTGGTCACAGGTGCGATCCTCTCCTTGGTGAACCGGACGACGACTTGATAGCTCGTTCCTTCGCAACCGACGCCGAGGGTGGCACTGCCGCCGCTTTCGAGTTTCCACAGGTGGGAAGAAAGCATCGCGCCGCTTGGGACCGATGCGGGATCGATTTTGGGAGCAGCCTGCAGCGGCTTGCCGTGCAAGGTGGTGAGGAGTTCGATGAATTCCTTCCAGCAGGGGGTGAGTTTCGCATCGAAAGAAGCAGCCGGGTAGGCATCGGTGTGGATGGTAATTTCCTTCAGGGCGTCTGCTTCGTTCCAATCGAAAAACAAGGTGGCTGCCTGACCGCCGATTTTCTGGCGGAGGCGGAAAATCCCATTCAGGCCCGTGCGGCTGATCATGCTTTCCGCCATGGTGAGCTCCACGAATTTGGAGGCTTTGAGCTTGGTGGAAACGGCTTCGCGCTTGTCGCCGAATTTCAGGGTGTCGAAAACGGCAGCTTCGTCAGGGGCGGGTGCTCCCGTTGCGGGGTGGTTCAGGTTGAGCCACTTTTTGTCATCCGCGTGAAGTTTTGCTAGATCGATGGTGATCTCCTTTCCGTCAGCAGTGCGGATTTTCACGCTGGCCGCGTCTCGGCTGATGAAATCTCCCTGGATCGACTTCGTGCCTTCCGCGTTTTTCCAAGGACGGGATGCGGCGGAAACGGGTGCCGCTAGGGTGACGGCGATCAGGAAGCTGAGAATGAATCGGTATGGCATAGAAAAATACGACGTGAGGCATTACACGATCCCCGGCGATTGTCTAACGCCATTGGGTGAAATTTTTGCCCCTTAGTGTCCTTGCGGCTTTTGCCTAGGTTCCCATTCCTTGCGCGAACGCGAGCGGACGGAAAGCACCACTGGAATGCCGGGAGCCGGGTGGGCGGCGCGGTATTTGTTGACGATGTAGGACTCGTAGCTGTTGGCCATGAGGCGCTTGTCGTTGACGAAAAGCACGATGGTCGGCACCGGGATCACGCTGTATTTTTCCTCCACAGCGGCGGTGGCGTAGTAGAGTTTGAGGCGTTTGCGCAACTTGTTGTCGATCGGGGGCGGGGTGGCTTCGAAGGCGCCTTGCAGGATGCGGTTGAGCTGGCCGGTGCCGGGGATGTTTTGAGCTCCCTTTTTGATTTTCAGGGCTTCCTTGAGCACGTGCTCGACCGAGCCGCCGGTTTTCGCCGAACAGGCGACGAAGGGGGCGTAATGGAGGAAAAACAGCTCCTTGCGGACGTGTTCGGTCGCCTCCTCTAACCGCGCTGTGCGGTTGGCACCGGGGTGGAAGAGGTCGAATTTGTTCAGCACGATCAGGCAGGGCTTTTTCTCCTCCATGATGAGCTGGGCAATCTTGCGGTCCATTGAGGTGACGCCCGCGATAAGGTCGATGACGAGCACACAGAGGTCGGATCGGCGCACGGCCTTTTCAGTGCGCATGGCGGAGAAAACTTCGACGGAATTATCGCGTTTGGCCCGCGGACGGAGGCCGGCGGTGTCGATGAGGGTGAAATTTTCGCCGGCGAAGGAGTAGGGGAGATCGACGGCATCGCGCGTGGTGCCGGCGATTTCGGAAACGATGGTGCGCTCGTCCTTGAGGATGGCGTTGACGAGCGAGGATTTCCCGGCGTTTGGCTTGCCCACGATGGCGAGCTTGATGCCGACGGCTTCGGCGACTTCAGCTTCGGCCTCAGTTTCTGAAACGAGCGGAGCGATGACAGTGTCTATCTCATCGCAAAGGTGGCCGAAATTCCGGCCATGCTCGGCGGAGACGAACACGCTGTTGCCAAGGCCGAGGCGGGTGAAATCCGAGTGGGAATTCTCGTGTTTGTCGTCGTCCACCTTGTTGATCACCAGAAGCACCGGCGGCTTGGCTTTGCGGAGTTTTTGGGCGAGCGATTGATCGACGGCGGTGAGGCCGGCATGCGCATCGACCACGAAAAGAATCAGGTCTGCCGTTTGCATGGCGATGTCCGCTTCGATGGAGACCTGCTTGTCGAAACCATCTTCAATACCGCCGCCGATACCGCCGGTGTCGATCAGAGTGCAAGGCACCTGCGTGGCTTTCGATGGCGCGGCAATGCGATCGCGTGTGACGCCCGGCTGGTCGTGAACGATGGCGATCTTCCGTCCGGCGAGGCGGTTGAAGAGTGCGGACTTGCCGACATTTGGGCGTCCGACGATGGCAACAGTAGGCATGGGGGAGGGATGTAGGGTGAGAACGAAACAATGGCAAGGTCGGAGGTTCTTTTCCGGAATTGTGCATTTCGAATCCACACGGCGAGGAATCAAACTAGGGATCATATTCAATCCGACGTATCAAACGGGCAGTTTTTGTCCTCAAAATGATGCAAAATCCTCTTTTTTTTAATGCGAAATGAAGATAGTATCACGCCATGAGAATCACAGTCGATATCGAGGATGATGTCTTAGCGGAGTTATTGAAAATCACCGGGGACAAAAACAAGAGTCCAGCGGTAGCTAGGGCAGTCACCGAATACGTTCGCCGGAAGCAGGCGCGGGAGTTTGGTCGGATGATCCGGGAAGGAGTTTTCGACTACCCAGCTCCAGCGGAGGATGCGGCAGGCCATGATCTCGCCAACCCAGTTCCACCTCTTTACCCAGACTAAGCTGCGATGGTGCTAGTGGATTCGTCTGCCTGGATTGAGAGCCTGCGCCGCAATGGCGACATGCGGGTGAAACTGGCCGTCGAAGGGCTTCTTGAAGCTTACGAAGCTCAGTGGTGTTCGCCTGTCCGGCTGGAAGTTCTAGGCGGTGCTCGCCTTGAGGAACGCGTACATTTGGGCAAACGCTTTTCCGTTGTTCCTTTTCGCCCGTGCCGTGAGGACGACTGGGACCGCGCCGTCTCACTCGCCTGGCGACTTCGCGCCAAAGGCCTCACCGTGCCATGGCTGGATGTCCTGATTGCTGCGATCGCCATTCATGATGGTGTGCGACTTTATGCCATTGATGCCCATTTCCAGGAAATTGCCAAACACTCTGGCCTCTTGTTGTACCGCCCGGGATATGGTGGAAGTTTCAACGATTCAGACGAGGGGTGAGGTCAGTTCGGAGGAGAAAAAATTCGCGATGGCCGATGATCTCGGCCACAAAAAACCCCGCCATTGCTGGCGGGGTTGATTAACCGTATCGGGGATGGCGGAGCGGACGGGACTCGAACCCGCGACCTCCAACGTGACAGGCTGGCGCTCTAACCAACTGAGCTACCGCTCCATGTCCCGCTCGGGTGGCGGAAGCTATTTACCGACCCACTTGGGTGCAATCTCTTTTTCACGCTTTTGTGAAATTTTTCCTGATGGAGATTTTCACTTACGAAAGTGCCTCAATCACAGTCTCCAACGAATGCAAATCCTCGACGGAATGGACGGTTGCCGCCTTGTCGATTTTTCCAACTAGTCCGGCGAGAACCTTGCCTGGCCCGAGCTCGAGGAAGGTGGTGTGGCCGGCGGCAATGAGTGCCTGGATCGATTCCGACCAGCGAACGGAGCCGGTGACTTGCTTTTCAAGCATCAACCGGATGTCTCCAGGATCTGAAACGATGGACGCGGCGTAATTGCAGTAAACCGGGATGGAGGGAGGCTGCATGGAGACTCCGGCGAGTTCGGCAGCGAGCTTGTCTTGGGCGCTTTGCATGAGCCGTGAGTGATAGGCGCCGGCGACGTTGAGCTTGATTGCTTTTCTGATGCCGAACTCCTTGGCTTGGGCGACTGCGGCATCAATTCCGGCGACGGTGCCGGAGAGCACGATTTGGCCTGGAGCGTTTAGATTCGCCACATCCACGTCTGAAGCGGCGGCGAGGGCGCGCACTTGGTCTTCATCGCCACCGATCAACGCTGCCATGGCACCTTGGGTGGCAAGACACGCTTCTTCCATGAATTCCCCACGTCGAGCAACGAGGCGCAGGCCGTCCTCAAAAGAAAATGTGCCCGCGGCCGCGTGTGCGGTAAACTCACCGAGCGAAAGACCGGCAGCGGCGATTGGCTCGAATTTCGGCAGACGCTTTTTTAACAAGGCAAGCGCGATCATCCCATGGAGATAGAGCGCCGGCTGGCAATAGGCAGTGCGTGTCAGCTCCTCTTCCGGGCCGTCAAACATGATGTCTGATAGAGAAAATCCCAGCGCCTCATCTGCCTGATGCACCATGCTGCGGGCCAGTGCGGAACTCTCCGCCCAATCCTTGCCCATGCCCACCTTCTGGGCACCTTGTCCTGAAAACAAAAGAACGATCTTGCTCATGTCCGACGAGTTTAAGAGCGCCCGCCGCTACTAGGAAAGAGGAAACAGTGGGCCGGATTTCCTCTCAGACGACGAACTTCGGCGACTGGCTGAGGAAACGCCGCGGGTTGTGATAGATGACCTGCTCGATCTGCTCCGCGGTGTGCTGGCGGCGTTTCATTTCCAGCGCGCACTTCGGCACCGCCAGCGGATCCGAGTGGCCCCAGTCGCAGGCGGAGTTCATCCACAGGCGGTCAGTGCCGTAGATTTCCAGCATGTCGATCGCCCGCTGCGGCGAGCACTTGCTTTCCGGATAGAGCGTCATGCCAGCCCAATAACCGGCGTCCAGCACGTGGGAAATCGTATGCTCTTCCACGTGATCGATGATGACTTTCGACCGATCCAGTTTGGAAAACGCCGCCAGCGAATCGAGGATTAATCGCGTGCCCTTGAGCTTGTCCTCAAGATGCGGCGTGTGGATGAGAATCGGCAAATCCCGGTCCATGGCGATCTGCACGTGCTCTTCGAAGATTACCAGTTCGTTGCGCGTGTTCTTGTTCAGGCCGATTTCACCGATGCCGAGCACACCCGGCTTGTCGATGAACTGCGGGATCAGATCCAACACCTCTCGGGCGAACACCGGATCGTCCGCTTCCTTCGGGTTGATGCAGAGCCACGAGTAATGCTTGATGCCGTATTTCGCGGCGCGTTTTGGTTCGTATTCGGTGAGCTGACGGAAATAATCGTAAAACCCGTCTGCCGACGACCGATCGAATCCGGCCCAGAAGGCCGGTTCGCAAATCGCCTCGCAGCCGGACAGCGCGAGCTTTTCGTAATCATCCGTCGTCCGGCTGACCATATGGCCGTGGGGCTCGATGTATCTCATGAAGAAGTTGATGGTTGAGAGTTGATAGTTGATGGAAAGAGGAAGAAGTGGCGGTCGATGGGTTTTCTGTCTATCAACTCTCAACTATCAGCTTTTTCTCAGGTAGCGCTGCACCGAAGGCACCTTGGAAAGGGGCGCTGTCGGAGACTTCCACGGTGTGATCGGAAAAGGACTCGAGCACGGCGCGGGCGCGATCGGGGCGATCGGACAGCAAAATGGGCAGGGCGTTTTTCATCGCCTCGTAGCGGTAGTCCATTCCGCCCGAATGGCGGTCGATGCGGTCGAGGAACGCGGCGATGTCGATCAGCTTGTGACGTGCGTCGATGAATTGGAGGTCAAGGAGTTCCTTCTTGCTCGGCATGGGAGAAGCTTACGGAGGGATTTCAGATTTCCCAAAGTCAAAAGTAGTCCGGGACTTCAGTCGATTCATCAAGCCTCAGGAAAATTGGTCTGAAGCCTTGGGCTTCTTTCCGATGGATCGCCGCTTGCCGGACGCGTGGGGATCGTGTGTCTTTCCCGCGTGTTCGCCATTTACGTGCATCATTTGAATCCCGTCGCCCTACCGATCTACGGCGGGCTTGCCCTCCGGTGGTATGGTCTGGCCTATCTTTTCGGCTTCATCGGCGGCTTTTTGCTCCTGCGGCATCTCGCGCAACGCGGGCTATGGGTGCTGAAGCCGGAAAAAACCGCGGACTTCATCGCAGCGGCAGCGCTGTTCGGCGTCTTTCTCGGCGGGCGTATCGGCTATATCCTTTTCTATCATCTGCCAAAAGTGGGCTTTGCCGGGCTGATGCAAGATCCGTTGGTGGTCTTCCGCGTTTGGGAGGGTGGAATGGCGAGCCATGGCGGGATTCTCGGGTTGGTGATCTTCACGTATTTTTATGCGAAAAAGCACAGAGTCTCGTGGACGGGGCTGGGCGACGGGCTCTGTGTCGTGGCTCCGCTCGGTTTGTTTTTCGGCAGGGCCGCGAATTTTGTAAACGGCGAGCTCTACGGCCGCGTGGCGAACGGAGTTTCTTGGGCCATGAAATTTCCGTTGTCCCTTGTCGAGGAATCCCAGGAAACGCAGAACGCCGCCTGGCAGGCCTGCACGGAGGTGGAACCTAAACTCGCAAACGCGCAGTCCCTCGAGGCGCTGATCACCGCCTCACGCGAGAATCCCGCAGTTAGAAATACGCTCGCCGAATTCCTCCAGCCTCGCCATCCCTCCCAGATTTATGAAGGCCTGCTTGAGGGTGCGCTGCTTTTCATCATCCTCTGGGTGGTGCGCATCCGTTATAAGAACGCGCCGCACGGATTACTGACGGGCCTGTTCTTCTCGCTTTACGCAATCTTCCGGATCTTCGGCGAGCATTACCGTGAACCGGACGCAGCGATGGTTGGACTGCTAACGAAGGGGCAGTTCTTTTCGCTCTTCATGCTGATCTTCGCCGCGTGTTTCCTGACGTTTGCGTGGCGGGGGAGGAAGATAGCAGAAAAGTGAAGGTTGAGAGTTGAGTGAGAGAAGAAAGCAATTTCCAACTCTCAACCGTCCCAAAATCATTTCCCCACCCGGCGTTTCAATAAGTCCATCCCCGCCGCTCCCAGGATCAGTGCGATTCCTCCCAGCTCGAGGAACCAGTTCATTCTAACACCAGAGACTTCACTCTTCAGGAAAACATCCACATGATGGAAGGAAATCGCCCGCACCACGATGAAGGTGAGCAGGAAGGCCAGTCCGGCCGCCAGCAGGAAGTGCTTTTTCCAAAAACTCCAGAACCGCCACGTCATGAAAATCGTCAGCACGCCCGAAACCCCGAGCACACCTAACACGAAGACTTTCTGAATCGCGCGCCGCTTCTCATACCAGCCCTCGCGCCCGGCGATCACCCGGCCGACGTCGGTGAAGAGTGACTGTAAATCGAGCTGTTTGTTGAGGCACAGCAGCACCATCAACAGCATCACCAGCGCCCACATCCGGCGGCCGGCGATTTCGTCAGATCGCCACATCGCCCAGCCCGCCGCCAGCGCCGCCAGCCCGTAAGCCGCAACAGTCGCCCAGCCCATCGCAGAGGGGTCCCCAATCTCCGGCCGCCAGCGGATCTGATGGAGAAATTCCGTCATCTCTCAGCTCAGCGCGCGTTTCCAGACGTCCGGCTTGAAACCGGTCAGCAACTTGCCATTTCCGATCAGAAACGGGCGTTTCACGAGATTTCCATTCTGCGAGAGCATGGAAATGGCCACCTCATCCGTCAGCGAGGACATCTTCTCCTTGATTCCCAGCTGACGGTAATCCGCGCCCGATGAGTTGAAAAGCGGCCGCAGGTCGCCGCTCAGCAGCTTGATCGCCGCCCGCAGTTCGTCCGGCGACGGAGGGGTTTCACGGATCGCCAACTCCTCGTATTCGATCCCGCTCTCATCCATCCATTTCAGCGCCTTGCGGCAGGAATCACAATTTCGATACGCGTAAAGCCGATACATGTCCCGATCTTGCCTGCGCTCCGCGATTGTGCAAGGCTGTCCGTCCGTTGATGAAATACGCCCTGCTTCTAAAGATCCGTGCGGAGTTGCGCAGTCGCTTCGATCTCATGTCCCGAGCTGCCCACGAGGCCCACGCAGCCGCCACTGATCCGGGGAGCAAGGCGGAAGGAAAATACGACACACGCAGCCTGGAAGCATCCTACCTTGCCGCTGGTCAGGCTCGCCAGATCGACGAACTGGCCGAAACCGTCCGCATCTTCGAAACCCTCACGCTGCCGGATTTTTCTCCCACCGATGCCATCGACGCCGGTGCCTTGGTCGAAGCCGAACTTCGCGGAGAGACCGTGCATTTCCTCCTCGTTCCCGCCTCTGGGGGATTGGAAATCGAACATGATGGCCGGGAAATCACCCTCCTTACTCCTTCCAGCAACCTCTATCAGAAACTTCTCGGCATGACCCGCGGTGAATCGTTGGAGGTTCCCGCCCTGACGATTACCGGCGTGGGCTGAGCCTGCGCATGGTATGGGACCCCCGATATGGAGTATTTCCCAACGAAAAACCCGTTCTGGACAGGTCCGCATCTCGCGCCTACTTTTCGCGCCTTTCCACCATACATCATGATCCGCAAACTCATTCCTGGCGCACTGGCCCTCGGTCTCATCGCCTCCACATCCGCCCAGACGCCAGCCGCTGAAGCTCCTGCAAAGCAGGAAGCCACCACTCCAGCCATCGAAGTGCCTGCCAAGCCAAAGCTCGACCCAGCCGTCATCAAGTCGGATTCGTCGTATGCCCTTGGTTTCCGCACCGGTGGCAGCTTCGCCCAGCAATTCGGAAAATTCGGCGTCGGTGCCGCGGATCTCGACAGCGAGAATTTCCTCAAAGGATTCATGACCGCCCTCAAAGGCGACAAGCCGGATCTCGCCGAAGCCAAGCTACAAGCCGCCATGGAAGCCCTCGGCGAGCTGCTCCAAGGCCGCGAAAAGGAAGCTGCCACGAAAAACCTCGAAGACGGCAAAAAATTCCTCGAAGAAAACGGCAAGCGCAAGGAAGTCACCACCAACAAGAGCGGCCTCCAATACGAAGTGCTCGCCAAGGGCGGTGAGGAAAAATACGTGGCCCCGAAAGAGGGCGACAAGGATGCTCCTGAAAAGCAGTTCCTCGTGAACTACAAGGGCACACTCATCAGTGGCAAGCAGTTCGATGCTTCTCCGGAAGGTCAGCCAGTGCCGATGACGCTTCAAGTCGTCGAAGGTTTCAAGGAAGCCCTCACCACCATGCCCGTCGGTGCCAAGTGGAAGCTCTTCATGCCGAGCAACCTCGCTTACGGTGAAGAGCGCCGCAGCGCGGACATCGCTCCTAACAGCGTTTTGATTTTTGAACTCGAACTCATCAAAATCCAGGACGCGCCTGCCGCGCCTGAAGGCGGAATGCCGTTCCCTATGCCACAAGGCGGACCGGAAGGCGCTCCCGAAGGTCAATAATCCTTCGATCATTCAAAGGTTTCTAGAAAAGACCGTCGGGTTTCCCGGCGGTCTTTTTGTTTGAAACCGCAGCATTTCCCACCGTGCTGGACAAGGTGGGGAAGCACTTGCAGGTTCGGCCGTGCCCGCCGTCCCGTCACCGCTTCGTCTGCCGTTGTTCCGGTCACTCTGGCTGGGAAGCATCGTTTCCAATATCGGGTCAACGATGAACGACACGGCGGCGGTTTGGACGATGACCACCTTGACCGGCTCTGCAACGATGGTCTCGCTGATGCAGGCGATGTCGAGCCTGCCGCTTTTCCTGTTCGCCCTGCCCGCCGGTGCCCTGGCAGATCTGGTCAATCGGCGGCAGCTTATTTTAGTCGCACAAGCTGGCGCACTCCTCACGGCGGCAGGCATGGCGGTGCTGGCGTGGTTGGGCATGCTCAATCAATCGCTGCTCCTGCTTGCCACTTTTCAACTCGGACTCGCGGCGGCCTTCACGACTCCGGCGTGGCAGGCGCTGGTCCCGGAAATCGTAGGCAGGGAAAATCTCGCGCCCGCCATCGCCCTGAGCGGCGTCGGATACAACATCGCACGGGCCGTCGGTCCGATCGCCGGCGGGCTGTTGCTGTCATCGCTTGGACCGGGGCCGGTGTTCGCATTAAACGCGCTTTCTTTCGTCGCGGTGATCGTGGTAATGAGCACTGGCACTTACGTCGCCACGCCTCGCAGCGCGCAACGCGAGCAAATGTTAGGGGCGATGGCGGCGGCGATCCGTTACGTACGCCATGCTTCCGCGATGCGCTCGGTGCTGGCGCGTGGCGGTGTGCACATCTTCGTGGCAGTCGCGCCGGTGGTGTTGCTGCCCATCATCGTGCATTCGCGGAATTGGAACGCTTCGGATTTCGGGCTGCTCATGAGTTGTTATGGTGCAGGTGCCATTGTCACGGCGGTGTTTATTCTGAGCC
This sequence comes from Akkermansiaceae bacterium, assembly GCA_031412525.1. Lineage (GTDB taxonomy): Bacteria > Verrucomicrobiota > Verrucomicrobiia > Verrucomicrobiales > Akkermansiaceae > Luteolibacter. The sequence continues at coordinate 28,364 of JANODE010000187.1, read as the reverse complement.
GCCTGCGTTCGCGTTTCACGTTCGATCAAGTGCTCTTCGGAGCCAGCCTGATTTCCGCGCTAACGACGGCGATTGTCGCACTGGTTCCAGGGAAATTCTGGATGGGCACGGTGTTGTTTTTCTCCGGAGCGTCCTGGATGGCTGGTCTCAACACCTTCAGCGTCGCTTCCCAAAGCGCATTTCCCAACTGGGTGCGCGCCCGCAGTTCCGCGATCTATCTGGTGGTGATGCAGGGCTGCTCGGCCCTCGGCGCAGTCGTTTGGGGCCAGATCACCGGCCATTTTAATGCACCCACCGCGCTTGGAATCGCAGCCGCCGGGCTGGTGGTGAGCGGCATCCTCAGCAAGCTCCTTCCCATCAGTCATGTCGAAAAACTCGACCTCTCGCCGTCGAAGCATTGGCACGACCACACGCTCGCCAACGAACCGGAACCGGACGACGGCCCCATCCTCGTCACCATCGAATACCGGATCGATCCCGCTCAAGCAGTGGCCTTCCGCGCCGCGATGTTCCACCTCCGCGAAACCCGCTTGCGCGACGGCGCATTCCGCTGCTCGGTTTTTGTCGATCTCGACGACGCCACGATCTATCGGGAAACCTTCCTCGTCGGTTCCTGGGCCGAGCATCTCCGCCAGCACGAGCGGGCGACCAAGGAGGACCAGCGCATCGAACAGGCTGTGCTCGCTTTTCATCAGGGAGAAAACCCACCCGTCGTCCGCCACCTGCTCATGACGAACCTGCGCGAACGGGGAAAAGTGGATGCGTGATCAGCAGGGACTCTCTGCTATCAACTTCTTCACTCGAACAACTCTTTCGCCGTATATGCCATGCCGATCGCTGCTGCCGCGTCGCCACCGGCGGCCCATTCGAATTCGGTCGTAATTTTATCGGGATCGAGCGGGCTCACGCGGTAAACCGGCCAGGCTCGGTCGGCGAAACCTTCCTTGATCCATTCCATGTATTGCTCACGGAACGACGTTTCTGCCAGACCGCCGCCGATGACGACGAGGCCGGGATCGAAGACGCGCACCATGTCCGCAATCAGATAGCCGAGGATGAATCCCTGCTGTTTGAAAACACTAACCGCCAGTTCGTCGCCTTTTTCCGCAAACTCCCGCAGTTTGAACGCCTTTTCCTCGATGGGTGCTTCGGTTGCGTTCAACGGATGATCCGCCCACTGCGGTTTGGCGAGTTCCAGGCGCAGGCGGCGGCGCAATGCCATCAGGGAAACCCACGCTTCCGCGCAACCGGTTAGACCACAGGAGCAGGCGGGCAGGGTGCCGTCATCCTCGCGAAATGGCACGCTCACGTGACCGACTTCCAAAGCGAGTCCATTCACTCCCTCATAACTGCGTCCGCCGGGAAGCACCAGTCCGCCACCGAGTCCGGTGCCGGGTGCCACGAGCATCAGGCTGCCGAGGTGTTTGCGGCGCAGCGCGTATTCACCGAGAGCGGCGGCGTTGCCATCGTTCGTCATGAAAACCGGCACGCCGGTGTGGTCGGAAAGTTTCCCACGAATATCCGTACCCACCCAGTCTTCGCCAAGATTCGCACGGCCCCAGATCACTCCGTCGCTGCTAGGTGCAGGAACGTCGAGACCGATGCCCTGGACCTGACTGCGCTCGATGCCTGCGGCGGCGACAAGCTGGTCGATGGCATCATCGAGCTGGCCGAAAGTTGCTTCATAACCGTCTTTCACCAGGCTCCGCACCTCCGCGAGTGGCCCGACCTGCTCAGCCAGATGATTGACCAAAACGGCCTTCACCGTGGTCCCACCGATGTCCAGTCCGACAAAATAAGAGGATTCGCTTGCCATACTGCCGGCGAGGTTGTTTGCCCTTTCCAAGCGTGTCAAGGCTGTGGCTGGAGCACGCTTGGATCACCCTCGCGGATGGAACTGCTTGTGCACCGCCTTCAACCGCTGCCGGTCAACATGCGTGTATATCTGGGTCGTCGAGATATCCGCATGGCCTAGCAGCTCCTGGATGATGCGCAGGTCCGCGCCTCCCTCCAACAGGTGCGTGGCGAATGAATGCCGCAGCAAATGCGGATAGATGTTCTGCTCGATGCCGGCGAACTTCGCCCGCTCCTTCACGATCTGCCGGACGCGGTCGGGTGATAGAAGCGTTCCCCTCACGCTGAGAAAAACGTGTGAGCTCGTTTTTTTTCCGACCAAACCCGGCCGCTCGTTGCGGAGGTAATCGGTGATCGCTTCGAGCGCTTTTTTCCCCACCCGCACGATCCTGGTTTTCCCACCCTTGCCGGTCACGCGGATGAAACCTTCTTCAAGGCTCAGCATTTCTAACCGGGCCTTGCACAGTTCCGACAAGCGCAGGCCGGACGAGTAAAACAACTCAAGGATCGCCAGATCCCGCCGACCTAACGGTTGGGCCGGATCGATGGATTCGAGAAGTTTCACCACCTCGGAGGCGTGTAGGGTTTCCGGCAGCGACATGTCCGGCTTCGGGGCCAGTAGGGGTTCGGCCGGGTCCATTTCCAGTTTTCCCTTTGCCGTCAGCCATCGGAAAAACACCTTGAGGTGGACCGTCGTGATGCGCAGCGAGGCTGCGTTGAGTCCATCATTTTTCCGCTCGCTGAGAAATGCCGCGAGTTCGTCCGTTCCCAGATCGCGCAAAGTAGCAGCGCGTTTTTTCACCCATCCTGCCAGCGCATCCAGCGTCTGGCGGACCGACGACTGATAGGCGTCGGACAGCCCGCGCTCGGTGGCGAGATAGCGGATGAACTGGTCGGTGCTGGCTTCCATCGGACTGTCTAGAGCATCGCGGCCTGCCTCTGCTGAGTAAAGCCATCAGAGCGCCCAGGAAATTTTCCAGACAAGACCTTCCCGCGGATTCGGTATTGATGCACCGGCTTGGCCGGGCTTTGCTCCACCCAGACATGACCGCTTTCCCCCGTTTCCTACCCGCCATCGTCATGGCGGTTTCTTTGTTTTCCACCCGAGCGTCCGCGAAGGCTGATCCTTTGGTCGAGGCGGCCGTGCAGGCGGTTTATCCAGCGCTCGTGCGGATTCACGTGGTCTTTGAGGAGGGCGGCGCCGGGAGGATGCAGAAGGAACGCGCGAGCGGCTCCGGCACGATCATTTCCCCGGACGGATACATTCTCACGAACCACCACGTGGCGGGCCGGGCGACCCGGATCACCGTGCGTCTGGCGGATCGCCAGGAATTGAAAGCCACGCTGGTGGGCACCGATCCGCTGGCCGATCTCGCGGTTTTGAAAATCGATCGAAAAGACCTGCGCAACCCGGATGCCCCATTGCCGGTCGCAAAATTCGGCGACAGCGGCAGTCTCGAAGTGGGCGACGTGGTCCTCGCCATGGGCAGCCCCGCCGGCATTTCCCAATCAGTCACTCAAGGCATCGTCGCGAACACCGAAATGATCGCACCCGGAGGTGCGATGCGGCTTGATGGCGAATTTGTCGGTGAACTGGTCCGCTGGATCGGCCATGACGCGGTGATCTATCCGGGAAATTCCGGCGGGCCGCTGGTGAATCTGAAAGGCGAAATCATCGGGGTGAATGAAGTGGGCATCGGCAGCCTGGGCGGAGCGATTCCGTCGAATCTCGCGAAGAAAGTTTCGGATGAATTGATCGCAAACGGCCGCGTGCAGCGGAGTTGGATCGGCCTCAACGCGCAGCCATTGTTGAAATCGATGGACGCCAAGGCCGGGATTCTCGTAGGCGGCGTGATCACCGCATCGCCTGCGGAAAAAGCGGGGTTGAAAGCGGGTGACATCGTCACGGCCTGCAACGGAACCGACATCCCGGCATCACGCGCGCCTGAGGACCTTCCGGTTTTCAATCGCATGCTGCTGGAAGCTCCGGTCGGTTCGGAACTCAAGCTCGACGGTGTTCGCGACGGTGCGCCGATCAGTTGGAAACTCACCACCACCCAACGTGAACCCGCCGAACCTCGTGAAAAGGAATTGCTCTCCTGGGGGATCACCGCTCGCGACCTCACCGCGCTCAATGCGAAGGAACTCCTCCGCGACGACAACAAGGCGGTCATTGTGCAAAGCATCCGCCCCGGCGGTGCCGCCGCTGCCTCAAAACCCGCGATCACTCCGGGCGACCTCATCATCGAAGTCGCTGGCAAGCCGACCGCCACCATCGACGACCTCGTCCGGGTCAGCGCTGAAATCACCGCCGGAAAAACCGAGCCCGTGCCCTCGTTGATTTCCTACGAACACAACGGCCGCAACTATCTAACGGTCGTCAAGATCGGCCCCGAACCGGATGTGGACAAGCCGGGCCTCGCGAAAAAGGCGTGGATCGGAATCGACACCCAAGTCATCTCCTCCGATCTGGCAGAAGCGCTCGGCATTCCCGGATCCAAGGGGGTGCGGGTCACCCAGGTGCATCCCGCATCGAGCGCCGAAAAGGCTGGATTGAAAACCGGCGACCTGCTTTTGAAACTCGACGGCACCGTCATCCCGACCTCGCGCCCCGAGGAGTCCGACGTTTTCTCCTCGCTCATCCGCCAGTATAAAATCGGAACGGAGGCGAGCCTAACCGTTCGTCGCGGCAAGGAGGATCTGATCATCAAGCTTCCTCTCGACGCCAGCCCGGAAGGCACGTCGGAACTCGCATCCTACGATTCCGAGACCCTCGAATTCAACTCCCGCGACATCGGCCAGGCGGACCGGGTTTCGGATAAACTCCCCGAGGATTTCAAGGGCGTGCTGATCACCGCCGTTACGCCGGCCGGCTGGGCTGCACTCGGTGGGCTCATGGCAGGGGATTTGTTGGTTTCCATCGATGGAAAACCCACCGATTCCATCGAATCCCTGAAACCAATCCTTGCCGACCTTGAAAAAAACCGCCGCAGTCCGCTCGTCATGTTCGTCCGCCGTGGGATCACCACCCGTTACATCGAGCTTGAGCCGACCTGGTAATCACTCACTCACCCCAACATCATTTCATGAAATCACGATCCATTCTCTTCGCTGCTCTGTTAGCCGCTCCGTTCTCACATGCCGCCGATGGCACGCTCAAGGAAAAGGCGCTCACTGTTTCTGCGGCTAACAAGGACTCGGTTCTGTTCCTCAGCGCCGTGGTGGAAATCGAATTCACGGCGGGAGAAAACCCCTCGAAAAAGGAAGAGCGCAAGCTGGAGATGATCGGGACGGTCATCGGCAAGGACGGCCTGATCGTCGTGCCGCTTTCCACACTCGATGCCGCCTCCACCGTGGATGGCCGGATGGTGAACACCCAGAGCGGCCCGGTGAAACTCTCCGCCAAGGGCACCACCAAGGAAGTGAAAATCCTCATGCCGGATGGCTCCGAAGTGGCAGCGAAAGTTGCTTTCAAGGATCCCGACCTCGACCTCGCTTTCATTCGCCCGGAAAAACCCGAAGAAGCAAAACTCACGCCCGTGGACACGGCAAATTCCGCTCCGATGGCCTTGCTAGACGACGTGATTATTCTCGGCCGTCTCGGCAAGGACCTGAATCGCGAACCCGTCGTCGTGACCACCGAAGTGATTTCGCTCGTCACCAAGCCGCGGACGTTCGCCAAGGTGAACGGACAAACGCTCGGCATGCCGGTTTTCAACAAGGAGGGAAAATTCCTCGGGTTCGGCATCAATCGTTTCGGTCCGAAAGGCGACAGCGAAAGCCAAGGCCCGGTTCCTTCCAACGTCGTGTTACCGGCAGCCGATCTGATGGAGTCCGCCGCACAGGCAAAGTGATCTGTTAGTCACCCATCAGCCGGCGCCGGGTGGCCTCATCGACGGTTTCGCACAGCCGGTATCCATCGCCATGATTCGGGATGGTCATCAGCAACGCGTCGCGCTCGAAGGGTGAGGGGAAGTCCAGCCCGATCAACGCCCGGCCGATCCGTTCACCGGATTGTCGATAGTTGAAATAACAGAGACTCGCGTTGCCGCGGATGCGCTGATCAAGGAAATCGTGCAGCGCTCCCGGTCGTTCGTAAAAATCCAACCGCAGGAAGGCGGGGTTTTTCAATAGATCCCCGCGCAGGGGAATTGCACGGAAAGCGATGTCGACCGCACCGGTCAGATCCTCCCAGGCGAATCCGTGTGCGTCGAGTTTCTGGGGTAGCGCGTCGAGCACCGAAGCATCATCGGCACTAATGGTGAACGCCGGCCATGCTTCGTCCTCGCTGGTTTTTCCATACTGAAAATCCGCGATGTCCAAGCCGCCGAAACACGTGTCCAGCAGCTCCAGCATCGTGCCCGCCCGCTCGGGAATGCGCACCCGCAGCGTGCGGCTGGTTTTTGCCCCGGCACCCACCGATTGCGCGATGAGTCCGAGCTGCAGGAAATCGATGTTGGCCCCGCAGAGCACCACCAACACCCGCTTGCCGACGAGGTTCTCGCGGTTTTTCAAAACACCTGCCAGGCCCATCGCGCCGGATGGCTCCGAGACGCAGCGCAATCCCTCCCACAGCACGCGAATGGCATGACTCACCTCGGCATTCGTCACCGTCTCGATGCGGCTGAGCGTTTCCCGGCAGATTTGAAATGGTAGCCCGCCGGCCTTTCTAACGGCGGTGCCGTCGCAGAAGAGATCGACGTTTTCTAACGAAACCGGTTCGCCCGCCTCCAGCGCTGCTTTCATCGATGCCTGTCCTACGCCTTCCACACCGACGCAATCGATGTCCGGCCAGTAGGTTTTCAGCCAGTTGGAAACCCCCGCCGCCATGCCGCCGCCGCCGATCTGGAGGTAGGCAGCGTCAAACGGACCATGACCTGATAGCACCACCTCATCCGCCAGCGTGCCCTGGCCAGCCATCACCTTGAGGTCGTCGTAGGCATGCACATAAACCGCTCCGGACCCTGCTTCATCCGTTCGCGCGGCGGCGACCGCTTCGTCATAGCTGTCGCCTGCCAGATGAATTTCCACGAACTCTCCGCCATGATGGGAAACCGCGGCCTGTTTCACTTTCGGCGTCGAGCGAGGCATGTAAATCCGCGCCCGGATGCCAAGCGTGCGGGCTGCCAGCGCCACGCCCTGCGCATGGTTTCCCGCAGAGGCTGTGACCACCCCGCGCAATGCCTCGGCAGGAGAAAGCACGGCCATCCGATTGCATGCGCCGCGCCATTTGTAGGCTTTGATCGGTGATAGATCCTCACGCTTGATCCAGATTTCCGGGCCGGGTCCGGGCAGCACCAGTCGCTCTAACGGTGTTGTCTTGCCGAATCGGTAAACCCGCTCACGGGCAAACAGGATTTCCTGCCGCAATTGCCGGTCCAGCGGCAGTTCCTCACGTTCCATGGCCGAGCATGTTCCGGAAAACACACGCCCTGCAAGGCCGTGATGAAGAACAATCCCGCCTCGACTCGCCACTCGCGGTTTGTCAGTTTTCCGGCCTCATGGCATCGCCTTCCTCGCACCCGAACGATCCCCTGCACGGCGTCACGCTGGAAACCGTGCTGCGCCGAATGGTGGACAAACACGGCTGGGAGCGCCTCGCGGAACAGATCGAGATCCGCTGTTTCATGTTCGATCCCACCATCAAGTCCAGCCTCACGTTCCTCCGCAAAACCCCATGGGCCCGAAAAAAACTTGAAGACTGGTATGTCTACGACGTCACCCGCGGCTGGATCGATGGTGGGAGCTGATACGTTTCATCCGCGAATCTCACAGCCTAACTGTTTGAGGAAATCACGCAGGAACTCCGTCCGTTTTCCCGCTTCATTCCTGCCGGAGCCGGTCTGCATGGTCCCCTCCAGCGTGAGGAGTTTGCAATAAAGATGGTCCAGCGTGTAGATCGAGTCATCCGCCTTGCGGCTCTCACAGAACGGGTCGGCCACATCGTAAAACTCCCGTTTCATCTCCGCGCCTAACATCAGCGTGCGGGCAAGGCCGACTGCTCCCAACGCGTCGAGGCGGTCCGCATCCTGCAGCACCTTCGCTTCCAAAGTCCGCGGCTCGATCCCTGCGGAAAAACTGTGCGCCTCAATGGCATGCGCGATTTCCTCCAGCTTTCCGAACGGCCACGCATGCTCTTCCAGCCACGCCACCGCCTGCACCGCGGCGAGCTGCGACGCCCGTTTCCGGTCCGGCGAGGATTTCGGCACGATCACGCAATCATGCAGCCACGCGGACGGCATCACCACCTGCCAATCCGCGCCTTCGGCATCCGTTAGGCGGCGCGCGTTCGTCACCACACGGCGGATGTGTTCGAGATCGTGTGCCGCATCTGAAACGGTGTGGGTGGCGAGCAGTTTGAGAAAAACCGATTGCCAGTGGGAGTCGGCATGGGAAAAATCGTGCATGGCGGTCCGGCAGAAACACCCACCTCGTCCGGGTTGTCAATCCATCGTGCCGCGGTGGATTTGTGGTTTGCCAGAGAAACCCACCCGATTCATGATGCAGGCACCATGAATGAGGAAGTTTCAGCATCATTGGCGAAGGTCGAAGAGATCCTCGGCGGAGTTTTCAAAGTGTCTGGAGCCGGGAAAAAGTCACTGGCCAAAAAACAATCGAAGCTCCGCGCGGCAGGGTTCGATGCCAAGGTGGGCACGATCAATCACGCCGGGCGCGCAAGCGATGGCACCTTACAAGTCCAGTTTGATTCCGGCGGTCAAGGTTGGTCAAGCCGATGGCCCGATTGGGCCTACGAACCCGCCCGTGATTCAGTTCTGCATGGCAAAAAGGTGTGGGTCATCTATCAAGGAGACGCACCCTTCGGCCCGAACCTGCTTCAAGTGTTGATCCTGCAATAAATCGTCTGAGGGCGTGGAACTCGGGCAATAGAGTTATGACAAAAACAGGTTGAACCTGATGGTCACCTGACCGCCTTGGTGCGCATGAGTGTGATCCGGAAATCCACTCAGGTTTTCAGACTTTGCGGCTTGATGGGGCTAACCGCTGCTCTATCGTGATTTCATGATGCACGCGGCCCTGGTTACGAATGAAAACGCCACCTTGATGAGTCGCGTCGATTTCTGGATGACACGCTATCCGATCCTGGTAAACCGTTACTTTTCCGCGTTGAAGGACGACTCGATGGGTCGCGATGCATTCGTGAGTTCGCAACGACAGTTTTTCTTCGCGGTCCGCTATTTTTCCCGACCGATGGCGGCGTTGTTGGCGAGAGTGCCGGATTCCGCATCGAGGCAGGGATTGATCCACAATCTATCAGAAGAGCACGGATTCGATGATGAGGATGAAACACTCCCCGCTGCTTTCGATCCGGCGGTGGCGCACGATCTCACGTTTCTCGCATTTCTCCGGAGTTTGGGAATCTCCAGCCAGGAAATGGTGGCCCAACGGGAAGGGCCCGGAGTGAGGGCATTCAATTCCGGGCTCATCGGCACCTGCATGATGGAACCGCTGGAAACTGCATTCGCCTGCCTCGGTGTGATCGAATACGCGTTTGCCGACATTTGCGAACTCATCGGTGGCAAGGTCGTCGAGCGGGGATGGATCGCACGCGATGAGCTGGTGCATTACAAACTGCACGCACAGATCGACAAGCGGCACGCGGCGGATTTCTTCAAAGTGGTGGAAAACGCATGGAACGGCGGCGGAAAAGCGCGGGCAGCGGTGGAAGATGGCATCGTCCTCGGGCTGTATCTTTTCAACCGACTGTTTGAGGATCTCCATCCCGTGGACTCCGGACATCATGAGTGCTGACCACGCCCCCCGGATCCCGCCGGAGCTGTGGAAGGATTGCCATGCACCGGCATCCTGGCGGCACTGGATGCGGCTGGCGGCGTTTCTAACAATTTATGCGCTGGGAGCGGTGGCTGTTGTTTCCATCGCGTCCCGCATCGCTTCCGCCTGGCAGTATCTGTTCTGCGTTCCGTTATATCTTCTGGTGGCGGCGTCTTTGCACGGGATCAGTTTGTTCACCCATGAGGCGGTGCATGGCACGCTATCGGAGAATCGAAGGATCAACGCCGTGCTTGGAGCGGCGTGCGCGATTCCGGTGCTGCAGAATTATTCCGCGTATCGGGTCCTGCACCTGAGGCATCACCAACATCTCGGCGAGGATGGCGATCCCGACCATTATGCGAACTACACCCGCTGGACGTGGTTGGTTTTCGCGATGAATTGGGCGCGGTTGTTGGTTGGCTACCCGGTTTACATCATTGCGATTCCGATTCTCGGATTCAAACATGGAACGGCCAAGGCAAGGGTGGGAATCCTCACCGAAGTCGCGGCGACCGGTCTGCTGGTGGCGCTCGTCTGGTTTTCTCCGTTACCCGCGGTGTGGATCTGGCATGCGTGGGGAATCCCGATGCTGCTCATCAACAACATGGTCAATATCCGGGGCATGAGCCAGCACACCTTGCTGGAGCATGTGGATGATGAGGTGCGGGGCACCCGTTCGATCCTGACGAACCCGCTGGTGCGCTACTTCATGTGCAATGAAAACTATCATCTCGAGCATCATCTCCATCCGGGCGTGCCGTGGCATCAACTTCCGAAGGTCCACGCTGCTCTGGAAAAGGATCTGAGGAAACAAGGAGCGCCTTATATTCCGTCATACAGTTCGTTTGTAGCCGAGTTTGTCCGCAGCAGTTTCAAAAGAAGTCCGCTGGGGCGGCGGAAGCGCCGATGATCGCTGCGCCGGATGCATGGGCGTTGAACGCATCGTCGCTGCCGCTGGCATTCGCGCAGGTTCGCGAGGATCCGAGGCTGGACATGGAACTCGCCGCGAAGCTGCCTGATAGGGCGAAGGTCGTGATGATCGCGTCGGGCGGAGATACGGCGGTTTGCCTCGGACGTCTGCCGTTGGATCTCCATCTCGTGGACGTGAATCCGGCGCAGTTGGCCTTGTCCCAGTTGAAATGGCATCTGGCCCAACAAGGGGATCACGCGGAAACTTTGGGGATACTCGGGCACCGGCCTGCAACCGCGGAGGATCGTGGGAAAAAACTCGCAGGGATTCTATCAAGCCTGCGTCTGCCTCCTGATATTCTCGGACCGGCGGAGTGGGTTGCCCGGGTGGGGCCCGACCATGCGGGACGCTACGAAATCACCTTCGCTGAACTCCGCCGCATGTTGCAGCCTTGGCGCGCTGACTTGGACAAATTGCTCATGTCGGAGAAACCCGTGGAGGATTTCGCATCATCACCGGTTGGCAAGGCGGTCGACGCCGCGTTTGCCGAAGTGATGTCGTTGGAAAACCTTGTCTGCCTTTTCGGTCGTGACGCCACCCGGAATCCGCGGCGCTCGTTCAGCGAGCATTTTTCGTGGCGCACCCGTGAAAGCTTCAAGCGCATGCCGCCGCGATCCAACCCCTTTCTCTGGCAGATTCTGGTAGGAAATTTCCACCCGGATCACATGTATGACTGGCTCGCTCCGGACGCGTTCCATAAACGCGAGCTCACTTCGGAAGTGCGATGGTATCGCTCCGCAATGGTGGATTTTCTGGAGTCACTCCCGCCGGAAAGCGTCGACCTCGTCCATTTGTCAAACATCCTCGATTGGCTTTCCCCGGATGAAGCGTGGTCCACCTTGGAAAAGGCATGCCGCGCTCTAAAACCAGGCGGGCGGGTCATCATCCGTCAGCTCAACTCCACGCTCGATATTTCGGAGATCCACTCCGGATTTCACTGGGATCACAAAACCGGCCGCAGCATGGAACTGCGTGACCGCAGTTATTTCTATCCAGAAATTCTAATCGGCAAGCGCGCATGACCCTCCGGCAATTCAAGACCTCCGTTCCCGGGGCCATCGGCACGGCGATGGAGGAGTTTGAAAAGGAATTCACCTATCCGCTGGGGGATTCGGGCCGGTTCCGGATCGTCCACGGACACGACTATCTCAAGTTTTTCCAGGCGATGGGCGAGTCCGTGCTCCTGATCGCGGAAAATGAGGACTGCGTCCTCGGGTCCATCATGAGGGTGAAACGCCGGATCCACCGGCCGGGTGCCTCTGTTGGGGAAGTCACGGCCCACTACCTGTGTGATCTCAAATTACGCGGAACCTCGCGTGGCTCACTGATTCTGGCCCGCCTGATCCGGGAAACGAAGATTGCCATCGAAGCGGACGGATCCACGGCATGTTACTGCGTGGTGATGGAGGGAACCGGCCGCCTGCCCACCGACTATACCGGGCGGCTCGGCGTGCCCAGATTCCAGCGGCTCGCAGCAATCACCATCCTGCGACTTTCGGGAGAAACAGGGAACTCCGCGGAAATCCGTGTGGTCGATGAGCAAGAGTTCGAGTCCGTTCACTCCCGCATCGTTCAACCAGGGTTCCACGCGGCACGCGGACAAAGCAAACTCCGCTCGGCGATGGAACCCATGCATTTGATCGCTGACAGCGGCGATACCTGCGGGATTCTCGAAGACACCCGCCTCGGCAAGCGGTTGATCCTCGAATCCGGCGATGAATTGCTTTCAGCGCATCTCTCCGCGTTCAACTACCGGAACCCGGAATCCGCCGCCTCCGTTTTGAAACACGCTGTTGGACTTGCCCGCGAAAATTCAACACCGGCGGTGTTCGTCGCCATTCCTAATAGTGAGCTGCCGGTGCTGCGTCCGTTTTTATCGGGCCTCGATGTGACCGAGGCCCCGGCCGTGGTTTATGGCCACGGCTTTGAGGCTGGGGAAAATTGGTGGATCGATACTGCTGAGATTTGATAGATCATCGGTCAAAAATCAATGAATGAATCGAGGGGTTGCGCCGGGCAGCTGGAAACGCTAAACGATTTCTCATGAAATACCTGCCCGCCTGTTGTTCGCTGCTGTTCCTGCTGTCCCAGCCACTGGTGGCGGAGGAGGAGGAGGTGAAGCCGGTTGTCGCCGTTTACGATCTGGAAGGGCCGATCTCGGAATCGGGTCGGGGTGAGGAAGGTCTACTGGCGTTGTCCATGGACGCCTCGCGGCCGCTGACCATGCTCGATCTATCAAGCAGTCTGGAAAAGGCCGCTGCGGACGATGCGGTGAAAGCCGTGGTGATGGATGCCGACGGTGCGCAGCTTGATTTCTCGCAGCTTCAGGAAATCCGAAAGCTGCTGCTCGCCGTGCGCGCTGCCGGCAAGTCCGTCTGGATTTACACCGAACAACTCACGAACCGCACGGCGTTGTTAGGAAGTGCGGCTGACCACTTCACCCTGATGCCCGAGGCGAATTGTGACTTCCATGGCATCCATTCGGAATCGATGTATTTCAAAGGCATGCTCGACAAAATCGGCGTGCGGGCGGATGTGATCCACATCGGGGAATTCAAGAGCTTCGGTGAGATTTTCTATCGGACCGGCCCGAGCGACCAGGCGTTGAAACAGTCGGAGGCGTTGATTGATTCGGTGTTCGGGCAGATCGTGCAAGGTGTCGCGGACGGCCGCAAAATGAAGCCGGAGGACGTCCGCGCCCTCATCGATGACGGTGCTCTAACCGCCAAACGCGCGGTTGATGCAAAACTTGCGGACCACCTGATGTACCGCACGGACTTCGTGAAAAAACTCCGCGAGACCTACGGCGAGGATACGGATTTTGATAGAAGTTATGAGCTGCCGGACCTCGATGGCCCAGAGATCACCGGCATGATGGATTTTTTCAAGCTGATGTTCAGCGATGCCGGCAAGGGCAAGTTCCGCAAGGATTTCATCGCCGTGGTGGCACTCGACGGTGATATCACGGACGAATCAGTGGCACCGGTCAGGGCGCGGATTCTCAAGCTAGCGAAGGAGGAAAAGGCGAAAGCGTTGGTGCTGCGGGTCAATTCGCCTGGCGGTTCCGCGCTCGCCAGCGAAGTGCTGTGGGAGGCGACTGACGAATGGAATGCGACGGGGAAACCGTTCATCGTTTCCATGGGCGGCGTCGCAGCGAGCGGCGGATATTACGTATCGAGCGCGGCGGATCGGATTTTCGCGGAGGAGGGCACGATCACCGGTTCCATCGGAGTGGTGGGCATGAAATTCGTATTCGGTGATGCATTTGAGAAGATGGGCATTACCACCCACACCATTGATCGAGGGAAAAACGCCGGAGCCATGAGCATGACCCGCGGTTTCTCCGACGAAGAGGCAAAGCTGGTGCGCGACTCAATGAACGAAGTCTATGTCACCTTCAAAAAGCGCATCACTGACGGCCGGGGCAAGGCGTTGAAAGGTGACTTGGAGTCCCTCGCTGGTGGTCGGGTTTACAGTGGCAGGGACGCACTTGACCTCGGGCTTGTCGATGAAATCGGTGGGCTTCACGCCGCCATCGCCCACGCGGCGCGCGAGGCGAAATTGGATGGTCCCGAAGTGAAACTTCTGCCGGAGCCCAAGAGCGGGCTGGAAGGACTTTTTGCTCCGCCGTCAAAAGACAAGGATGATGAGGTCATTCGCGCATCTTCACGAACGGTGGATAGTGTTAGATTGAAGGCACTCCTTCGGCAAAGTGGTTTGCTCGACGCACTCCCAGCCCCGGCAAAAGCAGGGGTGAGCCGACTGGCGGAACGAGTTGAGGCGTTCGGTAAATGCCGTGTCCTTCTGCTAGGTCCGGATTTCGAATTGAAGTGACCGGCGGTGAAATTTCCAGCGATGGGCTCTGGACGCGGGCGATTCCGGAGCCTACACCTCGCGCATGACCGTTCGCACCCGATTCGCCCCATCACCCACCGGCTACCTCCATGTCGGTGGAGCTCGCACCGCCTTGTTCAACTGGCTTTTCGCCCGCAAACACGGCGGCGTTTTTGTGCTCCGCGTGGAGGACACGGATGAGGCCCGAAACACGGAAGAAGCACGGCAGGCGATTTTCGACGGCATGAACTGGCTGGGCCTCGACTGGGACGAGGGTCCGGAAAAGGGCGGCAATTACGGTCCCTACTATCAGAGCGAGCGGAAAAGCATCTATGACGCGTGGTTTCAAAAACTCGTCGACGGCGGTCGCGTCTACGAGGACGGCGGCGCATGGCGGTTTCGATTCGATCGAAAACCGGTGACGATGCACGACTTGGTCTGCGGCGAAGTGACGATCGACTATCGCGACGAGTCGAACACGCCGGACATGGTGGTGAAGCGCTCGGACGGCTCTTATGTTTTCCACTTCGTCAATGTGGTGGACGATCTGGAAATGGAGATCACCCATGTCATCCGCGGCGAGGACCACCTGATGAACACTCCGAAGCACCTCCAGCTCATCGAAGCCTTTGGTGGAGTCGCACCGAAATATGCGCACATCCCGCTGATCCTGAATCCTGATGGATCAAAGATGTCAAAACGCGACGAGGGCGCGGCAGTGGGCGACTACCCGCGGCAGGGATTTCTATCAGCTGCGGTGGTGAACTTCATCGCGTTGCTGGGATGGAACCCAAAGACCGAGCAGGAAATCTTCACGCTCGGCGAGCTTTCGGAATCGTTCTCGCTGGAAAACGTCAATCGTTCTCCCGCGCGCTTCGACTTGGAAAAATGCAAGTGGGTGAACCAACAGCATCTTCAGTCGGTGGATCTTGAAACTTTTGCTGCGGCATCGAGGCCATTCGTTGAAGCGGCGGGACTGCCAGTTCCGGAAAACTATCAGGCAGCGATCGCGGCGGTAAAGGAGAAGGTCCGTCTGTTCGGCGATGTCCCGGCAGCGGTCGATTTCCTGCTGAAGGACGATTTTTCCTACGACGAAGAGGCCCTCTCGAAAGTGCGGGCAAATGCCGCTACGGGCGGGCTTCTTGATGATCTCGCAGGTGCATTTGAAGGCGTTCCCGACTGGTCGGCAGATGCGGCAAAAGCGGCTCTGAGTGAAACCGCCGTCGCTGCCGGCGTGAAACCGGGACAACTCATGTTCCCGCTTCGCGTCGCTCTATCAGGTCGTGCTCACGGTCCGGATCTCGGAGACGTTCTGAATATTTTGGGCAAAGATCGTTGTGTGGCCCGCGTTCGCAACTTCGCCAAGCAACTGGGATGAACCTTGTTTACACCATTGATGATCTCTCGTCGCGGGTGCGGCTGGACGCCGGACATCACAAGCCCGCGAGGCTCGCGGTAATCGGTCAGCCGATCTCCCATTCGGCGTCACCGCGCATGCATCAGCCGGCGCTGGACGCCGCGGGCATCGACGCGCGCTACATCCGGCTCGAAGTCGAACCGGGCAGGGTGGGGGAGGCATTCGAGCGCATGCGTGCACTCGGTTTCATCGGTTGCAATGTGACCGTGCCGCACAAGCTTGAAGCGATGGAACATTGCGGGGTTTCCGATCAGGCCCGCGCGCTCGGTGCGGTGAACACCGTTTGTTTTGATAGAGAAAAGAACCGCGGATACAACACGGACGGACCTGGATTCATGAATGCGATCGCGGATGATTTCGGCGTTCAGTTAGGAACGTTGAGCGTGGCTGTGGTCGGCGCAGGCGGTGGGGCAGGGCAGGCCATCGCCACCCAATGCGCCATGCTGGGAGTGGCCCGGCTGGTGGTGGTGAACCGCAGTCTTGCAAAACTGGGACCCTTGGTGGAGCGGCTTCGGACGCACGGGCCCGAGACGGAAATCGTCGCTCTTTCCTTCGACGATCCGGCGCTGCGGGAATATTGTCTGAGCTGCGACCTGATCGTGAACACGTCCTCGTTAGGCCTGAAAACCAGCGACGCTTCCATTCTACCGAAGGAGTGTCTGAAGCGGGAGCATCTGGTATATGACACAATCTATCAGCCACCGGTGACTTCGTTGCTGGCAGCTGCTGATGAGGTCGGATGTCGCACGGCAAACGGCCGATCCATGCTGGTGCATCAAGGTGCGCTGGCGTTCCAACACTGGTTTCCGGGCACCGATCCGCTGCTGGTGATGCGCGGGGCATTGCCGGGCGACGACTGACCGTCAGCCTGGCAGATCAATTCTTCTCGGGCTGCTCCGCCGTTTTCACACCCGGGTCATCGACGGAATACCAATGGCAGGCGACGACCCTCTCCAATTCGAAACGGCGTTCCTTGTTCTCCTCGATGCGGCGGACTTTCACCCGCACGCGGATCAAGCCCTCGGGGTTGTCATGGTGGATTTTCACACCGTAAATGCGCTCGCCCTTCCGTTCGAGCTTAAAGGCGGCGTCGAGAAGCCTCCCATTGTCGCTGTCACGCTTGATCAGGAACTCGGGCGACTGCAGGCCGGTTTGATTCACGCTGCCGAAACGGGGTGCGTAGAGAACGATGCTGATGGTATCCGCGGTTTTCCGCTCCTCTGCCAGGCGTTCACGTGCCAGCAGGCGGAACTCCCCTTCAGGTTCGCCACTGCCTGCTAGAAACAGGGGCCACGGGTAATCGCTGAAGCGCACGAAGTGATCCCAATCGAGCCGCCATTCACCACCTTCCTGAATGAAAACCGCATCGAACTGGCGGTCGTCATTGGCCTTCCACAAAGTTTCCAGTGCTCTTCCACTGGGTAGGTCGAGCACACCGGCTTTGGCAATCTGCAAGGTGGCAGGATCAATGTTGGCGATTGGGTTCAGGCCGTAAAAACGCGCCATCCTGGATGCCGTGGTGATGGGTGATAGAACAAACTGATTGCGCGTCTCGGGAGTGCCCGCAGTGAGAAATCCTGAAAAAACCTTGTTACAAACCGGACCCGTCTCGTTGAGGAAGGTCGATTCATCTTCGGAAGGGCCAGTGGTTTCCACGGCAACGGCACTAACGGTTTTTCCGGGGCTGGACTCGTCGTGAAACATCCGGCGGGCACCGAGAATGATGCAGGCCAGCAACACAGACCAGCCGATCAGCAGTTTCAGCATGAGATGGCTCTTTTTGCGTTTGCGCTGCGAGTGCCTCTCCCTTTCGCCCCCATGATCGGAGAGGGATGCCGCCGATGCTCCGCCTGGTGCTACCTGCAGGACAGTGGCTGCGGGCGATTCAAATCCGATGGAAGGATTGCGTCCACACTCGGTGCAGAGGCGGTCATCAATGTCTCCGATGGAGGATTGAAACAACGAACCGCAGCGTCCGCAGTGAAACCATGAATTGTTGTTTTCGCTCACTGGGGGGTGTTCATCGTGTTAGCCAATCGGCGTGGATGACCTCATCGATCGACCACTGGTTCGGTAGGGCACCGGCTGGGCCGTGGCCGAGACGCACGGTGATTTTTTTGCTGCCCTTGGCTTCATTGAGGATTTCCCCGGTCCGCAGCAGATCGGCACACGCGCCTCCCACAGCCTCCGTGCGGCGGGCGTAGCACCAGACGGACAACTCGCCGACGGGAGCCAGTAATTGATAGGACTGATATTCCTCCTCCGGCCAGGTGGTGGTGTAGAAATTCGCTTCTGAAAGTAGTCCTCGGATCTCGCTGGGGTTTCCTTTCTTTTGTGAAAGCTCCTCAAAGGTCGCCGTGCCATACGCCACCGTTGCCTTCCAATCCAATAACAGTTTCTGATTCTGAGTGACAAAACAGGCGGAAAACTTCGAAAAATCCGGCAAGGTGCCCTCTAGCAGTCCATAGGGCTTGTCGCGACTTTTCATGACCTGCCAGAGCGTATCCGGCGGTGGTGACCAGCCGGTGGCAAGCTGTGACGGACTCCAGCTTTTCCGGAACTCGTCTTCGCTGGCCTCCGCGTCCACCAGCCATGGCAGCACCTCGTCAGCCACAGTGGAACTGACGTAAATTCGATAGATCTGTTCGGCGTCGTGCTGCATGGTGAGCATCGCGTTGACCGCGTCCATGCCATCCACTTTTTCCATGTCGATCACCTTCAGATCGCGGTCCGTCGCGGTGGGCCGTGCGGCGTTCGCCTTGTTGATGTTAGGGAGCATGATCATCGACAGGATGATCACCGAGGTGACGCCAGTCCCGATCAGGACGATCCAGCGTGTCGAAAACCGGTGGGCGAGCCCCCAATCGCGTCCTTCGCCCGCTGATTTTTTCCCACTTGGTGCCCGTTCATGGAAAACCAACTGCCTTGCGACTTTCGGCGGGCCCTCGGAAGATTGCTCAAGGCGGATCACGCTGCCGCTGATTTCCTGCACCTGCAGCCCGGGGGATTCATCGTCTGCATCTCTGCGGGCCACGTTGGATTCGATTCGCAGTCCGGCTCCGGCTGGTTCCCCCGGAGCTGCGGCCGCGCGCTCAGTCAATGGGCGGCGTGGGGGTAAAACCGTGCCGGTCACGCGATCTTCTGCACCGAATCCCTCCGCATCATCCCACCCGTCATCCGGTGAAACGTCCGGCGCGTGGTTATTAGGATCGATCAAAATCGGATTCATTCGGTGAAGTTGAAGGTCGGATACTGGCGGTGAACGATGCAGCTTGCAAGTGGGTTTGCCGCTATTCTCCTGCCATCCGCCGATCCAGCGCGGCATCCATCGCCTGCTCGACCAATCGCGCGGCGAGTGCTTCCGTGGCGGCGTCCAGGCGCTGCACCGCCGCTTTTAGCGGATTCGCGGCACCATCTCGCAGTGCGCTCTTGACCGCGGCGGCAGCGGATTCGATTTCCTCCTTCTCGCCTTCTTCGGCAAGCCCTTGGGCCAAGACCGCTTCCACGGCGGGCAAAAGTTCTTCTGCTTTCAGCTTCGCCTCGGTGAAAATGCGCTCTGCCATGTCTTCGAAGGCATGTTCGACCGACTCGCTGACCATCGCTTCCACCGCAGCGTCATCCACGTTCACGGCAGCGCTTTCGATGCGCACCACGGTGTCGATTCCGGTGGAAACATCCCGGGCGAGCGCCTCCAAAATGCCATTTTCATCGATCTTGAACTGCACCCCCACCCGCGCCTGACCTTTCGGCGCGGGAGAAAACGCGACATCAAATTTCCCTAACTCCCAATTGTCCTTCGCCATCTCGCGCTCGCCCTGGAGGACCCGCACGCGCATCGCCGCCTGGCCATCCGCGGCGTTGGTGAACATTTCACCGGCCTTGCAGGGAATGGTCGTGTTGCGGGAAATGAGGACATTCATCAGC
Source organism: Akkermansiaceae bacterium (assembly GCA_031412525.1). GTDB lineage: Bacteria > Verrucomicrobiota > Verrucomicrobiia > Verrucomicrobiales > Akkermansiaceae > Luteolibacter. The sequence continues at coordinate 8,574 of JANODE010000187.1, read as the reverse complement.
CCGCCGAAGGTCTCGATGCCGAGACTCAGCGGCGTCACATCCAGCAAAATCATCTGTCGCAGCGCGCCGCTCAGCACGCCGCCCTGGATCGTCGCACCGAGGGCGATCGCCTCATCCGGGTGCTGGGAAATATCTGGCTCGCGTGAAAAAAGCTCCGCCACGGCCCGCCGCACGGCCGGCATCCGGGTGCTGCCGCCGACAAGCACCACGGCGTTGAGGTCTTCCGGCTTGAGCGCCGCATCTGCGAGCGCCTGCTTGCAATGCCGCAGCGTTCGGCCGATCCATGGGGCGGCCCATTTTTCCAATTCCTCCCGCGTGATCGTTTCCTCGATGCTGAGGCTGCCCTCATAAAACGGGATTCGGAAAACGGCCTGTTCATCGTTAGAAAGCGCCAGTTTCACCCGCTCCGCCTCTTCCATCAGCCGCACCCGCTGGGTTCCGGAAATTTCCGTGATGCCTGCCCGTTCGGTCACTCGTGTTAGAATCAGCGCGTCAAGGTCGTCCCCGCCGAGCCGGGTATCGCCATGGGTTGCTAACACCTGGAAAACGCCGTCCTGCATTTCCAGAATGGATAGATCAAACGTCCCACCGCCGAGATCGTAAACTGCCACGCGCGTGCGATCGCCGAGCTTGTCCAGCCCGTAAGCCAGCGCCGCCGCGGTTGGTTCGTTCAGGATTCTAACCACTTCGAGCCCCGCCAGCTCGCCCGCGCGTTTGGTCGCCGCGCGCTGGGCATCGTGGAAATACGCGGGCACCGTGATCACCGCCTTGCGGATCTCCGCGCCCATGCGCCACTCTGCGATGCGCTTCATTTCCTTCAAAATCTCCGCGCTCAGTTCCTCTGGCGTTTTTCCCAATACTCTCGGAAACCCATCGTCACCCGCGTCCACCGGCACCGGAAAATGTTCCTCCACTTCGTTCATCCGCCGGCCCATCAGGCGCTTGATGCTCGTCACCACGCGGTCTGGTTCAAGTGCCCGCCGGCGCAGTGCCTTCGCGCCGATTTCCACTGAACCGTCCTTGCCGATCCAAACCGCGCTTGGCGTGATACGCCTGCCATCCTCGTTGGCTAACAGGATCGGAAATCCCGAGTCCACGATGCCCACGGCGGAATTCGTGGTTCCCAGATCAATTCCCAGAATCATCTCGCTCATTGCCGTTAGCATCGCGGGCGGGTTCTTCCGCGTCAACGCCCGGTGACGCCGATGTGAGGCATTCAGGCGGTTTTCCCATCCGCCTTGGGTTTGCGGAATTTTGGGGGAGACGGGGCTTCGGTGGGCAGGACTTTTTCGATGGATTCGACAGGCACCCAGCCGCGGGTTTTGGTGGCGAAGGCAACGTAAGCCCAGCGGCCTGATTCGCGGATGACATGGCAGAGCGAGCCGGGCGGAGCGTCGATCACTTCCGGCGAGGTGCGCGCGGCATCGGCGTGGAGCACGGCTTTTTCCGAAATAATCACGGCCTGGCTGGCGATGGGCGCAAATTCCGCGTCGTCCGGGAAATAACGGCAGCCGAGAATGCCGACCGAGGCGATCAGCGGGCCTAACACCAGAGCGGCGATGGCGAAGATTCGGATCCGTGCGCCGCTGCGAGTGGCGGGGAAAACGAGCAGGGCGAGCACACACGACCAGACGCCACCCCAGAGAATCGCCTTCCAGTTAGAAAGCGGGAGTCGGGCGATGGCGTATTGGAATTCAGGGCGCTGCACGGTGATGGCGCCGTATTTCCGCTCAATGAAACGCAGGTTCTGGCGCGATTCCTCGTGACCCGAATCGCGAACCAGCGCGCGACGATAATAAAGTGCGGCGTATCCCGGAGAGCCGGAGCGGTAACAGGCGTTGCCGATGTTGTAGAGCGTATCGGCTGCCAGATCGTTGTAGTTTCCAGCGCTGAGCCAGAGTTTAATGGCGTCATCGAACTTCGCCGATTCGTAGGCTTCCTGCGCTTCGGTCGCGATGTCGGCAGCACGAACAGTGGGGGTGCCAAGCGCTAACAGCCCGATGGCGAGACAGGCAGTGGCAGCGCGGCGCAGGGTGCGGAGGATGGAAGCCCGTCGTTGAGGATCGAGCGCGGATTGAGGTTTTTCCGCACGGAAACACACGGCGTCGCGCTCGGCCAGGATCGCAAGAATCTCCGGATCGTGGTTTTCCCCCAGCCATGATTCCACATAACCGCCGGCTGACTTGAGGAAATCCACATCCGCGGCGAGGGCTGATTTTTCGATCTCCCGGAGTGCCTGGATGCGTTTTTCGCGAACGGGATTTTTCTTGAATCGCGGTGCGTAGCGAATCCACAGCGCCTTGGCGATCAGGCCGAGTGCGGCCAACCCAGCTAACACATTTCCCAGCCACAAGGGGAACGTGGAAGACGAGGGGAGGGTGAGCTGAGCGGGTTTGAGAATCGCTAGAATATCCGTCATTCGTTCGACGGGCACGGCCAGCGATTCGATGGGACCTTCGGATCCTGTTTTTCCGGTGGTGCTGGGCATCATGTTCAGGACGATGGGCTCGGAGAGCACGGTCTTGTAGATTTCTTCCTCGGGGTCGAAAAAGACGAGGCGGAATGGAGGGATCATCGACTTGAGTTCAAGCGGACGCATGAACTGGCTGAATTTCGTGATGCCGGAAAGCTGGCGGCGTTCGTCGCCCCGCTGGTCGGTGGTGGGTTCATAGACTTTCCATCCGGCAGGTTCTAACAAGCTCGGGGGGCGCATGGTGTCGAGATTTCCGGTGCCGGAGACCATGATGTCCACGGCGATCGGATCGCCTTCTTTCACGTCGGTGGTGGGTGCTCTGGCACTCAGGCGGAAGTTTCCAATCGCGTTTTCAAAGCCGTCCGGCGCGCCGTCCGGCAAGGGCATCGCATCGAGGTCGAGTTTCGGCACTGCCAGGTAGAGATCCCTGTATTCGCGGACTGGATAGGGGTTCGCGATCATCTGGACCGTTTTCAAGCGGACCTTCGCCGGGCCGAGGCCGATCTTTCCCGAGCGGGTCGGTGTGATCGAACTCGGATAGGCGACGGAGACGTAGGACTGGCCTAGCAGATTGACCTGGCTCTGCATCTCGGACGGCTGGAAGCGCCATCCGGCGAGACCATCTTTGATCACCTCGGGGATTCCCCAGTCGGCGACGCTGAGGTCACCGGGAACAAACACCTTGATCTCGGCGTAGATGGTTTCCCCTTCGTAGGGTTTCACCTTCATCGTGCGGAAGGAACTTGCATAACGGATCGGCTGGCCTTCCACCTCTGCTTCGGACCACTGGAGTTCATCGGGATTAAAGACTTGGAACTCCAATGGCTCGGTCCTCGTTGTCTCGCCGTCCACATTCACTTCAATGGGTGGAATCACATAATCGCCGGTCTCGTAGCTGGTGACGACGTATTTGAAAACGTATTCGGTTTTCCTGCCCGGGAGTGAATTCATTTCCGCACCCCTGCCTGTCGGCTGGATGACGACGTTGGCGAGTTGGGTGATGAGAGGCATGGTCTCAGGCTGGCCACCGGCGACCGCAACCTCTAACAATGCCCGCTCGCCGCGGGCGAGGAAGCAGGTGGACATGCGGCTGGAGGTCTGACCGTTGCCGAGGAGGCTGAGCAGCGACCACGCGATGGTGGCGAGAGAAATTGCGCGGGAGTGGGTGGATGAGATCATGGTGTTACCAATCTTCCTGAGGTGGCATGAATTCGTAGCGGCCGGGAGCGAGCGGGCCTTTTTCGACGTCGGAATTTTCCTTGAGAATCCGGCGGGCGCGGTCCACGGGGCTTTCGTTAGGATCTTTCTCACCGTTTTTGGAATCGGATTCGTCTTCCTTTTCGCCCTTGCCGCCTTTGCCCTGGTTCGGCTCGTCGCCCTCACCGCCGGATTTGTCCTTCTGCTCCTCATCGCCGTCTCCTTCGCCAGGTTTTTTTTGCTCCCCTTCTCCGCCTTCCCCTTCGTTGGGTTCGCCTTTGCCGGAACCTTCGCCGCCTTTCTGAGGCTCGCCTTCGCCCTGTTGCGGCTGTGGCATTGACTGTTGGGTTTCCTGTTCTTCCTGCTTGAGCAGTTCCCTCAGACGCTTGAGATAAATCATGGTCAGCTCGCGGTTCTGGCGGCCGGCTTGTTCCGAGGTGAGGGAAGCGGAGGATGAATCGAAATGCCGAACCGCATCGGTCCAGTTCGTGATGAGCGACTCGACGCGGACGTAACCATTGGTCTCGCCTTCTTCGGGTTCGTCCGTCTCGCGAGTCTTTGCGAGAAGTTCCTTTACCAACGTGTCGAAGCGATCGAGGTCGGGGAGTTGCGCGGGATCGCTCGGATAGGCTTCACCGGAAAGTCCCTCCCAGCCGAGCTGGAAAAGCGTGTTGCCGAGGCCGAGATGGGCGCTGGAGAGCACTTCCGGATTGGCTGATAGAAGCGACTGGCTGAACGCAGTGCGAGCGCCGCGCAAATCACCTCCGCGGTAGGCGGCGGTAGCTTCACCAAGGCGATATCGCGTGACTTGGTCCAGCCGTTGGGATTTTTCCGCGAGCTTGCGGTAGGTCATGCGCGCCTCGTCGTATTCGTACCCCTTCAGCGCGACCTTGGCATCGGATGCCTCGCTGGCACGCAGGTCCGCGGGCATTAGGAAAAACACGGCGGCAGAAACAGCGACGCCTTTCCATCGTGTGCCGGACACGATCGAGACGATGAGGAACAGAATCGCCGGAAACATCAGCCACTGATAGAATTCGATGGTGACCCGGCGGTCGCGGCCTTTCATTTCAAACGCGTCGAGATCCTTCACCACGGACTTCACCATATCCGGGATGTCGAGACCAGTACCGGCGAGGGCGAACCGGCCTTTGGTTTCGGTAGCGAGTTTGCGCATGACCTCCGGCTGGAGCCGACTGACCACCGGGCGTCCGCTGCGGTCCACCATCTGGCCGTTAGGGAAATCCACGTTCGGGACGAATCCACCGTCCTCGGTGCCAACACCCACGGCGAGGATGTAAACTCCGGATCGTTCCGCCTCGGCGATCATGGCGTCGAGATCGCCCTCGTGTTTTTCACCATCGCTGAGAATGACGAGCGCGTTGTTTTTCTGACCGGTCTTTTTGAGAGTTTCGGTGGCGAGGTGCACGGCCCCAGCGAGGTCAGAGCCACCTTTCGGGGCCCACGTTTCGTCGATCTGCTCGACGGTCTCGCGCACCGCGCTGTGGTCGATGGTGAGCGGAGCGTAGAGATACGGACTACCTGCAAAACCGATCAGGCCGATGCGTTCGTTAGGCAATGCTTCGAGCAGTTCGTAAATCACGATTTTCGCCTGGGCGAGGCGATCCGGTTTCACGTCGGTCACCCGCATGCTGCGCGACAGGTCGAGTGCGATGATGACGTTGCGCCCCAGGGTTTTTTCCGTCCTGACACCCGCATCGCCTTGCGGTCGGGCGAGTGCGACGATCATGGTGGCACAAGCAGTTAGAAGGAAAAACAGCGCCAGCCAGCGGGGCAGGGAATTGCCGCGCTTGAGCAGGGCGCCGCGCAGACGGGGTGCGACAAATTCCTCCCACTGCCGCTTTCTCAGGCGCGATGCCAGCAGCGCCCCGATCCCCATAAGTGGGATCAGGATCAGTAGAACAAGCCAGCCAGGTTGTGCAAAACTCATCAGGAAGTGGGTGGTGGATTGAATGCCATCAAAAGAGCGGAGCCCATTGCTGAAAGCAGGGCGGCTGCCACAAACCAGGGAAACAACTCGATATCCTCGATCACGGTGAGGCTTTTCGCATCCGTTTTTTCGAGGCGATCGATGGTCTTGAACGTGTTTTCCAAAGCGGCGAGGTTTTGCGCCCAGTAGTGCTCGGCTCCGGTCAGCGTGGCGATTTTCTGCAACGTGGGCAGGTCGAATTCCTGATAGGGAAAACGCTGGATACTAGGATCCACACGACCTTCCTTGGTGCCGATGGCCACGGTGTAGATCTTGATGCCGAGCGTTTTCGCATGCTCTGCAGCTTCCAGCGGGGAAATTTTTCCTGAATTGCTCGCACCGTCGGTGATCAGAACGATGACCTTGCTCTTCGCATCGCGGGCTTCGAGCCGGAGGGCCGCGGCCGCCAGCGCGGAGCCGATCGCCGTGCCTTGTTCTTTCACCGTGCCTTGGTCGGCCTCGTTCAGGCGGATGTCATTGAGGGAATTGCGCAGCCATTCGTGGTCCAGCGTGATCGGGCTGACGTCGCGAGGCCGACCGGCGAAAGCGATGATCCCCATGCGGTCTTCCGGCCGGCGGCTGATGAAATCGTCCACCACTTTTTTCGCCACCAGGATGCGCGGGACATTCTGGCCTCGTTCGATGAAATCATCGATTTTCATCGAGAGCGAGACGTCGAAGGTAATCATGATGTCGATGCCGCTCGCGGTCCGGCTTTGATATTCGTTCCTCCAGACCGGCCGCGCGATGGAAACGACCGCAAGCACCAGCGCCAGAAACGCCAGCGGCAGTCCAAGGCTCCAGACCGTCCGCCGGACGCGTTTTCCGAGACTCACCAGGACTGATAGATTCGGGAAAAGCACCGCCGCTTCCGAACCCTTGCCGCGCCGCAACACCAGGAGGAGCACCGCGGGGAGCAGCAAGAGCAGCCAGGCGGGCTGGGCGAAACGGAAATGTTCGAGAAAGGAACTCATGCGGCGAATCCGTGGTGCAGGGTTTCCAACAGCTCGCGTGATTCGCTCACCACCACGGATGGGCTGAGATCGGGAATTTCTGCCGCGTATTTGAGCGAGGCGAGGCGGGTAAATCCGGATTCGGATTTGCTCCGGGCCTCTTCGCTCAGCGCCTTGAGAGCATCGTGGCGGGAAACGAATTCCTCGTGGGTCTCGAACAATGCAGGATCGTTCGCGGCGCGGGCGAGATAGCGTCGGAGGATGAGGGACGATTGCACCGCCGCATCACGCGCCTGGGGGGCGGTCAATGCTGCCAGTGCCGATCCCGCTTCCTGATAGGCCGCGCGGCGCATCGCCAGCAAATCGACTGGAGGTGCCTTATGTCTGCGGAAAATCAAGAACGCCACCACTGCGAGTATTGCAACTAACAGAATACAGAGTGAAACCATCATCCAGGGTTCGATCAGGGAGTCCGGCACCAGCGCTTCGGGCCGGGTTGGTTCCATCAACTGAAAGTTCGTGGTTTTCTCATTCATCCGGAGCGTTTGCGACTGCGCTTTTTGAGAAGCTGATGGAGAGCAAGGAGCGTATCGCCATCGGTTGTTAGGTCGGCGAAATCGATGCCGTGCTTTTTGAAAATCGCCGAAACCCCTTCCATCTGGCGGCTCATCAATTTGGCGTAGCCCATGCGGAGATTCGGGTTGCTCGTATTCACCAGTGTTTCGAACCCGGTCTCGGGATCGATCATCACGACCTTACCCGCCTTGGGCAGCTTTGCTTCCAGCGGATCGAGCACGCGCAGGGCGATGGTTTCGTGTTTCCGGGACAACTTGCCGATCGGCTTTTCCAGCGGATCCGAGAAAAAGTCGGAGATCATGAAGATCAGCGATTTCCGGCGCAATGTTCGCACGAGGAAATCGCAGGCCTCGGCAACAGACGTTCCAGGAAGCTGGGGTTTTGCGACGAGGATCTCGCGGATCATGCGCAGCAGATGGCGGCTGCCTTTTTCCGGCGGGATGAAGAGGATCGGTTCGTTGGCGAAAACGAGCAGGCCCACCTTGTCCCCGTTGTGCAGCGCGCTGAAGCCTAACACCGCCGCCGTCTCTGCGGCGATCTCGCGCTTACTGAGGGAAACACTGCCATAGTCCGCCGAGCCAGAGACATCCACTGCGATGACGACCGAAAGCTCCCGCTCCTCGCGGAATTTCCTAACAAACGGCGCGTTCATGCGCGCGGTGACGTTCCAGTCGATGAACCTTACCTCGTCGCCGTGCTGGTATTCGCGAAAGTCGTCGAAATCCAGACCCTGACCCCGGAAGGAAGAAAGGTATTCGCCGGAAAACGACTCGCGCACCAAACGCCGGGCCTTGAGCTCCAGCTTGCGCACGCGCGCCATCATTTCCTCGATCTGTTGGTCGGTCAGCATTCGCGCTCGGTTAGGGGACGGGAACCTTGCTCATGATGCGCTCGATGACCGAGTCGGTGGTCATTTCCTCCGCCTCTGCCTCATACGTGAGAAGGATGCGGTGGCGCAGGACATCGAGCGCCATGTCCTTCACGTCCTGCGGCGTCACGAACGCGCGGCCCTGCATGAAGGCGCGGGCGCGGGCTGTTAGGGCGAGGTTGATCGTGCCCCGCGGTGAGGCACCGGCGCGGACGAGGTTTTTCAACGGGGCATCCACCAGCGTCGGAAAACGCGTGGTATGGATGATCTGCACGATGTATTTCCGGATTGCCGGATCAATGTAAACTTCGTTCACCAACTCGCGCGACGCGCCGACCTGCGCTGGCGTGGCCACCGTCTTTGTCTGATAGGGCGGGGTGGAGGTCGCCATCCGGTCGAGAATGGTGAGCTCCTCGTCTTTCGTCGGATAGCCAACGGTGACCTTGAGCAAAAAGCGGTCGAGCTGCGCTTCCGGGAGCTGATAGGTGCCTTCCTGGTCGATCGGATTCTGCGTCGC
>JANODE010000186.1:0-9514 GCA_031412525.1 Akkermansiaceae bacterium | reverse complement strand
CGGCACCTGGCTCAAAGCCCGCAGCGGCAAAGCCAGTCGCGCCGCAGCCTGATTGCATAGCTCAGAGAGAACCGGGAACTATGACTGCTATGCTACCGCCGTAGCAAATCCATACGCATGCCGCTTGGGGCAACGCTTACGTAACTTCTACAAGTTGAACATGTATGACCTCCCGGAACTCAAGAAGCTCGTGGAGGCAAAAAAAGCCGGCGAACCATACGACCCTGGCCGCCACCAAGCCATCTTGGATGGTCTCAGCTTTCCGGCCCGCACCTACCAGCTTAGCATCCCTGAGCACTGGTTGTGAGGGTGCCTGGTAAACAATTCACCCCTCCGGCGGAGGCGCGTCGTAAGACAGCTTGTAGTGGAGGAACACGTCCCGGGTGCGATTGTAGATGTCCATCTCCGACATCCCGGCGCGCTCCATCATCATGTTGAGCGGTACGAAGTTTTTCTTGATGAAGTTGATCAGGTCCATCGGGTCATATTCGACGGCGGCGTTGGGTTCGCCGAGGCGCTTGTAGCCGCTGAGGTTGGGCATCAGGCAAAGAGTCATCATCGTGAGCGTCTCGGCGGTGAGGTCGCAGAAGAAAAACCAGTAGGGCCAGACGCGATGAAAGTGCTGATAGAATTTCCGTACCTCCGGGATCGAGTAAAGTTCCTGAGGGTCGCCGTTCCAGCCTTCGACGAGGAACTGGAATTTTCCCATCATCGCCGCGAGTTCCGGACCTTCAGGTAGGACGGCCGGTCCGAAGGTCTTGAGGAAATGCGCCGTCTTGCAATGGCGGACCTGCGGCTCGCTGAAGATTACCATGATCGCGTCGTTGTCCTGGATCATGGTCAGTTCATGGTCGGATCGAAACCTCGGTTGACGATGTTCATGCCGAGTCCCAGCAGGGTGGCCTTGGCTTGGGCTGCCTCGCGCACGCTGGGTTTGTTTCGCGGCATCAGGCCGGAAAAGCGTCCCACCGATTCGCCGAACTGCATGGGGCCGGGGTCGCTGAAGCTGGTGAAAGCGCCGACTGCGTCACGGCCGATGGGCAGCATGATGGTGGCGTTGCGGGAATGGTCTTCCAGCATGAGGACGACGACTTCCTTGCGGTCCGGGGCCTGGGACGGTGGCGTGTCGGTATCCAGATGGCCATTGGCGTCGGGCATTCTGGCCCAAGCCTCCACAACCATGACCAGAGAGCGGGCGTGTTGGGCGATGGCAAACAGGCGGGTGACTTCCGCGAAACGATCTTTGGCGTCGTCGTCCGTCAACTCGCTGGGCATGCAAAAAACGTAGCCTTCTTCGGTATCGGCGATGACCGTCGGCGGGACGGAGCCGGTGGTCCGCATCATGTGGAGAGCGTAGTCTTGGGCCTGCCGGGCGAGGGGTTCAAGCCCCTGTGGATTCTCCTGCCAACGGTTTCGTTTCACGCGGGCGAGCTAACCAAGGTCAGGAAAGTTTGGCCAGAGAATCCGCCCGCCCCGACGCTTGCCTGTGATCGTGCGGGCTGTCAGCTTCGTGTCGCGGTCGTTGTCAGCGCGCCGGCCAGTCCAACCCTCGTTTTTCCACATGCCTTTCGCCCCCGAAGTCCAGCAACTGATCCAGCACGTGGAGCAGCTTTCGAATCGCCCGGTTCATGTGATGGAAGACGCGGACTTGAGATCGAGAGCCACGGTGACTCCGGCGCGTCGCGGGGCACCCGGCCACATTGTGCGCTTCAGGCCGGGATCGCCATCGCTGGATTACCTGGTGGCGAGCCAGCTGCAGTTTCTGGTCCGGACTTTCGCGTGCCCGGCGGCCGAGCGTTGGGACATCGTGTCCACCGACGCTGAGCGGGATATCGGGATCAATGCGATGGGTCTGGGCGAATTTGAAGAGCCGTTCGCGCGGATGATGATCGGCAGCATCATCACCCAGCTCCGCACCTACTCCATCGGGTTTCGGGTGGACGACTGGATTTGGAAAAGCCTGCCTGGCCTGCGCGAACAACAGGAAACCGAGATCCGCTCGCAGCTGGCTGAAAACGAGCGGGCGCTGAAACCGGAGACCCGGCAGAAGTTTCCCAAGCCGCTCGTGGACGCCAACACTTCGATGAATGCGCTGTATGCCACTCTCTGGGGTGAGAGGTTACACGAAAACCGGTTTGTCATTCCGTTCGTGGCCATGGGCTACCGGGGCAAGGCTGCCGAGTTGCGTGCCGTCCTTGATGAACTTCCCGACGAGCCGTCGAACGATCGGACCATGATCGAGCGCTGGGCCTCGGTGGTCGGGCTGGCAGGCTCCTTCCATTTCAAACCTTACACGACTGACTGATGCCGGACACTCCCCACGACATTCAGTTTCCGCTCGCAGACTTCGACCGCAGCCAACTGCTCGCAGAACAACGTGTGCTTCAGGGTGACGCCTACCTCCAAGCGATCCGCGAACATCTCGCCGCGCAGTTCGTCGGTCAAGGTGGCGCTGCGGAAGTGGCGGTGACGCTCGACCGGGTGATCATCCGCTGGAAGGAGTCCGACAAAGCCGAGTCTCTGGCCGAGCAGGGGGCGAACCACCTGAAGCAGGGCGACACCGAAAAGGGCATCGCAACCCTGCGGCTCGCCCTACAACGCAATGCCAACGACGCGGGTGCGCTTTTCAATCTCGGCATGGCCCTCGGTGAAGCCGGGCACGCCGACCAGGCGCTTGAGTTGCTGCAACGTCTCGTCGCCATCGAACCCGACTATCCCGGAGCATGGGTGGCACTGGGTGTGGCGCACGGGCGCGGCCAGCAATGGGATGCCGCAATTCAATCCTTCCGTGAAGCCGTCGCCCGCCACCCGCAGGATGCATTCGCCCGCAAGAACCTCGGGGCCGCACTTTCACAAACCGGCCAACTCGCCGAAGCCCGCGATCACCTCAAGGCGGCCGTCGTGCTGCTGCCGTCCGATGCACAGGCCTGGCTCAACCTCGCGATGAACCTGGAGCAGTCCGTGGTGACAGCGGAGGCGGAAACCGCCTACCAACGCGTCATCACCCTCGACCCCGGCGGCCACCTCGCCGAAAAGGCCGAAGCCGGACGCAACCGGATCACACAGGCGAAGTTCCGCAAGGCCGGCGGCGAACTCAGGCCGGATGTGCTGACCTACTGCGGCGAGGCCCTCAGGATGTTCGATGCCATGTCCAAGGAGGAGGTCCAGCGCATCACCCTTGAAATCGCGATGTTGGGTGCGAAGGGGTTTTCCGTGAACGACTCCTCCAAAAAGTATCAGCTACGGTCACTGCCCGGGGACTTCTCGGGCCTGCACCTGCTGTGCATCGAATACGTCGGGTTCAAGATCATCGACCCCGCCGTTGACATCGGCTTCGACATCGCCGCCGAGTATGCGGAGGCGCGGCGGATGCATGGAGGAGCGCAGTGAGCCTGATGAAACGATGAGCTGGATTATTGTCGATATTGAAGCCGACGGGCCGATCCCCGGCGATTACTCGATGATTTCCTTCGGTGCCGTGGTGGTCGAGCCGGGTCTGGAGCGGACCTTCTACGGTGAGCTGCGGCCGATTTCGGAAAAGTTCGTGCCCGAGGCGCTGGCTGTGAGTGGCTTCAGCCGTGAGCAGACGCTGGCATTTCCGGAACCGGGAGAAGTGATGCTGCGGTTTGCGGCCTGGGTTGCGGAAGTAGGTGCCGGGCGTCCGATGTTCGTTTCCGACAACAACGGATTCGATTGGCAGTTCATCAACTGGTATTTCCACCACTTCACCGGAGCCAATCCATTCGGTTTCTCATCCACCAACCTTGGCAGTCTCTACAAGGGGCTGGTGGGCGACATGACGAAGAACTTCAAGCACCTGCGGAAAACCCGCCACACGCATCACCCGGTCGATGACGCCAAGGGCAATGCCGAGGCGCTGTTGGCCATGCGAGATGAGATGGAACTGAAGATTCGACTTTCATGAGTGAATCCTGTTGGTCGGTCTATATCATCCGTTGCGGCGACGGATCGCTCTACACGGGGATTGCAACCGATGTGGAGAGGCGTTTCGGGGAGCACGTTTCGCAAGGGCCGAAGGCGGCAAAATATCTGCGCGGACGGCTGCCGCTGGAGATCGTCTATCGAAAGGAAATCGGTAGCCGCTCCGAGGCGAGCAAGGAAGAGCTGAGGATCAAGCGGATGGAGGTGAAGAGGAAGGTGGGGCTTGTGAATGGCGGTTGATTGCGGCGAGCCCGCCGGCCCACATTGTCGGATTGCGACCGGCGGCTGCGCAGAGTGCGCGGACAACGGCCCTGCGGTGGCATTTGCGTGGTGATACCATTGACGCTCAGTCCCGCAAGCGCCACTCCGCCCAAGCGCCGAGTGCAACACCTGCTGCGTAGGCGGGCAGATCAGGCCAGTTGAAGGTGCTGCCCAACACCAGCCTTCCCGGGATCGTGGCGCGGACGGCGTCAATCCACGGCGCTTGGTAGAGCTGTGAGAACTCGACTCCCCACGAAAAGGTCAGCGCCAGCAGGGCGACAACGAACGTGGGCGCACGCGGAAGCAGGAACCCGATGCCCACGAACACCATCAGCGCCCACAGCGCATCGCCGCCATATTTCGACACTACGGGCGGTAGCGGGATGAAGCCGGAGCGCCAGAGCAACCCAGCCGCGATCACGGCCAGTGCCAGCCCGGCATACAGCACGCGGTTCCGTGTGGTTGACGGTTGGTGGGCATAGTTCCGGGCGGGCCGGATGTGGAGACGGTGTGACATGTGCGGGCCGTCGTTGTAGCGGTGCCAGCAATCGCACGGCAATCCTTGTTGTCTGCCTTTCCGGATTCCGAGAGCATCAACCAGCAGCATGAATACCTACCTCTCAAACTCCCTGGTCCTCGACGGCTACCGCTTGATCCGTTTCCTCGGCCGGGGCGGTTTTGGTGAAGTCTGGCTGTGCCAGTCCGTGTCCATGGGGGACTACCGGGCACTCAAGTTCATCCCGATCACCCATGCGGATCGGTTGGAAAAGGAATACGACGCGCTGCTCCACTACCGCAAGGCGGCGGCCCAGCTGCGTTCGCCCCACCTGGTGCCCATCGAGCACGTGAACCGAAACGACGCCGGGCTCTACTACGTGATGCCCCTGGCAGACGGTGCCGCGGCGGTCGATCCCGCGGATCAGGCTTGGTCGCCGGTGAACCTCGCGACGACGATTCACGAACGGACCGAAATACCGGTTTGGTTTTCCAGCAAGGAAATCATCGCGCTGATCCGACCGGTTCTCGACGCCTTGCAAACCCTGTCTGACGCCGGACTCGTCCACCGCGACGTGAAGCCGGAGAACATTCTCTTTTTCAACGGACAACCCTGCCTGGCGGACATCAGCCTGCTCGGTGCGGATGCTTCGGTGATCACCCGGCGCGGCACTCCGGGGTATGCCACCCCGACGTGGTATGTCGGCGGGCACCCAGACATGTATGGCGTCGCCGCCACGCTCTACACCCTGCTCACAGGAAATTCACCCGACAAAATGGGACGCGCTGCTTTTGTCTGGCCAGCGCAGGGTGAGGCGTCGTTATCGGCTGAAGAACGGGCCGAGTGGAAACGGCTCCATGGTGTGATCCGCCGGGCCACAGAGGAAAAAACTCCAGAGCGTTTTCTCGATTTCAGGGCGATGGCCGAAGCGCTTAGTGGGGAGCAGTCGCCTGGAAAGCCAGCCCACAAACGATCGACACCCGTTGCCTTGCTGCTGTCATTGGGATTGGTCGTGTGCGTGGGTGGATACTGGCTCTTTGGGCGAGCGGGATCAGATTCTCGCCCGGAGCCACTCACTCCCTCCGTTGTCACAGCCCCAGCCGTCTCCGGACCGGTAATTGCGTCGAAACCTGCCGACTCACCTCAAACCTCGGCCGTTGCTTCGAGGTTGAGTGATGATGGGAATTTGGCCTTTGGTGCGCTCACCACGACTCAAACCGATCCGGATGACGAGAATTACATGACCTCTGACGAAAACAGCCTTTACCAGGACACGATGGTGAAGATCCAGAACTGTGTCTGGGACGAGAACAAATTGGATTTCCCGACGGCCATTCAACTGTTCGATGCATGCATGAACTCCATGCCAAAGGTAAGAAAGAGGCCCAACGTCCAGCTCGTGCGCCTCTTGCTGCAACAATGCGCGGACGGTCGCACCGCCACCCCGGGTGCGGTTGCGGACCCCTCCTTCCTCACTTTGGGGAACGATGATTTAAGCTATCGTGTCGCACTACTGTGCCGCCTGGGTGCGGAGGCGCGAGCAGACGAGTTCCTCGGAAACTTCGTCACGAATGAAAGTCGCAATGCTCGCGAGAAATCCGAGGCACTGGTCAAGAGGGCTCGCGTGAGAGCAACCATTGGGAGGCACGCTGACGCGCGGACCGATGCCGAAGAATCGGTCGCACTGGCGGGTAGCAATTTGGCGATCAAGACGCAGCGGCAAAACGACCTCACCCGGTTGGCTAAAGACATCCCCGCTTATGCGGACTACGTGAAAACGCATCCCGGAAAATAATTTCACTTTCCAGGGGAGATTTGTCCACGCGCTCCGAACGAGGGATTGGACGCAGGTGATCCTCTTCATCCCGCCTCCCGGATTGAGTGCTGTTCAGACGGCTCAAGCGGTGGGGCGGTGCGAAGACGGTTTGCCGGTCCACCACCCGGATGCCCGGGATTAACAAACCAAAAACAACGCTAAAGACATCATGAAAAAAATTACACTCACCGTCCTCGCCATCGCATTCACCGCAGGTGCGGCCTACGCCGGATACAAATGCACGCAATGCAATGGAACCGGTTGGAAGGGCCACAACAAATGCTTCACCTGCGGAGGCGACGGAGAAACGGGTAACTGATTTCCCCCCTGTGGATTGCCGACGGCGGCTCCTCCCCCGTAGATAGGAGTCGCCGTTCAATCCGTCTCACAGGTCGAATTCTGTGACTTGGAAAACGATGTTGCATCGGTCCAGCCTTTCCCATCTAGCGATATCCTGCAATCAATCCACCCGATCCGAGCGATCCTTAATTCGATGGCCGCCCAATTTCCACCCACCTCGATCAACCTGCTCTCCAAGCTCAAGGAGGGCGGCGATGAGACGCATTGGCAGGTCTCGTGGAAACGTTTCCTCGAACTCTATCATGAACCCATCGAGGTGATCGCCCGCTCCTGCTACCGCCACCACACCGGCGGGCAAGAACCGTCGTCCGGATTCATCGAAGACGCCGTCGCCAACACCGTTGCCGATTTCTTCGCTCGCAGCCAATACCGCTACGACAGGGAAAAGGGCCGGCTGCGCTCCTACCTCCGGGTTCTCACCAATGCTCGTGTCGTCGATCTCTTGCGCAAGGAACGCCCCATAGACCAACGCCCGCTCGATGACGCCACCGAATCCGGCCTCCCGGCAGAGTCACCGGGAGAATCCGACGCTTTTGGCCGATCACTCCTCGCCACCCTGGTGGAAGACCTGCGAAACCGAATACCTCTCCGGCAATTTGAAATTTTCGAGCGGGTCAAACTCAAGCACCAGTCGCCCCAGTTCGTCGCTGAGGATCTCGGCATTGCTCGGGCCATGATCGACCGCAACATCCACAAAGCGATGACCGCGCTCCGCGACCTCGCCTCCCACGCCGAATATCAGGAGGAGTTCTACGAATGATCCCCTCAAATTTCAATCCAACCACCCCATGAACGCTATCACCTTGCTCATCCGTTCCGACGGTGCCGACCTTACCCCCGAGGAAGACGCCCAACTCACCCGCGAGCTGGCGGCCGCCTACCACATGGACGAGGCGTCCGCCACCAGCCGCGATGTCCAGCGCATCGCCGAAAAAGTGCGCGCCCGGCTTGCAAGCCAGCCCATCGATCCTTCGCCGTCCCGCGAGGGATAATTCACCCAACGGACCGTCGCTGACTCGACCAACAAACTGACTCGTATGGACCGCTGGGCACTTTACACCGCAGGGAAGATTTCGAAGCCGACGCAGAGCCCGCAGCTCTTGCGGTTGGAATCCCACGGGGACTTCGTGATCGAATCCATAGACCGTCATCCTCCCGGAAGCCGTGAACTCCCTGATCTTTCCGGGCAATGCATCGCAGTGGATATTGTCACCATAGAAGACGCCTTGGGTGACCCTTGTTCCGAACTGTATCGGCCTGGGTTGATTTCAGTCTCCAGCCAAGTCATCAACCGGAGGCGCGAGAAGCTCTGGCACGAGAGTTGCCGACCGGGAACACCTCCTCTCGTCACCTTGCAAGCAGCCGTCGGTGGCTTCGCTTTGGGTGTCATCGCAACCGTGACGTCAGTGGTGCTATTCTGGCGGTAAGGGGAAAATGAACCACGCCGGCATTCCTAAAGCACGCACGAAGCATCAGCCGCGCCCTTGGCGCAACACACTCGTCAGCTTTTTCGGCCGGACAGGGAAAAGCCCCGCGATCGGACAGGAAAGGGTTTGCGACAGAACCCAGAGCTCCGCGTCATTCACCCTCCGCAACCCGGCCTCGATCTTCGATAACCCGCCACGGCTCAGATCCCATCCGGCAACCTGCAACTTGGCTGCCAAAGCCTCCTGCGACAGTCCAGCCTCAGTCCGAAGACGGCGGACCTGGGGACCGACAAGATTCTGTAAAGTGGCTGCCATTGCTCCGTTATTGGAGCTTGACCCTACCCAAGCGTCCCCGGACTCTTGCTCCGCAGATGGAGCAACTTGCAGCATCACTCATGTCCCGCGTGGAGCGGAAAATCCAGGCGTGGGGAAAAATCTCAAACGAGGTTATTCGCACCAATCCGCCCTTCTTCGGTTGGGAGCGGAATCCCGCCAGGTCTGCTCAAACCTTCGTAAGAGGCGGAAGCAATTAGCCAAGAATCTTAACCACGCCGAATTCAGCTCATGAAACAAAATCGCTCAATGCGGAAACGCTCAATTATCAACGTGCCTCCTTCGTCACCTCACCAACAGCCAAAAACCAAGGCAGAAGGGGAAATTCAATGGACCTGATTCAGCAACCACTTGTGCAAGGCTTGGCAGCTGGCCTTGTGTTTTCCTTGGTCGTCTTTCTCTATGGCTGGTCAACTGCTCGCGGACTCCGGAAACAACTTTCGAGTATTAAAAAAGAGCACGCAGATGAAAAATCACGTCATGGAGATGGGCTTGCAGAAATCGTCGCCGCTTTGACCAAAGCCAAAGATGGTCTTGAGCGAGAAAATAAGGAGTTGAAAGCAAAAAACAGCAACCTGGAAGCTACCACAGCAAAGCTGCTTGAAAAACCCAGCAATGACCAAATCCGCACGCTTTTCCTCTATGAAACTGCGATTAAATCAATGAATATTGGAGCACCTGGATTTGTTGGAGCTTGGGATAAGTCTATGATTGAAGCGCAAGAAGAAATGAATCGAGTTCACTGCCGTCCCACAGGCTGAGCATGGCTCGCCCTGAGCCTTGAATTGGCAAGGCCTTGAGCGTGGTTTTGGGAAATGCCGGTTGCGACTTTTTCGCGGAACGTCGATCCACCTTTGATATATCGTGGCGATGCTGTCC
>JANODE010000185.1:0-8865 GCA_031412525.1 Akkermansiaceae bacterium | reverse complement strand
GAATCTGCTTGAAGACGAGCACATTGGCCCGGGCTGGTGGTGTGTTGTTCATTACACCCTACCGAGTGGCAGGGATTTCAACTCAACACCAGCCCGCTTTTCCGCCGCAAGTTATGCCTTCTCGTGGGACGGCTGTGAAATTTTGTCTTTTTCGTATAAAGAACATCACACTGAATTGTTGAACCTTTCGGATGTTTCCATTCGGCTCTTTCGGAAGAAACGGCATCGCTTAGAGTTAACTTTGGGACACGCACCATAAGCATCTTTTGAAGGGCTACTGTATCAGGGACCAAAACTACATCAGTCGAAAATTTCTGATGGCGAACGTCAAAGGAAGAATCTTCAACTATCCATTCTTCCAGCCCAGGTATCCTCTCGTCATCCAAATGGTAATAAATCACTCGCGCGCTTGAACCAAGTGACATGGACGCCTGGATTTCCACGTCCTTACTAGAAGGCGGAACGAACGCCTCTTTCTCACGACAAGAAAGTAGCATCACCAGGAATACCGAAAGTATCAGTTTAGTTTTCATAATTATCTACCTCCTGGTGGAAGATCGGTGATTGTTGGAATTCCGCCTTTTTTCCATACCACCTTCTTTCTAAAACCACCGTTGATCCTATACTCTTTGGCCAAACCTTGGCGGTGAAGTTCCCCCATAAAGTGATCAGTTACTGTTATCGGGCCATAGCCTGGGACATTAATTTTGACGGATTTTCCTCCATCCCAATTGTATTCGTCTTGAAACTTGTATTCAAATATCATCTCATACGAACCTCCGCTGGCACATGACACATCGGCTTTTCCCCACGCCCAATATCCACCGATAGCATAATACCAATCCTTGCTTTCGGCTTTGGCATTATATCCCAATGAACCGTTACGGGAATAGATTTTCCCAGGTGACGTCAGATTTTCGGCAAATCTCATTGCTTGCGATACTTCCACATCAAACACTCGTTTTGCAGAAGGAACTGCGTTCACCATATTTTCTAGTTTTGCCTGATATTTTGAACCACTGTTGCCCAAATAATGGCCCAGATGATCATTCGCGTTAGGCCACTGGAAAAAGACACCGCCAGCTTGTAATGCCAACTTAATTGAACGAAATTTAATTGTCGCCGGAGTTCCGCCCCATTTTCCTGCTCCTAGATCTGGAATAATTGTGGGGTCACCATCGCCCTTCGCATAATTCCTTTTGCCTAACAAATCAATCTGATCGATTCCATCGTTACCCGCGAATCCATACAAGTTCTCTCCTCCTTTTTCTTCTATTGGATCTCTTGATTTCCATCTGCCATCTAGTGCTCCATAGTAACGATGTCCGTAGTCCATCAGCCCCGTCTCATCATCCGCATACTTCGTTGAAAAACGGTAAGGATTTAGCTTCGCATACTCGCCACTTTCCCGGATCGGTTCGCCGAAGGGGCCATAGTCGTAGGTGGCGGTGGCTTGGCCGGTGGTGGTGCTGACCAGCAGCGTGACGTTACCATTCAGGTCCATACCATTGGCGTGGATGCTGTTGTCTGGCAGGATTTTGGTAAAGACGAGTCCGCCGACTCCGCCTGCTGCTGATAGGCCGCCACTTAGGTCAGTTCCCCAAGTGTAGGTGCGGAGGAATTTGCTGTCGGCGGTGATTTCCGCGAGGATGTTCCAGCCGCCGGGTTCGTGGAGGAAGCGGAGGTCGAAGTTGGGCTGCCAGGAGCCGGTGGAGGTGCCGTTCCAAGTGGTTTTACGAATGCGACGGCCCATGGCATCGTAAGCGAAGGCTAGCTTGCGCCTGGCAATGACGGGGACGGTAGCGAGGGTTTCCATGGCGATGAGGCGATTTTCCGCATCCCAAGTGTAGGTGAAGCGACCGTCGGCTGTCAAATTCCCGTCGAAATCGTAGGTGGAAGTCTCCGGGGTGGCGGGGAGGAATTTCCCAGCGCTGCGGGTGGTACTGCCGGTGCCATCGGTGGCGGCGACGCTGTAGGGGACATGCACGGCTCCGCTGCCTGCGGGAATTTCCTTGTAGAAATACTCGTCGAGCCGGGTGGTGGCCAGGGTGTTGACGGTGACTGCGGCGGTGGTGGCCGCCTTGCCGATGACATCGAAGGCGCGGGGAACGGTGCGCGTGGTGATTTGATTGAGGTTGTTCGGCGTGTAGGTGGAGGCCCGGCCATTGGTGGTGGTGGCGAGGCGGTTGCCGATTTCATCGAAGCTGTAGCCGTGGTTCCAACCGGGCACAGCGGCGTTCGGTGCGGCGGTTCTCTCGCGGATGCCGGAGGTGACCTCGCCCTTGTCGTTGTAGCCGTAGTTCCAGCGGGTGGAGTCCTCACGGGTGATCTTTTTGCGACGATTCATGGCATCGAACTCGGAAACGCCGAAGGTCTGGACTTGCGAGGCACCGTAGGCGTTGGTGACGCCATCGAGGCGGTCGGTGCTGTCATAACTCCGGGTGGTGGTTAGGCGGGTGGTGCTGCCGGACTTGAAGGTGAGGGTCTGGATGGAATCGGAATTTGCGAGATAGCCGTAAGTGGCATTTTCGGCACCGGTGGTGACGCTGTCCAGACGCGAGGCGGGGTGTATTGATAGCCAGTGGCGTGGGTGACAGTGCCGGAGGTGACGCTGATGGCCGATGGCCGCTCATAGGTATCGCGGGTGGCGCTGCGGCTGGCTCCGCCGAGGATGCCGCCGACGATGGTTTCCGTGGTTTTCAGCGGCACGCTGTAATCGTAGGTGTGGGTGCCAGCGGCGTCCACCAGGGTTTTCGGTCGGCTGGCGCGGTCGTATTGGGTGGTCACAGTCGGTGTGCCGTCACTATGGGTGGTGGACTCGGGGAGGCCACGGCTGTTCCAAGTGTAAGTGGTCACGGGACCGCGGGCGCGCTGGCGGGTTTGCATTTTTCCGTCAGGATAGTAGGCGTAGGTGGTCGCCTTGCCTGCCGCATCGACCTTCTGGTAGAGCAGCCCGGTGGCTTCAAAATATTTCCACTCGGTGGTGTCGACAGTTCCGGTGGTCGCTGGCCAAGTGCTGCCTGTCCAACCGGTTCCGGCCCGATAGGTTTTCAGGAACTGTGGCTGTCCGTATGCATCATAATTTCTCTCCACCGGATAGGTTGCACCGCCCCAGACGCGAAAGACTTCTCCGCGCAGGGTATATGCGGTGCGGATGACCTTGGTATCGGGCAGGGTCTCGGTGGCGACTTTCCCTGCGCCCGTAGTCCCTGACGGATGGTAAGTGTAAGATGTTTGCTTGCCTGCCTGAGTCACACTGGTCACGCGGCCAGTTGCCGGATCGTATGCGGTGGTGGTGACGACGCCACGCGGAGAAGTGACGGAAGTTGGGCGTTCCAGCGCATCGTAGGCATTATAAAGGGTGGGCGTGGAAACAGTGGAAGTGGTGCTGGAGTAGGGTTTTCCGTCGATGGAGATTTCCACGGCATTGAGATTGGAATCCGGCACATCCGTGGTGGTGGTGACGGTGCGGGTGGCCCGGTTGATGATCGTGGTCTGGGTCGTGATATTTCCCTGTGGGTCGATGCTCTGGCTGGCTGCAGCTAGGCCACCTACGCCAAGCCCACTGAGTTGCTCGCGGGTGGTTGAGAGAACGGTGGCAGTGGCTTGGCTGTCGGTTTCATAACGGGAAGAAACGGTCTGGCGGTACCAGTTTCCATCCAGCACGTAGAGGGTTTCAGTCTTGTCGATGGCGTCGGTGCTAGCGTAGTCGATGGTCCCGTTGCTATTGAGGTCTCTGGCTTGGGCGATTTGCACTCCAATGTCAGGATCATAGCCATAAATGAGCGTTGCCTCACCTAGAACCGAGCGGGAAAGTGCTCGGGATTTTATGATCGGATCAAATGTCGTGGTGCTGATGATCGGGCCAAAAGGGCCGCTGGTGGATGTGCGCCAGACATTTCCGTCCTGATTCGTCCATGATAGGGTATAGCGCGGCGAAGTGAGCGAATCCGCCGATTGCTTGGTCCAGAGACCATTCGCATCCACCCCGTAATCCGAGTAACTAGCAACGACAGCCGTGCCCGTGACGGATTTCGTTTGCCCGTCGAGGTAGGTTTCCGTGGTCTCGGAGAAGGTGTCCGGGTTGATTCGGGTGGTGATGCGGGGATTTGGATAAGTGGTGGTGGTCACGAGACCGTCTTCCGCCGTTTCGGTTTTCACCCTGCCTGCATCGTCGTAGGTGGTGGAGGTGGTCAAGGTGAGGCCTCCCGCGCTGCGCGAGGAAGAGATGACACGGCCCATGGCGTCGTAAATTCGCGAAGTCACCACTCCCGAGCGGGTTTCCTGCGTCACGCGTCCTTCCGCATCGTAGGTGTTGTAGGTGGTAATGATTCCCGTCTGATCCGTCACGGAAGCATGTCGGCCATTGGTCCAAACCGCATCGTAAGTCACGCGTCCATCAACGGCGGTCTGTGTCAAATGCCCCATCGTGTCGTAGATGTAGCGGGTCATACTGAGCGATGCGTAGCCGCTTGATGTTTTGACTTGCTTCTCAGTGATGATGGTCCTGCCGCAGGGATCGGTAATTGTGACATTACGGAGATGTTTTCCGGCAACGGCCTCAGCGACATTCTGCGCGTTTGTTTTTGATTCTGTCTCGTAGGAACGCACAAAAACACCACTGGCACTCGGTGTAAAAGTCACATTTTGCAGAGTTCCTGTCTCGTATGAGTAGTCTCTGCGGCTTCCATCTTCATTCCGTGTATATGCCAACTTGCCTTTCAAATATTCTGGAACCGAAGCGAGCGGCTCAATCGTCGCGGTTTCCCTATAGCTGGTAGGGAAAACTCCTTCGCGAACGATTTTCACAGTGCGTGCGGCACCCGCTATCGTAAGATCTGTTTTCGAGTAGGATACTGGTTGCTAGATCGAGACGAGTTGACCAAGAATGGAAACACTGGTTGTTTCGACATCGGATTTGAAATAAGAACCTGGTTCTCCATTGGTGGTATAGGTGTAGGTGGAAACGTGGGAATTCGCCAAAGTGGCTGTAGATGGATGATTGCCACCCGCCACATCCGTTCCATCTTTCCAGATTCGATAGACACGGAACACGTTGCCAAAGCTCGCGCTGTCTTCCCCGGTTAATGGATTGGGTGTGCTTCCAATGTGGTTCTTAAAATATTCGTAGCGTTGGAATGATCCATCTGCTTCGATTTCCCACTTGAGTTTTCCGTAGCTCCAATCTTCTGCTGCGCTCTCATGGAAAGCGCGCGAGGTTGTCAAGTTTGCACCACCCGGATCAACGATAGAGGTGATCTTCTCCGAACCCCATGGAAACGCATGATAGACTTCTCTTACCGTGGAGATCACTCCTCCACTGGCAGTAGAAATCATCGTCTCGATTTGAATGTCTCCGTTGGGGAGAGTCGTTTCTAGAAGGTTCTTGGTATCCATCCCTGGAGAAGTCTCCAACCACGATTTTGTATTTCCGTCGTAACTGATCATCGTGTCCGAACTCACCGTTCCCGCAGTTTCAGTGATCTTGACCGCCGGAATGGCCGCATTACTGGTCGGGCTGGAGACTTTAAAAACTTGCGCGGCACTGCCCGTGAACTCGTACAAGCCTGTTGTTGAATTTTTACCAGTGACTTGGGCCGCGGGGTAGAAGCAGACTTGATATGAAGTCGGAGATAACGTGCAGATATCCGCAAGCCCATCCGGCACTTCGACCTGCCGCAGGGCGTTTGTCACCGGATCTCGGATCTCATCAATTTCCGAGCTGATTTGAGTCACATACTCAGGTGTTACTTCGACACCTCCGGCATCATAAGTGGCAGGAATTGTCACATTGTTAATAAAGTCCAAAGCTGACGTCGTAAACAAGTTAGATGAAATCGCGCCAGAGAGTAAACTTATTGCACCAGCAGACTCCCCGTTACTTAAGCTTCCTAAGGCGAATTCTCCCTTCAGCCCTCCCTTAGAACTTGCGAACTTGGCAGCAGATCTCACCTCTAAAGCTTCACGTTTCCTAATGGCTATGGTATGAAGCCCCGGTGGATAATATGTGCAGGGGAAACTCCTGTCCCACTCATCCAAATATTTGATACCATTAAGTACTACATAGTAACAAGATGGAACATTTTGTACCGAAAGATGAAGACTGCCTACAGGACCTGTTGCTGCCACACGAAGTGAGTAAGGAGTCTCCGGTTTCAGTTTAACAGTTTTCAAGATAGGCTTGGCAAAACGTTTAGTACAATCAACTCCAGTTCCAGATGCTAGAAAATCCCCATTAAGAGTAGCAGTTAAAGTTCCACTTATGCAAGCATCTATGGAAATAGTAACGGCTACGTCTTCACATGTTGTACAAGTGCCTTGACCTTGAAGATCGGCAATTAATGCGAAAAGTGAGATAACAATCGCTGGGATTTTTCTAAGGAATAACATAGTTTAGAAAGGACTGAGGTTGAAAACATCGAGCTTGCGTGCGGAGCTATCTGAAACCGGATCCGATAGGGTGGGATTCCGCCCTGCCAGGAATTCCAAAATGGAGGACATGCCGTCACCATCGGGGTTCCCAGAACCGATCTGACCCAGATTGCCGAAGTATTGGATCTCCCACGCATCAGCGAGACCGTCGCCATCGTTGTCACTCGCTGAAGGCGGCAGACCCTCGAACGGCAGCGCGAATACGGACTTGAGCTGCCCTACGGTGGCGATTGCTTTGTTTGAATCGTCAGCCGTGCTCGATGTCCACGGATAAAAATTGGCGGGGTTGTTGGGATCCTTAGTTAGGTTCTCGGCAAGCCGAGTTTCCACCCATGCAGGGTAGACATTGCGCAGCCTTAGATAAAATGGTGCCGAGATTGCCTTTAGCTGGCCAACGAGAAGAACGGCCCGCTGCTGTTCAACCTGTGCGGGCGTGGTGGGCGGCGCAAGGTTGACTATCGCAGCCACATCCGCTTGAAGGGCTTGGAAAGTCGCTGCATCCAGGCGCATTTGTAGTTCGCCCAGCGCCATGGATGCCATATGTTTCGCTTGGCCGAGTGTGGCGGGTGAGCGATTGCTTTGCGGGGAGCCGCTAGTGACGCCACGCGCGGCCCACCATGCCGGATCGTCGGCGGGTGAGGCTGTGGAAAGTGCGAGAATAAGCGCGGCAGAAAATGAGAAGTGGTGTAATTTCATCGTGAATGAGGCGTAGTGGTGCCCAGAAGTCTCGAGACTAGGTTCAAATAGAAATTGCTGATAGAAGGCGTAAGCGGCGGTCGGGGACCGTCGCCACGTTCATTGATAGGCGCCCATGGAAATGTCTCCTTGGGCGCGGCCAAGGATGACTCCCCCGTCGGAAGTCACACGCAAGGCTGTATTCGCGGTCGTGGACGTACCGGATCCGACTGCCAGCACGTCACCCGGAGCCATGTTCCCGTTGTATTGGCCGAGGGCCACCGCATTTGACTGATTCACAGTGAGGCCGGCACCTAACGCATAGCCGTAAGAACCAGAAACCGTGTTGCTATTCCCCAAAGAGACGCTGTAATCGCCAGTGATTTGATTGTTATAGCCGGCCGCCCATCCGTGAGCAGTTTGGACATTATTTCCTCCTCCTACTACCAGCGAACCTGTCGCGTTGCCAGAACCGCCCGGTCCTTTAAGTGTATTCATCGCCCCAGCTAACAGGGAATTGGAAGCCTGCACCGTGTTGCTGTCTCCGCTCACAAACGTCCTGTAGACACCTCCCGAGAGTATATTGCCGGTCCCGGCCACGATGGAGGCCCAAGCATAGGGATTGTCCGCGGGGGTGACGACATTGGATTCGCCAACAACGAACGAATTCTTGGCTTTCACATTGTTATCACTTCCAATCACACCCAGAACCCCCGCAGGACTGCTGACTGTGTTGCCGCTGCCCACAGTGATGTCCTCGCCAGTAGGGGGGCTCCAAGCGACGACTCCGCCAACGACAACCAAAAGTGCGATCAATTTTACGTTTCGTGATTTCATAATATTTGAATTTGAAGTTTTGTGTTATCAACGTCCGGTTTTCTCATCGGCCCCGGAAGGCTTTTCATCCAGATAGAACCGGTAGGATCCCCAGTGGGCGAGGCGCGCCGCGGCAGCGTCATCTTCCTTCGAAGAGGTAGCCTTGGCCGCACTCAAAGCCGTCTCGACCTCTTCGAGGGTCGCCTCGATGATCCAACCTTCCTTCTCCGCTAGCGCGACGAAATCCTCCTCGCCCTCTTCAGGTAGTTCCATGGGGGCGGACATTCTGACGCGCTGCCGGATGACCTCTTCTTTCTGCTCCATGCGTGAGTGATTGTCAGCTTTCTGAATCGCAGTATCGTCCCCGGTTGCCGCAGGTGTGGACCCGGCAAGGGGGGGGAGTGCATGGGAGGCGACTGTCACGCCGAATGCGGCGAAGGCCACTGTTGAAACAAAGAGAAGGATTTTCGGTTTCATGTGATGTTTTCTGATATGTTAGAATGTCTGCAGGAACTAAAACAACAAATGATCTGATTTCACCCAGAGTGTCCAGAAACTTTAAATGAACACCGATTTGGTTCGTTAGTTTTTCAGTCACGATACATCCCGCGCTGCGGCTCATAACATTCTGGATACCAATGGTCCTATCTAGCCACCGCGGATTCCGATACTTCAAACTCACACCTGCAACCTGGCTAAAAGTGGCGAATCTGCCACATTGATGGATTTCCACACCAAATCGGCTCTATCTGCCAGAAAACTGATAGTCTCAAAAAAAATTTGATAGAGGGAAGATTTTTCTTCACTGCCGTCCCACAGGCTGAGCATGGCTCGCCCTGAGCCTTGAATTGGCAAGGCCTTGAGCGTGGTTTTGGGAAATGCCGGTTGCGACTTTTTCGCGGAACGTCGATCCACCTTTGATATATCGTGGCGATGCTGTCC
>JANODE010000184.1:0-15839 GCA_031412525.1 Akkermansiaceae bacterium | reverse complement strand
GTGGTTTTCGATGTCGAGGATGACGCGGGCGCCGAGCTTTTTCGCGATGTGCTTGTGGATGAGCTCATGGTTCGCGGCGGCATAACGTCCCATCAGGTTCATGGCGTTCCAGTATTCCTGCCCATCCTCCTCATCGAGCGTGAGCCATGCCAAGTGCTTCAATTCCTTTGGTAAATTCGAGCGACGGGCCATCGCGCGTTTGCTATAGACATCGCAAACTTGCGCGCCGGTTCCGCGCGAACCCGAGTGGCTGAGCAACGCGAGATATTCGCCCGCAGCCAAACCCAGTTCATCGGACGTCACGGTGAACGCGCCGAACTCGACAAAATGATTTCCGCTGCCACTGGTGCCGAGCTGCGCCCACGCCTTGTCGCGGAGATGCCGGGTCACCGGCGAAACCGCCCAGTCGTCGTCCATCACATCGTGATCGCGGCGGTCCTTGAAAGTGCAACCGATCCCGAAACGCGTTTCGCTTTCAATGATGTTAGCCAACCGGTCGCGTTGACCGGCGATGACGTTCGCCTTGCGATCATAAACGGTGAGCTTCATCCGACAGGCGATGTCGACACCGACGGCATAAGGAATCACGGCATTTTCGGTGGCAAGAACGCCACCGATCGGCAGGCCGTATCCCGGATGGGCATCCGGCATCAGCGCGCCCGCCACGGCGACGGGAAGCGCGCAGGCATTCGCCATTTGTCGCACCGCATCGGCTTCCAGGTGATCGCCCCACTGACGCCATGGCGCGAGTTCCGCCCGCGGCGTGAAGGCCGGACGGTAAATGGAACGGGCGAGGGGAGCCCGCAACGGATCCGCGAAGAACGCCGAGGGATCGGCGACGATTTGGAAGATTTCCTCGCCGAGACGCGCACCTTCGTTTCCATCCGCGATGTAGCGTTGGATGAATTCGTGCGCGTGCTGGATCGGTTCGCCTGCTGGCACGCCGAGGAAGATCAGGTCTTTGGTGTTCATGATAGAGTTGGTTGAAAATTGGGGGGGTGGACCGGAAGCGGTGTTTGTTTTCAAAATGGTGGGTGTGTGATGGCTTCCTGCGTGGGAAGTGGTGGCTGTGATGAGGTTTGCGTGTTGCTTGTTGATGCTTGCAGATTGACCCGTTGCACTTTGATTTTTGACGGTCGGCATCGGAGTCGGTTAGGAGCGTTTTGCAGACGCGTTGGATGGATAATCCAAATTTCAGTCACACAATCTTCGCGACATTCCGCCGCCACACACCCGGATTCTTACGCCGTCAGCACGACGGATTGCGATTGGTTGAACTCATCGAGTTCGTCCTGGATCGCGGAGATCTCGGCCTCGAGATTGGCGGCGAGCGCATCGACGGCCGGTTTCTTGAGCTGCGCGACATACTCGACCTCGCAGGCGGAAAGCGAGAAGCCTCCGCCCTCCTTGAACACGCCTTGGCGGGTATCGAGGGATTTGATCGAAGCGACGAGGCCTTTGAGTTCCGCGAGACGAAAGATGCGTGGATAGATCGCCACGTTCGCCGCAGCGATCGCCGATTTCACGCTGACGAGCTCATCGACTTTCGCGCGAAGGGCCGCGAGCACGTCGTTCGCATCGTAGTCGAAGGGCACCGTCGAGGCGCGGGAATTCTGTGAAGCGAGGCGGACCTTGAGTTCCGCGACATCTCCCGCGAGTTGATTTTTGAGCTTCAAGGCTTTGGTGATTTTCATGATTTTTGGTTAGTTTGTTAGTTGGTTGGTGGTTTCAGGTGAAGTGGTGAACCCGCAGGGATGTGCGCCCTGCTCGTCCGGTTAAAAGCCGGATGCTTCGCTGCCTAAGCTTCGGGTCCGAAGGTGGTGATCACGGCTGGAGTTGAACCAGCACTTGCGGCGTTCTCGACGCCGTGCCTCTGCCAGTTGGGCTACGCGATCTGATGGGAAAATGGCTGAACGTGGAGGGCATGCTCCCCATCCCGCGTGATGCGGGACGATCTTTTTAGCAAAAAGTCCCGGCGCGCTCGTCCGGTTCACGTTCCATGGTCCCGGCGGCAGGACTTGCACCTGCACTGGACGAGGTCTGAGCTCGTTGCCTCTGCATTGGGCTACGCAGGGAGGAAAAATGTTGGCCGGAGGCTGGTCGGGACGCGCCGCACGGACGCAGCCGGATCAACCTCCGGAAAAATCTCATAGGCATTGGCGATCTCGCGTCGGTGCCTCTTGTTAGTGAGTTTCTGTTTTGGGGAGTCGGCACCCCGCCAGTGCCAGCTCTGGCGCTGACCCCTGAGCTGACTGTAACGTCGCCAGGCCTGATGCAGTTCAAACCAGCGGTCCAGCTCGCCGA
This sequence comes from Akkermansiaceae bacterium, assembly GCA_031412525.1. Lineage (GTDB taxonomy): Bacteria > Verrucomicrobiota > Verrucomicrobiia > Verrucomicrobiales > Akkermansiaceae > Luteolibacter. The sequence goes on along the minus strand of JANODE010000184.1, from coordinate 13,535 downwards.
TCCGGCGCTCGACTGCAGGATCGATCTCTCGAACTTCATGGATCATGTTGCGGCTGATCTTGAGCTGATAGATCAATGCCTGATCGAAAATCCAATAAGGTTGCCAGTGGTTGTTACGCTCCAGCCTCAGCTCATACCGAAAATAGCGGAGCCAACTGCACGGGTAGTTTTTGTAGATCCATTCATTGTTTGAAATGGGACGTAGTGGCTGTGAGATCTCGCAGAGCTTTCTCGTCCGTCGCTTGCGGCCTTGAAAACGCCGGTCGGGGCGGATGATGGTGCTGCCGATGATCTGGAGAATCGCCTCAAGTATGGGTCGATCTTCGCGCTCCTTCGAGCGTTCGCCTAAGACATAGCTACGACGCCAGCCACGTTGATAAGGCACTTCGAGTTGTCGGATTGTATATTGGTTCTTGCGCAGGGATTTGAGTTCACGGGCGGCAGCAAGAATGCGCCGGTCGGAAACATCACGTGTATTCAGCATGATTGCTTGGGGTTGGTTGTTGAAAAATGGCGGCCCCGGTCGGATTTGCGCCGACAACCTTCCGATTCAAAGTCGGATGCTCTGGCTGATTGAGCTACGGGGCTAACTGAAATGGACGTGGCAAACGGAGCGCTGGCTTTAGCCGGCGAGTCATTAAACAGGCCGGCTGAAGCCAGCGCTCCATCGTCAGAAGTTGGATTGATCAACCGGACTTGCACCGGCACGGCCGCCTTCACAGGGCAGGATGCTACTGTTACAACATGATCAACATTGGGAAATGGTGCTCCCGCGAGGACTTGCACCTCGAATCTCCGCCTTCGTAGGGCGGCGTGTAGAACTCTTACACTTCGGGAGCTGGGAAAATGGCACTCCATGCCGGTGCTGCCCCGGCTTCTGCGGCGTGAAAGGCCGCTATGCTAGCTGATACACTAATGGAGCTTTATGGGAAATGGTGGCTGTGTCCGGCATCGCACCGGACTCTTCTCGTCTTCAGCGAGACGCTAATCTATCTCAGCTACACAGCCCTGGCTCCCCGGCGTGGACTTGCACCACGACGACCCGTTTAACAGACGGGCATGCTGCTTTGACATCACTGGGGAATGGTTCCTCCGCTTGGAATCGCACCAAGGTCGTCCGCTTATCGGGCGGATGCTCTCCTATTGAGCTACGGAGGATCGTGGAAAATGGTCGCGCGCCCCGGTGCTGCCCCGGGTGCCTCCTCGTTCCAAACGAGGCGGGTTTGCTGACTCCCTCGCGCGCGAATTCAAAGATGGTTGCGGAGGCCGGATTCGAACCGGCGATACGCGGCGTATGAAACCGCTGCCTTACCACTTGGCTACTCCGCTGTTGATGAGGGAAAAATTGGCACGGCGTCCCGGTGCTGCCCCGGATCCGCAAGGATTTGGAAACCTCGCTGCGCAAGCTGACGCCCGACGTGTTTTGAATTGTGAGAAAATGGTGCGGCCAGCCGGACTTGCACCGGCATTCCCTGATTGGAAGTCAGGAATCCTGCTGTTGGACGATGACCGCGTTGTGAAAAATGAAAACAAACACCGCTGCCAGTCCGGTGATGGACTCGCACCCGCAGGAAAATTTCTCGGCGGATCTTTCGGTGTTTCAGGCACACCTCCCATGGCACGAACTATATAGATACAGTCATGCCGAAGCCTCTGGTTTGTATATCTTCCAAGGCGGGAAATCGGGACAATACAGGTCCTTCAGCCAGTCATGGTCTCATGACTCACTTGACAGTGGATTCGCGAGCGGCGACCGTCATTGCGGTTGATCACTCACAGTCCGTCTCTCTCGGGACTACTCTGGATTGTCGGCCGATCTAGCCCCGTCGTCAGTTGCTGCTGACGGCGGGTTTTTTCACGCCCGGTGGTTTGTTATTTGAAAGTCATGTGGATGGAATGGTTTGGTTTGAATGGTGGCCACCTCGCTGCAGGCCTTGAAATCATTGGGAAAACCAGGAAAACAAAAACCCCGCCGGCTACTGGAGCGGGCGGGGTTCTCGAAAAAATCGATGATCTGTATCAGATCGTGAACTACCTGCCTGCCTCCTTGGTAAGGGAATTGCTCTCAAAGCCCAGCTTGGGGGATCCGGTCCCGCCATCGAGACTGTATCGGATTGCCGCAATGCCACCCAAGCATACGGACATGCCCGGCGACCACTGGGTCGGCTGAGGAATGTTTGTATGGTAGGTGGTGTGCATGGCGGATTGAAGTTGCGAGAGGATTAGAGGCGAAGCTACGTTGCGTCAATGATATATTTAAAAAATATCATAGAATTGAAATTTCTTCAACACAAGGAGTCTATCTAGCAGAGAATGGCGGTCTAACGACATGGTGAATCGCGCACGAGCAACCAACGTCGCTGGGCTCGTTTCCGAGCGTAACAACCAATGCTTGCGATGACGGTCGAACGAGGAAAAATGCCTTTTCACAGTGTCTGGGAAACAATCGGGTTCGGGCTGGCCGGAAGCTCGCGGGAGAGTTTTCCTGGCCTCAGAATATTCCTCGCGAGGCCGGGAGGCTGAGTGTAAAGATCCCATTGTGCAACCAGTGAGCCAGCGCCGTTCTCCCGGACGTGGGCGTGAAAGAGCTTTCACGCTTGTCGTCTGCCTGGTGCTCATGACGCTGTTGTTAGTGTTGGCAGTGGGGCTGGCGGGCTTGGCTGCCATTGAGTTGCGCAAATCATCGCGGGATTTGAGCGCACAGGTTGCCAGGACAAATGCCCGCTTGGCCTTGGTTCAGGCAATCGCCCAGCTCCAGAAAACCATGGGACCGGACCAGCGGGTTTCCGCGACCGCGGAGATTCTGAAAAACGGCGCACAACAACCCCACTGGACCGGGGCGTGGCGCAGCACCATGGCCGATGGTTCTCCGATCTTTTCCCGCGATGACCTTGCGGGCGGCCTCCGCGACAGGCGCTGGGGACAAAATGCCGACCCCGCGGCACAAGTCATTGAGTGGCTCGTGAGCGGCAAGAGCGAACCGAATGCCAGCCCGACGCCCGACCGGGTTTCGTTGTTGCGGCAGGACAATGTATCCATGGTGGAGGTGCCAAAACAAAGGGTGGGGAAATCCGGCCATTTCGCCTGGTGGACCGGCGACCTCGGCGTCCGGGCGAATCTGGCGACTGCCGATCCCCGTTCCGCGACCACCGCCGATCGGGGAGCTCCAGCGAATGGCGGACTCTACCGGGTCATGGCATCGCAGGCGGCGGACGTCGCAATGATGGATGGAAAAACGGATGTCGATGACGCTCAGCGCGCCAAGCTCGCCAGCTCGGCAGCCATGGCGCTCACTTCCGTGGGCAAGCACTGGACAAAAAAGCGAATGTTCGATTTCACCACCAGCTCTTACGGAGTTCTCGCAGACGTGGCGGAAGGCGGACTCAAGCAGGATCTAACGGCCTACTTTGAAAGTAACGGGGGGATTCCTGATTTCAAAAACCTTGCCGGCTTGTCTGATGGTGATTCGTTGGTCGCTTCGGACGGACCTTCATCACGCCATGAGACAGGAGGGCCCCGCATGGGTCTGCTGCGTGACTGGGCGCGTTCCTCAGTTCCGTACCTGCCGGCCGAGGTGGAAGTGAAACTGCCCGACACCGATCCGTCGGCCGGATCATCCAGCCGCAAGCTTGCACTCGCCAACGAGAACCCGGTGAGACTCGCGGGAAATCAACGCGCAGGTCTTCAGCCGATCCTCGTGGAGGCCACGAATTTCACACAGATGAGCACTTACCTCGACAGGGTGACCTCGGAGAAGATTTTCCAACTCAGGCAACTGATGTATCCGCGGGTGGTTCTTTGGAATCCATACAACGTGGAACTGGTGATGAAGCGCTCCATCGTGATGATCCAGGGCAATGGTCGTCAGGAGATGTCCACCGAGAATTTCAACGTGAACAAAATTCCATTCTGGTGGTTTCCTACCGTATCCAATTGGGTGAACTTTGAAGGAGGACGAAGCACCACTTTTGCATCGTGGCCCTTTCTGTTTGATTCGGAAGGCTACAATGACCCTTACATGGGGTCCTATTATTTTTCGATTCCTGAAACTAAATTCTTACCGGGCGAGTGTCTAGTGTTCTCGCCAGCCAAATGCGCTGAATACGATGGTCTCAGCGCCTATCGCCCCGGACCCTACAATTTGGCGAACAACGAGCTGTCGTGCACGGTCGCGCCGGATCCATCCAGATGTTATTACGTCTCGGCGTCTGATATCGACGGTGGCATCAACTATCAGCCGGTAAAATTCTGGTATCAGCCTGCGAATCTCTGGGTGAACGGGAAGTATGTCCAGATCACCAATCAAAGCGACGACACGCGAGTGATCATGAAAGAAGTGGGTATGGCTGAAACCGTGACGTTCGAGTCCTTTGATGCACTGCCGCAGATGACCGTGCTTTCCGCCTCGCTGCAATATGGCGGCGGTCGCGAACCTCGCATTGCCTGGAGCAAATACGAAAGGATGCCTATGGAACTGTTGGACAAGTCGAATCCCAAGCCGACGATCGTCCCTAACGTGAGGACCCGGGAAAGCATCCGGCTGCGCTGGTTTGACGAGCATCCGTCGAATCGGCTGAACTCCGGGCCGCTGAAGGACACGGCGTTTTTTGATGAGGCTTTGTTGGCAAACTGGAATCCGCGGGCCTCCTTCATCATGCGCTCGCCGTGGGAAAACATCGGTGGCGATGTCAACGGAGGGCCATGGTTTTTCGGTGCCTACACCCGCGATCTCTACGATCAGGCGGTGAGCTGGGATGACCAGGTGCCCGTCCCTAGAAACGGCCGCCATCTGGGGAATCCATTTGGCCCACCACAAGAAGGCGAGGGAAGGTACGTTCTTTTCGAAGTGCCACGAAACGAGACGGGCATCGTATCGTTAGGCCAACTCCAGCATGTCAAGCTCTCTGAATTCGTCTGGCAGCCGTCCTATGCCATTGGAAATTCGCTGGCAGATCCGCGCCTCGGCACGGGTGGTTATCAGGGCCTTGCTGGAACCTCTTCCGTGCTGGGCAAGGCGGAGTCCGCTGAACTCGGTGGTTTCCATCAGGATGAGATCGGCTGGTCGAAAGACCTTCAACGTTCGGCCGAAAAGGCGGCCTGGGCGGACACGGGTCGCGCGATCCTTGGCGGCCTTCCCGCCAGCGACAATGTGGTTTACGACCTTTCCTTCGAAGCAAACCGCGGGCTGTGGGATCGATACTTTCTATCAAGCGGGACGGCTGAGGAGAAACGCAGGTTCCTCGCCGATCCCGTGAGGAATCCACTGCCTAACGGGCGCATCTGCCTGGCCCAGGACACCCGCCCGTCTGCGTCGGAGGAGACCCTGACGGATTTCCATCAGGCGGCCTATCAGCTCATGGTGGATGGTGCGTTCAACGTGAACTCAACGCGCGTGGAGGCGTGGAAAGCCCTGCTCGGGTCTACCCGCCGCAGCGGCTACGGCACCAGCGGAAACGTGCCTTTTCCCAGGCTTCTGAATCCTCCGGGTGGAGCGTGGAAGGAAGGCGGCCCTTCTTTTGGAGACGGCGTTTGGGACGGCTACCGCGAGCTCACACCGGATGAAATCGACCGGCTCGCAAGGGCGATCGTTGATCAGGTGAAACTGCGCGGGCCGTTCCTGTCTCTAGCGGATTTTGTGAATCGCCGCCTTGCCGAAGATGAGTCGGGAAAAATGGGAGCATTGCAGGCCGCGATCGAAAACGCGGGACTCAACTCTTATCTAACTGATGAATACCCGCTCGATAACAGGAAATCACTGCCGGACTACAACCACCCCGACAACATCAGCGATGCGACCCGCATGGAGCAGACATTGAAGCCGGCATCGAAAGCCTGGGGTGCCGCGGCCTATCTGACGCAGGCCGATATCCTGCAAGTCCTCGGTCCCGCGCTTGCCGCGCGCTCGGACACATTTGTCATACGCGCCTATGGAGATGCGGTGGATGCGGCGGGAAACATCCAATCCCGCGCGTGGTGTGAGGCCATCGTCCAGCGCACACCGCAGCCGCTTGATCCCGATGAAAGCGGGCTGAATTCCCGACTTGCAGGGACGCCCGGCGACTTCGGCCGTCGCTTTGTCATCACTTCGTTCCGCTGGCTTGCTCCTGGGGAAATCTGATTTGAAATGTGAGCATGAAGTTTTTTCCCACCATTCTCTTCCTTTTCACCGCGGCCGTCGCGGCGGAGGAGAAACCCAAACTCTTAGAGCGCCACGTCCGCTTTCTAGCAGTGGGTGAGATGCCGCCTTTCCGGCAGGAAATCCGTGATGACGTCCGCTATGAGCTTGAGCCAGCTGAAGGCAGCATTCCGCCACGCGAGGTCATGGTAGGATTCGGGGGCGATCAGAAACAATCTGCCAGTCTTCGGTTGGGCCAGGCCACCGCGCCTCTCAGCGTCCCGAGCGGCACCGGCCCGCTGGTTCTGCGCCAGCCCGGAAACAACGATGAAATGACACCGTGGCTTCAGCTCACCCATCCGGAAACTGACGATTTCCTGGTCCTGATATGGCGAGCTTCGCCCAAAGGCACTTGGAGGGAGGTGAAATCCCTCGTCCTCCCGGACGGACCCGTCTCAGCTCCAGCGGGCGGCGTGCGCGTGGTGAATCTATCACCTGTCGATGTCGGCATTGTGATCGGTGGAGAGAAACTCTTGTTAGGCGCAGGAAAAAACATCCAGCGCAAAGTTCCCACCGGCCCCGGGCAGGTCTTCCAAATCGTCGTGAACGACGCCACCGGCACCCCCCGGCGCCTTCACTCCGGGAATATCACGCAGAACCCCGGTGAACGCAGTCTGGTCCTGATCTACCGAGCGGATGGCGAGGCTCCCAGACGCCCGGTTAAAGTATCCGTCCAGCGCGAGCCCGTCCCAGCCGCGCCTGTCCCGCCTAAGAACTGATGGCATTCCACCTGCTGAGATTCATCCCGCGATAGATCCGTATCCACGAGCAGGTAGTATCCAGGCTACCACTTTACCATTCGGAAAACCTAACACCATGCCTACGCTCAACCGCCGCAGTTTCCTTCAAACCACCGGCCTCGGCACGGGTGGACTTTTTCTCGGGTTTCCCGCCATCGTCCGTGGCCAAAACCTGAACAGCCGTGTCAACGTCGCCTGCATCGGCGTCGGTGGCAAAGGTGACAGCGACGTGAACAGCACGGCCGATGCCGGCGGGACGATTGTTGCATTGTGCGATGTGGATTCTCGCCCACTCGCCAAAAAAGCGGAGAAATTTCCTGATGCGAAAAAATTCGCCGACTTCCGCAAGATGCTTGAGGAAATGGATCAATCGATTGACGCCGTTGTCGTCTCTACGCCGGATCACTTGCACGGCTACGCGGCCGGGATGGCATTGAAAATGGTCAAACATGTTTTCTGTCAGAAACCACTCACGCAGACGGTTTTCGAAGCACGCGAACTGCGCCGACTGGCGAAGGAAAAAAGCCTCGCCACCCAAATGGGGAACCAAGGCAGTGCGGGAGACGGGCTCCGACGCGCTGTGGAAGTCATCCAGGCCGGCATCATCGGCAAGCCGCTCGAACTGCACGTCTGGTCAAACCGACCAATCTGGCCGCAGGGCATGGAGCGTGCGACGGGCGAGAATCCCGTGCCGCCCGAGCTCGATTGGAATCTCTGGCTCGGACCCGCGGAGCTGCGGCCCTACCTCGAAAAAGTCTATCATCCCTTCAATTGGCGCGGCTGGATGGACTTTGGCACTGGCGCTCTCGGAGACATGGCCTGCCACACCGTGAACATGCCTTTCCGGGCGCTGAAACTTGGCTACCCGTCCGTGGTCGAGTGCGAGATGGCTTCGCGAATTTTTCCTGAAACCTATCCGATGACCTCGCGCATCCGTTTTGAGTTCCCCGAACGCGATGGCCTGCCGCCGCTGAAATTCTGGTGGTATGACGGCGCGCCCGGTTCCGATTTCAAACCGCTCCGACCCTATCCGAATGTCATCGGCGACGTGCTCGCCATGCGTGGCAAGCTGCCGGAAAGCGGCTGTCTCATCGTCGGAGAAAAAGGCAGCATCTTCTCGCCTGACGATTACGGCTCGATGTTTTTCATCAAACTCGAAGGGGAAACCACTTTCACCAACGCCACCAAACACGAGGCAGCACTCGCTGTCACCGAGTCCATCCCGCGCTCGCCAGGCCACTATCAGGAATGGATCCAGATGATCCGGACGGGCGCGCCGGCCTATTCGAATTTCGAAATCGCCGGTTATCTGACAGAAATCATCCTGCTCGGCTGCATCGCCCTGAAAGTGGGCGAAGGCGTGAAAATGGAATGGGACGGTCCTAACATGCGCTCACCTAACTGCCCGCAGGCAGAACGTTTCGTGAAACGCTCCGAACGGACCGGCTGGTGAAGGTTTCCAGAAAAGGGTGCGGATCCCAACCACCGCTTCCAGCAGGATCAAAGTAGGGTAATGCCCCATGGTTATAGGAGTCCCGCCGCCGTAGGGTGGTGTGTTGGCGCGGAGCCAACACGGAGGAACCAAGCCATGCTCAAGAACATCAATGACATTTACGGCACCCAACTGGCCGCCAGGGACGGATTCATCGGACAGGTAAAGGACTTCTATTTCGACGACGAAAGCTGGGCCGTGCGCTATCTCATCGTGGAAACCGGATCGTGGCTCACGGGCCGGCAGGTCCTTCTGTCACCCAATGCCTTTCACGGATTTTGTGCAAAAGGAGAAGTCCTGAAAGTGGATCTAATCAAGGAACAGATTGAAAACAGCCCATCCATCGAAACCCACCTTCCGGTCACCCGTCAGCACGAAAGGGATTATCATCAATACTACAACTGGCCCGCCTATTGGGAGACCAGCGGCATCTGGGGCATCGGCGGCATTCCAGTCATGACGCCGCCAGTGGAAATCAAGACCGGGCCTGATTCGGAGGAAGACACCCACCTGCGCAGCACCCGTGCCGTCACCGGCTATGAAATCGTTGCGACGGATGGTGCCCTCGGTCGGGTCACCGGATTCATGGTGGACCACATCAGTTGGTTGATCGCGGACCTGGTGGTGGAGGCCGGCCACTGGTATTCGGGAAAGGAAATCCTTGTTTCCCCGGCCTCGGTGCTGGGAATCAATTACGGAGAATCCGAAGTATCGGTGAAACTCACCCGCGCCGACATCGAACGCACCCGTGAAGACGAAGTGGCCAGGTCTGGATTTGTAAACTGCTGATACGTTAGAACACTAGACCGATGGAAAACATTCATTCAGACCAAACAACTTCCACAGGAGCACTCGTCTTCACCCGATCCATCACCCGCGAGATGGTGCACGCCAGGACCCTGGAGCTGGCGTCCATCGATGGGCGGAACTCACACCAGATCAAACAGGTGGACTATGAGACCGCGAAGCGCGAACTCACCGGTGAGTCGGATTTTGACCGGCAACAGGAGATCCTCGATTTTCAAGAGTATTGATCATGTTCGCTCATGGCACGCTCCATTCCAGGCGGGATGCGAGAGGGCCGATCATGCAATCAATCATCAACTGGAAGATTTTCTCTAGCAGCCGCCAGCATCTGATCGTGCCCGGCTTCCTCCACGCCCTCCTCGACGAGCCGCTCTCCGATACTGCGGGCGTCCTGATCCTCATTGTCGTCGAAGGCTACCAATGCCTCATGTCCGCCAGAGCCGGGGTTGGGATTCCAGCGTTCGGACTCGGGCACGGATTCCATGTCGGGCTGTTCGGATTCATACCCGCCCTTGCCTGTTAGCTCGCGCATCGCCTCGTCCCAGTCGGCCTTCGTCACTTCGTTGGGCGGACGTCCATTGATGAGGGCCAGTTCGGTTGCCCGTTCCCTCACCATCCCGCGGCTGACAGCACCGATGCCGATGCCGTGGATGATGATCGCGCCTTCATTCTGTGGTTGTGCATTCATGGAAAATAAGCGGGGTAGTGACCGCAGTTGCAAACTAATCAGAGTGCACGATCCGCGCCATGGGGTCTTACCCTACTGCCCGGACCATCAGGGTAGGTATACACCCCATGGCGGTTCCGCAGAATATCGGCTATCGATGGCACCGTCAGAAATTCCAGTGACATCGGCTGCCCGCTTCTGACACTTCAACACAACAGCCATGTACAATCTCCAGGATCTGTTTCTCAATGAACTTGCGGACTGCTATGATGCAGAATGCCGGTTCTCAAAGGCACTGCCTGGAATGGTGAAGGCAGCAACCAGCGACAAGTTGAAAATGGCGTTCCAACTCCACCTCAGGGAAACTGAAGGTCATGTCATCAAGGTGGGCAAAGTCTTCGAATGTTTCGACCGCAAAGCCCGTTGGAAAACCTGTGAGCCGATCATGGGCTTGCTGAGGGAAGGTGAGTGCATGGCGGCCTCCTTTGAGCGATCGCCCGCGATCAATGCAACTCTCATCATTTCCGCCCAGAAAGTGGAGCACTACAAGATGGCGACATATAGCTGTCTTCAGGAATGGGCGCTCCAACTGGGGTCCCGCAAGGCTTCCCTTTTGCTGCGGGAGATCCTCGAGGAAGAGAAAGCCACCCACAGGACTTTGGCTGTTCTATCAAAAACGCTCTGCCATGGCGATCCGCCAGCCAAGAGTTCGGTGGCTCATTCATGGTGAGATTTCCAGAATCGTTTTCCATCCATGGGTAGGGTTACACCCCATGGGAATCTTCGGTTATCGGGTGTAGATTATCCGACTCGTTGAATTTCCTGCGTGTAGCGGCGGATCCAAACAGTTAGCGATTTCCTCCAATCATGCCAAACGACCACAGAGACCGACTCAAGGAATGGTTGCAGAGCGGGGAAATCCGCCTTCAGCCTCTCACCTATCCTCAACGCGAGCTGTGGGAGTCCTCACCCGTGCCAGCAGAGGATGCCTCTAACAATGTCTGCGCGATGATTCACCTGCGAGGTATGCTGACGCCCGAGGGCAGCGAGGCCGCACTACAAAAAGTGATGGACCGGCAGGAAGTGTTGCGGCTTTCATTTCTTCCGGGTGTGAGTGGCCCACTGCAAGTCATCCGGAACAGCGGGAAAATATCGCTTGTTTTCCAGAACCTGTCTGCCACGCAGCGGCATCCTGAAGCGATCGATGAGCTGGCGGAGGAGATTTTCGATCAGCCATTCGACCTGAAGCGCGAGCCGCTCTATCGAGCGGTGATTTTCCGGCGCTCCGCAGGGGATCATGTGTTGGTTTTAGCACTTCACCACGCCATCGCCGATGATTGGACGCTGGGTGTGTTCGTGCGGGATCTGTTCAACGCCTATCTTCAAGGAGCGAAGGGAGACGATTCGCCGCTTCCGGCCGTCCCGCTCTCCTATTCCGACTGGGGGTCCACCGAGCGCGCGTTCTGGCAGCCGACAGAGATGAAAAAGCGCACGGCTTACTGGCGGACTCATCTCGCCGATGCCCCCCGTCTGTGGAGCCCGCCGGATGGCGAGGAAGTCGAGTCCGGTGAATTGCAGCGGAGCACCACCCTCATCCCCGCCGAGCTGGCACGCGGATTGCGGGAACTTGCCCGTCTCAATGGAGCCACCCTTTTCAGCACCCTTCTAACGGCCTTTCAGGTTGCTCTATCAAAATGGGCGGGTGCGGATGACATCGTCGTTGGAACACCGGTCGCCAACCGGAACCGGCAGGCGATTCGCGAGACCATGGGCTACTTTTCCGGGATCGTACCACTGCGCGGAAAAATCGATCCTCAGCGCGGTTTTTCCAGCAGCTTGGGAGAAGTCCACCGAGAAACCGTGAATTCGTTCGCCAACGCCATCCCATTTGTGGAACTGGCCAACGCCGTGGGTGAAGTGGCGTCGCCCGGCTACAATCCTGTCTTCGAAGTCCGGTTCGCACTGCAAAATCACCCCGCCCCGGACGTCTCAATACCTGGGCTTTCGCTCCATCTGCGGATGCGCGCCACCGGCACCGCGCGCTTTGATCTGGGATGCGAAATCACCGAACTGGGTGATGCCTTGGAAATCGTCTGGCTGGCCCGCGACCACCTTTTCACCAAGCAGGAAATCCAGGAACTACGTCGGATCTATCAGCTGGTGCTGGTCACGGTTTGCCGTTCGCCCGAGATCCTTACGTCCAGCCTGCTTGCGGGATTAAAGTGAAGGTTCTAGTCTGAACGACCGGATTTTTTCGAAAACCGGGGGCTTGCGGAAATTCCACGGATGGGCCAGCCTCCTGCCGCATGGATTTCTTCCGCGGCGGAAAAATGAGATGGCTTTACGTGTTGGCGCTCGCGCAGCTCGTCGGCGGTCCCTTGGTCCTGCTACAGGTGACGTTGTTCTGCAAACTTGCGCTGCACGAAGCCCCGCGCGTTGGCATGGCCAGGGCGGCGGCAATCGCTTTGGATGCCAATGACCTTCATGCGGCGCTCGCCATGGAAACTCCATCAAAGCCCGGAGAACGGAAATCACCGACACCGGGTGAGCCGAAGATGAAGCTGGAAAAAGCCAAGATGCCCGCCATCCCGTGGGAACCGGCACCTTTGGTTCTAACCGCCTTCGAGCGGAGCTTCCACGCGGCGGAATGCGCGAGAACGTGGACACCCGCGTGGCCGCAGGCACCGCCGGGGCCACCACCGAGGCTGGGATAACAATGACATGGCCGGCGGTTGCCGGTCGTGTGAGGCGGGCATGTCGCCCGCCTTCAGGAATCGCGCGTCCGGGCAGGAGTCCGGACGACCCTACGTGGTCCTTTACCTGTTAGGTTTCAGCTTCCATTCAAATGAAAAATCTCTCTCTATCAAAAATCTGCATTTCTCTCCTCATCCTTCCCGCCTCCGCGCAAACCACCGATACGAAAAAAGAAGACAGCGATCCCCGTGAACTCGCCGCGATGGTCGTCACCGGCAAGGCGGAAAGTCTTATCGGCATCGCGTCCAGCTCCTCCAGAGGCCAGACCAGCAACAAGGAGCTCCAAGACCGTCCTTATCTGCGCCGTGGCGAAATCCTTGAGGCCATCCCCGGCGTCGTCATCACCCAACACTCCGGCGACGGCAAGGCGAACCAGTATTTTGTCCGCGGCTTCAATCTCGACCACGGCACGGATTTCTCCATGAGCATGGATGGCCAACCGGTTAATTTTGTCACCCACGCCCATGGCCAGGGCTATGCCGACCTGAATCCCATCATCCCCGAACTGGTCGAACAGCTCGACTACTGGAAAGGTCCTTTTTTCGGTGAAATCGGCGATCTCAGCACCGCCGGAGCCGCGAAGTTCAACTTCTACGACATGCTGCCGCAAGGCATCGCCCGAATCGGAATCGGCCAGCACCACTATTTTCACGGACTGCTCGCCGATACCATCGATCTATCAAATCCATCGCCCGGCGGCGGTCGCTCGGGCCTGACCTACGCGCTGGAATACAACTACTACGACGGCCCCTGGGAGCAGCCGGGAAATTCCCAACGCATCAATGGGTTTCTCAAATACTTCAAGGAATCCGGCCCTGACAAATTCAGCATCACCGCGATGGGCTATGACGGAAGATGGGATTCCACGGACCAAGTGCCGCAACGCGCCATCGACAGCGG
>JANODE010000183.1:0-6540 GCA_031412525.1 Akkermansiaceae bacterium | reverse complement strand
GCCAGCAGGATCGTGATGATGATCACGCGATGGAAGGAGGAAGTTTGGACAATCCGTCGGGAACACTCCGAGAGCGAGCTTGGCATGGTCATTCGGGCTCCGGGTTGTTTACGCCAGCTCGTCTCCGTCTTTGTTAGGCATCAGCAGGGACATGATCGTTGCCACCACCAGGGTTCCCACCACGATGATCAGGGAAACAAACGGATCGATCTTGATGCTCTTCAATTCAGTGGCACTGAGGCCTAGATCATGAAGGTATGGTGGCGTGGCTAACAACAGCAGCTTGATACCAATAAAGGCGAGAATCAGAATCAGGGCAGGCTTGAGATAGCGGAACTTTGCAATCAGGGCGGCGAGACAGAAATAGAGTGCCCGCAAGCCGAGGATTGCAAAAATGTTACTCGTGAAAACAATGAATGGATCGGGTGTGATTGCGAAGATTGCGGGAATCGAGTCAACCGCAAACACGAGATCGGTGATTTCCACCATGATAAGCGCGAGGAACAGAGGAGTAATGGCCCAGCGCGCGGAGAGGGTCCCCTCCTCCGCAGGGGCGTGGATCAACCGTCCGGTTTTAACATCCGAGATATAGTTCGGTGGCACCGTGCGGCGAGTGAAGAATTTCTGACCATCATAGAAATCCACCGTGCGGAAGAACCGCTTTGCCAGTTTCACGACCGGGTTGTTTCCCGGATCATTGTGGCTCTTGATGAGCGCCATTTTCACCGCCGTCAGGATGAGGAACAGCCCGAAGACGATGAGGACCCAGGTGTAGCGCATGATCAACTCAGCGCCCACAAAGATCATGCCACCCCGCATGATGAGAGCTCCGATAATGCCCCAAAAAAGCACACGATGCTGATACTTCGCAGGAATCGCAAAATAACCGAATATCATCGCGATGACAAAAATGTTATCCATCGCCAGCGATTTCTCGACGACGTAGCCGGTCAGATACTGAATGGCAGCGGTGGCTCCTGTTACCTCTCCCAGCACGATCGTCCCTCCGGCGTAAATCGGAGTTGCCAGGCCCAGGCCCAGCCAGTGATGCTGATAGCCGTGATAGATGAATGCGGTAAATGTGATGCCGCAGGCCAGCCAGATGCAGGACCAAATGATGGATTCCTTCATGGTTACTTCATGCGCCTCACGGTGGAAAACGCCAAGATCGAGGGCGAGAAACACCATTACGAGTGCGATGAAGCCGACGTAAGCCCACATCTTCATGCTTGCTGGATCGGCAATGGTGGCGGTAGTCGCCAGTAGTGAAAGAATCGTCATTTTTGTATCAAGTGGATGTGCTAGAGTGAATGATCATGATATAGGATTTTCCCGATTTCCGGCAGGCAGCTCCGTCATTGGGATGTGCCCGCCGGAATGGAGATTCATCCGTCAGCGTTTGCCCTCAGGATTAGCAAATCGCCGCGGGGAGGCGGTGATGTGGTCTTTGATGCGGCGGCGGACACGCTTGGCCTGGCGATGGCCGATTTTTCCCGCGATCCTCTCGAACGCCTTGAGCACGGCGGCGCGAAGGGTGTGGTCCGAGGATTTCACGATGACGTCAGGTCCGGGAGTGACGAGATGGAAGGAAACGCTGAACGGCGGGCTCTCCGTTAGACTCCGTTCCAGCCGCACACGTGCTTCATCGATTCGGAGGTCCGGCATCAGCGTCTTCAGTTCATTTTCGATCATCTCGAGGATGGATTTGGACGGTGCATGGTTGCGATGGCTGAGGGTCAGTTTCATGGGTGGTTGGTTTGATTGACGAGCGAAGGGTGCGCCATGGATTTCCGTTTGCATAATACGAAAACTCACACTAACCCTTCCAGGAAATGGAACCTTTATCCGGCAGCGAATTTCTTAATTACCACCACCTCCGCTACTTCTGGACGGTCGCCACGGAAGGCAGCCTGCGCCGTGCCTCGGAGAAACTCAAAGTCTCGCAGCCTTCAATGTGCACGCAGATCAAACTGTTGGAAACCAGCCTGGGCGAACCGTTGTTCCGGCCTAGCGGGCGTTCGCTGGTTCTGACGGAATTCGGCCAGGTGATCCTTGGTTATGCACAGGAAATTTTCACGCTGGGAAGCGAAGTCCTGCGTGCGGCCAAACAAGCCCCTGGAGCCCGCGCTCTGCGTCTGCACGTCGGCATTCTGGATTCGTTTCCCAAGCTGATGACCTACGACATCCTCCGTCCCGTGCTGGAACACCAGCCGCCCGTGCAGCTCACCTGCCACGAGGGTAAACTGGTGGATCTTGTCGCCCAGCTCAGCACCCACCGCATCGATGTAGTGCTGTCCGACGAACCGGCCTCACCCGTCATGGCGGGCAAGGTTTTCAATCATCAGTTAGACTCATCCGACATCACCTTCTGCGCGATGCCTTCCCTGGCGAAAAAACTCAAAGGCCGCTTCCCGCGGAATCTGGATGGAGCACCTACCCTGTTGCCCACCCAGAACTGCACGCTGAGGCGGGACTTGGAAAAATGGTTCCGCAGCGCCGGGGTGGAACCGCGCGTGGTTGCGGAATTCGAAGACGCGGCGCTGACAAAAATCGTCGCGACAAGCGGTCACGGCCTGATCGCGCTGCCGACCGTCGTGCTCGCGGAAGCAATCGAGCGATACGGGTTCGTGCCGATTGGCAGGACGAAGGAAGTGGAGACGTTTTTCTATGCCATCACCGCAGAAAGGCGTTTCACCCACCCCGCGATCATCGCGATCACCGAGCGGTTAGGCGGGACCAGGAAAAAGACCAAGGTTTGATGCCCAGGGTGGACTTCGAGCCCCACCTGCTAGATTGGTGCGGAGCGGCACATCAGACAACCCACGCTCATTCTTCGAACAGCACCTTCATCATGCGTTCCGGATTGGATAGAAAATCCCGTGTGATCCGATAGTGCTCGGTCTCTGCGTAGGCCACGCGTTCGATTCCGGTTTGCGAAAATTCATAAATCCACGCGTCCGGATAGGCCATGAGAATGGGAGAATGCGTGGCGATGATGAACTGCGATTTTTCGCCGATCAGGTCATGGATGCGGGTGAGGATGGCGAGCTGGCGTTTCGGCGAGAGCGCGGCTTCCGGCTCGTCCAGCAGATAGAGCCCATGGCCACCGAAACGATTCACCATCAGGGCCAGGAACGACTCGCCGTGGGATTGCTCGTGCAACGATCGTGAGCTGTAGGATGGCCCGATCGGCGGCCCCCCGGCTCCTTGTCCAGGTTTTCAATCTCAGTGGCGACGTTGAAAAAACTTTCCGCGCGGAAGAAAAATCCATCCCGCGGACGTGGCAGACCGCGGCTCACGCGGAGAAAACGATGCAGATCCGAGTGCGACTCGCGCGTGCCGAAACGGAAGTTTTTCGAACCGCCCTCGGCGTTGAAACCACAGGCCACAGCGATGGCTTCCAGCAAGGTGGATTTTCCCGATCCGTTCTCACCGACCAGAAACGTGATCTGCGGGTGAAGCTGCAAGGTGTCGAGCGCGCGCACCGCCGCCAACGAGAACGGGTAGTGGTCGAACGACGGCACCTCGTCCCGCTTCAGGCCGATGTCCGCCACGTATTGTTTCGAAATCATGGTTACCGCCCGGAAGCTTCCGGCAGCGGAATGCGGCCGTCGAGCAATCTTCACGGACCCGCGACCGGCCTACTTCTTCACCACGCGGAAAATGATCAGCACGATGATCGCACCGATGGTGGCGAGGAGAATGCCGCCGAGGTCGAAGGACTCGATTTTCCCGTTGCCGAGCATGGTTCCGAGAAATCCCGCCACCACGGCACCGACCCCGCCCAGCTGTTATCCATCCTAATAACGCTGTCAATGTCTGCTATTTGAAACCCCGGAGCTTGTTAATCGGAGAGAGCTGACCCCGTTCATGAAATCCGCCGCTGTCCAAGCTTTAAAGACTATAGCCGTCGCCACCTTGAACATTTAAACCCGACGTGCCGGTGATTCTTTCGGGATCTTCAATTATCAAAATACAATCGACTAGGTTATCGCCTCCCGAAAGAACATCAAAACTTATCAATGATATTGTTTGCAAATATTTATTATAATCCTTCACCTCACCTTCCGTTCCACCAAAATTGAATTCTTTTCTCAGATCAACAACCAAAGCCTCACCCGGTTTAATTTTGAGACCATTAACAATTAGCGTATCACTGAGTGAAATCACTTTGATTCTCAATTTTGATAGTTCATTTTGAGTGAAAACTGAATCATAAGATTGGGTGATTTTTCTCTTGGGAGTTAAATAAACTAAAATCTTCTGAAGGCCACCAATCTTGTATTTATAAGAAATTCCACGATCACTGATTGCTCCATCACTTTTATTATCATCAATCCTCCTTATATCGGCCTCTCGATACGATGAGACACAAGATGCATTCAGAAGAATGCAAGTAAAGACTGCAACGTAGTCAATTGATTTCATTACCAATGCGGGTTATAAGAAGGAACAGAACGCTCGTCGAAAATTGGCGATGGAAAGTATGCACCGGGGTGTTCAAAGGTATTCAAAAACGGCTCTGCTATTGCGATGTCGACTTGTTTTAGCATGAATCTTACAAAGCTATTGCTGTTGTTTCCATTTGGAGGCAAATCGTATCTTGAATTTGGCCACTTTGATAAAGCTCCGCCGCTGGTCAGAGATCTAAAATCCTCGGCATAGTAATACTTTTTGGCGTTTTCCTTAATTTGTTGCCAGTCTACGTTGGTAGCACATGGCTTCACTACGATGAATCGCTTGGCCAATCCATTTTCAAAACTAATTCCTGAAATCCCGACTTTCACAATCCAGCGTTCAAAACGTCGTTTTCCGTTGGGACCCGTTCTCCAACCTTTTCTAGCCCAGCCATAGGGCAGCAATCTCTTCTTGTTCGGATATTGTAACAGTTCAATCGTGCTTTGTCGGACAGCTCCTGTGGGAGGCACCGTAAATTGTTGATTCAGGCTTGCTGATTGGGAACCTGATTCTTTAAAATATTCCACCGATGCATGATTCGCAGGCAGTCCAGGCCCGCCTATGATCCCAATAAAATTTTCCAGAGGTAATGAACCAGCTGCTATGAAATCCATTCCCAAATAGTCTAACCTGTTTACTGAATCATTGTTCACAAATCCATACAAGTTTACCCCGCCCTCTTCTTCAATCGGATCTCGCGATTTCCACCTGCCATCCAATGCTCCATAGTATCGGCGACCGTAATCCACCAAACCCGTCTCATCGTCTGTGTATTT
This sequence comes from Akkermansiaceae bacterium, assembly GCA_031412525.1. Lineage (GTDB taxonomy): Bacteria > Verrucomicrobiota > Verrucomicrobiia > Verrucomicrobiales > Akkermansiaceae > Luteolibacter. Next base: position 1,306 of record JANODE010000183.1, on the reverse strand, counting down.
CGTGGAGACGCGATACTGATTGATCTTCGCATATTCCCCACTCTCGCGGAGCGGTTCACCGAAGGGGCCGTAGTCGTAAGTGGCGGTGGCTTGGCCGGTGGCGGTGCTGACCAGCAGCGTGACGTTACCATTCAGGTCCATGCCGTTCGCGTGGATGGAATTGTCATGGTGGATATTGGTAAAGAGGAGGCCGCCGACTCCTCCTGCTCCTGATAAGCTCCCGCTGAGATCGGTGCCCCAGGTGTAGGTGCGGAGGAATTTGCTGTCGGCGGTGATTTCCGCGAGGATGTTCCAGCCGCCGGGTTCGTGGAGGAAGCGGAGGTCGAACTGGGGCTGCCAGGTGCCGGTGGAGGTGCCGGTCCAAGTGGTTTTGCGGATGCGGCGGCCCATGGCATCGTAGGCGAAGGCGAGTTTACGCCTGGCGATGACGGGGACGGTGGCGAGGGTTTCCATGGCGATCAGGCGGTTTTCCGCATCCCAAGTGTAGGTGAAGCGTCCGTCTGATGTCAAATTCCCGTCGAAATCGTAGGTGGAAGTCTCCGGGGTGGCGGGGAGGAATTTCCCAGCGTTGCGGGTGGTGGTGCCGGTGCCATCGGTGGCGGCGACGCTCTAGGGGACATGCACGGCTCCGCTGCCTGCGGGGAGTTCCTTGTAAAAATACTCGTCGAGCCGGGTGGTGGCCAGGGTGTTGACGGTGACTGCGGCGGTGGTGCTGGCCTTGCCGATGACATCGAAGGCGCGGGGAACAGTCCGCGAGGTGATTTGATTGAGGTTGTTCGGCGTGTAGGTGGAGGCCCGGCCATTGGTGGTGGTGGCGAGGCGGTTGCCGATTTCATCAAAGCTGTAGCCGTGGTTCCAACCCGGGACGGCGGTGTTCGGCGCGGCGGTTTTCTCGCGGATGCCGGAGGTGACCTCGCCCTTGTCGTTGTAGCCGTAGTTCCAACGGGTGGCATCCTCACGGGTGATTTTCTTGCGGCGGTTCATGGCATCGAACTCGGAAACGCCGAAGGTCTGGAGCTGAGAGGAGCCATACGCGTGGGTGACGCTGTCGAGGCGGTCTGAGGCATCGTAACTCCGGGTGGTGGTGAGGCGGGTGGTGGCGCCGGACTTGAAGGTAAGGGTCTGGCTAGCTATTTATGGATGTTTAGTTATAAATAGAAATTTTGTCACTGCCGTCCCACAGGCTGAGCATGGCTCGCCCTGAGCCTTGAATTGGCAAGGCCTTGAGCGTGGTTTTGGGAAATGCCGGTTGCGACTTTTTCGCGGAACGTCGATCCACCTTTGATATATCGTGGCGATGCTGTCC
>JANODE010000182.1:0-22987 GCA_031412525.1 Akkermansiaceae bacterium | reverse complement strand
AAAGGTTCCATCGGCGCGAGAATGCGCTTGAGCTGGAAGTCAGGCCCCGTTTGCTCTGGCCAGAACTCAGGCGGGATGGTGCCATTCGGCGTGAACATGAAAATGATGCGCTGCGGCCTGCTGCCGGCCGTGGACCCGGCGAGCGATGGTAAGGCGGGCAGGAATGGCAGCGCGGCGGCGGACAGGCCTAACTGCCGGAGAAACTGGCGGCGGGTGCTGATGTTCATGGTTCTGATAGATCGCTGCGGACTACCCCCTCAAGGGCGGCCAGCGTGTTGATTTCAACGAGCAGGTTGCGGATGTGGTGGCCGGAGGCGGTGAAACTTTTTTCCAGATGGGACAGCGTGCCAGGCCCATAGGCGCGTGGGTTTTGTTTGATAACGCCCTGGAAAACCTGGCGCACGAAACCTCGCCGCGCGCTGACAGAATCCACCGCTTGTGCCGCCAGATCGCGCGGTCCCCGCAAGCGCGACGTCACTCCGTCGAAGTTTTCGAAATCCGATTCAGGGTTGATCGGAAACGAGTTGTCTGTGAGTCTGAAACGGCCAACGGCATCAAAGTGCTCGAGTGAAAATCCAAGTGGATTGATCGTCTCGTGGCAGGTCATGCAGGAGGTGTTTTTTGTCATTTGACTGACCTTCTCGCGGGTGGTCATCTGCCCGTCGAAGTGCCCGTCCTGAAAGGCGATGGCCTCCGGTGGTGGCTTGAGAATTCCGCCTAACACATTGCGGGTGATGAACACGCCGCGGAGAATGGGCGAGGTTTCCTTGTGATGGGCGAGTCGTGCCAATAAATAAGGATGAGTGAAGACACCCGCACGCTGGCCGGGGTCGAGCTTGACCTCGCTAAAGCCGTCACCCTCCGGTTGGCCAGTGCCGTAGAACTCGGCCAAGCGCCTGTTGAAGAGCAGATAGTCCGCTTCCATCAACTCGCGGTAGTTAGAGGCATCAGCCCACACCACCCGCTCGACAAACAGTTGGAGTGAGCGCCGCAAATCGGCGATCAGGCTTTCGTCAAAACCCGGAAAGCGCGTGGCTTCTTTTTGCAGATCGGTCTCCACGTCAAGCTTGAGCCAGTGATCGAAAAATCCGGCCAGTTTCGCTTTTGCCCGCGGATCACCCATCATGCGTCGGGCTTGTTCCAAGACCTGCTCGTGGGTCTTGAGCTTTCCTGCAGCAGCCGCTTCCAACAGAATCCTATCTGGAATGGAATCCCACATGCCGAGGGCCAAGCGGGCGGCGACCGTGTGATCGGTCCGTTCTCCACCAATTTCGGGATAGAGAAACCGCGGGGATTGCAGGATCAGGATGACGGCACGTTTCACTGCGAGCTCGGGCGCAATTCCATCGATGAAAACCGCGTCCACATACTGGCGGCGCAATTCTTCGTCGAGAGGGCGGCGGAAGGCACGGCCCGCCAGCTCAGCCACGAAGTCCTTCAGGCGATCAACCCGATGCGGATCTTCCTCCTTCACGCGGCTGAGTCTGGGCAGACGTTCAACCACTTGGTTGGATGCTTCGATTGCGGCGGCCGTGATGGCTTCGTACCAGTCCTTCGAGACGCCGGTGCCGCGCTCGTAGCCTTCACTTGCATCGTCGGGGGGAAATGTCGTGGAGACCACCGCCACATGGCCCGCCCGCGTCGGCGAGATGAATGGCGCCGCGAGAACCTGCCACGTGCCGCGAGGGGGTTTCCACTCGAGTCGGAGCATCGCGTTCTTTTCCTTGAATTTGAAAAAATCAAAACGGATCGGATAGCTCCTGCCGCCTAACAAATACATCCTCCCGACCGTTTGCCGCACCTCGGCACCGGAGCTGACCCACGCGTCGATGAACGCCGGCTGGCGTTTGCCACCACTGTCATCGCGATTGTTGCCATCGCCCTTGCGGAGTTCGCCATTCAGATAGAGCCGGGCACCGTTCGGCGTGGAGATCCGGAATTCATACCACCCCGTGGATGGCGCCAGCAGTGAGCCGTCCCAAGCAATCGAAAACTGCTCGGGGTTGATGCCATCTCCCGGCGGGCCGTCGCCAAAATCGAAATCCAGTTTTGAATCCTCGCGCTCCATCACGAGTTTCGCCTTTTTTTCCATTCCGTCGGATTCGTAAACCTTCGCCGCCAGCCCGCTGCCCGGGCCGGGTGGGGTGGGTTCGCTGAAGCTGCCGATCAGGTCTGCCACCGATTCAACGAACTGCCGGTTCGTCAGCCGTGCGAACGCCCGCTTTTGTTGAGGCTCGCTGCCCGCCCGCGTTTCCTGAGAATAGAACGCCCCCATGATGTACTCCGCGACTTTTTTCGACTCTTCTTCTGAAAGCAGGTCTGGATCCTCCTCGGGCATGAATCGATCGATGTAGCGGGCCAGTGAAGGCAGCGTGCGGGTGCCGTGGAGCGGATCCTCGTATTCATCCGGCACACCTTCGCCTTTTTCACCGTGGCATTCCGCACAATGTTTCGCATAAAGCGCCTCTCCGGTCACGGCGTCCTCTTGCGCCGCAGCAGCGCCGACAAGGCAAAGCGCCAGTCGGAAAACCCAATGGCAGACAGATGGATTCGTAAACATGGTGGGGAAGCAAATCATCAACGCTCGCCGCATATACGGAGGCACACGACACATGTTTCGCCAGATCCTCAATCCCGCCACCAGGAACGAGCGTGATCCCCTCTCCTCGTCATGCCCCACGCGTTCACGGCATCATGTCAAAATCTAAACCTCTTTGACAGGCTGAAGGTGATTCGGCATAGTCTTTCCATGCAGGCCATGCAATTCGAGCAATCCGTCGTTTCCATCCTGAAACGTGACCGGCGTTTTGACCCGCATGCCTACTTTTTCCTGAAGGACGCTTTGGATTTTACGCTCAAGCGGATCGCTGAATCCAATAATGGCCAAGCCCGCCACGTGACTGGCCCGGAACTTCTTGCCGGATTCCGCGATTGTGCGCTGGAGCAGTTCGGCCCGATGGCCTCCACGCTGATGAATGAGTGGAGCATCCGGAAATGCCAGGACGTGGGCGACATGGTTTTCCACCTGATCGAGGAACAGGTCTTCGGTAAACAGGACTCGGACAAAAAGGAGGATTTTTCGGAAGTGTTCGATTTTGAGGAATCCCTGATCACTCCTTTCCTGCCGACTCAAAAGCTCACTGCCCGCCGTCAACCATCGTCGCGCGCGGCCAACCTGTCCTCCTGAAAAGGGCGGGGCTTCGATAGTCTATCGACAGTTTCTGGCCGGGATTTTGTCAGCCAAATCCTCAGAAACAGACAAATTGTCCGAGGCAAACAGTGTGCAGAATGATCGAGCCCCTCACCGAACATTCTTCATTCGACCGACGGAATCACCGGCACCGGCGGCGGAATCCCCAGCTTCGGCGTCACATCGATGCGCAGGGCAACCACCGCCATCCCTAACAATCCAACCCCACCGCCCCACCCCAGGGTTACTGCGGTGGCCATGCCGATGACAAAAGGAGCGAAAACCAGCAGGCCGATCACCATTCCACTCGGCTTCACCTCGTAGGCCATCACCGCCAGCCGCAACCGTGAACGGGCAAGCGCGAGGCCAATGGCCACATAACAGATCACCGCTGCAACCGCCGTGATGTGATAGAGAATCCCGCAGCCGCGGCTCTGCATTCCGGCTCCTAACAGCGGAATACCCGCTCCGGCGATCATCGAGGCGAGGAAAAGAGCCAGCACCGCCACCCGCGCGCCCAGGCCATTGAAGGCGGAAGCCCCGATCGCCCCCGCGGCAATCATCGCCGAGCCGCCGAGCACCGTTGTCGCGCAGGCCGCCTCATGCCACCACTCAATGCCGCCGACCATGTAGCGCACGACCACATAGGGCAGCAGCGAAAAAAAAGTAAGCGCGGAAAGTCCCCACAGTGTGATGAACTTCCCGGTGACGATTTTCCAACGGTCCAGCTTTGTGAGCAGCAGCAGTTCGTGATTTCCCTCCTCCAGTTCCTGCCCCATCAGGATCACCCCGCTCAATGGCATGATGATCAGGCAGATCGCGGCCACCACCATCCAGAACGGCCCGGAACTCCACAAAAGCCACGGATTGAGCATGCCCGTGTAGTCCGAGCTCTCCGATGCATGGCCGTTCTGGAACTCCGCGGCCATCGCGCACACCGCGAGGAACTGGATGCCCAGAAACGGATAGACGAAACTGCCCCGGCGCAGGCTTTGGCGCAGCTCCTTTGCCGTCATCGGATCAAACCGTTCCGGCAGATCATTTTTCCAAACCGTTTCCAATCCCCGGAATCTGGCAGGCGCGCCCCACCGGCGCAAGTCCGGCGGCTGAGAGGATTTCGGCGGAAATCTTCGTTTGGACCGCGCCCGATGTGAAGTAGGTTTACGCATGCCCATCGAAACCCGCAACGTCATTGGCTCCGTCCTCATCCCCTGCTCGCTGGATCCGCTCACCGGCTGGCATCGCGACGGCTGCTGCCGCACCGGAGCCGGCGATCAGGGCGTGCATGTGGTATGCGCCAAGGTGACTGACCGGTTTCTCGAATTCTCAAAAAGCCGCGGCAACGATCTTACCACGCCGAAGCCGGAATTCGGATTCCCGGGACTCAAAGCCGGCGACCAATGGTGCCTCTGCGCCGCCCGCTGGCAGGAAGCGTTCGAAGCCGGACATGCTCCCGGCGTCGTGCTCGAAGCCACCCACGAATCCGCCCTCGAGTTCATCGATCTGGAAGACTTGAAACGGCATTCTTGTTAGCTGAATCAATTTCCGGTGTCGTGCGGGAAAATGATTGTACCCAATGCCGTCATCTTTCGGGCAGGTTCCAAATTGGCAGTTCCCAATAACGTGTCATAGCCGAACAGAGACCCACCGGAAAGGCAGCACTTAATGATTGCTGCTTCAGTTCGAAAAAATGCACGCAAGGCGTGCGAACCTCCATCACAAACTAACTGTTATTATTACTATGGCTGATACTCCATAGGATCATGGTCGTTTTGAATAGCATCCAGAATCAAGACTTCGGTTTTTGCTGCTTATGGAATTCATCACGTTTTCCATTCGATGGGTGGCATTGGAAAATCCTGATGAGATTCCATGAAGCACCTTCCTCATTCTGCGTGTAACACCACGCAATATGAAAAACCATCCTTCTCCCGTGATTAATGAAATGGAGTCCCTGCGTACTCATATTGTCGATCTGGTGAACCTTCCCGAAACGGATGCTCCACTGATCAGCGCCTATCTCGATCTCCTGGAAAATCAGGACTATCTCCGTTCAAAGCTCTCGCAGTGGGCAAAAACCGCCCGCTCTACCCAACCGTCGGATCAACGTGCCGCCTTTGATCTGGCTCGCCAGGATGTCGAAGAGGCAATCTGCCGAGAATGGCCGGAAGAAGTCCGAAGCGTCGCGGTTTTCAGTCGTCGCGGAACCGATCCATTCCTTCTCGTTGCGCCTTTTTGCGTCTCATTGGAGCTTCACTTCAACGCCGCAAGTGTGCCTGCGATTTTCCCGCTGGTGCAGCTAAAGGACCGCTTTCATCGGTTCGTCGTGGTAATCACTAACGAGGAAGTCTCCCGGATTTATGAAGTCACACTGGGTGCTGTTAGCGAGGAGTTCCTAACAAAACGACCCGAATTGAGCGGGCGTCTCGGACGCGAATGGGGGCGCGAGCATTTCCATCAGAAAAAGCGTGAGAATGACAGGCGCTACCTGAGTGATCAGGTTACCATCATCACCAATCTCATGGCCAAGCGCGGTCTCAATCATCTGATCCTCGCTGGGAATTCGCGCAATGTCGCCCCATTGCGCGACGCTCTGCCCAAGAATGTCAGCTCACGTCTGGTTGGGGAAATCATGAAATCTCCCATCAAAGGAGACACCTCTCTGGTCTTGGAAGAGGCCATCGATAAATTCATCGAAGCCGAAAGCGCCGAGTCACGTGATACCGTCACCCGACTGAATGAACAAATCATGCGGGGCGCGCTGGCGGTGGTGGGGGTGGGACCATCAAGGGATGCGATTATCGGAGGATATGCCGCCCAGTTGGTTATTTCCGAAGAGCTTCAAGAGAAGGACCGGGAGGAGCTCACCCGTCTCGCCGCCGCCAGAAGCCTCGAAATCGAAGTCTGTGAGGGTGATGAGCTGCTTGCCACACACGGCGGGGTGGGTTGTCTCCTCCGATACAGGCCCACCACCCTACCAAAAGAAATTGAGTGACCCTCAAAAACTCAACCCGGTGCGACGGCTGGTGGGGATATCCCAGCTCAACTTCCCTGATGACCTGAAAGGGCATGCTTGTTAGGATCGTGCGGTGCTCTTGACTGCTCCAGGTATTTCCAACAGAGCCATGCCAGTCCCCACGACGTTAGAGCAAAAGCCAGCAGCCGGACCACTATCCACGGGCCAGCGAAAAATGGATGCCAGAGCCACGGCAGCACCCAGCCGAGAAACAACGGCACTGGCGTGTGGAAAAGATACAAGCCATAGCTCAGCCGTCCGATATGCTGAACCGCCCGGTGCTCCAACAGTTTTCCCAGTGCTCCGCCGAAGCCGGCCAGGGTGGCTGAAATCAAACCGACGAACACCACGGAAACCAGTGTCTGTTGAAAATAACAGAATCCGGCTATCGGGTGGCCGAGCGTGTTAGAAACATAAAGCATCAGGTAACCGCAGAACGCGACCAGCGCTGCAAACTTGAGCCGCCGATCCCCTGCGACCAAACCTCGGTCCATGGCCAGAGCCAGCAGCGATCCGACGGCGAAGTAGTCGAGTGACGAGAAGGTGATCGCCTCGCTGTGGGTGATTTCCGGAAACCACCGCTCCAGCACAAAGCGGCTGAGAGGAGCGACGGCCGTGCAGACCAGGAACGCGGGAAGCAGCGCCCGCCTCGGTGTTAGAAACACGAGGAGCGGCCAGATCAGATAAAACTGCATTTGGATCGCCAGCGTCCAGTAGTGCGCCGTGCCCGAGGGCCAGCCGTTCATCCACGCCATGTGGAAATTCGAAACATGCGCAAAATAAAGCCATGGATGCTGCTGGATGTCCGACGCGCCGACGATGATGGCGAAGATCATCGCCACGTAGCAAGGCACCAGGATGCGGACCATGCGGCGTTTCTGGAAATGCAGATAGGTTTTCACCCGCCACGGGACCGCATGACCATCGCCCACCGCCCGCTCACGTAGCAGGATCCGGGTGATCAGAAAGCCCGTGAGTGTAAGGAAAAAGAACAGCCCGATCTCGAAGGGAAACGGCCCGCGCCAGCTTTTCTCCGTCCAGTGGTGCCACATCACCCCCAGCACCGCGAAGGCGCGCCATCCGTCCAGTTGGGTATTTCGAATCGTCGCCAAATCCGCATGACCTTCTCACGCGCGCGCAGCTACCAGCAAGGGAAATGCTCCAGAGGGACGTCTGCAATCACCCCAGCATCAAATGGTGGCAAATCCCCGCGACGGCCACTAGGGTCGCCGCGTGACCGGCGGGGAACCTTCAACACGATGGCGGACGGACGGGAAATTCTTCCGTTCGGGCAGCCGCCGCGTGTGGATGAAAGCCGTGACCTACGGTCCATTCCCCGGTGGCTGGCCCGCGTCATTCGAGCAGGATTTTTCGCGGATCGCTGAGGCGGGATTCAATGCGCTCCGATTGTATGAGATGCCGGAAGCAGATCTGTTGGACGCAGCACAGCAGCACGGGCTGAAAGTTTTTGGAGGGCTGAAATGGGGGCAGAACGCAGATTTCCTGATGCGCCCGAGTCTGGTTTCCTCGGCACGCGTGGCCCTAACGGATTCGCTGGGGCGGATCGGAGACCACCCGGCTCTAGCAGGCGTGTATGTGGGAAACGAGGTGCCCGCCGATCTCGCGCGCTGGATGGGACCGGTGAAAGTGCGTGAAACGCTGGAAGGACTGATCGATCTCGGACGGAAAATTTCGCCCCATCTTTTATTCGCCTACGCGAGCTATCCGAGCACCGAATACCTGGAGCCTGAAAATGCGGATTTCACCGCCTTCAATGTTTACCTGGAAGATGAGGCGAAGTTCCGTGGTTATCTGAAACGCCTGCATCACATTGCCGGGGACCGGCCGCTGGTGATTTCGGAATTCGGATTGGATTCGAGCCGCAATGGTCTGGAAAAGCAGGCGCAGGTTCTCGGCTGGGCGCACCAGGCCACGCATGATCTGGAGACCGCCGGTCTAACTGTTTATGCGTGGAGCGACCGCTGGTGGAACAACGGCGCGGAAGTGCTCGACTGGGATTTCGGGCTGATCGATCGCAATGGAAACGCGAAGCCTGCTTTCAAAGCTCTAACTCTTAACTCGCAACCCTCAACTCTCAACTCCATCAGCGTCATCGTCTGCACCCGCAATGGCAGCAAACGCATCGGTGCCTGCCTGAGGGCGATCGGAAAAATGACCGGCGGCCAATTTGAAACCATCTTGGTAGACGACGGATCGCAAGACGGCACGGCGGAAGTGGTGGAGAAAAATTTCCCATGGGTGCGGCTGCTGCGGTTAGAACCCTCCGGCCTCAGTGCCGCACGCAATGCCGGGGCCGCGATCGCATGTGGAGAAATCCTCGCTTTCACCGACGACGACTGCGAACCGGACGAAGAGTGGATCATTCGGATCCGCCCGATTTTTAAAGACGGCCGATACGCCGCCGCCTGCGGGCCGAACCTGCCCCCTGCTGCGCGGACCTGGGAGCAAGCCGTCGTTCGCGCCGCGCCCGGCGCGCCGAGCCATGTGATGCTGGACGACGAGGAGGCCGAACACCTGCCCGGTTGCAACCTGGTGGTGACAAAAAAAGCGTTCGATCAGATCGGCGGCTTTGACCCACGTTTCCGCACGGCGGGAGATGACGTGGATTTCTGTTGGAGACTTCGCGACGCCGGACTGCGCCTCGGTTTTGTGCCCGGGGCCTTTGTCTGGCATTGGCGACGGCCTTCGGTTTTCGAGTTCCTGCGGCAACAACTCGGCTACGGCCGCGCCGAGAAACTTCTGCTAGAGAAGCATCCCCACCGATTCTCAAGACACGGCCACGCGAAATGGCACGGCTTCGTTTATGGCGGCGGCCCGGTTCGGGTGATGGACGGATCGATCATCTATCATGGAGCCATGGGCAACGCCGGCTATCAGGCGATCACGAACCGCATGCTGCCACTGCGCGGACTGTCGGGAAGGTATGACTCGACCAAGACAAAACTTGCCCTCGCTCTGGTGAATTTCCTTCAGCCCCACCTGCGGGCATGGGCGAGAAACCGCCGGTTGTTTCTTCGCCGGGCCAGGATGGACAAGCTGGTGAGCGAGCCGTCTGGAGAATTTGAAATCGAAGGTGCGGATGGCAATACCCGCGATCATTTCCTAACATTGCTGACGGCGGACGGCTGGCAGCCGGGCGGCGACACCGACACGTGGGACGCAGAGAAAAACGGCACACGCGTCCTGCTGGCGACGGAGCACGGTGAACTTGGTGCCAAAAACGTGCTGGTCCGCGTCTGGGGCGATGCGGCACAGCTTCCTTTCAAGCTTCGCTGAACGGACCACGGCTTGCAGTTTTCCGATACGACCGGTAGGGATTGGCGATGCCGCTGCTGACAAAAGATTTCGACTACCACCTGCCCGAGGAACTGATCGCCGCGCGGCCGCTTGCCGAGCGCGCGGCGTCGAGAATGCTGGTGGTGCACAAGGACAGCGGCGTGATCGAGCACCGGATGTTCCGCGATTTTCCCGACTACCTGCGGGCGGATGATCTGCTGGTTTTGAACGATACCAAGGTGATCCCCGCGCGGGTGTTTTCGGACGACGGGAAAAAAGAACTGCTCTGCCTCGACCGTCCATCAGCCTTGGAATGGCGCTGCCTGGTGCGGCCGGGAAAGTCCTTGAAACGCGGGCGCACGGTCACGGTCGGCGGCATCAAGGGCACCGTCATGGAGGTGTATGAAAACGGCGACCGCCTGGTGCGCTGGGAGTCGGAGGTGGATCTGAACGTGCATGGCCATCTCGCGCTGCCACACTACATGGGGCGGGAAGACGAAATTTCAGATAGAGAACGCTATCAGACGGTGTTCGCCCGCGAGGAAGGGGCCATCGCGGCGCCGACGGCCGGGCTGCATTTTACGCCGGAAATGTTAGCGAGGATTCCGCATGATTTCCTAACACTGCACGTCGGCGTCGGAACTTTCCGTCCCGTCAGCGTGGAAGTGGTGGCAGATCATGTGATGCATTCGGAGCGATACATCGTGACGCAGGAAACCGCGGAAAAAGTAAACGCAGCGGGTCGGGTAGTGGCGGTCGGGACCACGGTGACGCGGGTGCTGGAATCCATCGGCAGACCGGTGACCGGGCTGCGTGGGGAAACCGACATCTTCATCCACCCGCCCTATCAGTTCGGCGTGGTGGGCGGGCTGCTGACGAATTTCCATTTGCCGCAGAGCACGCTGATCATGCTGGTCTGCGCCTTCGCCGGGCAGGATCTGGTGATGGAGGCGTATCGCCAGGCGGTGGAGGAGCGCTATCGATTTTTCAGCTATGGCGATTGCATGTTGCTGGTCTGATATGAAATCCTGAGGGCGATGAAACTGATCTCATGGAACGTGAACGGCATCCGCGCCACCATCGGCAAGGGCTTTGGGGAATTTGTTGCGGCGTCAAATCCAGACATCCTCTGCCTGCAGGAAACGAAGGCGCGGCCGGAGCAGGTGCAGTTGCCGTTAGAACTTGGCGGTTACCATGGGTATTGGGATTCCGCGCAGAAGCCCGGTTATTCCGGCGTGGCGGTGTTCACCAAAGAGAAGCCGATCGATTTCCGAACAGGTCTCGGCATGGACGAGCATGACAAGGAGGGCCGTGTGCTCTCGCTGGAGTATGAGGATTTTTTCCTGGTGAATGTTTACACGCCGAACTCACAGGACGGCCTGCGGCGTCTTCCCTATCGGTTGACCTGGGACGACGCGTTCCGCCGCCACGTCGCCGGGTTGGCAGTGACGAAGCCGGTGATTTTCTGCGGCGACCTGAATGTGGCCCATCAGGAAATCGACCTCGCAAGGCCGAAAGAAAACCGATTCACCGCGGGATTTTCCAATGAGGAGCGGGCGAGCTTTGGTGAATTGCTAGACGCCGGATTCACGGACACGTTCCGCCATTTCCATCCGGACAAGCGCGACGCTTATTCGTGGTGGTCCTTCCGCGGCGGTGCGAGAGAACGGAATGTCGGCTGGAGAATCGATTACTTCGGAGTTTCCACGCCCTTCATGCACCGGGTGACCGATGCGGAAATCATGCCGCACATCACGGGTTCGGATCATTGTCCGGTCGGGATCACGCTCGCCTGATGGAACTCACCAAGCGGGGAGGCCGAGCATTTCCGGCAGCGCCTCGCGTGGACGCCAGGTGAGGATTTCCGGATCGCCGGAGGTAATGAGGACCGTGTGCTCGAAATGGGCGGAGGGCTTGCGGTCCTCGGTGACGACCGTCCAGCCATCATCGAGAATTCTAACGGACGGCACGCCGGCGTTGACCATCGGCTCGATGGCGAGCGTCATGCCCGGCATCAGTGTGGGCGACTTGCCCTGCGGTCGGTAATTCGGCACCTGTGGTTCCTCATGAAGGCGGCGGCCAACGCCATGACCGACAAATTCGCGGACGATCGAGAACCCGTGCGGCGCGGCGAAATCCTCGACGGAGGCGCAAAGGTCGGCTAGCTTGCGACCTGCGCGGGCATGGCTGATGGCTTCAAACAACGACTGCTCGGTGACCGCTAACAGACGCTTCGTCTCCAGCGGGATATCACCGGCGGCGACCGTGGTGGCGTTGTCGCCGATGAAGCCGCTTTTCACAATGCCGACGTCGATTTTCACGATGTCGCCGGGCTGGATTTTGCGCGCGCCGCCGATGCCGTGGACGACCTCCTCGTTGATGGAAATGCAGGTGTAACCGGGAAATCCGCGGTAGCCGAGGAAAGCGCTCTTGCAATCGTTTTCCCGCATTAGATCGGCAGCTAACAAATCGATCTCACGAGTCGTGCGGCCCGGCGAAATTTCCCTGGCCATGGCCTGCAGGATGGTGGAGGCGATGGAACCGGCCGTGCGCATGAAATCGATCTCGCGCGGCGATTTGATAGGGATGCGGTTTCTGCGGGACACGTGTCTGAGGGCGCGGATGATGAAAAATCCGGGTTTCACGCCGGATGGGAGAAATGGGAAAGGATGCCGGCGGCGACCTCGTCCTGCGGCGCGGTGGCGTCGCAGGAGCGCAGCATATTCACTTTGCGGTAGTGATCAATGACGGGTTGGGTCAAACTGACGAACTCGGAATAACGGCTGCGGAAATTTTCCTCGCTGTCGTCGGCGCGCGGACCTGCGGGAGATTTGCAAACCGGGCATTGGCTGGCTTCTCTCGATTGCGCACGGTGACCGGCCCAACGGCACTCGGGACATTCGACGCGGTCATGAATGCGAGCGAGGAGTTGGTCGAATGGGACTTCCAAGGCTACGGCGGCGTCGAGTCTCAACCCGTGGCTCGCAAGCCAGCCATCGAGAAAGACGGCCTGTGGCAGGCTACGCGGAAATCCGTCAAGAACCCAGCCGCCGCTCTGGCGGGAGAGCCAGTCGGCAAGGATCGGACACATCAGCTCGTCCGGAAGATATTCGCCGCGGTCCAGGATGGGCTTCGCCTGGAGGCCAAGCGGCGTGCCATTTTCCACTTGCTCCCGAAGCAGCGCTCCTGTGCTAAGATAACCGAGGCCGAGCGTTCCCGCCAGTCGCCGCCCGTGGGTTCCTTTGCCGGATGCCGGAGGCCCTAGCAGGACAATTCGGAGCGGGGTGACGGCGGAGGCGATCAATGCAGCTTATTGTAGGTGAAGACGGAAATCCCAATCACGATCAGAACCGCTACTACAATGAGCAGATAGAGGATCACCGAGCGCGGCGCAGCACCACCGGATTGGTTCAGGCGGTCGTAGCGGCCCTTGAGCTTTCCTTTGCGGAGGAAGCCATCATAATGCTTTTGCAGGAGTTGAGTCTCCACCTGGCGCATGACATCGAGCACGACGCCGACCATGATCAGCAACGAAGTGCCGCCGAAAAACTGGAGGATGAGCGAACCAGGAGGAAGCCCGACCGCATGGCCGGTGAGCACGGGAAGGATGAAGAGACCTGCGAGGAAAATCGCCCCCGCGAAGGTCAGGCGAGTCATCGTGAAGTCGAGGAAATCCGCAGTCGGTTTACCAGGGCGCACACCGGGGATATAGCCCCCGTTGCGTTTGAGGTCTTCCGCAATTTGGGAGGGCTGGAACATCATGGCCACCCAGAAATAGGAGAAGAGGAAAATTCCGACGGCACCGAGGACATAATAAGCGGTTCCGCCGTTCATTTCCCCGTTGAGTTTCACCACAAACGGATGGCTGGCGATTGAGGGAATGAGTCCCAAGGTGATAGGGATGATCGAAAGAATGGCAGTGGCGAAAATGACGGGCATGACGCCGGCGTAGTTGACCTTAAGCGGCAGATACTGGGTTTGTCCGCCGAACTGTTTGCGGCCGACGACGCGCTTGGCGTATTGCACGGCGATTCGCCGCTGGGCCTGGGTGATGGCGATGGTCCCCGCAATGACTGCTAGAAGAAGGATGATCATCACGACCATCATCATCGAACGGAACGGGCTGACGCCGTCACCGGTGACGAAGAATTTCCACGCCTGGATGAGCGCTCCAGGAAGCGCAGAAATGATGTTGACGGTGATGATGATGGAGGTGCCGTTGCCAATTCCCTTTTCCGTGATCTGGTCGGCGATCCACAGCAGCAGAACGGTGCCCGCGACGATGGTGATGACGGTGAGGAACATCCAGTAGACGTCCGGGTTCGGAACGAGCGGCCGCCCGATCTGATCGATGCCGGGCATGTAGGGAATGTTCGGACTGGTAAGCGTGCGCGCGACGAAAAAGCCCTGAACGATGGCAATACCGATCGTGATGTAGCGGGTGTATTGCGTGATTTTCTGGCGACCACCGTCCTCGCGGGCGAGCCGTGAAAGCTTCGGCACAACCGCCGTCATCAACTGCACCATGATGGATGCGGAGATGTAAGGCATGATGCCGAGGGCGAAAATTCCCGCCTGTTGGAGACCACCACCGGAGAAGACCGTGAGCAGTGCGCCGATTCCACCAGCCGGGCTGGTTGGGTCCTGGACTTGGATTTTATCGAGCCATTCCTTGATGACCGTGGCATCGACACCGGGAAGCGTGATGTGCACGCCGAGACGGATGATGACGATCAGGGCGAGGGTGAAAAGAATGCGGTCCCGGAGTTCGGGGATTTTCCAAGTATTGGCGAATGCGGAAATCATGGCGGATAGGTAAGGGAATGACGCTTGGTTTAAACAAACGATGAGGAAGCGCGGATGCGCTTCCTCATCGGAAATCAAAGATCTGAGACAGGGATCAAGCGATTGGCTCCGTAACGGTGCCACCAGCTTTTTCGATCTTTTCGCGAGCGGAAGCACTGGCGTTTTCCACAACGAGGTGGAGCACCTTGGTGACTTTGCCAACGCCAAGAACCTTGACCTTGTCGCAGCGGCCGTTGATCAGGCCCTGTCCGCGGAGCGCGGCTTCATCAATGGTGGCACCGGCGTCGAAAAGATCGTCGAGCTCGCCCACGTTGAAGACGCCCACTTTGTCGCGGAAGTCATAGTTGTTGAAACCGCGCTTCGGAAGGCGGCGGTGAAGAGGCATCTGGCCGCCTTCGAAACCGACACGGGTGCCGGATCCGGAGCGGGCTTTCTGGCCCTTGTTCCCTTTGCAGGAGGTCTTGCCGTGACCGGAGCTCTCGCCGCAACCAAGGCGCTTGACCTTGTGCTTGGAGCCGGGATTCGGGCTGAATGAATGAAGTTCCATATGAAGTTTTCTAGTTTTCAGTTTTCAGTTTTCAGGAAGACCCGGAGGCCTTCCCGACCTGATCAGATGGCTTTCTCGCGCTTCTTTTTGCCGCGGCCGGAAAGGACCTGATCACGGGTGCGGAGCTGGGTGAGGGCCTTGAGGGTGGCTTTCACCACGTTGGCGTGGTTGGAGGAGCCCATCGATTTTGCGAGGATGTCACGGATGCCGACGGCTTCGCAAACGGCACGCACACCACCACCGGCGATGATGCCCGTTCCCGGAGACGCTGGCTTGAGGAGAACCTTGCCACCACCGTATTCGGCGTAGATTTCGTGAGGAATGGTGCCGTCAACAATGCTCATCGGCTTGAGCACCTTGCGGGCCCCGTCGCTGGCTTTTTTGATGGCGTCAGCCACTTCGTTTGCCTTGCCGTAGCCAAGACCGACCATGCCGACCTTGTTTCCGGTGACGACGAGAGCGGAGAAGCTGAAACGACGTCCGCCTTTGACGACCTTGGCGCATCGGTTGATGAAGACGACCTTTTCGGAGAGTTCGTTGCCTTCGGCATCGGTCGGAGCAGCACGCTCTTCACGACGTGGGCCGCCGCGTCCGCGACCGCCCTGGCCACCGCCGCCACCGCCTTGGTAGCCGCCGCCACCACCACCACCACCGCCGCCGCCCTGATAACCGCCGCCTTGGCCGCGATTGCCTTGATAGCCGCCTTGGTTGCCGGATCCTGCGACCGGACCCAATGGAAGGGGTGCCGGTGCTGCTGCGGGAGTTGCGGGAGTTTCGTTTTCTGGAATTGTTACCATGATGTTTGTCTGGTCGGAGCGTTAGAATTGGAGTCCGGCTTCGCGAGCTGCGTCGGCGAGGGCTTTGACTTTACCATGATAGAGGTGACCGCCGCGGTCGAAGACGACGGCGCTGATGTTCGAGCCTTTGGCGCGCTCCGCGAGGAGTGCTCCGACCTTCTGGGCGCTCTCGACATTCGAGGAGGCTTTTTCGAAGGATTTGTCGAGCGTGGAGGCGGAGACCAGGGTCTTGCCAGCCGCGTCGTCGATGACTTGGGCGTAGATGTGTTGATTGGAATAGTGGACTGCGAGGCGTGGACGCTCCGCGGTGCCGCTGACTTTGCGACGGATGCGGTCGTGGACGCGACGGCGGATCGACTTGCGATTGATGGTGCTCATGGTGCCGAAATTGATTAGAGGTTGTTGGCGACGGTAATGGATTATTTGCCGACGCTTTTGCCTTCCTTGCGGCGCACTTTTTCATCGGAGTAACGGACACCCTTGCCTTTGTAAGGCTCAGGAGGATAGAACCCGCGGACCTCGGCGGCGAACTGGCCGACGAGTTGCTTGTCGATGCCTTCCACCTTGATCTTGGTGTTTTCCACGACCGTGACGTTGAGTCCGGACGGGATGGGGTGAAGGAGCGGGTGGGAGCGACCGAGTGAAAGGTCGAGGTCAGCGCCCTTGACGGCGGCGCGGAGACCGACGCCAACGATTTCAAGGTCCTTCACAAAACCCTTGGACACGCCGAGGATCATGTTCTGGACGAGGCTGCGGGCGGTGCCATGAAGGGCACGGTGCTGGCGCAGCTCGGAGGCGCGGGAAACGATGACATTGCCGTCTTCGCTTTTGAGTGAGATGCCGTCCGGAAGGGCAAAGTCGAGTTTGCCCTTGGGGCCTTCGACGATGACGGTGCGTCCGTCCAGTTTGACGGCGACCTTTTCAGGAAGGGAGATTGGTTTGAGTCCGACTCGTGACATGGTGTTGTTTTCCTTTTACGAGTTAGGGTTTACCAGACGTTGGCGAGGAGCTCGCCACCGAGGTTCTGCTTCTTGGCGGATCCACCGGACATGACGCCCTTGGAGGTGGAGACGATGGAAATGCCGAGACCGGACATCACGCGTGGAACTTCATTGGCACCGATGTAATGGCGGCGACCAGGGGTGGAGACGCGCTTGAGGTCGGTGAGCACGGAACGGCCGTCGATGAACTTCGGCTTGAGCTTGAGCTCGGTCCGCTTGCCGGTGACGACTTCGTAGTTCCAGAGGTAGCCTTCTTCCTGAAGAATGCGGGCGATGTCCGCCTTGATCTTGGAATAAGGGGCGGTGAACTCCTCATTGCCGGCGCGGGCGGCGTTTTTGAAACGGGTGAGGAAATCGGAGATTGGATCGGTGAGAACTGCCATAACAGGTGATTCTTTAAAAGGTGGTCGGTGTGTTAGTTGGCAGCTACTGCTTCGGCTTCAACTTCGTTGGCTTTTTTCATGTCGCGGAACGGCATGCCAAGCTCCATGAGCAGGGCGCGTCCTTCGGCATCGGTCGGTGCGGAGGTGACGAAGATCAGGTCGAAGCCGATGGTGCGCTTGATCTGGTCGATTTCGATTTCCGGGAAAATGGACTGCTCGCTGATGCCACAGGCGTAATTTCCGCGGCCGTCGAAGGACTTGGAGGAAATTCCGCGGAAGTCGCGGATATTAGGAGCGGTGATGTTGATGAAGCGATGGAGGAATTCCCACATGCGGGCACCACGGAGGGTGACGCGGGCTCCGAGGGCTTCACCTTCGCGCAGCTTGAAGTTGGCGACGGCCTTCTTCGAGTAGGTGATGGATGGCTTCTGGCCGGTGATCTTCTGGATTTCGTTGACGGCGTCGTCAACGGCGACCTTGCGATCCGGTGCTTTGCCCATGCAGGAGGTGACCACGATCTTCTCGAGGCGCGGGACCTGATGGGAGTTGGTGTAACCGAGCTTCTTGGTGAGGCTCGGGACAACCTGGTCCTTGTAATGTTGTTGGAGTGCTGGTGTGCTCATTTGTTTTGCGGGTCAGCGCGGTTGGTGGTGGCGCTTAAGCGCGGGCGGAAGTTCGGGCGCTTCTTTCGAAGCGGCGTCACTTCAGCCCACTTTCTTGACGTTGGAGATGTGGACAGGGCCGTCGATGGTCTTGATGCCGCCAGTTGGCTCAGCTTCGGTGGCTTTGACGGCTTTCTGGATCGGACGGCCGCCTTCGACGACGACCTTGCCCTTGGCGGCGTTCACAAGGAGCACGGTGCCGCGCTTTCCTTTGTGATTGCCTGCGATGATTTCGACTTGATCGCCTTTTTTGACGTGGGTCTTGATGCGGCTCATGAGATGGAGTGGATGAATGGTGGCTTGGCGGGATGCCTTAGGTTCAAAGAACCTCGGGTGCAAGTGAAACGATCTTCATGAACTGACGTTCGCGAAGCTCACGAGCGACGGGTCCGAAGATCCGGGTGCCGCGCGGGTTGTTGTCCTTGTCGATGATAACCACGGCGTTGGAATCGAAGCGGAGGATCGATCCATCAGCGCGGCGGATCGGATAAGCGGTGCGGACGACGACTGCCTTGACGACACTGCCTTTTTTAACGGCGGCGGTCGGGATGGAATCGCGGATGTGGCAGGTGATCACGTCACCGATGCGTGCGGTGCGGCTGCGCTTGCCGAGCACGCCGATCATTTTTGCGCTACGTGCCCCGGTATTATCGGCGACGACGAGCATGGTTTCCATCTGGATCATGACTTAGGAGAAATTGGAGATTTGAGATTTGAAATTTGAGATCCTCCGCAGGTTAGTGCGAGAGAACTTCGGCGAGCGTCCAGCACTTGAGCTTGGAGAGCGGGCGGGTTTCCACGATTTTCACGCGGTCGCCGATCTGGGCCTGGCTGGATTCGTCATGCACGTAGTATTTCTTCGAACGCTTGACGATTTTGTTGAACTTGGGGTGAGGAACGCGGGCAATATGCTCAACGACGATGGTCTTTTCCATTTTGTTGGAAATGACCACGCCAACGCGGGTTTTACGAAGGTGGACTTGTGCGTCCGAAGGAGTCTCGCTCATGGATGGAAGTGTTTAACGTTGGGAGCAGGGTTCAGGCGCTCTTCTGGGCGGTGACCGCCGTGAGGATTTGAGCGGTTTCACGACGCACCGTGCGGATGCGGGCGGAGTTTTCCAGCGAGCCGGTGGCTTTCTGGAGGCGGAGGTTGAGAGCTTCCTGCTTGAGCTCGCGAAGACGAAGTTGAAGTTCGTTAGCGGAGAGCTGGTTGACCGGAGTCTCTTTGGCTTTGGTTTTGGCCATGGTTCAGACGGATGATTGAATGGAATCTGATCGGACGGATCAGGCGTGCGGATTGCGGGTGACGAGGCGGGTGCGGATGCCCAGCTTGTAGGAGGCAAGGCGCATGGCTTCTTTGGCGGCGGATTCAGGAACACCACCGATTTCAAAGAGCATGTTGCCCGGGCGGATCACGGCGACCCAACCTTCGACAGCGCCTTTACCTTTACCCATCCGGGTTTCCGGAGGACGTGAGGTGATCGACTTGTGTGGGAAAATCCGGATCCAGACTTTTCCTTTCCGTTTCAGTGAGCGGTTGATCGCGATCCGGCAAGCTTCGATCTGGCGGTTGGTCATCCATCCGCGGTCGAGGGTTTGCAGACCGAAGTCACCGAAGGCGACAGTGGTTCCGCGCTGGGCGTTCCCGGAGCGGCTTCCGCGGTGGCTCTTGCGGAACTTGGTTCGTTTGGGCATCAAAGGCATGACTCGGTCCTCCTAGGTAAAAATGTTGTTTGAAAAATGAGAGTTTGAAATCAGTTGCGGTTGTTCGGGCGACGGTCGCCTCCACGATCTCCGCCACCACCACCACGGCGGTCTCCGCCACGGTCACCACGGTCGTTGCGACCTTGGGGTTGCTTGCCGGTGCCGTCGTCTTCCTTCTTGTTGACCCAGCACTTCACGCCAATGATGCCGTAAAGGGTGCGGGCTTCAGCGAAGCCGTAGTCGAGAGGGACACGGAGGGTCTGAAGAGGCACTTTGCCTTCGCGATAGCCTTCAGCACGAGCGATGTCCGCACCACCAAGGCGGCCGGCGCAACGGAGACGGATGCCCTCGGCACCGAACTCCATGGCGGTTTGCAGCGCACGCTTCATGGCGCGGCGGAAAGAAATCCGGCGCTCAAGTTGCACGGCGATCTGCTCGGCGACGAGTTGCGCGTCGAGCTCCGGCTTGCGGATTTCGATAATGTCGATCTTAACCTGGGCACCTTTGCAGAGGCCGGTGATGTCTTTGGTCATCACTTCGATTTCCTTGCCTTGGCGGCCAATGATCAGGCCAGGGCGGGAGGTGTGAAGGGTGACGCGGACACTGTTCCAGGCACGCTCAATTACCACACGGGCCAGACCGGCATTCACCAGCTTGTTCTTGAGGTAGCCACGGATCGCGAGATCTTCGTGGAGCTTGTCGGTGTAGTCTTTGCCTTTGGCAAACCACTTGGAGCGCCAGTCTTTGTTGACGGCGAGGCGGAATGCGATCGGATTTACTTTTTGGCCCATGGTCGGTGAGGGATGAGATTAAATGAGAGGGATTCAGGCTTCTTCAGTCGCTGCGGCAGCGGCAGGCGCTTCTTCGACTTTTTTGGCAGCGGCCTTGCGGGCTACCTTCTTTTTCTTCTCGGGGGCGGAACCCACGAGAGTGATGGAAATGTGGCTGGTGCGCTTGAGGATCGGGCCGGCGGAACCTTTGGCCCGTGGCTTGAAGCGGCGGAGCGTGGGACCTGCGCCGATGACGGCTTCCTTGATGACGAGCGTGGTTGCGTCGAGAGAGAAATTATTCTCCGCGTCCGCGATGGCGGTCTTGAGAGTCTTCCCGATGAGCTGAGCAGCTTTCTTGGGAGTGAAGGTCAAAATATCAAGGGCGTTCGATACGGCGAGGCCTTGAATTTCACGGGCGACGTCACGCGCTTTTTTAGGCGAGAGACGTACGAATTTGGTGGTGCTTTTGACTTCCATGGGTCGTCGGACGGTGAGTGGTTACTGCGCTGATGCTTGTGTTTCGAGAACGGCGAGATCGCCGGGGCGTGGGGATTCGGCGACGTTGTCGAGGTGTTCGACAAAGGCGCCACTGACGCCCTTGCGGACGTCGGCTAAAATGGCTTTTCCGTAGGGCTGCTGCCCGCGGGTAAGGCGAAAGGTCATGCCGATTTTGGCTCCCTGGCTTTCGCCAAGGTTCAAAACCATCATGCCGCTTTCTTGATCGAGACTGACGATTCGTGCTTGCTGGAGTGAGCCAGTCCGAACATCGGGGAGGGGCTTCTGGCGCAGTCCGAGGACCGCGTCAAGCTCTCTAAGAGAAGTTTCCACACGAAGTCTCGCATCCGGATCGGAAACCACCGCCTGGCGGAGGTATTCATTCACGGCGGCGGCGAGACGGGTGACGGAACCTTCAAGGCTGGTGATGCGCTCGTTGGCGAGCTGCAGGTCACCGGCAGCCTGGATAAGGCGGTCATCGCCCCCGTCGAGCAGGTTCTTGCCGAGTGCTTCGAGACGTTGGCGGACTTGAGCAAGTTGCTCGGTCGCCTCCTTCTCGCCGCGATTGGATTCGGCAAGGCTGCGCTGGAGGGTTTGGTTCTGCCCTTGGAGTTCGGTGACGATCTCCTGAAGCTCCTCCGCGGTCGGTGCTTGTGCCACGCACATCTCCGCAGCGGCCAACAGCCCGAGGGCGGAGGCAAGTGCTTTGAGATGGAAGGTGGTGCGCATGAAAGTGGAGGAAAATTCGTGGACGATGATTATTTCTTACCAATACCGCCGTGGGTACGGAATATACGGGTCGGCGCGAATTCGCCGAGCTTGTGGCCAACCATGTTTTCGGTGACGTAAACGGGGACGAATGTCTTGCCGTTGTGGACCGCGAAGTTGTGGCTGACGAAATCCGGGGTGATCATCGACTTGCGGCTCCAGGTTTTGATGGGCTTGCGGTCGGATCCGGCGTCGGCGACGGCGTCGATCTTGGCAAGGAGCTTTTGATCGACGTATGGGCCTTTCTTGAGGGAACGTGGCATAAATAAGGTGCGTTAATTGGTTCGCTAAAAGTGGATTACTTCCGCTTCGCCTTGTGGCGGGACTCGACGATGAAGACGCTGGTGGTCTTCTTCTTGTTGCGGGTCTTCTGGCCCTTCGCGTGGCCCCATGGGCTGAGAAGGTGCTGGCGACCACCACCGGACTTCGACTTGCCTTCGCCACCACCGTTCGGGTGGTCAACGGGGTTCATCGTCATACCACGGACGGTCGGACGGACGCCCTGCCAGCGTGTGCGGCCGGCTTTGCCCGAAGTTTCGTTCATGTGGTCGCGGTTTCCAACTTGGCCGATCGTGCAGAAGCAGCGGTCGTTAAAGCGGCGGATTTCACCGGAAGGCATTTTCACCAGTGCCCAGCCGCCATCGCGGTTAGAGAGCACTGCAAGCTGGCCTGCGGCGCGGGCGACTTTGCCGCCATTGCCTGGGATGAGCTCGATGTTGTGGATGGAGGTGCCAAGCGGCACTTCGCTGAGTGGCATGGCGTTGCCCGTTTTCGGAGCGACGTTTTTGCCGGCCACCACCGTGGTTCCGACTTCCAGACCGAGTGGGGCAAGGATGTAGGATTTCTGGCCGTCTTCATACTGGATGAGGGCGATGCGGCAGGTGCGGTTCGGATCGTATTCGATGCCGACGACGGTTGCTGGTGCATCGTGCTTGCCACGTTTGAAATCGATCAGACGGTAGTGGCGCTTGTGGCCACCGCCGATGTGACGGGTGGTGATGCGGCCGGTGTTGTTGCGGCCGCCGCTGCGCTTGAGTGGCGTGAGAAGGGACTTCTCAGGCTTGCTTTTGGTAATCTCGTCGAAGGACGGGAGATTCTTGTAGCGAGCGGATGGGGTGATTGGCTTGAAAGTTTTCAGTGGCATGACAATCGGAACGTTAGATGGTTACGTTTGGGTCAGCGGGGTAATCGCTTAGACGAGATCAAGCGATTCGCCTTCCTTGAGGCGGACGATGGCTTTTTTCCAATGGTTGGTACGACCGGCGTCGGCACGACGCTGGCGCTTGAGTTTGCCGTCGTAGTTGGCGGTGCGGACGGCCAGAACGGTTTTTCCGAAGAGTTGTTCCACGGCCTGCTTGATTTCAAGCTTGTTGGCCTTGCGGTCCACTTCGAGGGTGACCTCGTTGTTGTTCTCCTGAAGCATGGTGGCTTTCTCGGAGAGGCGGACGTTTTTAATGACCTGGTAAATGTCTTTCATGATCTCGGTGTTAGGTCCGGGGTTCAGGCGGTGCGAGCCGCGAGGGTTTGCACGGCATCACCCACGAGGATGAT
>JANODE010000181.1:0-2595 GCA_031412525.1 Akkermansiaceae bacterium | reverse complement strand
TTCGGCGAAGGCACGGCGCAAAAGCCGAAGAGCGGGAATCATTTCAACGACAACGAATACAAATACACCGCGCAGGACATCCGTTTCACCACCAAAGACGGCCATATGTATGCGATCTGCCTCGGCGTTCCGACTGAGCCGTTAATGATCAAATCGCTCGTCGGCGAGAAGATTGGCGACGTGACGTTGCTTGGCAGCGAGGAGAAGCTCTCGTGGAAAGAGGAATCCGACGGACTGACGATCCAGCCCGCGATGACCTGGCCGAGTGATCACGCGGTGGTCTTCAAGATCGGTTTTGAGAAATAGTGTCCCTTGTCTATCGAAACCAACCGAACCGTAAGTTGCCTATTTCCAGATTACAGAAAACCCGAAATGAAATCCATGAAACTACAGCTACCGAATCCATCCTTTTGTGCTGCCGCGCTCTTCACCAGTCTTCTCCTTGGATCCACTCCTTCTTGGGCCGTGCCCCCGGTGGACGCTTCCTCAGCCGATGGTAAAAAAGGCTCGTTGAGTGTAGTTGACCAGCACAGTGAGATTGGCATTCCCTCGGTAAAGAACCCCGCTGCGGTCCATACCAGCCACCCGGATGCCCAATGGTATCCCGAAGCAGGACTCGGGCTTTTCCTTCACTGGAGCATTTCATCGGTGAAGGCGATGAACATTTCGTGGCCGATGATCCCCGGTAAAAACCTGCGCAGCATTCGCATCGAAGACCCCGCGGAACGCGAGCGCATTGTCCGGGAGAAGGATTTCGAATTGAAAGGCAAGCCTTGGGACGTGACGCCAAACCAATATTGGTCAATGGCTCAGGAGTTCAACCCGGGGAAATACGACCCGGACAAATGGTGCAAGGCCGCGAAAGAAGCTGGATTCACCTATATGGTGCTCACAGCGCGCCATCACGATGGCTTCGCCATGTGGCCGAGTGCATATGGAGAATTCAGCACGAAGAACTTTATGGAAGGCCGGGATCTAGTTAAGCCATACGTGGAGGCTTGCCGGAAGCACGGCCTCAAGGTCGGATTGTATTACTCACCCCCTAACTGGCACTTCGAACGCGATTTCAAAAACTTCTTCAGCTACGCCGCCCAGACGAATCCGGAATTTCCCGCGCTCGACGCGGATCTGAAGCCTCGCCAGAAATCCAAGTCACCTGAAGAAGTCGCAAAAATCCACGTTGCGTATGATGCAATGGTCCGCGGCCAGATCCAAGAATTGCTGACAGGTTACGGCAAAATCGACTTGATGTGGTTCGACGGTTGTCAACCCACCCCGAATGGTTCCCGCAGCATCACTGCCGAGGAGATCCGGAAATTGCAGCCTGGCATCGTGCTCAACCCGCGTTTGCATGGAACCGGGGATTTCATCACCTACGAGCGGGATTTGAAAACGAACAAGGTTGCCACTACCTGGGCCGAGTTCTGCAACACGTGGGCTTTGCTCTGGACCTACGATACCCGGCCGTTCCGCTCCAATGCCTTTGTGCTCGGTCAACTCGCTTTATGTCGGTCGCTTGGCATCAACTATCTATTGGGCATCGGGCCGGACGGGCAGGGGGAGTTCCATCCTTCGGCCTATCAGAACATGGAGGTTGTGTCGGGTTGGATGCAAAGGCATGGCGAAGCCGTGCATGCCGTGAAGCCACTGCCGGCTGGCGAATCCGCCAATGTCCCCGCCACCGCCAAGGGCAGCGTGCGTTTCCTTTTCGCAATACCCGAGTTTAATAAAGTCGCCGGGGCTCCCGGCATGTTCGACAAGGACATGCTGCCGCCGTCCGACGTCACGCTCACGCTCAAGGGGATTTCGGCCAAGCCGGAACGCGTCACGCTTCTCGGTGACGTCTCCGAACTAGCCTTCGAATACGCCGAGAAAACCGTGACCGTCAGGCTCACCTCCGCCAAGCGGACCAAACTAGTCGATGTCGTCCAAGTAGCGCTCAAACCGTGATGCGATATTTAGAGAACATCGTGTCGATGGCCCGCATGGGCGGTAGTCATGACAATGGTCTGAGTAGTATGCGCAATTCTAGATCAGGAGCATCCAGACGCGCGGCAATAATCAGTCCGTCGTGAAGACCAGAGAGGATCCCTTATGAAGTTCCCAAATAGCCTTTTCACGCGCTTGTCGGCCTGTTTTCTCGCAACCGCCATGGCCGGTGCGGCCTTTGCCCAGGTAGCCCCGCTCGCCCCGATCGAGAGGTATAACTTCGTGGCCGGAACGCAGTCGATTGGCGCAGGCTATCAATTTTCCACGGAGCCCATGCTGGTGGAAACCGCCCGTGCCATGCTGGCAATGGGATCGAACATCGCCAAATTCTCGTTGGAGGGGAAATCGCCTTACAAGACACTGGTGGAGCGAGCCGAGCAGGATCGCGACGTGCAAACGGTTTTCCACCTCCCCTTCGCGCATTATTTCCTCTGGGTGGCCCCGCTCTCTGCTCCCTACGGCGATGGCACCCCTTTCGACCCGGTGAGGCTGGAGTCACAGAAGCGCGAAATGTATGACCTGACCTGCTATTTGCTCAAGACCTTCAACGGCAGTGGCAAGACCTTCTATCTGGGCAACTGGGAAGGTGACTGGCTGTTGACCGGA
>JANODE010000180.1:0-30897 GCA_031412525.1 Akkermansiaceae bacterium | reverse complement strand
CTCCCGGCGGCTGCGGGTGTAGTGGAGCTGGAAGCCGTTCTTGAGGAGCACCTCGTCAAACACCGCCTGCTCGCCCTGTCCATCCAGCGTTAGGAAAAACGCAGCTTCCTTCTCGTCGATGTAGCGGCGCAGCGCGGCGACTTTGGTCTCCTCGTCCGCAGCGGAATCCGGCTTGAACTCGCAGCGCGGGAAGTTGGACTTCTGGAGTTTGTAAACTTTGAATCCGGCATCCGGTATCGGTTGTGGATTGTTTCCGTAGCCTTCGATCACGCGCTTCACTCGCTCAATAGTGATGGCGGAAATGGAAGTAAACCCAAGGCGACTCGCCGCGCTGTTCGGATCAACTGCTTCCGGAAATTGGACAAGAATTAGACGCACTTTCGAAACCCCGTCCGGCTTTTCAAATACCGCATGGCCTGTCGTTCCACTTCCTGCGAAGAAGTCCAATACCAAGTCATCACTTTCACAAACCTGTTGAATCAGTGAGCGCACAAGTTCGGAAGGCTTGGAAAAATCAAATATGGTTTCGCCAAAAATCTCACGGATTTCACTGGTTCCATCAGCGGTGTGGACGTCATCAATGATGGTTGGAAAAGCAACAAAATCACTTTCAATGTCTGAACGAAACTTCTTTTCTCGTGGTCTCCCCTCAGGGTTGTTTGGAAACAAAATGAATCCCCCTTCTATCATGGATTTCATTCGATCCTGAGAATACCTCCACCCGGTGTTCGCTGGAGGATCAAAACAATGGCCGCTTACAGGATCAATAATTTGATAATGTAAGTTCGGACGCTGTTCCTTTGTCGCAAGTCCTAACATACTTCGGCTCATCCATGCTCCACGGTCATCATTGTCGGGGTTTGAAAATTTCGATTCATCCCGTGGAATACCTTTTAAAACTGCTTCATCAGTTTTTCGATAAACGAAAATGTACTCATGATCAGTCGACACTCCGGTTTTTGCCCTTGAATCCGGAAATGCACGGCTCTTCCAGATCAATTTAGCAATGAAGTTTTCTGCCCCGAACGCCTCGTTCAATATCCGGGCCAAGTTCTCAACCTCATTGTCGTCACACGAAACAAACAAAATGCCTTTAGAGCTTAGAAGCTGACGGGCGACGAGAATGCGACTTTGCATCATTGACAACCAATCTGAATGATACCGACCTGATGTTTCCGGGTTGCTTTCGAGTTGCACTCCTGATTCCGAGGCCCCGGATTCTTCCCAATAACTCGCCTTGTCCTTCTTGTAGTTATCCCGATAGATGAAGTCCTTTCCGGTGTTGTAAGGCGGATCGATGTAGATGCACTTCACCTGTTCCCGGTAGGCATTGAGGAGCAGCTTAAGAGTTTCCAGATTCTCCCCTTCGATGATCATGTTGCCATCCGCCTTGTCCGGGTTCACTGAGCGGGCTTTGTCATAGACCAGGGTGGCGGTGGTGGGAGTAAAGGCCTCGCGCTTGGAGGCGGCCTTGCCATACCATTTGAATTCGTAGCGCTCGGTCTCGTGGACTTCGTTCGGCTCGACGAGTTGCCGGAGTTCGTCCGGATTGAGGCGGCCTTCGTTGGTGAAGAGGTCGGGGAACAGACGCTTGAGTTCAGCAAGGCGCTCAACCCGGCCATCCGGCGTGATGGGAAGGAGGTCGTTGAGCGTTTCCGGAGTGGAGGATGGATCTGACATGGAAAGGTTCAGGAATTGGGAGTGGCGGCCTCCGGTGGGGTGAGGAGTTTGACTTCGGGAAAGTAAGTCTGATAGCGGCTGAGGTCGGCGGTGGCCAGCGGCAGGCTCAGGAAGGAAGCGTGCGCACCGATGAAGAAATCCGGGAGCGGGGATTTAGGCGCGGCGGGTGGGTCCTGCTTGCGCCGGTTTTCCAGATAGGCAGCGTAGGCCCGGGCACAGCGGGTGCTTGCGGCGGAGGGAAGGTCGAGCAAGACGACGCCCAGGGCTTCGAGACGGGCCGCGACCGTGTCGGGTTCGATATCTCCGACGCAGAGCTCGGCGAGGATCACCGGGTTGATGGCGACGCCCTCTACCAGCAGGCCGTCACGGAGGAGCTCGGATGCCCACGCATGCAAGCGGGCGGAGGGATCGAACGCGTCGATGAGCACGTTGGTGTCCAGGAGAATCACGGCTCGCGGGTGAGGACTCGAAGTTGTTCCCAGTTCATTTTGGGCGTGAGAGCGGCGGAAGCGAGCAGGGCATCGATTTCCGCATGCTTGGGTTTCGGCTTCTTGGGAGCGGGAATGACCTTGGCCAGTTCATAATGTCCAGGTCCGGCTTCCCTTACGGCATAGCATTCGCCGGGCTGGGCTCCGGGGAGGACGAGACGGCGCTTGGTGTCGATGATCTGGACTTTCATGGTGGGAATCTCCCACGGAGGGAAATTATTGTCAACCATTGGGGGCGGGAGTGGCGGTGGCGGCCTGGAGGGTGGCACCGAAGTTGTCGCGCGGGGCGAAGAAACCCATGGCGGGCGGCTTACCACCGTATTCCTTCACGTCGTCACGGACATTCGCGTCGAAACGGGAAACCGGCGCTTGATAGATGAGGGTGGTGTTTGCGGAGATGCCGAGGGCGTGGAAGTGGCGGATGGCGCATAGGATCTTGATGCGCTCATCGGCATCCAGTTCGTCGATGTTATCGGTGGATTTCGTTTCCACGACGAGGTGGATTTCCACTTCCTGTTCATCTCGCAGGCCCTTGTGGGAGATGACGACGCCGAAGTCCGGCGTGTAAGTGGAGGTGCCGCCCTTCAACGACGGAACGGGGATCTTATACCAGTCCGGCAGCTTGAGAAGGGCACGGACGCGCGGGTGGCGGTCGGCCTCGTTGGCAAAGCGGCTTTCCGGCAAGGATTCCGCATCGAGGATGGCGTGGTCATAGATGCCGGTATTCGGTGTGGGGACGGTCGCACGATAGGTCTCGATGATGTCCTTGAACAGATCCAGCCCGTAGCTCTCACCGGTAGGGGTGTATTCGATGGTGCGGACCATCTCGGCCATGGCGATGCGGTTGATATGCTCGGTCGCGAGATGGAGGTAGCGCGGGGGATTGCGGACCAGCTGATTCAGATTGGTCAGACCCTTGACGATTTCCACAATGGTCGGATAAGCGAGCGCGGTGTTTTCCGACAGCTCCTCGATCAGATCCATGGCGGTGAAGTCCGCGGCGAGACGGACGTTCTCTCCGCCGACAAAGGTGGCGCGCGCGTCTGAGGTGGCGGAGAGGGCGTCGATCCGGTTGATCTCGATGGCCGCCTCGTAGTGCTCGAGGGAGATTTCATCGATCTTGGCGATGCAGTCCCGGATCAGGGCGTCTTCGTCGAAGTGGACACTGTAGTCGGTGCGGCGGGAGAGGCGCTGCCAGAATTTCCTGAATGAATCCCCTTCCAAGCGCCCGCGGTTGAGTCTGACTTTTTTCTTGGCTGGCGTCTTACCCTTGGGCGAGTGCCGCATGGGAACGTGGGAGCGGAGTTCGGATTGATATTGGGTGACGAAGGTCTGGTAGCTCTCGTTCGGGATGACGGTGAGCAGGTTCACCTCTTCGCCTTCGGGTGTGGTGTCGTCATCGTAGATGCGGAGCCCGGACTGGTTCCGGCAGATGCGGAGGCCGCGCCCGATTTCCTGCCGCTTCTTGGTGTCCGAGTAGGTCTGGTTCAGCGTGGCAATGTTGAAGACATTCGGATTGTCCCAGCCGACGCCGAGTGCGGAGTGGGAAAAGATGAACTGGCGGGGATTGTCGAAGGCGAGGAGCTTTTCCTTGTCGCGCAGGATCTCGTCGTAGATTTCCCGCTGCTTGGCCATGGAGTTCTCGTTGTCCGTGAACTCGCCGCTGCTGGTCTTGGCGAAGTAGTAGGCCTGCACTTCATGGGCGAAACCTGCCGGTGTCGCCGTCTTGTAGAAGTCTTGATAGGCGCGGGGAAACTCCTCAAGGAAGAGCGTCTTGATCATTCCATCCGGGTCCATGTAGTTCGCCACGCGGTCGATGAAGATCAGGGAAAGCGGCTTGATGCCCAGTGGCTTGAGTTTTTCCACCTTCTCAAAGTGCCGGTAACAGAGCCAATAGAGCTGCTGGCGAAAGATCCCTTTCACATCTCCGGTGGCGGTGCGCGGTGTGAGCTCGACGCCGTTGTGAAATTTCACCATGGCATCGCCACCGCGCAGGCCCTTAGCGCGGATGTGTGAGATTTTAAAATCCCGGTAGGAGATGTTGTTGGTGGCATCCTCCAGCGAGTCGCCGTCCTTGAGCCACTTGGTTTCGGAGTATTTGAATCCGGTAGCCATTTGTCGCCATGCCTTGAGTTTTGCCTTGGGCGCGCCGGTTCCGGTCTGGATTTCGACAAGCTCGATCTTGAGGGTGGCTTCGTCGTTGATTTCTGCCACGGAGAGGACTTCGATCTTTTTGACGAGACGCTGGTTGTAAGCCTCGAACGGGGTGAGGCGGAAGATGAGGTTCCGCACGGTCTTGTGGGTGGCGGAGTAACGTAGCCGCGCCACGGAATCCAGTGCATCGAGTCTTGGTCGGAGGTTTTCCGTGTCCATTCCTTCCTGCGGCTCGTCCATGATTACGATGGGCCGGACCTTGCCGAGAGCCTGCCAGTAGGACATGCCGTCTGGAGAATCGTCCCGGTCCGCGCGATTGATAATGTTGTCATCCGCGCTGAAGGAGTGGGTGGTCATCACCATGACTTGAAGGTCAGTGCCCTCGATGAAGCGTTTCACCTTGGTGAGCTTTTTGCTGTCATACTCGAAGGCGTGGAGCGGAATGTTGTAAAGCCGCTCAAGCTGGGTGCGGAAGGACTCGATGGTGTCCAGCACGCCCTCGCGAATGGGCACGGACGGCACGAGGATGATGAACTTGGTGAAGCCGTATTCGCGACAGAGTTCGTAGATCGTGCGCAGGTAAACGAGGGTTTTCCCGGTGCCGGTTTCCATCTCGATACAGTAGTCGGGATGGATGCAGACGCTGGCCTCGCCGTGTGAGATGCCATTTTCAGCGGCGATTTTTTCCAAATTGGCGACAATTTCCTGTCGCGTGAGGTCGAGGCGGTTAGGGAAACAGTCGCCTTGGAGCTGGAGGTCGAAGTAGTTGCGCTGTTGCCCATCGAAAAGGCGGACGACGGCACTGATGGCCTGGCGCTGGTAGGGAAGATCTTCGAGTTTGAAAGACATCGGCAGAGGGAAATGATTCAGGCCTTGGCGTTCCTTAAAGTAAAGGATGGGATCGGAGTTGACCGGGCGGGGTCAACAACCGCGAACTGGGTCTTGAGCCCGCGCAACAGGTGGCGGAAAGAGTGCGCTCGAAGCGGAAACAAATCCGGATGGATTCCTTGAAGAAGGTGCCGTTTTCGCGCTTGGTTCTGGAAGTAGCTCGTTGTTTTCCGAAGTTCTTTTCGAGGCGCGTCATGGAATACAGGGAAGCTAACGAATGGCCGGGATGAGGGGCGAGGGAAATTTCCTAAAGTGGGGTGGGAAATGGCGGTTCCGGGGCATCGACGCTCGCAGAGCAGCGCTACAAGGCTGGCAATTGACGTTTTCCCTTGTGAGTGAGAGACTTGCGGTGATTCGGAGCCGTTCAGTGGAACGCTTTTAACGTTCGCGGGAACGCTCGGAACGTTCGTGCGAATGCTCCGGGGCATTCGTGGGAACGGTTTTAGCGTTCCGCTGGAGGGTGGAGAACGTTCGCGTGAACGCTTTTTGCGCAGGGCCGAATGGGCTGGGGCATTCCGGCGAAGGGTTTCCGCGTTGGTGCGGATGCCAGGGATCTTACGAGGGAAGGGTTTTCGCGTTCGTGCGAAAGCTGGGGAGGGTTGCGGGGAACGGTTTCAGCTTTCGCGGGTGAAACCGCTCCCCGGCGTGTGTTTGTGGGTGCTGCGGAATCAGGGAGTGGGCGGGGTGGTTTTCACGGCCTTGCGGCGGCGGACGGTTTTCAGGGAGCCGAGCAGGGTATCGAGCGCCGGATTGATCTTGTTGAGCGCTTTGAGGAAGGTGACGCCGATGATGCTGTTGGTCATGACATCGCTGGCGAGGGCCTTGAGCGTGTCATCGAGGAGCTCGCCGACGGCCTCGTATTCGACGAAGATGGACTCCAAGGCGGTGTAATCCGCCATGTCCTGTCCGGCGTCGTTTTACTATGCCGGGACAAGTAAAGTGGACCTGCACAGCTGCTCACCACAGCCCGTATTTCCCATACGCCATCGCATAAATCCCCATCAGGAGATTCGCGGTGGCGTGCATGACCACACAGGCTCCGAGGTTCTTGCTCCAGACGCATAACAGATAGGTCAGGCTGCCGTAAACGAAGGCACCGGCGTAATCCACGGGCGCGTGCGCTGCGACGAAGAGCCCGGTGACGACGCCATAGGAAATCCAACTCGCCCGTCCGAAGGGTTGTTTCCAGTAATCCCCTTCCCAATCGCAGGCGAAGCGCATCATGAAGCCGCGCCAGAAGATTTCCTCTACCAGAGCGACCACGATCACGGCCCGGAGGAAGCGGAAGCTGAGAGACGCCCACCAGGCGATGGGATTCTCGAAAATCCCCGGATCAAATCCTTCCTTGCGCGCGGCGACGCCTAACGTCCCGAGAATCCCGCGCACCGGTCCTTCCAGTTTCCAGTAATCATAGAGCGTCGTCGGCAGCAGCCAGAAACCGATGCCGACTGCGCCGAAAACGATGCCGATCAGCGACCATTTCACCGACCAGTTGAACGTGTAGGTCCGCCAGTAAAAAGCCAGGAACCCCAATGTCACCAGCGTCTGCACCGGATAGACGATCTGCGAGGGTTGCTGCCTCCACCATGGGGCGTCGGGGTGTTTCCACTCAATCAGATAGCCGAGCACCATCAGCACGAGCATGAAGCTCATGAAGGCCACAAACGGGATGACGTGCGCCCGGGTGAGGTGCTCAAATCCTGGGGTGGAAGGCGAAAATGGAGGAGCATAAGGATTTGCCTGCCCCGTGGAGGAGCCCGGCGCATTCTTACCATTTCGCTCCGCGCTCATGCCTTTTTCAGCCGGCCGACGAAGCGTTCCATCTTGTCCGTCGCCGTGCGGATGTCCTCGAACGCCGTCGCATAACAGCAGCGCAGGAAACCTTCTCCGGATGGACCGAACGCGCTGCCCGGCACGCAGGCGACGCTTTCTTCTTCCAACAGACGCATCGCGAATTCCTTGCTCGTCAGTCCGGTGCTGCGGATGTCCGGGAAGACATAAAACGCACCGCCCGGCGTGTGGCAGTCGAGGCCGATTTCATTGAGCCTTTTCACCAGGAAATCGCGACGCTGGTGATAGCTGTTGCGCATTTCGATCATCGCGGGCTGGCCGTTTTCCAGCGCCTCGATCGCGGCGTTCTGGCTCATGATCGGCGCGCAGAGCATGGCATATTGGTGAATTTTCATCATCGCTTCGATGATCGGCTGCGGCGCGCAGGCGTAACCTAACCGGAAGCCGGTCATGGCGAACGCTTTGGAAAATCCATGCAACAAAATGGTACGTTCCTTCATCCCCGGCAGCGAGGCGATGGACACGTGCGGCTCGCCTTCGTCGTAACGGAGTTCGCTGTAGATTTCGTCCGTCATCACGATCAAGTCGTGCTCGATGGCGAGTTTCGCGATCCCTTCGAGGTCGGCGCGTGAAGCGCAGGCACCGGTCGGATTGGTGGGGAAATTGATGAAAATGATTCGTGTGTTCGGCGTGATGGCCTTGGCGACGGCTTCCGGTTTCAGCGAGAATTCGTCCTCTTTCGTGGTCACTACCGGCACCGCGACGCCGTGCGCCATGACGATGCTCGGGCTGTAGGAAACGTAGCAGGGTTCGTGGAAAATGACCTCGTCGCCGGGATTCAGAAGCGCACGCAGGGCGATGTCGATGGCCTCGGAAACGCCCACGGTGACGAGGATTTCCTTCGCCGGATCATAGCCGACGTGGAAGAATCCATCGACATATTTGGCGATGGATTTCCGCAATGAGAGCAAGCCGAGATTCGATGTGTAGGTCGTTTGTCCCTTTTCCAGCGAGTAGATGGCGGCTTCGCGGATGTGCCATGGAGTGACAAAATCAGGCTCGCCGACGCCGAGCGAGATGACATCATCGCGGCCTTGTACGAGTTCGAAAAAGTCGCGGATTCCCGAGCGTGGGATCGAGGCGACGTTGGTTGCGATTTTCGCGTTGTAGTCCATGGCAAAGTCCGCCGTGTGGCGGGGCGGAGATATCAGCGGGATCAATCGCGTGCGTCAATCCCCTGGCGCGGGATTTGTTCAGAAGTCCGGACTAAGGTGCAATGCTTTAAGGATACGACTTTGATCGTTTGGTTCTCCATCCCGAGAGGGATCGCAGATTTTAGCCCGGGGTCGAGTCCGCTTTGCAGACGAAAACCCCGGGTGCCTCGGTAACAGAAGGATTCGTCCCCGGCAGCGGGTCGTGGAAAGCGCGGCGGTCCGGGTGCAGCCGGGATTGCCGGCACTCCTTTCAGGGTGCAGATTCTTTGGGATTTCCATCGCTGGGTGGTCGTTGCCAACGCTCCTCGACCCCGGGCTAATTTCTGAAATCCCTGCCGGGATGGAGATTTGCAGCTATCCGATCTGCCAACCCTTGAAGACATTGGACTAAGGAGGCTCCGCATTCTTGTGGTCCTGGCGGTGGACCGTGGTTGCTGCGTCTCGCAGCAGCGTCACTTTGCGGCGAAACGCCACAATCCTCCCCTCTCGCGGAGGCTGATTGACTTTGACGGGGCATCCGCACGTTCCTATCAATGGGCGGCCTGATCCCGGCGTGCGCAAACCCTATCTGATCCTTTCATGTCATCCGGCTCCTTCAACGACTTTTTCGCCGACTCATCATCCTGGAGGGTCTTCGCATCCGGGCAGGCGGAGGGCAAATTAAGCGCGGCGTCCGGACCTGATGGGAAACCGGCGCTGAGGTTGGATTATGATTTCCACGATGGTGGCGGCTTCGTGGTCGCACGGAAGGAAATCCAGTTTTTGCTGCCGGAGACTTTTGAAGTGAGCTTCGCCCTGCGCGGCGCGGGGTTGGCGAACAACCTGGAGTTCAAAATCGCCGATCCCGGTGGCACCAACGCCTGGCGGAACACGCGGGAAAATTTCCTACTGCCCGAAAACTGGCAGGACCTGCGGATCCGCGAACGCGACCTGCCTTTCGCCTGGGGTCCCGCGGGCGGAGGCGCGCCGAAAGTCGTCGGTGCGGTGGAGTTTGTCGTCGCAGCGGGTCCGGGAGGATCCGGCAGCGTCTGGCTTTCCGACCTCGCGCTCGATGATCAAACACTCTATCAGCCGACAGCGGTCACTGCATCAAGCCATCGCTTCAACAGCACTCCGGAGTCCGTTTTCGAGCCGGGATCACCAAGCGGCTGGCAGGCGGAGGAAAACGATCCGAAACCCCAATGGATCGTGGACTTCGGACGGCTCGTGCGCTTCGGCGGGATGGTGCTTGTCTGGCCCACGCCGACACTGCAGCGGACCTTTGATATCGAAATTTCCAACGACGGTGAATCATGGTCGCGCATTCACCATGCCACGCACGCGCTTGGTCACCGCAGCCATGTTCCCGCGCCGGGAGCGGAAGCACGATGGTTGCGGATGAACTTCGCGAACTCCGAATCCGCCTCGCTGGTTTCGCTCGATCTGCGGCCGGACGCGTTCTCACAGACGCCTAACGAATTCATCCACGCCGTCGCGGTGGATTTCTCCCGCGGGTGGTTTCCGCGTTACTGGTATCGCGAGCAGTCCTACTGGACGCCGGTTGGCAGCCCGGAAGGGCGGCGGCGCGCGCTGATCAACGAAGA
This sequence comes from Akkermansiaceae bacterium, assembly GCA_031412525.1. Taxonomy (GTDB): domain Bacteria; phylum Verrucomicrobiota; class Verrucomicrobiia; order Verrucomicrobiales; family Akkermansiaceae; genus Luteolibacter. The sequence continues at coordinate 21,099 of JANODE010000180.1, read as the reverse complement.
GGGCTTGGTGGAGGTGGACGAGGCCGATTTTTCCCTCGAGCCATTCTTGGAAATCGGTGGGAAATTCATCACCTGGGCGGACGCCGAAACTCAACTCGAACCACTCGGCGACGGACTGCCACTGCCAGCGGTGACATGGACCTCGGGAACAACCCGGCTAACCGTTCTGCCGTGGGTCGAAGGCTTCGGTGAGAACCTTGTCCTGCATGTGACCTATCGCGTCAGCAGCGGGGCGGATGAAGACGTTAGACTGATCATTGCCGCCAGGCCCTATCAGGTCAATCCACCGTGGCAGGCATTCCGGAATCTTGGCGGCCGCAGCCCGATTCACCGGATTTCCTGCGAGGAAGACGGCATGAGCATCGGCGGTCGCCGCGTGAGTTGCTCCGTTCCTTCTAATAATCACGGCGCTGCCGCATTTGAGGAAGGGGGCGTGGTGGAATACCTATCACGCGGTGAAATGCCGCCGCGCGTGATGATCGACGATGAATCCGGTTTGGCCTCTGCGGCGATGTCCTGGCAGGTCCCGAACGACAGTGAAAATTTTGAAATCACCCTCACCGTCCCGTTTTTCCAACCGGTCAATGCGATCCCTGAAACCGGCCGCGATGCCGCGCAAAAACGCTGGGAAGAAACGCTCGGAACGGTCAAGTGGGACGTGCCTGCCAGCGCGCGTGATGCCTTCACCTGCTTCCACACGACGGCGGCGCACATCCTCATTAATCGCGACGGCCCGGCGATCCAGCCCGGTCCCCGCCGCTACACACGCTCGTGGGTCCGCGATTGTGTGATCATGGGCGCGGCGCTGGCAAAGGCCGGACTGCTCCACGCCCTGCGCGATTTCCTGTTATGGTATGTGCAGTTTCAGCGCGATGACGGATTCATCCCGTGCGTGGTGGATCGTGATGGGGTCGATCCGTTAGTGGAACACGACAGCCACGGCCAGTTTCTGTGGGGCATCCGCGAGGTGTTCCGGGCGGACGGCGATCCTGCCTTTTTAGAAACGATGCGCACGCCGGTCCAGCGGGCAGCGGAATTCCTGATCCGTCTGCGCGGAGAGCGGATGACGGAAAAATACCGTGAAACCGCGCATGAGGAATGTTTCGGGCTGCTCCCGGAATCGGCGAGTCACGAAGGCTACCTGGCGCATCCCGTGCATTCCTACTGGGACGATTTCTGGGGCATCCGCGGTTTGGAAGCGGCGGCCGACATCGCGGAGTCGCTTGCTCTAACCGACGAGTCAATCCGCTATCGGTCGGCCGCGGTGGAGTTTCGCGACGACGTGATGCGCTCGCTGGAGAAGGTGATAGAAAACCGACAGCTCGAATACATTCCGGGTTCGGTCGAATGGGCGGACTTTGATCCCACGGCCACGTCGAACGCCATCGCCATGCTCGATTTTGCCGATGCCCTGCCCTCGCAGCCACTGCAGCAGATGTTGGAAACGTATCTCGACGGCTTCCGGCGCAAACGCAGCGGAGCGATGCCGTGGAACAACTACACGGCTTATGAAATCCGCATTATCGGCGCGATGGTGCGGCTCGGGAGACGGGACGATGCGCACGAGCTGCTGGAGTTTTTTCTATCGGATCGCCGCCCGCTCGAATGGAATCAATGGCCGGAAATCAGTTGGCGGGATCCCCGTGCGCCAGGTCATCTGGGCGACGTGCCGCACACCTGGATCGCCGCGGAATACCTGCTGGCTCTCGCGTCGATGGTCGCCAGCGAACGCGACCACACGTCATCGATGGTGCTGGCCGCCGGATTGTCGTGGGATTGGATATCCCTCGAAAACGGAGTTTCCGTGAGCGGCCTGCCGACGCGTTTCGGCATACTGGATTTCCACATTTCCGCCGATGAACAGGAGCGGATCACGATCCATGTCGGAGGTTCGCTCACCCTTCCACCCGGTGGCCTGACCATTGAGCCGCCGCTGCTCCCGGGACGCCTGTTGCAGGCCGCGGTGGATTCTGTTGGAAAGCCGGTGCGCATCGAAGGCAACGGCCGTTCCGTGGTGGTGGAATCAATTCCGTTTTCCACCACGCTGCATCTCCATCCGCCGTCAGAAACGCTCGTCTAGCAGCTCAGGTCGTTGAGCTCGATGGGGTTCTCACCTGCATCCTCGTGGCTGATCTGCCAGATACCATCCGCCTTGATTTCAAGATGGCCATCGTATCGAAGGCGCGACTCACCGTTTTTCGATAGAATGACCACGCCGATGTTCCGCTCGGTGAGCAGGTCGAGGATGCTGGAGATCTGGTTTTTCGGCAACGAGCTGCCCGGGCGGTCCAGAAACACAAAGGCGGGTTTTGCGAGGAAGATCCGCGAGACCGAAAGCATGTGCTGTTCGCCGATTGATAGAAGGTCGTCCCAATCCTGATCCACCATCAGGCCACCCGCGCGATTCACCACTTCTTCGAGGCCGAGGTTTTTCAGGACCTCCATGATCTCCGAATCCTCCGTGCTGGTTTCCTTGCCGGTGCGTAGCAGCACATCTTTAAGCGTGCCGGGCGGAAGGTAGGGCCGCTCCGGCAGAAACAGAATGTCATCCAGGCTCGGTCGCGTGATCCGCCCGCCGCCGCACTCCCAGACGCCGGCCGTGGCGCGGAAAAGGGCGACCTTCGGGGCGTCCTCCGAACTGGTGATCAACCATCGCGAACCACGCAGGATTTCCAGATTGAGATCGGAGACCAGCAGGCGGGATTTGTCCGCCGAATACAGCGTGACATCGTCGTATTGCAGCCTGTCCGGCGTCTCTCCGATATCGAGCGCACACGTCCTGGCGTTGTGGGCTTTTTCCATCGCATCGGTCAGCTTGTAAAGTCGCGCCGTCACCGCGGTGAAGGTGGAGATGGACTGAAACTGGGTGACGATCAGCGAAAACGCACCCAGCAGCGTCGCGAACGCCATGGTGGACTGCGTGATTACCCCGAACTCGCTCACCCCACCCATGATGAACAGCGGCGCGACGATCAGCGCCGGGATGATCTGGATGAGGTAGTTGTAGCCGGTCGTGAAAAACCCGAGATTGCGGTTGATGCGGATGAGGCGGCGGAAATTCGCTGTCAGCGCGTCGAGGCGCTTGTTGAGCCGGGCCTTGAAGCGTCCCTCGCGGTGGGCCAGAGCGATGGACTCGGAGTTTTCCCGGACGTGGATCAGGTCGGAGCGGAAATTTGCCTCCATGTCGAGCTGGTTGTAGTTCAGGCGAATCAGCGGTTTACCTAGGAAAATCGTGAGCAGCGAGCCGCAAACCGCATAGCCCACCGCCACGCCGAAAAGCAATGGGCTGATCGTCCAGAGCACGCCGGAAAACGAAATGGCGGTCAGCGTGCCGTTGAAAATCAACAGGATGAAGGACAGTGTCGTGGTGGTGAAAGCCCGCACGTCATCGGTGATGCGTTGGTCCGGATTGGCCACGCCGGCGGCGGAATCCAGCCGGTAGTAGGTGCGGTCGCTCATGTAAACGTCCGTCAGCCGGCGTGTCAGTTGTTCCCGCCAGAGAATGCCGAGCCTCTCCTCCGTGAAGCGGTAGAAAACCGCCGCCACCGTCGATCCGGCGAAGACCAGGATGTAGATCATCGCCTGATACTTGAAGCCGTGGATGTTCTTGTTCTCGATGGACGACATGAAATCCCGCCCGACGTAACTGTTGATCACATTGAGGCCGTTGATTGCGATCATCCACAGGACCAGCAGGCCGGAAAGCATGATGGCCTTGGGTCCAGCCTCCGACTGCACGAGCATCCGCAAAGCGACGCGGAAGCGTTGCCAGGTTTGCCGGGCGATGTTGAGTTTTTCAGTGGCCATTCGCAACGAGGCTGGGGACCGCAGGCCCGCGGATAATACGGAAAAGTTAACAATCCCTTGCGGGCGGAATCTCAAAAACGACCGTCAAAAGCAAAACTAATCCACCTCCTGAGCGAAATACCTGCCCTTCCCGTGTTGGGCAACCACTCGAAAAACCGGGTTTCACCAAGTTTGTAGCAAAAAAGTCACCATCGGAAAATTGCCTCGAAATGGATGATGTTTCAGGGTGCTTAAGTAGTTCGACCCATTGGCAATGCTTCGCTTACGGAGACAGCGCCAAGTAGGAAAAACTAACAAAGACACCGTTCCAGCCCTACAGCCACAAGGGAAAATACCCGGACGGACCGGTGCTGGCACGGGGTCTGCTCACCCCACACCGCCACCCAAACAAACGAAAATGAACATCACTGAATATCACGCACCGTATCCGGACTTATCTACCGTGCCGTCCGAGTTGTCCTTCGAAGACACTTGGGACGGCGACGCAGTATCCGAACTCATTCGCTCCAAGTGCGATCATGGTGAGACTCCCGCCTTCCTGTTTTTGGGAAGAAAGGAAGCTCAGCTGCTGAAGGAACACCTGGCTGAAACTTTCGGTGAGGAGTCCGTCGTGACTCTTCATGGAACGTATTACATGGGCCTCGACGTCGTCACCATCGACTGCGAGAAATTCATCAGCACCGGTGGCCGCAAGGCGATCCGCACGCTCCAGGATCCAATGTCACGCCGTCCTGCATGGCGCGACCGCGAAGTCGACACGCTCTGGCAATTCCGAATCTGATCCATGCTTGTGACACCCGCTCCTCCTGACCCAGGAGGAGCCGGCGTCCCAAGAGCCGATCGGACGAAATTTCCAAAGCGTTCCAACAAGCCATAACAACCAAACAGGAAACCGTCCCCTCCCGAGGGGGCGGTTTTTTGTTTTCCCACCCGCAGCCAAAAGAATCCTTGGCAGTACCCCCATGGACGATAGGCTGCGCCCTGCGTCATCCACCTCGTCAAAACGATCTCCCCCGCATGAAAGCCCGCCTGTTTGTTTGCATCGCCGGATGTGTTTTTCACCTGACGTCGAACACCCTGCACGCTGAGAAAATCCCCGGCGTGGGCGTAAAACTTGCGGTATCGACTGTTAAACCGAAACTTGCTGAAGGCGACGAAGAGTCGGAAGGAGCGTTTCCCAAAATCGGTTACCGCGGCGAAATGGCGAACGGCATTCTGAACATTCTCCCGAGGCTCACCCACGGCGAAAAACAAAAGGACTATCTCGCCGAGCTCAAGGCTGGCGGACCGATTGCACCGGTGACTTTCGGAGGGCCGGACTACGATGTGTTTTTCCCCGCCATCGATGTGCGGGTGGTCAACAACAGCAAGACCGCACTGCATGTTTCACGAGTGGATCTGAAAATCGCCGAGAGCAAGCCGGACCCCGAGCCACTGACTTTGATTTTTGGCGGCTATGCGGAAGTCCAGCATGTGGTGCTTTTCAATGAAGGCTGGGGGAAGATCGAATCAGCCGTGTTTGAATTCGATCTCGTTTCGAAAGAGCCAAAAGGCAAGCCCACTGGCGAATTGCCGTTCAACCGCACGCTCCAGCGCATCACCAAAAGCGCTGAACTCAGTTTGCATGACGAGATGGAGAAAAAAGGTGTCGCTCCGGAACTCGTCGCCGCTGCGAGGGAGTATCGCGAGTGCGAGCGGAAAACCCGGGCGCTAGAAGAAGTCACCACGGATTTTGAAGCCTTGGAAAAAGACGCAAGCTACGCCGGGTTGCAGGAGAAACAGGGCACGCTGACCGAGAAAATACTCGCTCTCGCAGAAAAAGGCTGCGGACCGTTCTGGAAGGGCAAGGACGAATACGAACAACCTAACATCCAATGCTGGATGCATGGCTGGATGACGATCAGCTGGCTCGATGGAGAGGAAACGAAAACCCAGCGGATCGCCGTGATTTGTCCGGTGTTGGTGATCCCTCCAGACGGTCTCGGCGCGGTCGGCCCGGTGTCCGGACGCTACGAGGCAATGCTCTCGCGCGAGGGCAAGGACTACACGTTGCAGGTGCCCGTTTCCCACATCGTGAAACCGGGCGGCGTCACCCGCTTCGATGTGACGCTCGGCATCCCCGAAACCAGCCGCCACGAGTTCTCCATCAGCCTGATCACCACCGATGGAAAAGCCATCGACGGCGGCAAGGTTAATCTCGCCGGACTGCTTCCTCGCGGTGCCGAGTCCGCCCTAAAAGCCAAGGCTGAAGCGCCCGCCGAGTGACTCATGGCTCACGACGTTTTCATCAGCTATTCATCGACTAACAAGCCAGTTGCGGATGCGATCTGCGCCGGTCTGGAGGCGGAAAAACTGCGCTGTTGGATTGCCCCGCGCGATGTGTTGCCGGGGCAGAATTACGGCGAGTCGATCGTGCATGCGATCGCCGGATGCAAGGTGATGGTCCTGGTTTTTTCGGGAGCCACCAACGTTTCCCAAGCCGTCATCCGCGAAGCCGAGCGGGCGATGCATCACAGCAAGCCGATCATTCCCTTCCGCATCGAGGATACGCCGATGTCGCCCGGGCTGGAGTTCTTCCTCGCCTCCTGCCATTGGCTGGATGCGATCAATCCGCCGATGGACGCCCACATCGCCCATCTCGCCCGCTCGGTGAAGGGACTCATCGGTGAAAGCGAATACATCCCGGAAAAATCACCGCCTCAACCAAAAGCGAAGTCCAACAGATTTCCGGCCATCATCATGGGGGCTTTGGTAATTGCCACACTGGTCGGGTTATACCTGTGGAAAAACTCCCGGCCACCAGCACCAGAATTACAATCTATCACACCGGCCACCGCTACTCAGGGAATCACCCTCACCGCTTCGCTCGCCGGTGCTGGGAACGGAGCCATCGCCAGTCATTTCTCCGCCGGAAATGCCCCGCGCTATCAGGCGTCTGAAGCGGATGGCGTCCTCACCATCACGCCGGTTGCAGCACCCGTCCCAGGAAAACTCACGGTCTTCTCTCCATCGTCCGATGAAAACTGGCTCGCCCTCCCGACCGCCGAAATCGACCTCAAACTTCTCAATAGCAGCAGCGCCACCGCTTTTTTCCAACGAGCCGTGATCGAGGTTTCCAGCAGCCAGCCGGAAGTTGAGCCCGTGTGGCTCGCGGATGGCACTCGGCTGCTAGAAGTGCTCGCCGTCCGCCCTCTTCGCGGCGATGCATCAGCGCCCTCCATCAGCCTTGGCATCGCAGGACCAGAGGACAGCATTGATCTATCAAAACTCCCCTTGCCTGCGTTGGCAAAGAAAAACAAGAACGGCATTTTTGAAATCCCCCTGCCCCGCGCCCCCCGTCCGAACATTGAGGAAACGCTCTTCGGGCGGTTGAATGACGTCTCTTTCGAAATCCCGCTCGCCGCCACGCCGGCCGCGAAGCCCGCCGCCTCGCCGAAAGACCCGGAGCCGCTCTACACCGTCCAGCTTCAGGAAAGCGGTGAATCCTACACGGTCACCTGCGATCTATCACAATATGTCCAGCCGGGTGAGGGCGACCGTTTTTTCCTGCGCATCGAGTCGCCGGTCATCGCGCGACACCGCTTTTCGGTAAGCCTCGAATACGACGACGGCTCGGATTCGGCGAAATTTCTCAAATGCCCGGACGTGGATGCCACGCTCTATCCGACCCGTTGACGCGGCGGATCAAGGCGAATAAACGACCACCGGTCCTACGCCCGGCCCCTGCACTCGCCGCAGTTTTTCCACCGCGCGTTTTACTGCCTGCGCGGCGGCGAGTGCCTCTTCCATCGTGTTCAGCCGCGAAAAACTGAGGCGAAGGCTGCTCTTTGCCCGCGTTTCCGGGATGCCCATCGCGAGCTGCACATGCGACGGCCGTTGTTTCCCCGTCATGCACGCGGATCCTGCGGAACAGGCAAGGCCCGCTTCATCCAGCAGAATCAGCAGCCCCGCCGCATCACAGCGATCGAATGATAGGTGACTCGTATTCGGCAGGCGGTTTTCCGGGTCGCCGTTAGAGGTGACACCGGAGACTTCGGCGAGCACCGTTTTTTCAAACACATCGCGCATCGCCTTCACGGCGGAGCTTTCTGCTAGAAATTGTTTTGCACATTCCGCCGCCGCGCCCATGGCCACGATGCCCGCGGTGTTTTCCGTGCCGCTCCGTCTTCCAGCCTCCTGCCCGCCGCCGTGGAGCAGCGGCTTGAAACGCAGTCCTTGGCGAACATACAGCGCGCCCACGCCTTTCGGGCCATGAAATTTGTGAGCCGACATCGATAACAGATCCACTTTCAGTTTTCGAACATCCACCGGGATTTTTCCCACCGCCTGAATCGCATCCGTGTGAACCGGCAGGCCGATCGCCGCCGCCATTTCGACCACTTCGTCTAGCGGTTGGATGACCCCTGTCTCGTTGTTCGCCATCATGATGGAGATGTAGGCTGCCTCTTCCAGCGAGGTCCGAAAAGCCCCCAGATCAAGGCGGCCGCTGGAGTCCACCGGAACGTGGGTGACGCCCTTTGATAGAGTTTCCACACAACGCAGCACTGCGCTGTGTTCGATGGCGGAAACCACGGCTTTCCCGACGTTTGTCAGCCGGTCTAACGAATGCAGCGCGGTGTTCACGCTCTCAGTACCGCCGCCGGTGAAAATGATTTCCGAAGGGTCCGCGCCGATGAGTTCCGCTACCTGGTCACGGGCGTGATCGATGGCCTTGCGCGCCAGTTTCGCTCCAGCATAGGCGCCAGATGGGTTCGCATGACCGTTGCGGAGCCAAGGCAGCATCGCATCAAGCACCTCCGGCAGCAGTGCCGTCGTCGCGTTTGCATCGAGATCCATCACGGCTCAGAACCTGCCCGCTTCGCGGAGATTTACAATGCATTGATTTCCCCAGCGCAGGATCATGTCACCCCAGGTCGCCGCGTGGCGGAACCACTCGAGGCAGAACTCGCGGCAGTTTTGCAGCGGCGCATTTTCCGCCACGCAGAGCAGCCCGGCGAGCACGAGCAGATTCGCCAGATAGATAATCACGAGCGAGAGAAAAGTGCCGTTTTCCTTCAGGTCCGGTTGGTCGCGAGGGATCATCCACAGCGTCCAGATCATGTGGAACGTCCAGGTCACGCCCATCAGTCCGTAGAGCACGCGGTCCCATTCCGATGAGAGTTCTGAAAAATGCCGGACGAGCCCATACAGCACCGCGACCACCACCGACCAGAAAGGGAAAAAATACGGCGAGAGTGCGATGACCAGATTCGTTTTGTTCGTCGTGATGTAGCCGCCGTCCGCGCTGACGTGGAAATCGGTGACTTTTCCCCGATAGATCAGCACGAAGATCGCATGCGTCAGCTCGTGGCCAAGCACGTAGAGGTAGAGGAAAAACGGCTGCAACAGGCCCGACCAAAACCAGCCGGTCATCACCAGCGCCCCCGTTGCAAAATACCAGAATTCCGCCGTCTGCCAAAATCCCTGATAGACCGTGGCTTGCGAAAATCGTGAAAGAAACGTCCATGTCGTCACCCAGCACAGCGGCAGCAGTACGACCGCCATGGTCCAGCGGAGAAGGCGCTTCGGCCAATCGACGATTTCGTCATCGTGGTCCATCTCCGTCGCAGCGATCGCCGCCTGCACGGATTTGAGGGCCCTTTTTCCGCCGCGGCGGTTCGCCTGCTCGTGCGCGCGGCGGTTTGCCGAACTGAGGACTTCGGCGAACGACGCCCGCCCGCGCCGCTGGTTTTTCAACGGTCGGCTCGATTGGGTCTTGGAACTGTGCTTCACCATAGGGTCTCGGACGACCGAGATTATTTCGGACATCTTAACAAATCAAGTCGGATTCCGTTGGCGCAAGTGCAGGAAACTCTACGCGACCGACCACCACAACGGTTGACGCCGTCCGCCTGTCCCTGTTCATTCGCCCAAGCGATGCCACCTGCACGATCCGACACTAAATCCCTCATCATGACGCCGCATCAGGCGCTTGAACGGCATTTCGGATTCACCGGATTTCTCGATGGCCAGGAGGAGGTCATCACCGAAATCACCTCCGGCCGCGATGGCCTGGTCGTGATGCCCACCGGCGGCGGTAAATCGCTTTGCTTTCAAATCCCCGCGCTCTGTTTTCCGGGCGTCACCCTCGTCATCTCGCCTCTCATCGCACTGATGAAGGACCAGGTGGACGCTCTCGTCGCCCGAGGCATCGCTGCCACTGTCATCAACTCCACGCTGTCATGGGCCGAACAAAAGGAACGCCTCGACGGCATGCGCGCCGGCAAATGGAAGCTCGTTTACGTCGCACCCGAACGATTCCGCGCGGAAAGTTTTCTCAACGCTCTAACCGGCATCGAGATCTCGTTGTTCGCCGTCGATGAAGCGCACTGCCTCAGCCAGTGGGGCCACGATTTTCGGCCGGACTATTTGCGGTTAGGGAAATCATTGGAGAAAATCGGTCGCCCGCAGTGCGTCGCGCTGACCGCCACCGCCACGCCCATCGTTAGAAACGACATCTCCACCGTGCTCGCCCTGCGCGAGCCATTCGAGCGCGTCAGCGGCTTCTCCCGTCCAAACTTATCACTCAACATCTCCGCCGTGGACAAGGCGCAGCAGAAGGACGAGCGCATGAAGTCCGTCATCGCCGCGCACAAGACCGGCATCGTCTATTGCGCCACGCGGAAGAAGGTCGAGTCGGTTTCCGAAACCCTCGCGAGCTGGGGCTTGAAATGCGTCGCCTATCACGGCGGAATGTCGGATCAGGAGCGCGAACGGGCACAGGAAATTTTCATCACCGGCAAGGCAGACGTCGCCGTCGCCACCAACGCGTTCGGCATGGGCATCGACCGCTCGGACGTGCGCTTTGTCATTCACTACGAGATTCCCGGCAGCGTTGAGGCCTACTATCAGGAAGCGGGTCGCGCCGGTCGCGATGGGGAAAATGCCTTCTGCGAACTACTTTTCAATTACGCCGATACGCGCACCCAGGAGTTTTTCATTGATGGGGCGAACCCCACCGCCGCGATCGTCCGTTCCATCTATCAATACCTGCTCAATGAAGCGGATCGCGAATACGAAGTCCACCGCACGATCGAAGAAATCGCAGAGAACTCGGACGTGAAGAACTCGATGTCTGTCGGAAGCGCCCTCGCCATTCTCTCGCGCGGCGGTTACATCGAGCGCTTCGATATTCCGAAAAAACGCATGAAGGGCACCCGCCTGCTCAAGCCGGATGTGCTCGCCCGCGCGCTCCAGCTCGACGAGGCCGCCATCGAGGAGAAAGACCGGCGCGATCGCGAGAAACTCAAGGCCATGGTCGAGATGTGCTACTCGCGCGTCTGCCGCCAGCAGTGGATCCTGATGTATTTCGGCGAGGATGACGCCGACGTCTGCGGGAGTTGTGATGTCTGCCGCAATGAAGGCTCCGGCGAATCCCGCGCGCCGAATGCCGAGGAAGAACTCATCGTAAAAAAGGCGCTCAGCGGCGTCGCCCGCATGTCCCGCCGCACGGCTAACGGATGGGAAGGAAAATTCGGCCGCGGACGCATCGTGCAGATGTTGGCCGGCAGCAAATCCCAGGAAATCATCATCGCCCGTCTCGACCAACTCACCACCTACGGCATCTTGAAAGACAAGGGCGCGGGCTATTTGAACTCGCTGATGCGCTCTCTCGCCGAGGCCGGGCTCGTCCAGACCGTGCCAGGGGAGTTTCCACTGCTCACTCTCACTCCGTTAGGCGATCGCGTCATGCGCGGCGAGGCGAAGTTCCGTCTCGTCTGGCCGGACACCTCGCCCGTGAAAGCCGAGTCGGCGCTGCAGGATCACGGCCACGACGCCCAGCTCTATTCGATGCTGCGCGACCAACGCGCCCGCCTTGCCAAGCGCGAGGACGTCCCGCCTTACGTTATTTTCAACAACAAGACCCTCGAAGCTTTAGCCCGCTATCAGCCTGTGACCACCACCGAAGCCCTCCACCTCCCCGGCATCGGTGAGGCGAAGGTCCAGCGCTATATCGAGCCGTTTCTGGAGATCATCCGCGTCTGGAAAAAAGCCGGCAGGAAATAGGCGGCCACGTGAAATCAGTGGGATCGGAAATTGCGACGCACGAGCCAGCAGGCACCGAGTGCAGCAACTAACAGCGCGACCGCCGGAATGCCAAGCACCGGCCGCCAGCGTGGAGAATCTAACGCGAGAGGTTTCGTTTTTCCCGTGGCGGGCGCCGCCTCCCCGGCTGGAGAGAAGGAGAGCGAAGAATCGTTCGCGGAAATCACTTTTCCAATGATCGGTTCCACCTCACGGGAAAACGGGTCGGCCGTCTGGTCAAAAATTGAAATGGTGCCACTGTCGAGTGATCCAAGATGGCGGAGAAAGCGTGCGTTCACCGTCATCGGCCATTGCGACGGTCGTGGATAGGTTAGAACAAACGCGACATCCTCGTTGATTTCGAACTGGCACTTCACCACATCCGGTGTCATCCGGTTTCCGACGGCAGAGACCTCCACCATTCCTGGCGCAGCGATCTCCAACAGCGGTTGTGCCACGACTTGAGCCGCCTCGTCCGCCTGCGCCGGAGCTTGTTCCCCAAGGATTCGCCAGGCGAGTGCGACCGACGTCCTAACAACAATCTGGACGCGCTCGGGAAAAATCCGGACCTCCGTCGAGTTTTCAAATCCCGTATGGGCGGACGCTCCGACACTCAAAACGAGCAGCGCCCAGATGACTTGCAACCATCCGAATATTCCTTTCAACACTGGATGCAGCGGAAGATTCATGGCCGGAGCACGACCCGATAGAATCCCGTATTTCCAGCGGGCGTCACGGTGTGGCTGGTAGAAACCGCGGGAGCGGCTGCGGCTGGAACCGATGTCAACTGGCTCCACACGCCTGCCAGCGTGAGATTCGTTTCGATCCCGTAGGTTCTTCCGGGAACGCTGGGCCATGAAAGGGTAAACTGACCCGGCGCCGCAGGTGCGAGGGTGGCAGCAAACAACGAGGACCCGTTTTTAGGGTGAGTTCCCGTGAAAAACTCGGCGGCGTTCGACTGGCCATCACCATCGCTGTCATCACCCGGGCCGGCTGCAAGACCTCCCAGATAGAGATTTTCCCACGAATCCGGCAGCCCGTCCTCATCGGAATCATCAATCACCAGATCGACGCGTCCTGCGACCGATGTCGAAATCCGTGCGGTGGTTCCGCCTGGAATTCCAGTTAGAGTGAACGTGCCGGCTGAAAGCGTGCCGCCGTAGGTGAGCAGTGGATAACGGCCGAAGGTGGTGCCCGCTGCCAGCGCGACCTGGAGAATGCCGCCCAGTGAAAGATCTCCGGTGATGGTGACAAGGTCCGACGAGACCCCACCCCGCAGGCGGGTGAGCGCCGATGAATCGAAAAACGCATTGCCTTGGATCGAAAGCGTGCCGGGCGTTCCACTGGAGAATCCGCGCCCATCCATGCTTCCATTCGCATTGAGATCACCCGTTAGAGTTCCGTAGGCGGAAAACGTCGCGCCGTTCGCAATGTTCAGCGCATCGGTTGCCAGACTCCCGCCAGCCAGTTGCAGCGATGCACCAGCCTGCACGTCGGCGGCATTCAAACACGACATGGTGCCGGTGATTTTCAGGGTTCCCTGCTCCACGGAAGTGCCACCGTTCCATGCGCCTGAACCGCCCAGCGTCCAGGTGCCGGTGCCGGTTTTGATGTAGCTGGTGGTAGTTCCTGTGTTCTGTTCGCTGATGGTGCCGGCGAAAGTGGCATTTGAATTTTTCCCGCCGATCCGATAGGTGAGCGCCCGCCCTCCGGTGAGCCCGCCTTGCAGCGTGGAAAGCGCCGTGCCAGACAGCTCGCCGATGTCGATCGTCGTGCCTGCCCCGCCGGCCAGGATGCCCGTGTAATAAGCCCACACCTTGTCGGTTAGAGCCAGTGCTGCATTGGGAAATCCCGGGTATCCATAGTTCGTTCCCATGCGGAAGTCCCCACCACCGGCATCGGTTAGCACATTGATCCTACCGCTGAAGGCCGACCAATCCGCAAAAAGCGTGGTCCGCACCCAGGGAGCATAAAAGTCCAGCGTGCCCGCACCACTGAGCGTGCCGTAGAGGTCCACCCGTGAGTCGGCATTGAGACGGGCGGTGGCACCTGACGGTATGACAAGATTCGCCGCAAAAGAATTGTAGCTTGAATCGTTGTCAAACATCGAGATCACGCCGCCGTTCATTGTCACCTGACCAGTGCCGAGTGCCGCGCTGTTTGCCATATCGTTGGCAAGAATGATCGAACCTGCATTGAGCGTCAGCCCACCGCTGAAGGTATTGGCGGCGGACCCGGAAAACGTGAGAGCACCCGGACCGTTTTTGACCAGTGAACCAATGCCATCCAGAGTCCCACTGCCGCCAAACAGGTAGCCGGACGCCGTGCTGACCAACACGGTGCGCGGCACGAGGCTACCTACAAGCGTGATGTTCCGGTTGGCGCTGGTGTCATCAAAAGTGACGGCATCCAGGTTGTAGAAATTTCCCGGAGCCGCTCCACTGAAGTTGGGCGAGGTGTTCAAATCCCACGTCGCACTGTTGAGCGAGCCGACCCATGCGAGATTCGCCGCATTCCCCGCCACTGTTAGCTGGATGTATCCGGCAGCGGTGCCACTTCCGGTGCGGTTCAGCGAGAACGTCTGGCGGGTGTTCGCAGGAATGCCTGCCGCCAGATTCATCACCATGCCGGTCCCGATGTTGAGTGGGATCCCGGCAGCGCATTCGATCAGCTTATAGTTGCCCGCGCCAAGAAATCCGTCCGCAAAAGAGATGTTGAAATTGTTGGTCCCTGCCACCAGACCGCTGCCTCCAGTTACGGCAAGCCTGTCGTTCGATCCCGCTGGAGAAGACGACAGCTGCATGAAAAAGTCCGTGCTGGTGGCGGATAGACCCGCCGCAGCTGTAAGGGTGCCGGTGCTTTCGGGGCTGCTGCCGGGAGCAATGCGGGCACCAGCGGAGGTGGTGACGAGTCCTCCAATCGTTCCCGAGCCGCGCAACGTCGCTCCGCTTGCCACACCCGTCGCCGTTGGGCCAAGTAATCCGTTCACGGTGAGCGATCCACCCTGAACCGTCGTCGCGCCGGTGTGGGTGCTAGATCCAGTTAGAATGAGGTTGCCGGTTCCAAGCTTGGTCAGCATGGCAGGTCCGGTCCTGTTGGAAATCACCCCGGCGAAAGTGGTGCTGGTGTTCAACGCACCGACTTTCCAGTGCACGCTGCGGTCCGGCGCGCCGTTTGCGCCGCCGAGAATGACGCCCGCCCCGGTCCCGCTGGTGGAAAGTTCACCGACCTGCACGATCTGGGTTTTGTCGCCGCTGCTGGGAGGATTGGGCAGGAAAAAGGCGTTCACATTGTTTCCCAGACTGAGCCGTGCATTGCCATAGTTTGTCATCGCCCCCGAGCCGCCGTTGTTGATGCGGAACTCGCCGCCATCGCCATCGGTCGTGACATTGAGGGTTCCCGTGAAAAGCGCGGGATTCCCGCCCCAGTCGGTGCGGGTGTAAGGCACGAACAGATTGATCGTGCCCGCACCTGATAGAGCACCACTGGTCCCGCAACGGGCTGCCGCGTTGAAATCGATTTCGCCGTTTACGACCAGCGCATTCGGCAGCGAGCCGGTGAATGAACCGCCCGGACCGGTGTTGTACATGTTGAGGGTGCCGTTGTTCAGCACGAGCTGACCGACGCCGAGGCCGGTGTTGTTAGCCGCCTCGCTGCCAAGTGCGATCGTCCCGTCGCCGAGCGTGGCAGAGGTGAAGCTGTTGGTGCCGGTATTGTTGATGGTAAGCACGCCGATGCCGTTTTTTGTCAGAGTCCCCGTGCTGGTGATCCCGCCGACACCGGTGAAGGTGTAGCTGCCGGTGGCGTTCACCGTGACGGAACCCGGTGTCACGGTGGCGGGAATCGCCACGGCGGGCGATTTAGAGCCCGTGTCATCGAACTGCGTCGTATCGGTCGGATTGAAGTTTGTTAGTGCAGCACTGTTCAGCCAGTTGTTGGTCGTGGTGTCCCACGCGTTGGAGTTCAGGCCGCCCTGCCATTTAAGATTCAGCGGCAGCGCGGTGGTGGTGACGATCAGATAGAACGACTGTTTCCATGATTGTCCGGCGGGCAGTGCCGAGTCCCTGACGGTAAAATCAAACCGTGCGCGACCACTGGCATTCTGTGTCGGAGTGAAACGCATGGTGTAACCGTCCGGCTGAAGCAAGGCGGTTCCTAGAAGTGAGGCCGCGTTGGGGGAATCCGGAAAAGTGCTGAAGACCGGCCCCGCAGTGAAACCGGCGGTGTAGCGGCGGAGATCCACATCAATGAATGTCGGCTGGGCGGCGGTGTTTTTCGGCATCACCGCGTGGGGGCTGGCCTTGAAATGAAGGTATTCTTCAAGATGAGTGTAGCCGGCCGGTAAGTTTGGAATAAAGGCAGCGGCAGGAACCTGACCGTTGTGGTCGTCGATCGCCAGGTTCAATCCGACGGCGGTTTCCCAATAGTCCGGCATTCCGTCACGGTCGGTGTCGGGCGCAGGCGGAAGGGAATTCAAGGTCCCGAATCCACCGTTCGTCAATCCGAGCTGATTCTCGCTGCTGATGTGATTGCGCGTCTGGGTGAGCACGTTGTTGATCATTTTGCTATCCACCTCGTCCCGCAGCGGACGAGTGGCACTCCACTCGGGACGCAACGGGCCGCCTTTGGAAATGACCTTCTTGAATGCCAGTAGCGGCGGGTCGATTGAAATTCCAGCCGGGCTCCCGGCGAAGGGGGCGGGATTGATGTTATAATTCCCCGAGGCGATCGCATATCCCTTGTCGGTTCCATTGAGAAGGCCATCGCCATCCGCGTCATGCAGGCAGTTGTCCAGATAGAGAGAAAAGTTCGGCAGGCCGTTGGACGTTTGCAGGTTGGCTTTTTCCAACGCCTTGTTGCGAAGGTTGCCGGGAGGGCTCAGGAAATAACAGCCGCGGACATTCGACTTCCACGAGGCGTTGGAATTTGAATCTCCCATGATGAATCCGATGTCCCAGTCATAGGTGATGTTGTTCACCCACTCCAGCAGGCCGTTAGGGCGCGCCTTGGGATTGCGGGTATGGTTGTGGGCCCACAACGAATGATGCGAACTCGCATGGTTCTGGTCCCAAAGTCCACCGCAGGAATGCGACTCGAGTCCCCAGCCGTTGAGCGACCATTGCATCGTCAGGTTTTCCGGCGGACTACTAAAACTGGAAATATTTTCGTCCGTGGAAAACTGGATGGAGATCTGGTCGAGTATGGCATTCAGGGTGCCGCTGCTGAGATTGATGCAGTCCCCGCCCGCTGCTTTGTCGCCGTAGCGGAAACGCGCATGCCGGATGACAATGTCGTCCCCGGTGATGATGAAGGTGCCGTCCTTGAATCCAATGCCATCGCCCGGTGCGGTCTGGCCTGCGATGGTGACGTTCGATTTCGCAAGTGTCGTCTTGTTGATGTGGATGTGGCCGCTGACATCGAACACAATCGTGCGTCCCGCTGCGGGAACGGTGGCGATGGCGTCCGCAAATGATCCGGCACCGCTGCTGTTCAGATTGGTGACATGATAGACGTCGCCGCCCCGCCCTCCTTTGGCATAGGCACCATATCCTTCCGCACCAGGGAACGCGGGAATCTGTGCCGCGACAGTTAGAATGCCTGCGGAGAGGAAAAGCAGCGTGGGTTTGATCATGGGTCAGTACGGAATGGGGCCGCAGGAAGTCCTTCAGAGTTGAAAAGGTTGGCACCTGCAGGGTTCGCCGCCCACGCGTAGCGGACGTAGGCGGGCTGCGGGACCGAGGGGCTTGAGACGACCACAGTCTCGCCATCGATCACCGCATCCGCCCATTTGAAGTTCCGATCGGATGCTGCGATTGCAAATTGTTTGAGCACGCCCCCTTTTGCCATGAGGCCCCCGCCCGAGTGGTCAAAGCAGATGCGGATTTTACCGCCGGTGACTGTTGAATAACGAAATAAAGGACCGCAGGAGGGTCCGGGCTTTCCATAGGTGCCGGAGAGGGCGAGACGCGCCAGGCGCTTGCCAACCGCAGTCTTGTCACGCGGGTGGACGTTCTTTTCATCGCCCACATCGAGGGTGACGGCCATGCCGGTGTGCGGGATGACCAATGACCGCGCCTGTGCCTCGCGCATTTCAGGAAGCTGGCCACCGGACGGCTCGGATTCCGGCGATTTGTTAGGCGCAAGCTGGACGTAGTAGAACGGAAGTCCGGGATTCTTCCAAAGCGTGCGCCAGTCTTCGATCAGTGCCTGTTGGAGATCGGGATAAAGGTGACGGGTCTGCAGGTTGGATTCGCCCTGATACCAGATCGCGCCCCGGATGGCATAAGGCACAAGCGGGGCGATCATCCCGTTGTGGAGCACGAAGGGATTGTGCTGATCCTGCACGGGGTCCGGATTTCGTGGTGATTTCCCGCCCTTGAAATTCGCCAGCGATTCACCGTATTTCTGAAACAGTTTCGGATCGTCGCGGAATGTCAGGCGCTTCTTGTTGAATGCGTCCAATAAATCCTTGAACTGGGGATGCGCTACGAGTTTCTCCCTGCTGATCCATGATTCGATTGTGCTCGCGCCGTAGGAGCAATTCACAAGACCGATCGACACATCGAGATCTTCCAGCAGCGCCCGTCCGAAGTAGTAGCCGACGGCTGAAAAATCCCCTGCGGTATTCGGTGCGCAGACCGTCCATTTTCCGGGAACCTCGCGCTTTGGAAACTCGCTCATCGCCCAATCTGCCGTGAACATGCGGAGCTTCGGGAAATCCGCGGCGGCAACTTCCTTCTCCCAGTCAGTCACACCGGCGTAAGGACGTTTGGCTGTTTTAGCGAGGCTGAAGTCCATGTTAGACTGTCCCGAACACAGCCAGACTTCGCCCACCATGACATCCGAAAAACTGTGCGTTGCTCCGGAAGTGACCTCAAGGGTGAATGGCCCGCCGGCTGTTAGCGGAGGGTAATCAAGCCGCCATTTTCCGTCCGCACCCGCTGTGGTGGAGACGGACTTCCCCGCAAGGGTGACTTTGACCTGCATCCCGGCAGAAGCCGTTCCCCACACCGGAAGAGGCAGGTCACGTTGGAGAACCATGTGGTCGGAAAACACCGACGGCAGCCAGAGTTCGGCCGGGAAAAGCGCCTTCCCCAGCCCGCAGCCTGATAGGAAACGGATCATGGAAGCCATCTCGACGGCGTTGAAAAACGCTCCCGTAGCCGACGTGTGGGTGTGGTCAGACCCGTCAAAAAGCGCCGAGGTTCTCTCCTGACCCATTTCTTCATATCTATCAGCCAAGTGGTCGTTGAAATCGAGAAATGCCGTTCGCTCCTGCGCCGCAGCCTGTTTTGCCCACAGGGCGAAATCCGAATCCGCCCTAACCATCTTGCCGTCCTTCCAGATGTTCCGCGGAATCAGGGAGGCGACGATTGGGGTCGCGCCTTTCGCTTTGGCATCAGAGATGAATTTTCGCAGATACCACCCGTAAGAGTGCACCGTTTCCGGCTGGTGGTCCGTGATTCTAACGATTCCTTCGGTTTCCTCGCCATTGCCTTTGATGGCGGCACGGCAGCGATCGTCATTGAGTTTTCCGCCATCGTTGTGGCCGAACTGGATGAGCACAAAATCGCCAGCCTTCAGGTGGGCCACGACTGCATCCCAGCGACCCTCGGTGAGAAACGTGCGGCTGCTGCGCCCCCCGATCGCGCGGTTGACGACTGTGATTTTCGCAGGATCAAACTGGTCGACCAGCGGATCCCCCCACCCCATCTGTCCCGCGGTGCTATTGCGGACCGTCGAATCACCAATGATGAATAGCGATGGCTGCCCCCAAGCAACAACGGCCGCCGCGAGAATCACAGCGGAGATGAGGGTGGGAAGACGCAGCGGCATGGCTACGAGATTCATCGATAAGAAGCCGATTGTCGCTTACCCGAAAGGGTTAGCAGCAAATATTCAGAAGCGATGGATGCTCACCGCCAAGCGCAAAAGCAGGGCTTCCATGGTGGCGAAAATTTGCTAAATTAGGGCTTTTCGCGCGGGCTGGAATGCGGATACTCCGCCGCGACCCGCAAGGCGTCCGGCCGGCTTAGCTCAGTGGTAGAGCAACTGATTTGTAATCAGTAGGTCCTCGGTTCAATCCCGAGAGTCGGCTCTCGTTGAAAACCAACGAGTTGCGGACCCAGAAATCCTAGCGGAATTCGGCAGGCGCTCACCGAATACTCACTAAATAAAACGGGAATTCAGTGACTTTCAAAGTATGTCGCTTTGACTCTCTGAACTGTGACCCGCCTCTTCCCGTGATCGTGGCGGTTTCTTGTGCTGACTTTTGACGCCACTTTTTGAGCGCGGGAAACCCTACTGCCACCGTTGGGAAAACTGGCGCTCAAAACCTACACTTTTTGACGATTTTCTGCTGTACACGAGCGGATCCGTTTGGGAAATTCCCTCCATGCATACGAAAACGTTCCTCTACGCTCGCTGTTCTTCCACGTCCCAAAACACAGAGGGACAGATTCTTGCAGCCAAACAACGCGGATTCGAGTTTGACGAAATCTTTAACGAAAAAGTGAGCGGTAAAGACCTTGAACGTGCGGAGCTTCAGCGAATGCTGGCTCTCTGCGACGCTGGAACTACTGTGATCGTCTATTCCCTGAGCCGTCTCTCTCGCTCCCTGAAGGATCTTCTGGAGCTTGTCACCTTGTTTGAGGAGCGGGGAACGAAACTCGTGAGCCTCACTGAGCAAATCGACACTTCCACGGCCATGGGGCGCGCTTTCCTGCAAATCATTGGCGTGCTTTCCTCAATGGAGCGGGAACTGATTCTGGAGCGGCAAGCCATCGGCATCCAAGCGGCCAAGAAACGAAAAGTGCGCTTTGGCAGACCCAAAGCGATTTCCGAGCTTCAGAAGGATGAAGCCGTCCGCATGATGGAGGAAGGACGGCCAACCAAGGAAGTGGCCAAGCTCTTCAATGTCTCAGAGCCGACAATGCGAAGAATCAAGCAACAAAGTTTGAGGGACGCGGCTTGAACCCTGAAAATGGCAGGGGAGCAGATCAGTCCCCAAGGGCTTCTTTGAGCAACAAATCTGGCCGTGTTTCCAAGGCGTCACAGATTCTCAGGAATGTGGAAATTGACGGGCTGTTCACTCCTCCTTCAATAAACGCGACCGATTGAATGCCGATGCCAGCCCGCTCCGCCAAAGCGGTCTTGGTCAAACCAGCAGATTCCCGTCTGGCTTTAATCAGGGCAGCGAGGGCGACACCATGACGGGCAATTTGACCG
>JANODE010000179.1:0-9210 GCA_031412525.1 Akkermansiaceae bacterium | reverse complement strand
TGCCGCTGCGGAGGCTACAACAACGTCCGCCAAGCCATCCGCAAGGCCTCGGAAACCCTCCGCAACTCCGGCAAATGAAATCGCCCGCGCTTTCCAACGAAATTGACCGCCGCAGCTTCATCAAGATGCTCGGCGGTGGTGTCGCGGTGCTGCTTCTCGCGGACAACGCCCAAGCCCAGCGACAAGGCGGTGCCGGGCGGCCGAAAGATCTCAGCGCCTGGATCCACATCGCGCAGGACGGCACGGTTTCCGTTTTCACCGGTAAAACGGAAGTCGGCCAGAACATCCGCACCTCGCTCAGCATGGTCGTGGCGGAAGAATTGAAAATCCCGATTTCCGCCGTGCACATGGTGATGGCGGACACCGATCTGGTGCCATGGGATGCCGGAACGTTTGGCAGTCGCACGACACCGGACATGGCCCCGCAACTCCGCCGCGCAGCAGTGGCCGCACGCGAAGCACTCATCGGTCTAGCAGCCGCCGAGTGGAAAGTGAATCGCGATACACTGATGACTGACGGCGGAAAAATCCTACGCCGCGGCAGTGATCAATCCATTTCCTACGGCGCGCTCAGCAAAGGCCAGCAGCTCGTGGCCACGGTGGACGAACGCATCCCGGTCACGCCGACGACGGAATGGAAAATTGCCGGGAAATCGGTTCCAAAAGTGAATGGCGAAAGCTTCGTGACCGGTGCTCATCAGTTCACCACCGACATGCGCCGCCCCGGCCTCTTGCACGGCAAGGTCCTGCGGGCTCCGGCGTTAGGCGCGAAGTTGAAAGCGGTCGATCTAACTGCTGCAGAGTCCGTCGCCGAAGTAAAAGTCCACCGCGATGGTGATTTCATCGGGGTGACCGCCCCCTCGGCGGCGCTCGCGAACCACGCTCTATCACTCATCAAGGCGGAGTGGGATGGCGGCGATCGATTTTCTAACGCGGATCTCTTCGCCCGCCTCAAAAGCACTGCCAAACCCGGTGGCCGCGGTGGAGACGAGGCAGGATCGATGGACGAGGGACTTGCCCAAGCGGCTCATCGGTTAGAGAAGGTTTACACGCTGGAGTACATCGCTCACGCGCCGTTGGAACCGAGAGCCGCTTTGGCGGAATGGATCGATGGAAAAGTCACCGTCTGGACCGGGAGCCAGCGGCCGTTCGGCGTGAAGGACGAGCTGATGCGCGAGTTTTCCCTGCCTTCGGAAAAAGTGCGGGTGATCGTGCCCGACACCGGTTCCGGTTACGGTGGAAAGCACAGCGGCGAAGCGGCCATCGAAGCCGCGCGACTGGCAAAAGCCGCAGGCAAGCCGGTGAAACTGGTATGGACGCGTGAGGAGGAATTCACCTGGGCCTATTTTCGCCCTGCTGGCGTGATGGAACTCCGCAGCGGCATCGACAAGGATGGAAAGCTCACCGCGTGGGAGCACCACAACTATAACTCCGGCAGCGCGGCCCTTGGCACGCCCTACGAAGTTTCTAACCGCCTCATCCGCAGCCATGGCAGCGAATCGCCACTGCGCCAAGGTTCCTACCGCGGCCTGGCCTCGGTGGCGAACTGCTTCGCCCGGGAATCCCATATGGACGAACTCGCCACGATGGTTTCCACGGATCCGCTGGAGTTCCGGCTGAAAAATCTAAACAACCCGCGGCTGCGCGCCGTTCTTGAAGCGGCGGCGGATCGATTCGGATGGAAAAGCCGCAAGGACGGCGAAGGGCGTGGCTCCGGCATCGCCTGTGGCATCGACAAGGGCGGCTACATCGCGACCTGTGTGGAACTGGAAGTGATCGATGGCGTTCCGAAACTCACGCGCATCGTCGCCGCGTTCGAGTGCGGAGCGATCGTCCATCCGAACCATGTCGTCGCGCAGGTCGAGGGTTCCATCGTCATGGGCATCGGCGGCGGGTTGTTCGAGCAGATTGATTTCAAAGGCGGGCGCATTCTCAACGACCGGTTTTCAAAATACCGCGTGCCCCGGTTCTCCGATGTGCCGCCCATCGAGATCGTGCTGTTGAACCGCACCGACCTGCCGTCGGCGGGAGCAGGCGAGGCGCCGATCCTTGCGATCGCTCCGGCGATCGGGAATGCGATTTTCGCCGCGACCGGCAAGCGGCATTCAGCGCTGCCGATGAGCCGGGGATGACAGCATGACGCGGTGGTGGCGGACCGTGGTTGCTGCGTCTCGCAGCAACGTGACTTTGCGGCGAGACGACACAACCACCCTTTCGCTCATGGGGTAGTCATTTCCCGCGAATCCCACAACCTTGACCGGAACATCGATCCGGCCTAAATCGACCCATCCTTCCAAGCACCATGCACCCGTTCCTATCACCTGAATTCCACGTCCGCTGGTCCACTCTCGTTCCCGAAGCCGTCGAGCCGGACATCACCTACGCGTTGGAAGAGGCGAAGCAAAACATCGAAACGATCTGCGCCCAGGATCCTGCGTCTGCGACCTATCAGAGCACTTTCCTCGCCCTCGAAAAAGCCACCGAAGAACTCGGCCGCGGCTGGGGCCGCCTGAACCATCTTGACTCGGTCTGCGACTCGCCCGCTCAGCGCGAGGCCCTTAACAAAATGCTGCCCGCTGTCACCGATTTCTACTCTTCCATCGCGCTCAACGACCGCCTGTGGGCTGTCATCAAAGCGGTCGGTGAGAGTGCGGAAATCAAAACGCTCGATCCTGTTAGCCAGCGTTTTGTCGAGGAAACGCTGTTTGATTTCCGCAACTCCGGCGCGGATCTGCCTGCGGACAAGAAGCTGCGCGTCGCCGCCATCGAGGCCGAGCTTTCGAAAATCACCAAGGAATACTCCGAGCATGTTCTCGATTCGACCAACGCCTGGGAACTCATTCTAACCGACGAGTCAAAACTCGCCGGCCTGCCCGAATCCGCCAAGGCCGGAGCCGCTGCGAACGCCCGTGCGAAGGGCCACGAAAACGCCTGGCGCTTCACCCTGCAGTTTCCTTCGATGTATCCCGTCATGCAGCACCTGCACGACGATCCGATCCGCCATCAGGTCTGGGAGGCCTCATCAAAAGTCGGCGCGGTCGGCGAACACGACAACACCCCGCTCGTCTGGCAGATCCTGACTCTCCGTCACGAGAAGGCGGAGATCCTCGGGCAGAAACATTTCGCCGATCTAACATTGCTGCGGCGCATGGCAAAAAGCGGCGAATCCGCGCTCCAGTTCATCGAAAACCTCCACGCCCGCATCCAGCCCGCGTTTCTAGCAGAATACAAACAGCTCGCCCAATACAAGGCGGCGAAGTCCGGCGCGGCAGTTAGCGCACTGGAGCCCTGGGAGGTCGCTTATTGGGCGGAAAAACAGCGCCAGGAAAACTACGATTTCGACGAAGAAGCGCTGCGGCCGTATTTCCCGGTCGATGGCGTGATGGCCGGCATGTTTGAAATCGCCTCGCGCCTTTTCAGCATCACCATCCGCGAGCTGGAGTCCGTTTACCTTGAGCCCGGCTCTTCATCCACCATCCAAAATCCAGAATCCAAAATCGAAACCTGGCACCCCGAGTGCAAGTTCTACGAAATCCACGATTTGAAAACCGCCGCGCACCTCGGTTCGTTCTACGCTGACTGGCATCCACGCGAATCAAAACGCGGTGGCGCGTGGATGAATTCGCTCCACACCGGCGCGCTCGGCGAGCCGCACCTCGGCCTGATCATCGGCAACATGAGCCCGCCGGTGGATGGCAAGCCCGCGCTCCTAACACACCGGGAGGTGGAGACGATTTTCCACGAATTCGGCCACCTGCTGCACGGACTGCTCAGCGAGGTATCCGTGAAATCGCTGGCCGGCACCAACGTTCCGTGGGACTTCGTCGAGCTGCCCTCGCAGATCATGGAGAATTTCTGTTGGGACCGAGAGTCGCTCGACCTTTTCGCACGGCACTTCGAGACGGATGCACCGATACCAGAGGATCTTTTCGCAAAAATGATTGCTGCGAAAAATTACCTCAGTGCGTCCGGATTCATGCGCCAGCTCGCATTCGCCAAGCTCGATCTCGAGCTTCACATCCGTCTTTCCGATTTCCTCGGCAACGACCTCGACGCCGTGGACCGCGAGGTGCTCGCCGATTATCTCGCTCCACTTAAAACGCCCGCGCCCTCGATGATGCGCCGTTTCAGTCATCTCTTCAGCAGCCCCACCGGTTATGCCGCCGGATACTACTCCTACAAATGGGCCGAGGTGCTTGATGCCGATGCTTTCACTCGTTTCCAAACCGAGGGCATACTCAATTCCTCAACCGGTGCCGCGTTCCGCGAGCACATCCTCAGCAAAGGCAACTCCGTCCCGCCCGACGAATCCTACCGCCGCTTCATGGGCCGCGATCCCGACCACGAACCGCTCCTCATCCGCGCCGGGTTGGCGGGAGCCGCCGGGGCGGCTTGAAAACTGGAGCGCGGATTTCATTTCACCATCCAAGGATCGGCGGCATTAAATTCTCCGCGCTGCGACAGGGGGCCTGGCAAAACGCTGCAGCGCTCTGTAGCTTACCAAAGTCCTCTTCGCTGGGGCCGGATCAAATTCAAAATCAAGTGAGGCCGCCTGATTGTTTGATTGGCGGAATCGCATTAAAAGTTGGTTTGGTTGCCTCGGTAGCAGTCTGTCTCACGGTTCCGGCTCAAGCGGTTCCGGTTCATGTTCCGGAGAAGATTGGGGCTCCGGTTCCGGTTGAATTGAAGAATCAAGCTCTTCCGGTGGTTCTACTTCTTCGGTAGATTTTTCTGCTTGGGTCAGTTCCTCGATTCTTCGGCTGATTTCCTCTTGAATAGCTTCATCGGCATTTTCCAACTGAGCGTTTCTGATGGGTTCAGGTAGGTCATGCATGGACGACACGACGGCATCCAGCGCGGCTTGGCGGGTCAGCGTGTTTCTCTGGGAAGCCACCCAAGAAAATGCGGTGGCCGCGTCGATACTGACCCAAGAGGCTAATAGGACCTTTAAACCCGCATTGCGCGCGTCGCCGGCGGGAAGCTTGGCCGCCCACTCGGCAGCGCGCATGGGATCCACCGCTACCCAGTTTTGTAGGACTTGGGCCGCAGACGGATCGACACCGGATGCAGTAAAGCTAGCAGGGGCTAACAAACTAGCGGCTTGCTCTGGGTTTGACGCTGACAAGAGTTCGGCAAGCATCGACCGGGCCAAAGCTGTTTCCCTCTCATTTCCAAGTGCATCCGCCCAAGCTGAGGCTTCTTCGGTCTTTCCCTCTTCAAGCAGTTTCCGCAAGTAAGCTTCGATCAGACCTGATTTTTCATCACTGCCGCTCTGCATATCAATGATCGCCTCCGAAGCAATGTCCGGAGCGGTGTGGAGGGCATTTCTGGCAACTTGAGCGAGTGCGGTTTCCCGATCTTCGCCCGGTGCTTTTGCCCTGGCGTCTTGCAGGGCGGCTCGAAGCTTGTCGCGTGTTCCCGGGACATCGCGCGAGGGTCGATCAACGCGGGTGGTTTTGCGAGGAACGTCCGAAGACTCAGGAGGATTCGCTGCCTGCTTTTCGGGGCTATCGCAGGACGGAAGAATGAGCAGCAACGACATTAATGTTAGCGGGATAGCCAATTTTTGGATCACGTCCATTCCATCCCATGGAATCGAGCGGATTGCCAATCGATTCTTCCGACTCCCTTTGTCGTGTCGACTAAAGTCCGGTCCCTTTGTCGCGCGAATTGTGTAGAACTCTTTCTCAAAACTAGTCGTAACCAAGGCTCTTAAGGCAAGGAGCCAAAGTTTCTAAGACAGGCTCCAGATGCTTCTGGTAGTTTTTCCAACGGTTCTTCGCGCGACTATGAACTTTTTCGGTTACCGCATCGGCTGTGGGGGAGCGGACGATCTTTTCGCGGGCATGACGATCATAGTCCATAACCGACTCGTTCCATTCCACTCCGAGAAAATCGAGTATCCTTCGAGCGTTGCTTTCGAGATCCTCAACCATCTTTTCATAGCGAACCTCACAGACGTTACCGACGAAGCGTTCCACCACCTCGTTCCACACGCCCATGACACCTGCATACTCGGTAGCGGTATCCTCAAGAGTGAGAAAGTTGCCACGAATACCAGAAACCGGTACAAATGACTGCATGAAGCAACTTAGGACCACATCCCTCGGATCACGGATCACTGTGACAAATTTGATTTCAGGAAAGATCCGGAACAAGGCAGGCACCAGAGCCGTGAGGGAGGGGTTTTTGTCGACCAAAAGCCTTGAGCCAACAGGCACGCCCAGACAGCTTTCCATTGCTGCAAAATACCTATCCCGTGCTCCCAAGAGATCATCAGAGCGGGCTGAGGTCAGTGCCTTCAATAAGGCGGTATCTGGTGGATGCTTTCTCATAATAGGAGAAAGGGAGGACATGAAAAAAATTTCGGTTTCCTCCGCAGAAATGATTCCGGGATGCGAATCGAGAACTTGTTCCAAAAGCGTTGTCCCTGACCGAGGATGTCCGCCCAAGAGAGCCAACTTGCGGGTAGGGTTCAATTGATCCAATTCTGCCCGCCATTTCGTGTATATTTCCGTATCGCATCCGCACGCAAGATCCATGAGTTTCGCGCGATTCTTCACCCGGTTTTGAACGGCAATATCCTTAGCAGGCATCAAAACCGCTTTTGCAGTGACAAGTGCCTGCATGGCGCCATCGTAATCACCGACAAGATCGAGGATTTTGGCAAGTTGGTAGCCGGCTTTGGCCTTTAAGTCAGACGCTTGTGTGCGGAGAATTTGGTTGAGCTTGGTCACACATTCCTCATGGCGATCTTCGTATAGCTGGCACCACAGGAAGATTGCGGCAGGATTATCAGGAGCTTTTTCGAGCACTTCATTGATCAACCCTTTGGCTGTTTCGCGCTTCCGAATACGCTGTGAGAACTCCGCCAAATGTAGTTTGGCGGGAACCGCTCCTGCCGTCTCGATGGCTTCTTCAAAGAAGGATTCGGCAATCCTAGTGTCATAAAAGTTCGTTGCCATGGTCCCAGCCTTGAGCAAAACTATCGGGCGCTCATGTTTTGGGGCTGACTCCACTGCTTTTTCAAAGACATCAATGGCTTCATCATAATTAAATTGCATGCCTTGTGCCCGTCCCATCAGGAGCAATGCATCCGTGTTGTGAGGGTTGAACTTAAGAATTTTGTGCAGTAACTCAACGCACTTTTCCATATCTCTCTCCACCCATGCCACTTGTATTTCAATCTCCAGTGTCTTGATGGCGGCAACGGTAAAGATATTGTTCTTCTTCACCTTTTTCGGGCGTTGGGGAGGGCCTTTCATGAAGTGCTTGGCAATGGTCTGTTTCTTCCGGACTTCCTTTTCGCTTTTGGATGCAGCAACAGTCTTCGCAAGACCGAGTTATTAAGCCAAAATAAAAGAGGCGGGCTTTGCGCCCGCCTCCTTAATGTTTAAATTTATCTCCGCGGGATGACGCTCAGATCCGGCGGCGACGAAGGAGACCGAGAGCGCCCAGTGCGCCGAGAAGCACGGCGGATGGCTCAGGGATAGCTGCGTTCGAAACTAACCGGAAGGAGTTGACGCTAGTCGGTGTATTAGCACCTACATAGGTAGGGGTTGTATAATCTGCACCATAACCGCCAATGATAGCAGTGCCACCAGCAGGACTCAAACGCAAGTTATATGTGTTTTCGAGGGCGGGCAAAGGTGCATCTGCAATGAGTGTTGAATTGGTCTTAAACAACCCAAGGTCCGTGCCACTGGTGAAATAAGCATATAGTGTCTTATTTACGACCACTGGGACATACCCACTGACACTTGCTGAGACGAAACCAGCAGTTGGACCAAAAGCCCCAGCAATACCGGTAAAAGGGTCGCTAGTTACGACTACGAACGCACCGGGAGCGAAGAGGGTAGCGTAATCCTGCGCTGCAGCCAAATCCGCCACTTGGACATCGGTCAAAGTCGAGAAGACAATCGCACGTCCAAGCCCGGCATTTGGTGCCACCGGAGCTCCAGTTGACAACGTAATACCATAATCATCTTGGCCATTATAGGTTTCAGCAAATGATGAGAGGGTCACCAATGCACCAAAGCTGGTTGATGCTAGAGCAATAAAAACGGAAGCAATTTTTAGTTTCATTTTTTAACAGTGTTATTTTTTTATTCGGATCAATCTCAAAAGCTAGACCAAGTCGACGGGCGATTAATACTCCAAGGTGCGTTTGTTGAACCTTTGCGTTGGATGAATATCGCTCCATTGAAATTAACCGGATCGGGAGCCAGCGCAGCCGGAGCAACCGTCCGCCATGTGCCCGCTGCACTGCGGAAGACTTGCAGATATTGACCAGGAGTCGCGGTGGGCACGTAAATCAGGTCAGCAGTAGTCGAGGAACCAGCAAGTAAGAAATTTTCAAGACCACTATTCTGAACGGTGGAACCAACTGGAAAAATAGTGCCCAAGTAGTTGAAACCGGTCACAAGCTTCCCACCGGCTTTTTCAGGTTTGACTTCACCCGACACAACGAAGTCCTTTGTACCAGAAGCCCTTCTGTTTACGAAAAGACCATCCAGATAGACAATAGGAACATTCGGTGTTGCAGCTGCTGGCGCCACACTGCGGAATGCCCCAGCACCACTCAGGAAGTACTGGGTGTAAGCACCTGGAACTCCCGTAGGAACATAAACAATGTCAGCAGTTGTAGATGGACCAGAGGTCAAAGGGCCGCCAGTGATTGCGGTTCCGAAAATCTCCTCAAGCGTTGGGGCTTTTCGAATCCTGTATTTATTACCAACACCATCAGCTCCACCCACGACTCCGGCAGTGACCAAATTGTCCACTGTGGTAATTGTGTCAGTGGTCCAGCTGCTGATTTCCGTCACCAAGCCAACCGCAGGGCCACTTGTGATTTCCAAGATATGAAGCGTTCCCGTTGCTCCTAGAGAAGTGGTGAAATTGACGCCAGCACTGGTATCCTGAACGGAACTTGCTGAGATCACGTTGAGGTCACCTGCAGCCTTAGTAGGTGCATGCACGGTTAGTCCGACGTTGTTGAAGCCGGTCACAAGAGTCTGCGTGGTGTATCCCACAGGAGTGGTATATGCCGTTTCGGCACTGAATGCGACGCCGCAGGCGGCTGCGGCGGCGAGGAGAGAATAGGTGAGGTGTGTTTTCATAACAGGATTGGATTGGATTTTTGGTTCAGGGGATTGTGTATTTAGGAGACTGAGATTGCTGTAAGGTTTGGCTCAGATGGGAGCTTCATGC
>JANODE010000178.1:0-37495 GCA_031412525.1 Akkermansiaceae bacterium | reverse complement strand
GATTACCCGTTCGCCTTGGAAATCGGCGGCTACCTGAGGAACGCCCAGCCAGTTGGAATCACGGAACGAGCTCCGGACCGCGGTGAACTGGCACCCGACGGCTACTATCTGATGGAAAAGCCGGATGAGAACAACGCCGAGGCGAATACTGCCGGCTGTTACGCCAAAGTCGTTTTCAGCGATGGGAAAAAATCCGAACCCTTCATTCTGGCAGGTGCCAGCTTTCATCCGTTTTCGCTCCGCATCGATGACCGCATCTTCACCTTCGACATGCGCAAGCGCCTGTGGCCCATGCCATTCACCGTGAATCTCGACAAATTCATCGCGGAGTTCCATCCCGGCACCATGAAGCCCTCGAAGTTTGTCAGCGAAATCACCCGCGTTGAAAAAGGCAGCGAGGCCAAGGTCACGATCCAGATGAACGAGCCGATGCGCTACGAAGGCCTCACGTTTTTCCAAGCCAGCTATGGCCCCCCCGGCGCGGCTCCCGGCGCACGAATGTATTCCGTATTTGAAGTGGTGAAAAATCCGGCGGACAAGTGGCCGGAATACAGCCTCTATATTGTGTCGCTGGGAATGCTTGTCACCTTCCTTACCAAACTCGGCTCGTTCCTCCGCGCCGCATCCCGCAAGAAAAAACGTCATGTCTAACTCCTCAAACCTCGCCGGGCGATGGATCGCCGCGGTGCTCGTGATCATCGGCCTCGCAGCGATTCTCTACAACGTGGTCGTGGACAACACGCCCAAAGGCGAGGTTCGGAAAGTCGCTCACTACACGCCTTGGTCGCCGGAAACCATCAAGGTTGCCGAGACTATCGCCGTTCAGAACGGCGGCCGCATCAAGCCACTTTCCTCCTATGCTGGATTCACGATGTTAGGCCTCCATGGCGCACGTTCGATGGAGGTCCAGGGCGACGATGGGAAAACCATCAGGCTCAAGCCCACTGACTGGATGTTGGATGCGCTTTTCCGCCCGCAGTTTTCCATCGACCAGCCGACCTTCCGCGTGGACAACTCGGCCGCCCTCGAAGCCATCGGCGTGAAACCCCGTGGCAAACGCGACCGCTACAGCTACGCCGACCTCGAACCCGGCCGCGAAAAGCTCATGGAGCTCGCGAAAACGTATGAAAGCATCGATGCCAAGAAGCGCGAGCCCGTGCAGAACCAGATCGTCGATCTCGCCTACAACCTCCGCAATTATGAATCTCTGTTAGGGTACTTCGGGTTCGCCCGGTTCGGCATCACGCTGACGGGCACCGGCAGTGCCACCGCACCAGACCAGCGCGCCGATGTCAGCGCCGTCATGCAGACCGCGCCTCAGATCCGCGAGCAGATTGCCCAGACCAAGGGTCAGGGAAAACCACTTGAACCGCGCATCCAGAGCCTGCTGGAGCAAGTGCTCGACGTGGCCAACTTTTCTAAATTCGGACTCTTCATCCTGCCACCCGCTGATAAGAAAAACCTCACGTGGCAGAGCGCTGGCAACGTCATCATGGAGGTCATGAGTGATCCGTCCAAAACGTCGGAAACCGCGATCAGGGACATCCAGCTGCTGGAATCCGCCGCCCGCGCCATTTCCAAAGACGAAGCGACCTTCCGCGGAGAACTCACCGTCCTGCACGACGCCCTCGCCAAGCGCGCCGAAGCCCGCGGCGAATACAAACACATCGTGCTGGAGGCGGAATACTATCGGAAAAACTGGTTTCTCTACGCGATGGCCTTTTTCCTGATAGGCACAGTTTCCGCACTGGGAATGTGGGCCTTCGGTGGAACGAAAGCCGGGACGGTGCTCGCCTGGGGCACGCTGGTGCCGACCGTGATTGGACTCGGCTACTGCATCATCGCCATCACCAAGCGCTGCATCATCATGGAGCGTCCCCCGATCGGAAATCTCTATGACACCATCATCTTCATCGCCACCACCGTGACCATGATCGCCCTCTTGGTCGAGTGGATGACGCACCGCCGAATTCTGCTAGGTCTCGCGCCCATCCTCGGCACCCTGCTCATCATCCTCGCCCGCCGTTTCGAGCTGGGGGATGCGAAGGACCACATGGATCCGTTAGTCGCGGTGTTGAACTCGAATTTCTGGCTGACCATCCACGTCATCACCATCACCCTCGGCTACTCGGGCGGCCTGCTCAGTGCTTTTCTATCATGCGCCTATCTGCTGCTGCGCGGCCTCGGCCTCGACGGTGGAGACAAGGAACTCCGCCGGGCACTGACCCGCGCGGTGTATGGCATGATCTGTCTCACCCTTTTCCTGTCGCTTGTCGGCACCGTGCTCGGCGGCATCTGGGCAAACTACTCATGGGGCCGCTTCTGGGGATGGGACCCCAAGGAAAACGGAGCTTTGCTCATCGTGCTCTGGACTCTCGCCATTCTCCATGCCCGCCTCGGTGGTTATATCAAGGAATGGGGAATCCACTATGCCTCCGTGTTCACCGCCATCGTCGTCACCTTCTCGTGGTGGCATGTGAATTTCCTCGGCGTCGGACTCCACAACTATGGTTTCACCGCCGGCAAAGACACCATCAAGTATTTCTATTGGACGATGCTGGTGGTGCTTGCGTTCGGGATGATCGCCCGCGCGATCGAACAAAACGAAAAACGAAGCAAGGCCATTGGCCAGACGAAAGGCCAGCCGCAGCTTGCCAGGTAACGAGCAGTGACCTTACTCTCCCTGCTTCGCCCTGCAGGCGAGGAGTCGACAATAAGGTGGCTACTCCACATCCGCAGCTGGTAGTCTCCCTACGTCACTCCATGGCTGTCCCCCGATCTTCACCCATCGCTTTTTTCGCCCATGAACGAGGCGATGCGCGGGTGATGAAGCGAATTGCGGCATTCCAGGCCCAAGGTAGGGAGGTCATTGGCTTCACCTTTCACCGCGTTCGCGACAAGCCGGATGTCCCGCCGACTTGGGAAAACATCCACCTGGGCACGACTTACAACCGGCGCTATCTCCAGCGGCTTTTGGCATTCACACGCTGCGTCGGAGTGCTATGGAAACACCGTCAGCGACTTGAAAAATGCGGCACGCTCTACGTCGTCAACACCGACAACGCCATGCTTGCTTTGTTAGGCCGGTTTTTCGCCGGACGTCGCGTACCTCTCATTCTCGAGCTCGCCGACATCCAGCCGGCCATGATCGGCAGCGGCGCTGCTTCCAGGGTCCTTCGCGCGATCGAGCGGTTTGTGTTCAGGCGCACCTCCTTGTTGGTGACCACGTCACCCGGCTTTGTCAGAAATTACTTCGAGCCAGTGCAAGGCTACACGGGAAAAATCTTCCTGTTGGAAAACAAGGTGTATCCCAGCGACCTCCTGCCGCCTGCAGAAACGCAAGCCACCGGTCCTGTCTCTAACGGTCATCCATGGGTGATCGGCTGCTTCGGCGCCCTCCGCTGTCAGCGCAGTCTCGAAATCATGCATGCGCTTGCTTTGAAGTTAGGGGATCACGTCCGCTTCGTTCTCCGCGGCTATCCGGCGGGAACGATTGCAGAGGATTTTGAAAAACTGTTGGGCAATCTCCCGAACCTACGGTTTCTCGGACCCTACGCCTATCCGGACGAGCTCGCGGGCATGTATGAAGGCATCGATTTCAACTGGGCCTTCGACATGAGCGATCCTAACGGCAACTCCGCCTGGCTCCTGCCAAATCGAATCTACGAAGGCGGTTGTTTCGGGATCCCGCTGATCGGTGCGAAGGACACGGAGACTGGCAACTGGATTGAACAGCACCAAACCGGCTGGACCTTCTCCGAACCCTTGGAAGAAAGCCTAGCAGTTTTTTTTCAATCGCTCACCCTTTCCCAATGGCAACTGATGAAATCCCGCTGCACGGCCCATCCACGAGGGGATTTCACAGGAGAAGCCGACTACGCCCGCCTGATGGAGCACTTCAAGGAGTAACCTCTCGAGACCCTGCCAAGGATTCAAGGAGGGCGGTCTCCAAATCGCTCAAGCCCACGAGGAGTCAATTTTTTGAGGCTCGCCCCTTTCCCTTGGCTTCCGGTCATGGCGGATCGGAGTCCGCATTTCGATGCCCTTCGTCAGGAATGACGTGCTAATTAACCCTCCTGGATTTTCGCCAATTGGTTTGCCGCGATCTCCCAAGTGGCGAACGTAAAGAAAAAGGAAATTCCCCAGCCAGCTGTGCTTGCGAGCAGGCCGAGCCGCAGGACTTTCAGCCCAACTCGCGAAGTCGGAAGCATCAATCAGGGCAAATTCGTCGCACCCATCAGGAAACGGTCACATTCGCGTGCGGCACCCCGGCCTTCGTTGATCGCCCAGACGACGAGCGACTGACCGCGGCGGACGTCACCCGCGGCAAAAACTCCCGGGACATTCGTGGTAAAGGTGCCATGTTCGGCCTTGATGTTGGAGCGGGCATCGGTTTCGAGAGCGAACTTTTCGATCACTTCATTCTCCGGGCCGGTGAATCCCATGGCGAGCAGCGAAAGCTGGCAGGGGAGCACACGCAGCGTGCCCTCGACATCCTTGGGGACAAAACGACCCTGATCGTCCTTCGCCCATTCGATTTCAACGATTTCCAGACCGCTCAGGTTGCCCGCGGCATCCTTGATGAAGCGTTTGGTCTGCACCAGATAGTGGCGCGGGTCCTTGCCTTGAACGGCGGCCGCTTCTTCCTGACCGTAGTCCATTTTGTATACCTTGGGCCATTCGGGCCATGGGTTGTTAGCCGCGCGCTTTTCGGGAGGCTGCGGCATGATTTCCAACTGGATCACGCTCTTGCAGCCGTGGCGCAGGCTGGTGCCCACGCAGTCGGTGCCAGTATCGCCACCACCGATGACCACGACGTCTTTACCGGTGGCGTTGAGCTCCGGGTTGGATCCATCGAAGCGGTGATCTAGCTGATAGCGGGTGTTGGTGGTCAGGAAATCCATCGCAAGATGGACGCCATGGGCATCGCGGCCTTCGATCGGAAGATCGCGGCCCGCAGTGGCACCGCAGCACAAAACCACAGAATCAAAATCCTTGCGCAGACGCTCGGCTGTCCATTCGCCATCCTTGCCGATGAAGATGCCTGTTTTGAAAACGATGCCTTCCTCTGCCATCAGGTTGACGCGGCGCTGCACGACGAGCTCCTTGTCGAGCTTCATGTTAGGAATGCCATACATCAGCAGCCCGCCGATGCGGTCCTCACGCTCGAACACGGTGACACTGTGGCCGGCCTGATTGAGTTGGTCCGCGCAGGCGAGACCGGCCGGACCGGAACCCACAATCGCGACCTTCTTGCCGGTGCGCCTCGATGGAATTCTAGCAATCACCCAGCCTTCTTCCCAGCCGCGGTCGATGATCGCACACTCGTTGTTCTTGATGGTGACGGGCGGTTCGATAACCCCGAGCACGCAGGAGCCTTCGCACGGAGCGGGGCAAACACGGCCGGTGAATTCCGGGAAATTGTTGGTCTTATGGAGGCGATGCAGCGCTTCCTTCCAGCGTCCGCGGAAGATCAGGTCGTTCCACTCAGGGATCAGGTTGTTCACCGGGCAGCCGCTGGCCATGCCTGCCACCATGTGACCGGTATGGCAGAAAGGCGTGCCGCAATCCATGCAGCGTGAGCCTTGGGCGCGTTGCTGTTTCTCGTCGGAGTGGGTCTTGAACTCGCGCCAGTTCCTGATGCGCTCGAGAGGAGCGGTTTCCGGATCGGTCACCCGATCGACTTCCATGAATCCTGTAGGTTTTCCCATTTGATCAGATAGTAAAAGGTAAACGGTGTGTTAGTTGCCACCGACGCGGGCTAGGTCCTTGAGGTTCTCCTCGAAGGCGGCCATCGCGGCTTCGTCGCCGGTAAGGCCTTGCTCCTCGACACGCTTGAAGGCCTCGAGCATGCGCTCGTAGTCGCGCGGAAGCACTTTAAAGAACCTTGGGAGCTCGGCCTTCCAGTTTTCCAACAGGAATTTCCCGCGTGGAGAGTCGGTGTAGCCGACGTGTTTTTCAATCGTGGATCTCACCAGCTCAATGTCGCTGTCACTGCATTCGATGAGCCGATAGAGATTCACCATTTCCTTGTTGAGGCGCTTTTCAAAGAGACCATCAACGTCGTAAACGTATGCAACGCCGCCGGACATGCCCGCCGCGAAGTTTCGTCCGGTCTCTCCGAGGACGATCACCTGGCCGCCGGTCATGTATTCGCAGCCGTGGTCGCCCACGCCTTCGACCACGGCGGAGGCGCCGGAGTTCCGCACGCAGAATCGTTCTCCCGCGATGCCGTTGAAGTAAGCCTCACCGCTGGTCGCACCATAGAGTGCAACGTTGCCGATGATGATGTTTTCCTCAGGCTTGAAGCGGGCGTTCTTCGGCGGGTAGATGATGATCTTCGCACCTGATAGACCCTTGCCAACGTAGTCGTTCGCATCACCTTCCAGACGGAATGTCATGCCTGGTGGCGTGAACGCACCCAGCGATTGGCCGGCGCTGCCGATGAACTTGAGGTCGATGGTGTCCTCGGGAAGCCCCTTGCCGCCGTATTTGCGGGAAATCTCGCTGCCGGTGATGGTTCCGACCACGCGGTTCACATTGATGATCGGCAGCTCGGCCTTGACCTTTTCGCCACGCTCGATGGCGGGTTTGCAGAGGGACAGCAGGTGCGTGTTGTCGAGCGCCGCTTTCAAACCATGATCCTGTTGAACCGTGTTGTAAGCGCCCACACTATCGCCGACATCCGGCTTGTGGAAGATGCTCGTTAGATCCACGCCTTTGGCCTTCCAGTGCTCGGTCGCTTCGTTGGTATCGAGGCATTCAACCTTGCCGACCATTTCATTGATCGTGCGGAAACCGAGCTCTGCCATTATTTCGCGGAGCTCCATGGCGATGAAGGTCATGAAATTCACGACGTGTTCCGGCTTGCCCTCAAAGTTTTTCCGAAGCTCCGGGTCCTGCGTAGCGATGCCAACCGGGCAGGTGTTCTTCTGACAGACGCGCATCATCAAACAACCGACCGTGACGAGAGGGGCAGTGGCGAAACCGTATTCTTCCGCACCTAGCAGAGTGGCGATGGCGACATCGCGCCCGGTCTTGAGCTGGCCGTCCGTCTCGAGCACCACACGGCTGCGGAGGTCGTTGAGAAGGAGAATCTGGTTCGTTTCTGCCAGGCCGAGTTCCCATGGGGCACCGGCGTTGAAGATCGAGGAGGATGGGGACGCTCCCGTGCCGCCGTCGTGACCGGCGATCAGGATGACATCCGCGTGGGCCTTGGCGACCCCGGCGGCGATGGTACCGACGCCGACTTCCGCCACCAGTTTCACGTTGATGCGGGCGCGCGGGTTAGAGTTTTTCAGGTCGTGGATGAGTTCTGATAGATCCTCGATCGAGTAGATGTCGTGATGCGGAGGAGGGGAGACAAGGCCGACACCCGGGGTCGAGTAGCGGACCTTGGCGATCCACGGATAGACTTTCGAGCCCGGCAGCTCACCGCCTTCGCCAGGCTTTGCACCTTGGGAAATCTTGATCTGGATTTCGTCGGCGTTGACCAGGTATTCACCAGTGACCCCGAAACGGCCGGAGGCAACCTGCTTGATCGCAGAGCGCTTGCTGTCGCCGTTAGGCATGGTCACAAATCGCGATGGATCCTCGCCGCCTTCGCCGGTGTTGGACTTGCCGCCGATGCGGTTCATCGCGATGGCGAGCGTTTCGTGGGCTTCTTGCGAAATCGAGCCGTAGGACATCGCGCCGGTCTTGAAGCGCTTCGTGATGGCCTCGACCGATTCGACTTCCTCCAGCGGCACCGGCTTGCGGTTGGCCTTGAACTTCATCAACCCGCGCAGTGTGGAGATGTTTTCGCTCTGGTCGTTCACCTTCTTGGCATACTGCTTGAAAACCTCGTAGCTGCTGGTGCGGGTGGACTTCTGGAGAAGGTGGATGGTCTCCGGATTGAAAAGATGGAATTCGCCATCCTTCCGCCACTGATAGACTCCGCCTGCATCCAAAGCTGCTTCTTCGGCCTCAATGTGTCTATCAGGGAATGCCGCGCGATGGCGAATCAATGCTTCCTCTGCGACTTGCTCGATGTCCGAGCCTTCGCAACGGCTGGAAGTGCCGTGGAAGAACTTGTTCACCAGATCCGTGCTGAGACCGATGGTTTCGAAAATCTGCGCACCGCGATAGGAGGCGACGGTGGAGATTCCCATTTTGGCCATGGTCTTCACCACGCCCTTGATCGAGCCTTTGAGGAAGTTGTAAACCGCCTTGTCGAAGTCGATGGCGAGCATGTCATCCGTGATCATCTTGTGGATGGATTCGAACGCCATGTAGGGGTTGATCGCATCCGCACCGTAGCCGATGAGGGTGGAGAAATGGTGGACCTCGCGGGCTTCACCGGTTTCGAGGATGATGGAGACCAGAGTGCGCGTGCCCATGCCTACCAGATAGTGATGGAGGCCGCCCATCAGGAGCAGGGTGGGAATCGCCGCGTTGTCCTTGTCGATGTTTCTATCAGAGAGGATCAGCAGGTTGTATCCGGCTGCGATCGCTTCATCGGCCTGTGCGCAGATGTTGTCGAATGCAGCCTCAAGTCCTTCGCCGCCCTGATTGGCGGGGAAAAGGGCGTCGATGGTCGTTGCCTTGAAGCCATCGAGTTCCACTTCGCGGAGGCGGGCGAGCGATTCGTTGTCGATCAGCGGATTATCCAGCCGGATCATCCGGCAGCTCTTCGGGCCTGGGTCTAGCAGGTTACCTTCGGAGCCGAGGAACGTTTCAGTGGAGGTGACCAGTTCCTCGCGGATGCAATCAAGCGCCGGATTGGTGACCTGCGCGAAGATCTGCTTGAAATACTGATAGAGATGCTTTGGCTTGCTGGACAGCACGGCCAGCGGGGTGTCGTTGCCCATCGAGGAAATAGGCTGGACGCCGCTGGACGCCGTAGGTCCAAGCAGCATTCTCAGATCCTCGTAGGTGTAGCCAAAAGCGATCTGGCGCTCCAGAATGCGGTCGCCCTCAACGGTTTGTGGTGCCTTCGCTGCGGGCAGATCATTCAGGGTAATGCGGTTTT
Organism: Akkermansiaceae bacterium; assembly: GCA_031412525.1. GTDB lineage: Bacteria > Verrucomicrobiota > Verrucomicrobiia > Verrucomicrobiales > Akkermansiaceae > Luteolibacter. Next base: position 28,485 of record JANODE010000178.1, on the reverse strand, counting down.
CCGCGAGCCACTGTCCGTAAGGCTTCGCCCCATAGACGCGCTTTTTCACCTCGTCGTCCGGGACGATGCGGCCTTCCTTCATGTCCACGAGGAACATCTTGCCGGGGCGCAGGCGGCCTTTTTCGACGATGGTGTTAGGATCGAGATCCGGCACGACACCAACTTCGGAGGCCATAATGACGAGATCGTCGTCGGTCACATAATAGCGGCTCGGGCGGAGGCCGTTTCTATCAAGCACCGCGCCGATCTGCTGGCCGTCTGAGAAAGTGATGGAAGCCGGACCGTCCCATGGCTCCATCATGCAGGCGTGGAACTCGTAGAACGCCTTCTTCTCCTCATCCATCATCGTGTGACGCTCCCACGGCTCGGGGATCATCATCATCATCGCGTGAACGAGATCGTAGCCACCGAAGTGCATGAATTCCAACGCATTGTCGAAACGCGCGGAGTCCGATCCATCCTCGTTGATGACGGGGAAAATGTTCTCGATTTCCGTGCCGAAAAGGTCCGACTGGCAGAGTGCCTGACGGGCTTTCATGAAATTCGCGTTACCCATCACCGTGTTGATTTCGCCGTTGTGGGCGATGAAACGGTTAGGGTGCGCGCGTGACCAGCTCGGGAAGGTGTTGGTCGAGAAGCGGGTGTGCATCAGTGCCAGCGCGGACTCGAAATCCGGATCGAGAAAATCCGGGAAATACTCGGACAGCTGGCAGGGCGTGAGCATGCCCTTGTAGATCATCGTGCGGGCCGAAAGTCCGGTGACGTAGTGGTAGTCCGCGCCGGGAAAGGTGTTGCCCTTGTTGCCGTGCACGTCGCGGAATTGGTTTGGCACCTCGTTGTTGCGGATCCAAGTGCCCACTTGCTTGCGGATGACGTAGAGCCTGCGCTCGAAGCTCATCGCGTCAGTGATGTCGTCGCTTTTCCCGATGAAAACTTGCTTGATGACCGGCTCGTATCGGCCGGAAGTCTTGCCGAGGATCGAGCTTTTCACGGGCACCGTGCGCCAGCCGAGAAATTTTTGCCCCTGCTCGCGGATGACGTGCTCGAACACCTGCATCGCCACCTCGCGCACGGCATGATCCGGCGAGAAAAACACGCAGCCGGAGCCATAGTCACCTTCGGGAGGAAGCTCCACGCCCTTTTTTGCCATCTCGCGGCGCAGAAACTTGTCCGGCATTTGAATGAGCATGCCCGCGCCGTCGCCGGTCGCCGGGTCCGACCCGCTCGCACCACGGTGGTCCATGTGCTCGTTCATAGTCAGCGTCTTGAGCACGATGTCATGGGAGCGTTTTCCTTTCAGGTGGGCGATGAAACCGACGCCGCACGCGTCCTTTTCGCGTGACGGGTGCCAAAGTCCTTGTGGAGCGGGCCAACCAAATGGGGATGTCTGCGATGATGACATGATAGAAGTGTGAGAAATTCTGTTCGAGATTAGGCGTGCCGCGGATTGGCGCAAGATGCGGAGTCAGGGGAAATTAATAGGCTGCTGGAACGCTCCTGATTCATCGCGAGAATTCCCGGAATCGATGGAAGAAACGCAGACAAGTGAAGAAACGAGCGGAAATCTGCTTTCCGGGGATGGACGTGTCAAGACCGGGAAAACCCAGTTTCACAGCGGCTCGGCGGGGAAATGCTGACTCTCTTCTGCGCCCGGATGAACGGGATTCATCGCATTTCGGCGAGGGCAAAAACGTCGAGCCGATAGTCAATGTAGGTTTTCAGCTCGCCTCTGGTCCAGAGGATGATGCGCTTCCCGCCGGGATTCGATGGGATGTTCGGGCGAAGGTTGTCCACAGTGGAATCGCGAGTGATGGCGGTCCAGGTCCAGCTTTTCCCCTGATCACGGGTTTTTCCGCGGAATAGCTCCCAATGGCGCTTTTGGTCCGCCTTGCTGATCAGCGGGGTTCCCGTGGTGGGCTCGGCATTGGTGGAAATGATGACGGTGTCCGGGTCCTGAGGGTCCAACGCGACAAGGCCGGTGTAATCGTCTTCATTGGCGTAAAGGCGGGTGCCGGCGTGGGCCATTTCATAGGTGTGCCACTCGTCGCCGTGGAATCGCGCGTAGAAATACCGGTGATCCATGCCATCGGCAGCGGCACCTCGTTTTCCACGATCCTTCGCTCCGTCCGTCTGCACGGAAAACGCAACGTAGGGCTTTCCTTCGGCATCGAGTTCGAGATCAGTGGTCCAAGCGACCTTGTTCGCGCCGCCATCGAAGACTTTCGTGAAGGAGGTGGGTTTCAGGGAGGCGCCGTCGCTGCTTGCCGCGAGAACCTTGCCGCTTGAGTCGTGAAGCTTTCCGCCACGATAGTAGCCGTGGTAAATGGAATTGTCATAAGCACGCGGGTGATCCTCGGTCGTGACAAAATGGATGCTGTCCGCGCCGTTAGACGCATACCGCACGTAAGGCCGACAACCGTCGATCCCCGTGTAGCGCGGATTTTCCTTCAAATCGTCCTTGGTCCAGGAAAACAGCTTCCAGCCGTATTTCCACGTGCTGCCGTCGTCTTCAGAGATGGAGCAATTCGGATTGTAGCCGCGGCTGCGCGAGAAATTGAAAGTCAGGCCGTTTTTTTTTTCAGCGGAAAGGTGATAGAGGTTTGAGTAGGAATATCGACCCTCCAGATCGAGCGTCTGCTCTGGCACCCAGCTGGAAATGTCCCCGGCCGCGGTGGTGATGCGCCAGCGTTGAAGATTGTCGGTGCTGTGTTTGCCATAAACGGCGAGGATTTTTCCATCCGGCCGCTCCATCAGGGCGGCGACATCATGATCGTCGCGCTGGAATTTGTCGTGCAATTCAAATTCAGCGGTCTTGCCGGAGGCCGGGTCCCAGGACGTGACCGACAGGTCGCCTGCGTCGTGGCCGCCGAATGAATCGCCGGAAATCGTGGAAAAAACCACGTGCCCATTCTTTGTAACAATCGCTCGCGGATCCTGATACCAGCACCAACCGCCATTTTGCTTCACCATGACGGCACCGGGCACGGAGTCGACGGCTGAGGTTTCTTTGGGAAGGGGAACGGGCAGCGTGTGGGTTTTGAAACGGCTGTCAGCCGAGTAATCCGCGAACGGAGTTTTCACGAATTCACCGGCGAATTTAGTTAGATAGTCCGACCATTTTTCGCCAGTGGTGATTTCTCCCTGACCTTCCCAACCGAATCCGGAGAACCAGCGTATGACGCCGCTCTTGTCGGTGCGGGCAAGGCAGAGGGCCTGAGTCTGGCCCGCGGCGTCTGTATGAGACTGCATTTTCACCACGCGTGCGGGATCGATGACGACACCGGTGCCCGTTCCGTAACCGTCGATATTCTCCCAAAGCGACATGGTGCCTGTCTTCGGGGAAAAGACCGGTTCGGTGCCTTTGGCTTGCGGGCTGAGCCCGATCGCGACTTCGAGGTTCGCGGCTGGCTCTCCATCGAGGGTGAAGCGCGAGTCGGACTGGAACAGCCGCTGACCCATGATCAGGGTGATCCGTTTGGTTTCGCGAAGGACCTTGCCCTTGAAATCGCTGGCGTAGTCGAGTTCGAAACTGACGCGCTCAGGCGTATTTTCGATGATCCGCTGGGCGACGAATGTGTCGGAATTGTGAAGCTGGCCATCCGCCCATGCCGAGATACCGCCGCAACCGCGGGTGTCGCCGACTTTGTAGATGTCATAGCCCTCGCCCTGATCATCGTGGTAGGGCTTCGCGATTTTTCCATATTGCAGCTTGGTGCGGTCTTCGATGTACCACTTGTCCATGACGGGGTAGGGGACGCGCTTGAACCAGCAGTCGATCCCACTGTTTTCAGGGCCCGGACGAAGTTCTGGACCGTAGGTGCGGAAGGCAACAAGGTCGTTTTCCCACGCCATGTCATCCTTGCGCTCGGGAACGAACCGGACGAACGCGCGCGGCGTGGCGGGCATGAAAACTTCCGGCAATTTCACGCCATCAAATTTGACGAGATCGGTCCGCCGCTTCGAGGGATCCAGCAGGCGAACGATTTCCGATCCAGCCAGCAGAAATGCTCCCGAGCCGTAAACCTCCGTCGATTCCGCTGTGGTTTCCAGATTGTCCGGGGCCTCGCCGATTTTCTGGATGAATCCCATCATGCCGGTCGGCTGGATGTTTTTCGCCAGCGCCTGATAGCCTTTGGTCACGTGCGGCTGGAAATCCTTCGCGGGAAGCAAACCACGATTGATGCCCCATGCCATCGCGTAGACAAAAAATGACGTGCCGGACGATTCGCCCTTCGGGTCCTGCGGGTCGAGCAGGCTGGTACGCCACAGTCCGTCCTCATTCTGGAGCTTGTGGAGCGCGTACATCATGTCGTGATAGAGACCGAGATACTTCACGCGTGATGGATGATTGGCAGGAAGATGGTCGAGCACCGCGATCAATCCGCCGACGACCCAGCCATTTCCCCGCGCCCAGAAAACTTTTTTCCCCGAGGGCGTGCGCTTCGCGAAAAAGCGGTTGTCGCGGTAAAATAGCTTGTGTTGCGGATCGTAGAGCACGTCCGTGGTCGTCCACCATTCGCGGTCGGCCCATTCGAAAAATTTCGGATCTCCGGTGAGCTGTGAGACTTGTGCCCACACCGGCGGTGACATGAATAGCGCGTCACACCAGCACCACGTGAAGGTTCCGCCGGACACCGAGGCCGGACCAACTTTCGAGAGAGCCGCCAGCACCTTGTCAAAATGCTCGATGCTCGGCTTCAGTTTCGCTGGATCCTTGTCGAGCCGGTATTGCTCCAGCCACGCCTGGAGCACTGCGTGATCGTCCGCGTGCGTCACCCGTGGGCCGGGGCCGTAGGAGAGTTGCTTGCCGAATGAATCGAGCGCTTCCAAGTATTTTGCCTCGCCCGACACCTGATGGAGGTTCGCCAGCCCCATGAAAAACGGTGCCTGCGTCCAGTCGTAGATCGGGTGCTTCGAAGGATTCGCAATCTGCCAATCCGCCACCCGTTTCATGTCAGAAAGGATCTCGGCAGGCTTCAACTCCGCCGCAGAAAGGGGGAGGGCGCTCGCGATGGCTAGCAGAAGGACTTTTCCGATAAAAAAAACAGGGCGGAAGTGGGAGATGCTTAACGGAGACATGAGTTTTTAAAGTGGGGATTCCGGGGAAATTGAGATTCCGATTGCCATGCTTGAGGTCGAATGAAGAATGGCCGGGCGGCAGGTTAAAGGAAAATCGAGTGCTCTCTCTGCAGGTGGGATTGACGGTCACTTGGGATTTTCCGACACCTGCCCCAGCCACCAATCACATCATGGAAACTCGACTCATGCCCTCACCCCGCGAAACCGCCGTCCTTGATACGGCCGAACTTCGCGCCTCTTTCCTCCTCGACGAACTTTTCACCACGGGCGAGGTCGATCTTGTCTACACCGACCTCGACCGCGCCGTCGTTGGCAGTGCGATCCCCACGGATGGAGCTCTTGAACTTGGTAACGACGACGCGCTGAAGGCGGACTTTTTCCTCCAGCGCCGTGAGCTCGGAATCCTCAATCTCGGCAGCGCCGGCACCGTCACTGTTGATGGCACCTCCTACGAAATGGGAGCCCACGACTGCCTCTACATCGGCCGCGGCAGCAAGGACGTCACCTTCACGAGCGCCTCCGCCGCCGAGCCTGCCGTTTTCTATCTGGTCAGCTACCCGGCCCACGCCACCCACCCGACGGTGAAGGCCACGCGCGCCGATGCGAACCGCGTGGAACTTGGCTCCAAGGACGAATGCAACGAGCGTACGATTTTCCAATACATCCACGAAAACGGCATGAAATCCTGCCAGCTCGTCATGGGCTTCACGGAATTCAAAACCGGCAGCATCTGGAACACCATGCCTTGCCACACCCACGACCGCCGCAGTGAGGTCTATTGTTATTTCGATGTTCCCACCGCCCACCGCGTCCTCCACATGATGGGCCAGCCCCAGGAAAGCCGCGCACTCTGGGTCGCCGACCGCCAGGTCGTACTCTCCCCGCCATGGTCCATCCACACCGGCTGCGGCACCGCCAGCTATCGGTTTTGCTGGGCCATGGGCGGCGAAAACCAGGCCTTCACCGACATGGACCGCGTCGAGATCGCGGACCTGCGGTGAAGATTGTAGATGGTGGATTGCGGATGGTGGATAGAAGAACTCCGCCACCCTATTCGCCACCTGCTGCCCATCGGTTCTCTTCATCCACGATCTACAATCCACGATCCACCATCTCCTCATGAAATCCTTCGACCTCACCGGAAAAACCGCCCTCGTCACCGGCTGCAAGCGCGGCATCGGCTTTGCGATGGCGCAAGGCCTTGCGGAAGCGGGCGCTAACATCATCGGTGTCAGCGCCAGCCTCGAACCCGGCAGCGCCATCGAAACGGCCGTCATCGCCCTCGGCCGCACCTTCAATCCCTATCAGTGCGATTTTTCCGACCGCGAAGCCGTCAAAGCCTTCGCCGCCCGGGTCCTCGCCGAGCGCGGCACGCCTGACATCCTCGTCAACAACGCCGGCACCATCAAACGCACGCCCGCCGCCGAACATCCTGACGACATGTGGTTCGAGGTCATCGACGTGAACCTCAACGCACAGTTCCTCCTCAGCCGCGACATCGGAGCGAAAATGATCGAGCGTGGCAGCGGGAAAATCATCTTTACCGCATCACTGCTCACCTTCCAGGGCGGCGTCACTGTCCCCGGTTACGCAGCCTCAAAAGGTGCGATTGGATCCCTCGTCAAAGCGCTTTCTAACGAGTGGGCATCCAAAGGCGTCAACGTCAATGCCATCGCCCCCGGCTACATCTCCACCGACAACACCGAGGCCCTCCGCGAGGATCCCGTTAGAAGCACGCAAATTCTCGCCCGCATCCCCGCGGGCCGCTGGGGCGAGCCCGAGGATTTCAAAGGCCCCGTCGTTTTCCTCGCCAGCGATGCCTCCCGCTACGTCCACGGGGAAATCCTCGTGGTCGACGGCGGCTGGATGGGTCGGTGAGTTTGCGCCAGAACCATACCAGCTGAGGTGCCACTACGGCCCGGTAATCCGCAGGCGGAAAAAGCGGGGTTGTGATGTGATCGGATAGGTCGCCGTGACGGTCGCGCCCGGTGTGCCTTGATTCACTCCGGTGGCGCTCCATGAGGCGTTGGCGAGATTGGGCGATTGTTCGACGAGGTAAGTGAGTTCAGCGCGGGACCGGGCGTAGGTCAGGGAAAAGGTTCCACTGCTGATTTGCTGCACCGGGAGGCGCGCGGCGTCGTGCGTGTTGGGCGCTCCGCCGAGGGCATACTCGAGGAAAAGCCCGAGTCCGTCGAAATCGGGATCGAGCAGCGGGTCTGAGTTTGAAGCCAAGCCGTAGCCTTGCAGCCAGTCTTTGAAAAGCGAGAGCGTCGTGATGCTGGCGGCGGCGGCGGCGGAACTGGCGGTCGCGTTGTTAGCGCGCAGGCGATAGTGGCGGGTGGTGCCGGGGGAGAGTGTCGTGTCGGTGAAGCTCGCGATGTTAGGTGCTGTGGTGGTGACGGGGTTCCAGTCCGTCCCGTTGTTACTCCACTCGATGGAGTAGCCGGTTTCGTCCCATGCCTGGTCGTTCCATGTTAGGGTGGCACTCGTTGGTGTTACGGGAGCGGTCGTGAAATCGAGCGGGCGCTTCGGAGCACCGTCAAAGCCGGTGTAAAGCGTCATGGCACGGCCGTTCGCCGAGGTCCGGAATGGCACACCGCTGTCTTGGAGCGTGTTCGTCGTGCTGCCGCGTTTTTCGCGCACCCACTCGGTGTAATTGGTGCCGGAGAAGTTCGACTCGGCCACGCAGGCAAAGCTCGCCGAAGCGTCGTCGATCGTGAAAAGCGGCGTCGTCTTTGCTCCGTCGGTGGAATAAATGTGCGCGCCTAGCAGTTCGGTGAAGCCCCCAACGCGGGTTTCGATTTTCACTTGGCCGCGCTCGGTTTTGTAACCGAGCACCCAGAGCGTGGCGCCGGCGTTGATCACGTTGGTCGCGCTGCCATTCTCGGTGTTGAGCTGCCGGGCCCAGACGCGCTGCCGCGGGTTTTGCAGGTCCACTCGATCAGTCACCACATCCTCAATGAAGAGTTTCCCCGCGCTGGTGCTGGTGATGCCCGCGACCTCGCTGCTGCTGACAATCAGTGTCCGCGCGGCCTGGTGCAGGATCGCTGGAAAACCGGACCGTTCGATGATGACTGCGGGTGCCGTGCCTTCCACGACGACGAGCCGGCCGCTTCCGCCGAGGTTGGCGTGGGTGCCGGTGAAACGTCGGACATTTCCGCGCAGCAAAACGTCGCCATGGATGATGAAGTAGCCGTCCGGCGGAATGAAAACGGTGGGTTTCCCGGAATCAATGGCCGCCTGGAACGCTGCGGTATCGTCCGTCGAGCCATTGCCCACGGCACCGAAGCTCCGCACGTTCGCCCAGTCGGCTGACGCGTCGAGCGGAATGGTGGGCGGATCTTCTATCGGGAGCTGGAGGGAACGCGCTGGCGAGGTGAAGAGGCTGAGGCTCGGGTGCGATTGATATTCCTCGATGCTGGAGCCTTCGACGTTGGCATTTCCCGCGAGCGTGGGCCGCGTGAGCACTCGGGTGTAGCCGGTGGAAACGATGTTACGCCCGTAGAAGAACGCGGAGGTGGTGATCGCGTTGAGGTTTTCCGTGCCGGGCAGGCCGATCAACTGCGCATCGAGCAAGGTGCAAGCGCCGCCGGTGTCGAGACCGCCAAACGGGTTGGTGCCGGCAATCACGGCAGGCACGGCATTCACGCTTTTGAACCCGCGGATTGAGCAAACTTGGCCGGAGGGATTGATCCCCGCGACGTTCTGTCCGCGGACGGTGATGCGTTCGAGCACGAGGCCGTTGATGGCGTCGCCGGACCGCAGGCCGTAGTCGAAGCCTTCGATTTCCACATCCTGCACGAAGAGTGGGCCGATCTCGGCGGTGAAAAAGAAGTCGAGGCCGATGACGCCCTGCCCGTCGCCGCTGACGATGCGCACCATCCTCATGCCGCCGAAGTTGTTCGCATTGAGCTGCACGCCGCTCGCGCCGGGATTGCCGGTGCCGGTGTTCACGGTGAGGTTGCGGATCATGATCCCGAAGCGCTGCGCCGGTGCCGGACCAGTGAAAATGACGGCGCGGCGGGCGGCGGGATTTTGGAAAAGCGGCGCGTTGTTTTTCAACCGCAGCACCGCGCCATCGCGGCTCTGTCCTTGCAGGATGGTGTGCTTGTAATCCGTCCAGCCGGGAATGCCGGCGGGCCAGTTCAGGGTGTCGCTCACATCGTAGATCCCATTCGGCAGATAGATGATGCGTCGGCCGTTAGGAAAGGCGTCGAGCGCGGTTTGGATGGCTGTGGTGTCATCGAGGCCGTCGTTAGGGATCGCATTGTAGGGAGCCTGCGTCACGTCCACGATCTCCGCGCTGCCGGGAAAAACGATGTTCTCGGCGGCGGGCGGTGCGGAAATGACGACGCGTATCTCACCGGGAATCGAGTCGTCCATGGTGGTGCCAGCAGGTGCATCAAGGAGGACAAAGCGGCCGGTGCGCGCACCGCCGTGGGTCAGTAGGGTGTAAGTCCCCGCGGGAGTCGCACCCGGTGCGACCTTTACCCAGAGCCCGGTCCGCGCGCCGATCGAGATCGCGCCCGTTAGAGTGAGGCGGTCACTCGTTCCCGGCGCACCAATTTGCACCACGAGCGTGCTGTTTTCCGCGAAGGTGACATTTCCCGTGACGGCGAGCGTGCCAAGGCCATTGGCGGTGGCGGGATCGCCGGGTGTGATCGTGCTGGGGCGGGTGGCACCGACGCTGACGGACGAATTCAACGAACCCGTTCCGCCGAGGTTTCCGCCATCCACAGTCCATGGTGCGGTGCCATCCGCCGTGCCATTGAAGAGCAGCGTCCCTGCGGATAGAAATCGTCCGCCGGGCGCACCTTGGAGGGTGGCCACCGGGGTGAAGCGGGTGATCCCGCTGCCGGTCTTGTAAAAAGCCTCGCCGCCGCCCGGCGCGACATTTCCCGAAATTACAATCGTGCCATGCGAGCGCAGTTCGATGCTTTTTTGGAAACCCGTCGAGGATCCGTTCAACAGTAGTGTTCCCCCCGAATTCTGAATCAGCTTCACGCTGTTTCCCCAAACTTCGGTGCCGTAATCCGCGTCGAAGGTATTGTCTCCCGCGCTCTCGATCTCGGCATTCGCCCCACCTCCGAAAACCACCATGCGGCCCCCGAAAAGCCGGAATCCACCCTGCAGAATCACCCGCTCGTGATAGCGGTCGCCGCCGAGGTTCACTTGTTTGTCCGGCGCGGCGGCGGGGAAAACGGGATTGCCGGTGGGCAGCGCATCATCATCCCAGTTCGTTGCCGTCGCCCAGAGCCCATCGCCCGCGCCACCGTCCCAGATGTTAGCCGCCTGTGCAGCACTGAGCCAGGGAAGGACGAGAATTGCCAAACTCCGGCTCAGACCGGCTGCGCACGAACGATTGGAGCAAATAGGTCGAGAGCGTGTCATGGGAGGAGCAATCCTCTACTTCGAAGCCGCCCTGACGAAACGGGCTTTCTGGATGATGGGCAGCACCTGGCCGATTTGGGTGTTAGCCGCGTCGGGAATGTAGTCCGAGGAATAGGGCAGCCAGTTGAGCAGATCGTCGCTGGTTTCAAAATCCAGCCAGGTGCCGGGCGTGCCGCTCGCGGTGAAGCGGATTCCCTCAGCCACGCGCACGGGCGGATGGATCACCGTAGCACGCTGCGGGCGGGAGGCCGCGGCGAAAAACGGCGGAGCTCCCGGATCGAGGTCCCGTCCGGTGGTCCTCGTGACGGTCAGGCGGTGGCGAAACTCGACGGCCTGGGTTTCACGATCCAGCCCGACCACGGTGGGTCCACTTCCGACGGGCGAGGCACCGGCGAGCAACTCGGGCACGCCATCGCCATCGACATCACCGGAGCTGACCGTGATGCCGCCGATGAAATCACTGCCAAATGGCGAGAGGGCCGCGAGTTCCGCGCCTGTTACGCCGTCGAAGACCTTCACATGCGGCCCACCACCGGGACCGCCGCCGACCATCCGGGAGGCGGAGAATCTTTTCTGAACCGCCGGCAGAAGCAGCCCTGACACGGAATCCGCGCCGACAAAGACTCCACCGGTATAGGTCGGATCAAAGGCGAAAAAATCCAGCTCCACGAGGCCAGTGGCTCCATCGAAGACCTTGACGTGAGGCCCTGCTCCGGGTCCGGCGCCGGTGATGATTTCCGCCCGCCCGTCACCATCCAGATCCCCGGAAGCGACGTTCACTCCCCCGGTGAAGCCCTGATCGAAAGAAAAGAAGCTGCGTAATTCAGCGCCCGTCAGGCCGTCGAAGACTTTCACATGGGGTGATCCACCCGCACCGGCACCGGTGATGATGTCGAACACACCGTCGCCGTTCAAGTCGCCCGAGGCCACGTTCACTCCGCCCGCGAATCCCGGATAGGCGAAAAACGAGCGGATCTCCGCTCCGGTACGTCCGTCGAATACTTTCACATGCGGGGCGATCGAGCCGGTGCCCGTGATCAGGTCCGCCGTGCCGTCTCCGTTCACATCGCCGCTGGCAACGGTAACCCCACCTGCGAATGGCGCGGGGTAGGCATCGAAATCAAGGGTCGCGTTCGAGCGCGGCGACCAGACGAGCGCACGCGCGGCCTTGCCGCCGGTGACGATCTCCGCCTTGCCATCGCCGTCGAGGTCGCCGACTGCGATTTCATACGGGTCGCCCTCGGTGACAGACTCGCTGCCGGTCCAGGTCCAGATCTCGCGGTTCGCATTGGGATCACCCTGCTTGTTGCTTTTCAGAACTTCCACCCGGCGGCGGCTGTTGTAACCGCTGGCTGCGAACAGGTCGTCGAGGCCGTCACCATCCACATCGCCCACGGCTACGCGGACGCCGCCGGTGGACAGGCCGCCGAAAGGATAATAATCAATTCCCACGGGCGGGAGACCGGAAACGAAATCCGAGCCTTTGAAGACTTTCACATGGGGACCACCCGATCCTGGCGACACGACGATGTCCGCCTTGCCGTCGCCATCAAGGTCGCCGGCCGCCACGTTGATCCCTCCCGCAGGGAATACGGGGAACGGGGCGAAGGAGTGCAACTCGGCATAACCATTGCCACTGAAAACCTTGACATGCGGGCCGCCGCCACCGGCTGCCGCGGTGATGATGTCCGGCGCACCATCTCCATCCACATCGCCCGCTGCCACACGGATTCCGCCTGAGAAAGTCTCGCCGTAGGGTGCGAAGGAGGCCAGCTCCGAACCTGCCGGGCTGAAGATTTTAACATGTGGCCCGCCGCCCGCTCCGGCCCCCGTGATGATCCGGGAAGTGCCGTCGGAAAACGTCCCGACAGCGGTGTAATGTTGCTTCTGTGCTGAGGCAGGGATGGTAAATCCGCCAAACGGCTCTGCGAGGGCGGGAGGCACCCCGGTTCCGCCGGTCGGCTGCTTGTAGAAACGCACATGCGGCCCTCCTCCTGGTCCTGCGACGAGGGTGCTGGTCAGGAGGTCGGCACGGCCGTCGTTGTCCAAATCAGCGATCGCCAGATGAACACCTGGCTCATCGATGGCGATCGACGAGCCGGGCAGGGTAGTGCTGCCGCCGGATGCGTCGCCCGGATAGGCCCGCGGATGGAATGCCGCCTGGAGAGCCTGGAAATCGAAGCGTTTCACGTTCGGCCCGCCACCGGGACCGGCTCCAGTTAGGATGGAGACCTGGGGCGTCGTTCCCGCTTGCGCGAGAGGGACGGCGAGGAATCCAAGAGCGAAAAGGATGTGGCGGTTTTCGGGCCGGGAGGGTTTGGCTAGGGTTTTCATGAGGATGGCTCAAGTTGGGACTAAACACAGTCCTATGAGCCCATGTGCAGTATTTTGCTTCATTTTGTCAAGATATCTCCCGACCGCGCCATGTCCTGATTTCAAATCGTGCCGGAAATGTCCAGCCACCCCGTGAGGGATGTTAGGAAACCGGAATATCGATCCGCTGCTCCTCGCCGCTGAAAAGATCCGTGCGGATTCTCTCGCGCTCGCGGTCGATCTGCTCGCGGGTGGCACCGAAAGCATCGAGGATTTTTTCGGTGATCGAGAGCGCCACCTCGCCCTCGCCGGAGAACACGGCGGTGGCTCCGGGTTGCCGACGATGACGGCCCACTGCGCTGGGTCGTCGGCAGCCGGATGCTCATCGGGAATGGCGATCCGCCTCACCGCGAGGAGCTCCTTGAAATGGAAATGCAGGCCCATCCCGAACATCAGCAAAATCACACCGACTTCTGCCATTTGCTTCGCCAGCCCTTCATCCGCTGCATGGCTCGCGTGTTTGAACTGACCACGATGCCCGCGAACAGGTAACCGACGATGGGCGACAAGCCGAGCCGGTGTGCCGGGTAACCTGAAATCAGCGCGGCGGTGAAGACGCCAGTTAGCGTGAGGATCAGATCAAGATGGTGCATACCGGCACGAAAAAAGTCGTCATTGGATAACGGCTCTTCTGGGCTTGTCCCGAATTTTCTGGTGGCCGGGGAGGAAAACAGGGTATGGCAGTCATCCATTCCCGTTTTGAGATACAACGGTTTTCATCAAGTGCTGGTCGCCACCGAGTTCGTTTGGCATACTTTCTGAGCATGACCTTCAGACGCTCCGCAGCGGCATTGCTTTGTTTTCTATCAGTGATTGAAACCGGCCTTGGTTCGGTGCGAATCCCTCCGAATGACGCTCGCATCCAGCTTCTGGGGCGGTTCGACCAGAGCACGGCGGGCGAGGCGGCTTTTAGTTGGAGCGGTTCCACCATCCGTTTCCAGCTCAAGTCGCGCCAGGCAAAGGTCACCCTGGCAGGAGCCAGCGTGCGCTACGGACTGCGTCTCAATGGAGCTGATAGTGGAATCTGGCAGGGGAAAAAGGACTCCACTTCATTTGAAATCAACGTGCCTCCAGCCATTCCAATGCCGGTGATCGTCGAAGTGATCCGCCTCAACCAGCCTCTGTTCGGGGAAAGCCGCTTCGCAGGATTGGAACTGGCAGCGGATGCCGATCTCGTGCCGCCACCCGGCAAACCGGAACGCTGGATCGAATTCATCGGAGACTCGATCACTGCCGGCCACGGAAATGAGGCACCGAATCAAAACATTCCGCTCGAAACCGCGACGGAGAACGTCACCCGTGCCTATCCATTTCTAACGGCCCGTGCGCTGGGTGCCCGGCCGCTGGTCGAGGCATGGTCCGGCATCCGTCTCACCAAAGGTTCATCCAACACTCCGACGCTGCCTGACCGCTGGGGCCGCGCCCTGCCGGATCGCTCTAACAGTAAATGGAACGACTCCATTCAACCCGCCGTCGTGGTCATCAATTTGGGCACCAACGACTTCCTGCCAAAGCCGCCGGACGAAGCGGTCTGGACTAAGGACTACCGAGAGTTTCTCGCCCGCGTGCGAAGCAGCTATCCCAAGGCGCACATTTTCTGCACGAATGGCCCGATGCTAAACGGCCCGGCCATGGCGAGTCTGAAACTCTGGACCGACGCACTTGTCAAATCACTCAACGACGATCGCATCCACACGCTTTATTTCGGGGGGCAGCGCATGGAGGATGGCATCGGTGGGCAATGGCATCCCAGCCTGCGCACCCACGCCATCATGGCGGCGAAACTCAGCGCAGCCATCGCGGAAAAAACCGGCTGGTCCGCTACCTCGGTGGAGATCCCGCCGGTCACGCAGGCGACCCGTTGAAAAATCGTTAGGGAACCACGGTCACGCGCAGCGAACCCTGCTCGCCGGGCAGAGTGGTGAGGCGAACGACGATTCGCTTGAGCGCAGGATTCGGAGAGTCGGTAGGGGTGAGCAACTTTGCCGTGTCCTCGAAGGTGAGCGACCATTTTGTGGGGCTGGTCATCCGGAGTCGGAGGGTTTCTCCATCCTGCCGCAGCGTCACGCCATCCGGCATGGGTTCCACCTCCGCGCGGGTGAGCCACTGCCACGCGACCTCAACCGGTTTGTCAGCCCCCGTCGTCCACTGGTCTTCCCACTCCGCAGATCCGTTTGGCAGAAGTCGGACGCGGCGGCTGACGGCCTTCACCGGATAGAGTTGTGATAGATCCAGCGTAGCGGAAGTCGTCGCGGCATCGAACGCGGAGAACGTTCCATTTCCCCGCACGATCTGGCGGCCTCCGTCGAATCTCAAGACGTTGTGCGCTTCCGGACCCAGCCGGAAAACTCCCCAGCGTTCCCCGTCCTGGCTGCCGTCCCAGAGATTCACTCCGGCCGTCTCAAGGCTGTTATAATCCTGCATGCCGGGATCGACGGCCCAGCGCACGCCTTTGCTTTCGAATACAAAACTTCCAGAATCCATGTGGGCATGCGGAGAGGATGGCGAACCACCCTTGATGGCCAGAAACGTCGCGCGAGGATCATCCCAAGCGGTTCGGAAAATGGCGATCGGATTCTCGCCGCGGCCAAGCCAGCTAGTCGGCAGCACACGGGTGGCGGCTGTTTCCTGCGGCTCGCGCCACCAAAGTGCGAGAGCGTCGTGGCGACCGGTGATGGATCCACTTTCGCGATCTAACCGACGCAGCTCGGGACTGGCGATTCCGGGTTCGCGCCGGCGTGCGGCGAACCAATGCAGCACGGGTCCGTCCAGTCTGGATTCGCGGCAGTCGGCGAAGTTGAAAAACGTTCCTCCGGGCCCAGCCACTTGTTTCAGGAAATCCGTGCTCTCCAGAAATCCGGGAAACCCGGCCAGTCCGAAATCCGTCCGGAACGAGTGCTCTAGCAGCGAGATGAGGATCACTTCGAAAGTCGTGCCGTACTCCCAATACATCGGGCCCTCCGGATAGACTCCATCGGGTGCATAAGCGGCGTTGGGGCCGGCCTGCTCGCGAATGGCGCGGGCAACGGTGCGCGCGGCCAATTCCGGATCGCGGTCGGACACGGCCAGCGCGGCCGCGGTCAGTCCGGCATGACAGACCTGCGTCCAGTTGTTTTTCCCACCCAGCCATGACATGGACGGGGAACCGGCTTTAAATGTGGGACGAATGGCCCGATCAATCAGCGCCTTTGCCAGCGTGTCGCGGTCGGCGGGAGTTAGATCGTCGTGCAGCCAGTCGAGCCCTACCGCAACGCCGAGCGAATACTCCGCGACGTCGAGGAAATGATTCGGCCCCCAATCGGGTAGAGAGGCGGCCGCCAGCAGTTCGATGCGGGCGCGTGCCGCATGCCGGGCGGACTTTTCGACTCTGGCCACGGTCGCCAGATCGAAGATGCGTCCTTGAAAAACCCGCGCGGAACCAAGACGGCGTCTTCCTTCCTTCGTATGCTCTAGCAGAGGCCCGGCAAGCAGCGCATCTGCCCGGCGTTGCGTCTCGCGGTAAATCGCCGCCGCAACCGGGTCCGTCTTCAACCGCCCCGGCAAAGCCGCCCAATCGTCTGCGGAAGCGAACAGCCGCGGTGCGGGACCGAGGGCGCCCAATCGTGATTCGATCTCCAAGGCGGAGGGAGTTTCCGCAGCGCCGGCGGCGATCGGAAAGGCCAACAACAGAAAGGATCCGAGAAACGCTGCGGCCGGTTTCATGCGGATTTTCCTGGTTGGCGGAGTCATCCGCTTTGAACGGCCCCGGGCTTCAGGATCTTCCTTATTTGCATGAAAAAGGGACCGTTCGAATGCTGGGCCGCCGCGTCCCATGTCTGAAGGGCTATCCCTTTGTCAAGATTTCCATATAGATCGGTTCCCTATCAGGTGGGACCTTCTAGTTTCCTCCCCCGGCGGCCACCAGTGGACTGCCGCCGCCGCCGATGACGGTGGAGCCGTTGACGCTGAATGAGACGGCCACCGAACTGTCGCGTGAGACGACGCTGGCGCCGTCGTTTCCAACGAGGTTGCCCCCGCCCGCCGCGACCAAGTTGCCACCGCCTGCGGCGACCAAGGCTTCGAAATTGGGAACCTCCGCGGTGGCACCCTTGGTCGTAAGCAGGCCGACGCCTTTTTCTCCGAGGAAATTTCCGCCACCGGCGGCGACCAAGAAGGCGGGGTTGGGCCCAACCAGGTAACTGGCGATGCTCGCAAAAGTGGATCCATCGTTGCCGATCAATGATGCCCCGTCGTTACCCACGAGATTTCCTCCACCTGCCGCGACGAGGTTGGTAGCGCCGTTGGAGATGAGGTTGCCGACGGCGTTGGTTCGAATCTTGGACAAGATGGTTGATCCGTCCTGCCCGACCAGGGTGGAGCCATCATTGCCAATGAGACCGTTGAACGTGATCAGGTTTCCGCCTCCGGCGGCGACAAGGGTGCTGCCGTCGTTGCCGATGAGTGTGGAGCCATCGTTGCCGATCAAGGAGGCGGGTCCAATGGCCAGGATCTGGTCGTTGCCTAGCAGGGGAACCAGTGTCGAGCCGTTGGTCATTTGCAGGAAGCTGGTGCCGCCGATGCTGGTGGTGATGGAATCATCGTTGATCTTACCAATCAACTTTGCCACCCGGTCGTCGAGATGAGCGATCGAGGCGTCGACGCAGAACTCGCCGATCTGGGCGCTTGCGATCTGGATCTGGTTGGTAGATGAGGACGCGTTGCCTTCAATGATCAGCGTGGTGGCGGTCGGGGCGAAGATTTCCCTGGTTTTTTTCGAGTAGGCGATGCAGGTGGATTCCGTGATGGGCTGGCCGACCGAGCCGGTGGCTTTTAGCAGGACGGTGATGGACTTCGCCGAATGCGCGGGAAACTTGATGTCGGTGCTGCCGGTGAAATGATGGAACCCTGCGAAGAAGGCTTTTTTCCCGCCGGAAACCGTTGGAACGCCTGCGCTGGATGACTGGTATTCCGCTCCCTCGGGAATCTGGAATGAAATCCCTCCGACTCCGCCGACCTCGAGAGCCGAGGTGTTGCCGAGGATGATCTGATAGGTGAAGAGGTCACCCCGCTGGACGGACTGAGGAGCGATGCGGGCGATGAAAAGACGGGGGATCGACGGGTCGGAGACCGGATTGCGATCCTCGCGAATGTAGCCTTTGGTTCCTGCCTTGGCGGGCTCCGCGCTACCCGGCGGCGCACTCGCCGCCGCGTCGCCGCTGGCCTGGTAGGGACGGTTGACCACTTCGGGAACAGCGAGGTCGAGGACGGATTTCTGAACGTCGACGGTGAGCTCCGCCTGTCCTTCTTTTTCGGGAGGAATGTCGCCTAGTTTGAAAACCACCGCCGTGTTGGCTTTCGAGTCGTCGACATCTTGCGAGCCCTTCTTCTCGTTTTCGATTACAGCCGATTTGGGGCGATACTTGGTGCCGGGTGGCATCGGATTGACGATCCTCACGTTGCGGGCGATCCGGTTGCCTTCATTGCGGTATTTGAGAACATAGGTGGTTGATTTTCCCACTTCCGCATCACCGGTGCTCGCGATGTGCTCCACCTGCACCTCAATGGGTTCCTCGATTCGGATGGGCAACCGCTCGGGCGCGCTGTCCGTGCGCCGTTCGAGGTTCATCGCTCCCACTTCGGCACCGACCGAGTACAGCGTTTTCCCAGGTGCGGGCGCGTCGGCACCGGAGGTGAGAACCTGGAGCTGATAGGAGATGACCGCGAACTTGTTGGCTGCCAGATCGCCGAGCTGGAAATTCAGGGTGCGGCCAACGACCGTCAGCAGGGCACCGGCGCTCACGTCATTCACCCGCACGCTTTTGGGAACCAGCTTGCAGCCGGCCGGCACGCGATCGGTGATGGAAACCCTTTCCGCGGAAAGTCCGCCGTAGTTGGAAACCACCAGAACGAAGCTCAGAACGTCCCCCGGTGCGGCACCGGGGATCGAACCGAGTTTGGGATCGTCGATCATGTCCAGCTCGTCGTTTTTATCATTCGCCAGATCGACGATGGTTTTGATCATGCTCAGCCGTGGCGAGTTGGCCGGAGGCGAGCCTGCGATGGTGCGGGAAACCACGGCGAAGTTTCCGCTGAACGACTTGTTACCCGTGCCGACGCCGGTGAGGTTGAAACGGCTGTTGCGGACCGGGTCACCGCCAGCGTCCGCGTCAAAAGGAACGCGGACAATCAGTTCGGCACGGCGGGTCTTTCCCACAGGGATGTTGCCGAGATCGAACGTCACTTCTTTTTTATTCGCCGAGACTTTGGGATTCGGAGAAATCCTGGAACCCTTCTCGTCATAAGCGACGGACTTGTTATATTTTGTCCGTTGCGGGACGGGAGCGACGAGCTTCACGTCTTTTGCGACAGCGGTCTTGCTGGTGTTGGTGGCGAGCAGCCGGTAGGTGACCAGTTGGCCCGGAGCGAATGTCGCACCCGCGGGCAGGATTTCCGTTTGCAAGGCGATCTGGCCCGCAGCGGCGGACGCGACGATGAAATTCAACGGCGCACTGCTGACGGTGCCGCCCTGGCTGTCGGTCGCGACGGCGGTCACGGTCCGTTCCCCGGCAGATTCAAGGAGGCTGGAGTAGGTATAGGGTGCGGTGGTATCCGCGGCACCTGCGGGACTTCCGTTCACGTAGAACTGGACCTTGGTGATGGTGACTCCGCTGGATGGAAGCGGGTTGATGTTTGCTGTTAGCGAGATGGTGGTTTTCGGCAGGATGAGCTGGTTGTTCGTGAGACCGGTTAGGGTGACGCCGTAGGTCGTGGTCGTGACCGTGTCTCCGGCGAGGATTCTCGCGGAAGCGAAACTGGGCGTGAGAGTCCCCCCCTCGGCATCGCTGGTCAGCGGCACCTTCGGATTGGTGGAGGCGTTCTCCGGTCCACTGGCCAGGATGGTGTAGGTGTTATAAAAGGAAACGTTGTCGGTGGCCCAGGCGAAGGCGATCCGGCTGCCGTCGGCGCTCCAGCTCGGAGAAATCGTGGTGTAATTTCCAGCGACCGGCTGCGTGTAGTTGACCCGTGGATTTCCGGTGTTTTCAGCCGTTGGATTTCCCGAGGAATCGCGGACCTGTAAAACGGCCAGTCTTGAAACCGGATTGGCGAAATCGCTATCCAGAGTGATCTGCGGGAAGACGACGCTTCTCGCGTCCGGGCTCCATTCCGGTGTTCCCGGCAGATTGTATGGGTCGAGCACGCCGACCTTTGCGAGTGGGTTACCAACGCTCTCGGGAGTGAGTTCGCCGGCGGCATTGAAGGCGCGCAACAGGAAGATCTGCTTCGCTTTGTTGCTGGCCGCAAGATAGCGCCCGTCAGGACTGAAATTGCCACCGGAGTAGTAATAGTCACTGCTGCGGATCAGCATTCTAACCGCTGGGTTCGCGACTCCCTCGGGCGTGATCTCACCCGCGGCATCGCGCACACGCAACACCGTGACGGTCGGACTCGACGTCACGTATTCGCCAAGCGCCAGGTAGCGTCCATCCGGATGCCAGGAAAGGTTGTAGCCGTAGTTGAGGTTCGAGCTTACCAGCACCGGGACATTCCCCGCGCTCACGGCCTCCGCTTTCATCACCCAGATTCCTGATAGGATGGATCCTCCGGCACCGGGAGCCGCTCGTGTGCCCCGGAATGCGACGAATTTCCCATCCGCGCTCAACTCGGCGATTTCCGTGAAAAACGCGTTGGACGTCAGGTTCAGTTTGTTTCCGCCGTCCGCGTCCATCAGGATGAGGTTGCCGTTGCGGTGATAGATGATACGGGTGATTTTCGGTTCGATCCGCACAGTGGCGGTGAAAGATCCGCCATTGTCGCCGTAAGCCTGCGGCGGACCGGCCGCGTTATCGCCGTCCGCGGCATCGACGATTCCCAGGAAAAGGCGGGTGGCGGTGGCCGGGACCTGGAATCGCTGCACGGCTCCCGCACTGGTGCGGCCATTGCCGATGAAGAAAACCTGGCCGATAGAAGGTGACAGGCTGGTGAAATTCGTGCCCAAGCCGGAGTTCGTGAAATCCAGCACGGCGGGTCCTCCACCGGTCGTCTCCGCATCATCAAGGAACACTCCTGTTAGAAACCCGGTTACAGTGGACTTGATGCCGGAGAGTCCGCCCGTCGAGGTGACATCGGTGGGCGAGTAGAACGGTCCGCCATCCGGACCCGACGGGCCGAGTCCGGCGTTGTTGGTGACTTGATCGAGGGTGACGGTACCGCTTGTGGAAACAATTTCAAGAGTCTGTCCGACCGCTGCGGTGAAGGAGACGACCGGTGGTAGTTCACCTGATCCGCCGAATCCCGCCGGAGGAGGTGAACTGTGTCCGGCACCGTAGATGTTGGCTGTTCCCGATATGGTTCGGGTTTCATCGGCACGTCCGGCAGCGGTGAGGCTGCCAGCGATTGCGAGGGTGGTTAGGATCCGACCGATACTGCCGGATTGCTTGGGAACGGCGGTGCAAATGGAACGGCAGAGCGTTCCAGAGGGGTGTGCTTGCATGGGGGCGGGGGTGGGGAGGAATCGGTTAAACGATTCCGGAATAAAGCAAAATGTTCTATTGCTGCAAGAACATTTGCGTCCCCCGGTATGCCGTGGAAATCATGTGAATCCACAGTTAGGCAGTTCGCGGAATCTCAGTATGGAAATGCCGTTCGCCTTTTCACCACCCAAAAGCAGCGGAATGCCGCCATCCGGAATGGAGGGAAGAAAAAGGAAATCCACAGCTGGCGGATCATTCCGGCCGCACCGGCACTGGTTTCAGGCTCTTTCGCATTTCAATGAAGAAGGGATCGTTAGAATGTCGGACGACCGCGTCCCAGGCGAGTTTCTGGAGATCGGCGGCTTCCTCTTCAGTGACCTTTCCCATGCCTTTGCCTTCCGGCGGTGCCCAAGTCTGCCATTGGCGGAAGGGAACGCCGATCGGGCTCGCGTGAAACAAAGTAGCGTATAACGCCGAGGCGGTCATGTAAGCACGCACTTTCCCAGGATGCCAGCCATCGTCGGCCACGTCCTGCACGCCGGGATGGTTCACGCGGAATTGATACCACGCCCAGGCGACCGGGACGACGGTGGCGCCTGTTAGCTCGGCGGCTTTCAAATGCGATTCCATGACTTTTTCCGGTGGCTTGGCTTCCTGATCCATCTTATCGGCCCCGCCCCACGCGTAGAGCAGGATCTTTGATTCCGGGTTCTTGGATTTGATGAGTTCGGCGAATTTAGGGACCACTTCCTCCACCTTGTCATTTGCCCAGCGTTGCAGCACCACGACGTCCCATTTGACCGCGTCCAACAGATTTTCGACGTTGCCGGTGGGGGCTTTTTTCTCAATCTGACGCCAATAGAAGTCCAATGTCTGGCCACCCCAGGTGAGCGCGTGGACGTAGAGCTTTTTTTTCAGAGGGCCCTTCGCCGCCATCGCCTGGAGCTGGCCCGGCACGTCCCACATGAAGGTATAACTGTTACCCACAAACAGCACCTTGAGGGTGTCAGGCTGGTTGGCTTTGGCCAAATCCACCTTGTCGCCCTGAGGACTCTGGGCGGCCAGTGGAAGAGCTGATAGAAACAATGCGACAGCGGTGAGCAGGGTTTTCATGATTTCAAATTCTGTGAAGTGACTTCGACCATGGTGCGACCGAGGTCCAGTGCCCGCTGATGGATGGCGCGGGCCTTCGCCACGGCTTTGACTGGGTCGGCGTGAATGGCAGAGAGACGCGACCAGAGGGCATCGCCGCTGGCATCATCAACTTCGAGGAACCAGTCTCCGACTTCCAGATCCCTCCACATCTGGCCCTTGATGGTGTCGGTGGGCTGGCGAACGAATAGAATCGGCGTGCCTTGTGCCAGCGCAAGAATGGGTGAGTGGTTTTCAAGACTGACCACGGCGGAGGCCTTCCGATAGACCGAGGTGGCCTCGTCGTTGAGCCAGTAGGTCTTGCGCCAGACGAGGTGGGATTTCACATCGTCCGGCAGCGGATCGATGAGTTCTTCCTTTCCTAACTGAACCTGATAGGTCATCTCCGGACAAACGACGGCCTTCATCCCCGTTTCGCGAACCCAGCGGATGATCATCTCGCGCAGGCCCGCATGATCGGCCGCGCGGGTTCTGGCATTCACGGCGTCCTTGATCTTGTCCGCTTCGGTGGCGGCCTTGCCATCCATCGTGTGATAGGGCGTCCAGCGCAACCGCGGGATGACGCAGATGAATTTTTTGTCCTCAAGTCCGTTAGCCTTCATCCAGGCGTCCGCCTTCGCATCGTCGCGGAGATCGCAGGCGAAAGTGGCGTCTGGTCCGAAGGCGGTGTGGCGCAGGTTCGGGAGTTGACGGCGGAGATAGGCCATGGTGAGCGTGTCCCGCAGGAAAATGAATGAGGCATCCTCGAAGACCGGTCGTTCCGCCACCTTGATGTTGTTCAATGGCAATACCGCTATTTTCGCGGACCGCTCATCCAGTGTGCCTCCTTCCCAATCTCCGCCCTTGCCGCCGCCGAGGGGATCGAAAGTGATGCCGAAAATTCCATAGGGCTTGCCGATCTTGCGCCAGGCGTCGAGATGCCGCCAGGACATGAGATTCGGGCCGGAGCCGTGGACCAGCAGGTCGCATTGGGCGAAGGCTTCCGTTAGGGCCGGGGTGGTGGGCTTGAGGTCGTCATCCACATCGCCCTCGACGATCCGCAATTTGGGAAATGCCGCGAGCAACAACTCCCGCACGCCGCGGTCCACGCTGCTGGGCCAGAGGGTGATTTCCACGTCGGGCAGATGCTTTTCAAGCAAACGCAAGGCACCCGGCGTGTGGCCGATGTCGCCGATGTTCACGGTCTGCCATGACGAACGAAGCAGGATACGCCGCTTGGGCGCGCCCGCCGCGGGTGCTGGCAGGGTGGCGGCGATGGTGGCGGCCAGCGTGGTGATGAAATGACGGCGTTGCATTTGAATCAGTGGGCGGAAATAGAAAGGATGGCGACTCCGCGCGCGGGCAGGGACCATGAACCGGCAGCTGTCCGGCCGGTGAGCAATTCCTGTCCGTGGACGCCAGTTAGATCAACTGTGGCAGTCTCCTCACTGTGGTTGAGGAGGAAAAGGAAATCCTTCCCCTCGCCACGGCGGCGGATGACCTCGACGCCTTGCGGAACATCCAGGGGTGGGCGCACACCGGTTTTTTCCGCGAGGTGGCGGATGAGGTCGTCGTAGAACGTGGGCTCGAGCTCGGTGCCGAGATACCAGGCCTCGCCCTTGCCTGAACGATGGCGCGTTACGGCAGGAAGTCCGGCGTAGTAGTCGTCGTCGAAAACGGCGATGGTTTCCGCGCCTTCCGGGCGGATGACTTCGGCCCAGAAGGACGACGTGTAATCTTTCGCGAAACCTTCGACGGTGCTTGAAATGGTGGAGGTCCGTTCATCGGGCGGCACGGCCCATTCCTCGACAGTCAGGCCTAGCAGTTTCCTGAACGGTGCGGGGTAACCGCCTAGCAGCACCCGGTCCGCTTCGTCGACGATGCCGCTGAAGTAGGTGAAAACGGCGATCCCTCCGGCGGCAACGTAGGCTTCGAGTTGTTCTGCGACGCCGGGTTTGACCAGATAGAGCGTGGGAACGATGAGCAGCTTGTAGCGCGAGAGATCGCTGTCGCCGAACGCGAAGTCGGTGGCGATGTTCCGGTTGAGGAGGGCGGTGTAGAAGTTCTCCACCGCGCGGTTGTATTTGAGACTGTTGTTCGGCTTGCTCGGAAGCTCGAGGGCCCACCAGTTTTCCTGATCGAAGTAGATGGCGGCGTCTGCCATGAAGCGAGAGCCGGCGATTTCTGATAGTTTGGAAAGTTCGTTGCCGAGTTGTTTTACCTCCTGAAAACAACGCTGCGTCGCCGGATCGCCGTGGCCGACCATCGAGCCGTGGAATTTCTCCGCTCCGGCGCGTGCCTGCCGCCATTGGAAGAAGCAGATGCCGTCCGCGCCGCGGGCGATGGACTGATAGCTCCACAGCCGCATCAGGCCGGGGGCTTTGGTGGCATTTTGATCGCGCCAGTTCACGTGGGTGGTGACCTGTTCCATGATGAGCCACGGTTTGCCATTTAGCCATGAGCGGGTCATGTCGGCATTCTGCGCGAGTGGTCGGTTGGACCCGGTGGGTTCCGGATAGATGTCGAGGCAGGCGAAGTCTATGGCCTTCGCCCACTTCCGATAGTCGAGCGCCTTCACCCATTCCATGAAGTTGGTGGTGATGGGTTTGTCAGGAGAGATCTCGCGCAGGATGCGGGCTTCGATGAGGCAGCACTCCAGCAGCGCATCACTGGAGAACCGCTGGAAATCGAGGCTCTGGCCGGGATTCAGAAAGGTCGGCGCGGCGCGGGGCGGCAGGATTTCATCCCACTCGTAATAATGCTGGCTCCAGAACGCGGTGCCCCAGGAATCGTTGAGCGTGTCTAACGAACCATACCGCGCCTTCAACCACTCGCGGAAGGCGGCGGCCGTTTCATCGCCATAATCGGCGGGTACGTGGCAGGCGTATTCGTTATTGATATGCCACATCGCGAGGGCCGGATGGTCCTTGTAGCGGGCGGCGAGCGCGGTGACGAGTTCCACGCAGGCATCCCGATAGGCACTGCTGCTGGGGTTGTAATGCTGCCGTGATCCCTGCGACCAGCGCGTGCCGTTTTCCAGCGTGGGCAGGATTTCCGGATGAAGTTTGATCAACCACGGCGGCGGCGATGCCGTGGCGGTGGCGAGATCAGCCTGGATACCGTTTTTCGCTAACAAATCCATCAACCGGTCCAGCCACTCGAGGTGAAAAATGCCGGGTGCGCTTTGGAGTTTTGCCCAGGAAAAGATACCGATGGAAACGAGGTTCACCCCCGCTTCCCTCATCAGGCGCATGTCATCGAGCCAGACGGATTCCGGCCATTGTTCGGGATTGTAGTCGCCGCCGAAGTAGAGATGGGTCGATGGAAGTTCAGGCATTGTTAGTAAGGATCAGGGCTCCGTCGCACGCAGCCGATAGAAACGAGGCTCTCCGGTGACGATGGTGTCGTTGACCTGCACCACGCCGCCGCTGATGCCGGGGTTGGTGAAGAGGGGCGACCAGGTCGTGAGGTTGGTGCTGCGCTCGACAATGTAGTCGAGTCCGGCGCGGGCGCGGAAGAACGTGAGGTTGAGCGTGCCGGGAGTTCCGGGCGAACTGGCCAGAGTAGGAGCGGACGCGGGAGTGTTAGGATTTCCGCCAAGTGCGAATTCCAGGAAGTTGGATGCGCCATCCAAATCCGCGTCCGCTGTTGGCAGATGGAGGCCCTGGCTGATCTGGGTTGCGTTGAATTCTGCCAGATACCATTGCTCGTAAACCGAAACCGGCGCATCAAGTCCCCATCCTGCTAGATCCTCGACCACGTCGGCAAGTGAGTACCGGCGCTCGTCTCCGATGATCTGTGCAATGTGGCCATCGGTGGGCGGATGGGCGGAGTTGCTGTCGTTCCAGGTGTTCGGCTGGAAGGCGAAGAGGTGGTTCGGATCGGATGAGGTCAGCGGATCAGTGGCGCTTTGGAAATGACCGAGACTGGCGCTGATCAGGGTGTTGGCACTGATGATTTTCACACCCGGATAGGCGGTGCGCACCAGCCCCTTGAACTCGGCGTATTTGTTGGTGAAATTGCTGCCGCCGCCGCCGTTGAACTGGTCATTGTGGCCGATGCCGATAACCACCAGGTCCGGGGTGTAGCGAGAGAAATCCCATGCCGAACCCGGGCTGCTGTTGCTGCCGCTGAAGGCGTTAGGGAACGCAAGATTGTCATAATAGGAACCTAACAATGCTAACCCGGAGAAGCTCGCCGCCACGCCGGTGCCGCCTTTGCTGACCATGTGATTCTGGGCATCCAGCTCGCGGCCGAGAAGGGGTCCGTAGCCGAAAAGCCCTTGGAACGCCGCCGAGCTACCGCTGGTTACTGAATCACCGAATGTTTCAAGTTTTCTCGGGGAGGCGGGTTCGGGGAGCAGCAGGCCGCGACCGGGATTGACACGCAGCGAGTCAACACGGAGCCGCAGGTTTGACTCGGTGCCTTTGAAGATGCGGACGGTGTGGATGCCATCTGGCAGGCCCGTCACGAGGGGCAGGGAGAAGGCGTTGCCGTTCAGCGGCATCGCGACCGTTAGAGGAGCATCGAAGTTTTCGTCCACCACCACGCGGATGCTCCACGGGCCATAACCACCGAAGCTGTCGTCGCTAACAATTCCGTTCAGGGTCAGGGATGTCCCGGAAAACCTCGCGAAAACCTCGGACCCGAACCAGTGCAGCCAGCGTGAACCGTTAGCCAGTTCCTCAATGCGGCCCATATAGCGGATGCGGCTATGGTCTGCGCGGAAATCCGTGGCATTCAATGTCGGTGCCGCGACGGATTGATCCATCACGACGCCGGGAATGATGCGGGTGACCAACGAGGCACCTGTGCCCGAAGCGGGGAGCAGTTGGAGACGCCATGAATAGATACCATCGGGCAGGCTGGCGGGGATGGAAACTGTGAGAGGTGTTCCGCGAAAACGACCTGCCGCAACAGTGATCTGAGCGGATGCCTGTTCGGTTCCTCCGGCATCCAGCAACGAGGCGCGAAGTGCCCGGGCAGCCGGTGCGGCGTGGTTCAGCCGGAGCGCTGCGGTCCGGCCGGGTTCAACCAGACGCGGCGCACGCCTCCAGCCGAGTTTATCCGAAATTTCGGGAATTACTGTTAGCCGGAAATTGTCGAATTCGACGTGGCGGTCCTGCGTGTAGTTCTCCTCGTTGCTAACAAATCGTCCGGCTGAAGCCTCCACCCGCACTCCCACATAGGCCGCATTGGCCGGAGCCACGGCTCTCAGCGTGATGGTTTCCCAGATGTCCTTGGTGAGATACTGCACTTTGTAGTCATTTTTCGTACCCCACACCTGCTTGATCCGGATGCCTGCGGAGTCGAAGAACTCGATGAACCGCAGAGTGCCGAGTTTTTCTGTTGGAAAATTCCGGATGAGCGAGCGCTGGTCGTAATTCAGCTCTACGGTCTGTCCCGGTGAAACCGGCGGGCGGGACAGCACATCCGTGATGAGTGTGCCGCCCCAGCTTTGGAGAAGTCGCTTGACGCCCTGAGTCGTGTTTCCCGCCGCGACCGACCCGGTGACAATGGCATGGCTGGCAAACAGGGCGTTTGAACCGGTCCAACCGGTGAAACTATAACTACCGGAAAAATTGTTGAGTGAGCCGGACTCGAAGCCGGGATTGACGGTGAGCAGGTTTCCATCGCCGCCGGGTGCGGGGGGCAGCACCGGTGTTGGCGGGGCAACCGGAGCGGCACCGCCCACGAGCAGCGAACTGAATTCCACTGAGGTCCCGGAGGTGGTGCTGCTGTCGGTGGTGCGCAGGAGAACCAGCGAGCGAACCCAATCGCAATCGCCAGCGGAAAAGGCCGAGGTGACGGCGGGCAGATCGCCGATCTTAACCGTTAGAGTGGGTGTGGTGCCCGAAACAGCAAGGCTGATGGTGACGCGGACGAATTCGCCGGAGGCGGGCTCGGCGACAGTTGTTAGTGTAGCCGTGTTGCCCACCTGCGTTCCGCCTGAAGCGGACCGGGCGGCGAGAAATCCGTCACGGAAAAAGCGCACCGTGTCGTCGCCGGTTTTGAGGTTGAACAGCGCCGAGACGTGGTTGGAGGCATTCCGAGGATCGGC
>JANODE010000177.1:0-30617 GCA_031412525.1 Akkermansiaceae bacterium | reverse complement strand
CCCATGCGTCCGCATTCGCCGACGGAGAATGGAGGGAAGTTGTAGTGGAGGATGAAGCGCTTCTCGTCTTCGCCACCGGCGTAGTTGTCGAAATGTTGTTTTTCGTCCGCTGGTGCGAGGGTGGTGATGGCGAGGGCTTGTGTTTCTCCACGGGAGAAAATGGCGGAACCGTGAACGCGTGGCAGGGTGCCGACTTCTCCGTAGAGAACGCGCAGGTCGTTGATGGAACGGCCATCAGCGCGGACGCCCTTGTCCATGATGGAGATGCGGAATGCCTTCTTCTGAAGGTATTCGAAAGCTTGCTCGACATCGAAGTCGGTGGCCTCGGGAGCGCGCTCCTTGATGGCGGCTTCGACTTCGTCGCGGAGTGCGCCGACTTTCTTGGCACGCTCGGTTTTCGAAGGTGCGTAGATGGCGGACTCGATGCGGTCACCTGCGATTTCGTAGGCGATTTCGAGTAGGTTTTCCTTGGCGACGGTGAGATCGTAGGAACGCTTTTCCTTGCCAGCGAGTTTCGCGAGTTCTTCCTGAGCGGCCACCAGCTTGGCGACGGCTTCCTGAGCAAAATGCAGAGCCTTGATGAATTCGTCCTCCGGGATTTCGTCGGCTTGGCCTTCGATCATGATGACGTTGGTCTTGTCGCCGACGTAGATCAGGTCGAGGTCGCTGTCAGCGCGCTCGTCGTGGGTCGGGTTGATGAGGAATTTTCCATCGACGCGGCCGACACGCACGGCACCGATCGGGCCGGCGAACGGGATGTCGGACAGGCAGAGGGCGGCGGAGGCACCGTTCATCGCGAGGATGTCGGAGTCATTCACACCATCGGCGCTGAGCAGGATGGCGACGATCTGGGTTTCGTAGAGGTAACCTTTCGGGAACAACGGGCGCAGCGGGCGGTCCGTCATGCGGCAGGTGAGGATTTCCTTTTCGGTCGGGCGACCTTCGCGCTTGAAGTAGCCGCCGGGGAATACGCCGGCAGCGGTGGCTTTTTCCTTATATTCCACGGAAAGTGGGAACCAGGTCTGGCCAGATTTCACCTTGGTGGCGGAAACGGCGGTGACAAGGATGATGGTGTCGCCGCAACGGACGGTGACGGCGCCATCGGCGAGTTTGGCAATTTTGCCGGTTTCGAACGTCATCGGGTTGGTTCCGACGTCGGCCGTAAGTGTATGGATATTCATAATCAGTCTTCTTTGTTTTTCTTTTTTCAGTGCGTACGGCCCGTCCGGCGGGATGCAGAACGGGCATTCATCGTTTTCAGACAAATTCCGCAGGACGCAAATAGGCGTGCTGCGGATTGAGATGTCTGGCGAACCGGGCGGAAGATTCGTGTGCCCGGACCGCTTTGCAAAACAGCCACGGGAACTTCCCGTGGCTGCGTTTGCGAAATTGGGTTAGCGGCGGAGGCCAAGACCAGCGATGATCTGCTGATACTTTTCTTCGGAACCCTTCTTGATGTAATCCAGCAACTTGCGGCGCTGGGAAACCAAGGTGAGAAGGCCACGGCGGGACGAGAAGTCCTTCTTGTGGATGTTCAGGTGGTCCGTCAGATGGAAGATCCGAGCGGTGAGGAGGGCCACTTGATAAGGGGCGCTGCCGGTGTCTCCTTCGTGGAGTTGATAGTCTTTAACGTTGATTTCTTTTGTATCGGCCATGGTCGTAGGGGATGGATCCAGCGTTTGCCGGACCGTCCTAGGTTGGAGGTTGAGCGCGGAAGAAAGCGTCCGGCCGGGGGATTTGCAAGTTAATTGCTGTGTGCGCGGGAAGTTTTTAAAAATGCCCGCGGTGGGAAATGAACGCCATCGCAGAGACTCACGACGGCTCCGTTCGCTCGAAAAACCGCTGGTAAAGGAACGACGCCACAAACGCGATCACCGCCACGCCGATCAGCGCGCCGATCCGGAAAATGCTCTCGATGTTTGCCAGATCGTGCAGGAATACCTTGAGCAGCGTGACCACGAGCAGGCCGATCGCCGCGAATCGCGCGTGTTTCGATTTCCGCCAAATGCCGATCCCCAGCAATCCGAGCGAGAACAGTCCCCAGGCGATGCTGTAGGTCATGTCGCGAGCGAAATTCCCACCGAAACTGAATGCCACGCATCGGTCGCCGGATGCCGTGAAATAGTCCGCGATCTCGATGTTTAGTAGCAGGAAAAGCAGCACGCCGCCCAGTCCGAACAAAACTCCGCGCGGCGACAACGCCTTCCACCGACCCTCCGGATCGGTGAACCCGTGAGCGCCGAAAAATTGCGCCATCGCCACCAGCCCGTAAGCATACAGATGCCAGTACAGGATCGCCGTTCCACTGCGCGGATAGTCGGTGAAGACCGCTGGATTGAGCGTCAGCCGGATGAAGGAAATCGCCAGCAGCGCGAGCCCCGTGAGCTGCAACCCCGGATGCGGCACCTTTCTGAAAAGCCACAGCAGAAGCGCCCCTTCCATCGCCCAGCTCACCGTCAGCCATTGGCGGTCGAACTGGATCGGGAAAATCAGTGTGATGAACAGCAATGCCACCCCGCCGAACCACGCGAGCTGGCCGCGGCGTTGCGCGTCCATTTCCCCGCCCCACCGGATTACCACCGCCAGTGCAGCGAGCGCCGGCACCGCGAACGCCGCGGGCAGCAGGCCCATCATCTCATTCGGAAATGCTCGTTTCACCAAATCATGCACCAGCAGGAAATGCCCCACCCCCGAAAGAGCGCTCGCGATCCACGGCAAAGCCTGACCGGTGAAGGCCTTCCGGAAAATAAACGGGAAAACCAGAAACACCGCGTAAAATCCTAGATACCAACTCAGCGCCAACATCGGCGATTCCTGCCGGAAATACTGCGCGTGCCAAACCCCCTCCACGGCCAGCGTCCCGATTAACGCAACCAGCACCAGCGGCCCCTGTTTTCCAAAAATCGCCAGCCCCACTAACAGCCCGGACATCAGCAACGCCACCCCGAACACCGGCGACGGATCCGGCACTGGCAGACGCAACAACGCGAGGATCAACATCCCGAACGGCACCACACCCGAAACCACCGGCAGAAGTCCTGCTGCCGAATTTCCCTTTGATAGAAATTTCCCGGCCACGGAAAACACCAGGGAGAAACCGGTGATCACCCCCAAAAACGGCAGCAGCGAATCCTCCGCCGGTGGTCCTTTCAACAGCCACATCGCCGCCACTCCCATGGTCAGCAACAACGACACCAGCACGGAAGCCACCGCACCCGTTGCCAGCGCCAGACCAATCACTAACAAATCCGCCATCAGGATCGCCGCCCAGATTACCATCGGCACGGGTTCGAGCTGGATCACCGGCAACAGCATCAGCACGACGACCAACGGCGCGAACCAAGGTCCTACCTTCAACGGCAATGGCGGCGACATCGCATCCGGGCGTCGTGCTAACAACACCGGCACCACCGCATGCAGCGCGCCGAAAATCAGATAGACCACCAGCATTCCATTCAGGTTTTCCGGCGTCAGTTCGCGCACCGTCCAGCTTGCCAGATGGAGAAACACCAGACCCGCCGCGATCACTTGCGCCACGCCTAAGTTCGGACGGATCATCACCAGCGCGATCACCGGCAGCTGGACGAGCAGTAAAAACCCGTACAACAGAAAATGCCTCTCCGCCACCTGCGGGTAACCCAGCATCACAAATCCAAATCCCATGGCTACCGCCGACAGACCCAGCACCGCACCCGCCGCGTGGCTGTCCATCTCCCGGCCTTTTTTTCCGATCCATCCACCCACCAGGAACAAGGTCATGAAAAACAACAGTATCCCCATCGGCACCAGCGTCTTCATGCCTTGATCGTAGTTTCCCACGTCGAAAAACTTCCCGAACCAGCCGATCTGCATCAGCGCCGTTCCTACCGCCGCCGAGCTCGTCAGGAAATCCCAGCGCTTCTTCCGCGAGACCGCCACCAGCCCGATGTCCAACAGCGCGATATAACCGAAAAGCCCGAACACCTCGTCCTGCCCGGTGGACAGCAGTACCGGTGTTAGAAATCCACCCAGCATGCCCAGCACCGCCACCACCAGCGCGTCCAGCCTCACCGCGATGATGAACGCCGCGGCCGTGACACATGCCATGATCACCAGCGTGGAAACCGTGCCGAACGCTGGAAAATGATAGATCGCATGCGCCGCGAAGGTCACCCCGTAGAGGATCAGCACGCCGGTGGCGCAAAACGCTTGCGCCAGCACCCGGTAGCGCGGCAGCCGGTGCGACCACAAGCCGCCGCCTAACAAAGCGATGCCCGTCACATATCCCAGCGTCACCCTCAGCGACGGCGGGATCAGATTCCTCTCAAAAGCATACTTCACGAAAAAGATCACCCCGAAGAACATCGCCACCCCGCCCAGCCACGCGAACAGCTTCACTCCCATGAATCGCTCTAACGAAAACGGTTCCTTCTCCTCCACCGGCTGCAACGGCGTTGCCGGTGCCTGCCACTCGGCTGTGGTTTCCTCCACCAGTGGCAGCGGCGGCGGAACGGGAGCTTCCGGTCCTCTCTTTGATTCCAATTTCCTCAGAAACCCATCGATGTCCACCGGCTCGGCCGCCACCGCAGCTTCCTCATGAGCGCGCGGTTCCGGAGAAGCCGGCAGCGGCGCTTTCATCTCCCTCACTTCTTCCTGCAGCTTCTTGAAACTCCCGAGCAGTCGCATCATGTCTTCGCGCATCCCGACCATGTCCTTGCGGGCGGTGCTCAGTTTGGCGAAGAGCCAGACTTCGGCGAGAATGACCAGAATGATGAGTAACTCCATGGTGCTGCCACGAAGGCTTACACTTTCGCCACCCGTTTGACGACATGAATCCAACAGGCCGCCCGATCATTTGTTAGAGATCCGCTCCCGTTTCGATAACGGTCACTTCAGCGCCTTCAGGACGAAATTGTCCATCGATTCGGTTCCTTGGGAGACGACCTTGTTTTCCACATAACCGGCGAGTTTGATGACAAACCTCCCGGTTTCATCATTCATTTGCCAGTCTCCGCGACGATCGCCACCCACGCCGTTGGTCGCGAAGGTGCCAAGCCTGGTCCACTTGTAGCCATCGGCGGAACCGGTCTTGTCATACCAGAACGTCAGGATCTTGGTGGCCTTGTTGAAGGAGATCCGGATGCTGCCCTTCGTGACATTTGGATTTGCCAAGAAGTCTTCACCCGCTGTGTAAAGCCCATCCACCACGAAGCTCGCGTCGAATCCCCCCTTCAATCCTTTGCCGGCGAACTCCAGATAAACGACGTCTCTGGAATCGTTGTGATTGGAAATCCAGAGACCTGGCGAAGAATCGCCGCGGTGGCTGTTGGTGTTGACCACATCGACGATGGCCTGCCAGTTCTCGTTGTAGCCCGGCTGGCTGGCGGTGAGTTCGATCCAGACATCCACTTCATTGGCCTTGGCGACCGGCATCAGGAAATTCAAGCGTCCGCCGGATTGCCGCAGGATCGCGCCCGCGCCGTAGATGCCTGGCAACCAACTGGCCTTATCGAGTCGAGTGCCGGTGAAATCTTCGCTGAACGGCGTCAGCGCCAGACAACTGCTGGTGACGAACGGAAAAACGGTGGTAAACAAAACTGCGGTGATAGATGGAGTTTTCATGGTCGGAGTTTGGTTGAAGTGCAAATTCCCACCCTTTTTGGGGATCGGAAAATTACGCTTCTCCATCTTGTTTTGCAAGCTTCCTCTCATCCATTAGGAAAGCCAAAACACACATCCTTTATGGCTTGCGCGGCGGCTCGACCAACAAGGCCGATGCAGCGATATCGCCCGGTGCCACCACGTTTTCATCGAGAGGAACCTTGTCCACGTTGCCATACCTCTCTTCGATCACTTTTTTCACGCTGGGCTTGTCTAAATGATAGTCGCGGAAACGGCTGGGCTCGCACAAGCGCACCCCGGCCTTCTCATAAGTTTTCCACACCAGCTCCGAGCAATACATCTTCTTGTCGTCCCAGCGGAACTGCCCGTCGTAGTGGATGCCGATTTGTTCCTGAGCCCAGTTGCGCGCTTTCTGATAGGATGCCGGTGCTACCGCAGTCTTGAGTCGTCGTGCGGTGAAAGCTTCCGGAGTGCAGCGCGCCATGAATTTCTCCAACGTCGTCACACCCACCGGCTCCACCGCCTCCAGCACCATCAGTTTCCCGTCCTCTTGGAAAACGATGCCGCAATGCGTGTAGCGCGAGCTCGTGGCATCGATGATCGCCTGCCCTTGGCCTTCAGGCGAACTGCTGAATACAATGTCGCCTTCCTTTAACTCATACGGATTCTTCTCAGCCGCCGCGGCAGGGATCATCGCCATCACGGCCAGCACGACGGGAATCAGTAAACCTTGGAAATTCATCCGGACACCATCGCCAACCACCCGCGGGATTTCAACCGGTAAAATCCATGCAGAGCGAGACGCCTCACCAACATTCCCTCTTCCTATCACCTTGCGTCTTCCATCTTCATCCGCTTGCGTTCCTCCGCCTCCTTCTCCGCTCGTCTCTGTGCATTTGCCGAGCGCAGCATTGCCATTTCCTGTGCCCACTTGTTGATCAACATCTGCCGGACCAGCCAGATACCGGTTCCCGCCATTGTTAGGGCGACCAGCCACACTGCCCACGCCGTCAGCTTCGCTAGCCATTCATTGGTAAAATCACCCACCCAGCCGAGCATCACAAACAGCGATTCGACAGCGATCACCGCCCCCCAGGTCACATAGCCATCTCCATCTCCCCGGATGAAACGAACGACCTGAAATATCAGGAATGGGATGTTCAGCAACAGCCACGTGCTGAAAAGCAGCAGCGGACTCACCAAGAACCAAACTCTTCCATGAAGCAGCCATGTTCCCTCTTCCACCATCATGCCCGCGATGATGCCCAGCACCCCCACCGAGCAACCAATCCACACCGCTACCAGGAACAGGATGAATCTCCCGAACACGGAACCGACCGCGCCCGCCACCACGTCCTCAATGTCCAGATCCATGCACCATCCATAACAATCTATCAGCGATTTCTAAAGCAATTTGCGCCAAAGCCGCCCACTCCTTGACAAGGCTTGGATTTGCCATTCCCCTTTTCAGTGCCATGGAAGACTTCGATCTCTCGCTAGAATACCAACGAATGACCGCAGCCCGAACCATGCGCGTGGCCGATCCCGACAACGTGGAACTGATCATCCGGGAGCTGTTCGGCGCAGGTTCCTCGCAATGGACTGGCTGGGACGAGCAGTTCATCACCTTTGTCGAAACTAACCGCACCGGCACCCTCCTCTACGGCAGCATCGGCGACCACTGGCACTTCCTCTTCGCCCCCGCCGCCCAGGCCGGCTTCTGGATCTGCGCGCGTCAAACCATGATTGGAAAGGGCCTGCTGCAGTCCAAGTCCGTGGAAATCCTAACAGATGTCGCGGAGCAGAAGAACCTTTTTGCACATTAGGGAGCGCGCCGGCATGCGGACAGGTTGCTCAAGAAAACTATTTCTGATTGAAACCCTGATTCACAAGGCGTTCAAGATCCACTACCGACTGAAGCGATTCCGCAAAGACTTTGGCTTCCTTTCCGGGGATCTCCGCATCAATGAATGGATCTGGAAGGGAGCCGCTCCTGATTGCTATCAGGCCATTTTTTGAGAGTGAGACCCGTAGCCCTGGGACATTTTTCTCGAAGGCCTTTCTGTTGGCTAGAGCCTTGTCACATGATTTTAGAATATCAGCGAGTTGCTGCATCCGCTCAGTGCCCCCAAAACTGCTCCATCTTTGACCGTGATCGCCTCCCAGATCTTTGCTTTGGATTCCCCCGGTCAACTCCAACCCGAAACCCCAAACACATCCCTCAATCTCATAACTGAAACGCCGTCCCTTCCCTACTCCAGAATAGGCGGTGAATTCGCTGATAGGCAGGTTAAAGCCTGATTTGTCAGGATGCCTTGTAGTTTCTGGAATGGCTTTCCCGCCTTTCTCTTCATCGGGTTTGCGGCGATTGACCGCTTCCTCAAATTCCAGAACCTCATGAACCACTCTTGAAAACTCCACGATTTCGGATGCAGGAATCTCGGCGTGAATTCGGGGTTGCGGGAGATTTCCCGCAATAATCGTGAGTTTGCCTTCACTGGTGAGGATGAGCCGGAATTCACCTTCACCGTTCGAGTATTCTTTCTTTTCATCCAATGCCTGTTGGCACGCTGCCAGGTCGTCTGCCTGATTGCGGATGACTTCAACGTCCCACGGCCCGGTCGCCTGTGTGGTGAATTCCTCCTGCACCGGCCAGCCCTTCGCCAGGATCAAGTTGCTTTGCAGTTTCATGGATGCCTTGTCGATCGCACCCTTGACTTGATAGATCAGGCGCCATCCCACGCCTACATACACATAGGCTTCATAAGGCCTTGTTTCCATTGTCAGATTCCCGCTTTCCTTCGCTCGAACCGGACCGACCAGCCAAAAAACCAAGGTCGAGAAAAAGACCAGGAATATGAGCGACGCTCTAGAGTAACTGACCTTCACACAAAAGGCTATAACCCCAAGTTAGTCACGCCACCAGCGCTTTCAGCCTGCGGCAATCACCTCAAATCAAATCGTCCGGCAGGTGACCGTCGAAATCCATCGCTCCATGCAGTATCCGGATCACTTGGATACAATCCTCTTCCTCCATAAAAAAGATCACATGCTTGCCGTGACGGGCGGAGCGGCAGCCGATCGCCAGATCCGGTCGTATCCGACACGTTTCCGGACGGGTGCGGATCTGCTCCAGTTTGCTCCAAAGCCCTTTCAGATAGAGCGCTTCCTGATCCACACCCCAAGTGTCGAGTGTGTAGCCTGCGATGGATTGAAGATCACTGATCGCAGCGGGCGAAAAAACGAGCTTCACCGTGCTGCCCGAGCGAGGGCTTGGAATTCAGCCTCGCTGCCCACCGAGATCCGTTCACCCCGATTGAGTTGTTCTTGCCCGATCTGAATCTCGGCCCGGAGCCGATCGCGGATCGCATCGCGCTCCAGCATCAGTCGCAGCGATTCGCGCACGACCTCACTGGCATTGTTGTAAAGGCCGGAATCCACCTTGCGCTTGACCTGACTTTCCAATTCGGGAGTGAGGGAAACATGCATGCGTTGATCTGGCCCGGATATCAAAGATTGTCAATCTTCGAGGGGCGCAGCTCAAAAGTTGTAATGGACTACTTTGAGAGTCACGCCACCGGTGCTTTCAAACGGCGGCTGCGGCTGCTCCGCTGACGAACCTAGCGTGCCCATCCAGAGATTAGTCCTACTCCTGCCGGAGCCGCGCAAGGTCGGCGAGATCCTGGGGGCGTCCGGTGGCTTGCTTGTTCCGGATGAGTTCCGATTTACCAATCACCTGGATTTCGATGCCGTCCAAATTCACCTGAGTCCGGGACTCCCAGGCTTCCTGCCAGGACACCCCGGTAATGCCTGTGAGGAGGTCAATGCGATTCGGGGCACGCCCAAGTTGGATGACTTGATCGGTCTCGAGAAAATCATCGCGGGTGATCCCCGCCGCCCCGAAACCGAAGTCGGCGAGAACGCCGTGAAGTTTGTCCGCGTTTTCGGGAGAAACGAGAACCATCAGGTCGATGTCTTCCGTGAAGCGCGGAGAACCGTGGAAGGCGAGCGCATAACCGCCGACTAACAGGAACTCAACTTTCCGCGAGAGACACAATTCGATAAACTCGCGAATGTCTTGGTGAAGTTTCATCTGCCTCGGGGTAGAACAGGGAGCCACGTTTCAGAATCTCTCCGAAAACCTCTATTGCTAGCTGAGGATCCTCAATGCGCGG
This sequence comes from Akkermansiaceae bacterium, assembly GCA_031412525.1. Lineage (GTDB taxonomy): Bacteria > Verrucomicrobiota > Verrucomicrobiia > Verrucomicrobiales > Akkermansiaceae > Luteolibacter. Next base: position 20,841 of record JANODE010000177.1, on the reverse strand, counting down.
AGGGACTCCCTCCGTTTCAAGAGGTCTTTTCACCACGATTCGCTCCATGCTCCGAGCTTAATAACCCGTGGGGCGGGTGTCGAGATGTCCTTTGCCCTTATCGGGCCTCACGCCACCAGCGCTTTCAACCTGCGGCAGACTTCCTCGACGTTTGCCCGCGAGTTGAAGGCGGAGATGCGGAAATAACCTTCGCCTGCGGAGCCGAATCCGGAGCCGGGGGTGATGACGACCTGAGCCTCACCTAACATTTTATCGAACATGTCCCACGAAGTCAGCCCAGCCGGGCAGCCGACCCACACATAAGGCGCGTTTTCTCCACCGAAGACCGAAAGTCCCGCACCAGCCGCAGCTTCGCGGAGGAGCTTGGCGTTGCCCATGTAGTGCTCGATGAGCGCGCTGACCTGTTGTTTTCCTTCTTCCGAGAAAACCGCGGCAGCGGCTTTCTGGACCGGATAGCTGGCACCGTTGAACTTGGTGCTGTGGCGGCGGCTCCAGAGCTGATGGAGGGGAATGCGGGTGCCGTCGTCGGCCTTGGCACTGACGGTTTTCGGAATGACGATGTAGGCGCAGCGAACGCCGGTGAATCCGCCGTTTTTCGAAAAGCTGCGGAACTCGATGGCCACGTCCTTCGCACCTTCGATTTCGAAAATGGACCGCGGGATCGCCGGGTTCTGGATGAAGGCCTCGTAGGCGGCGTCGAAGAGGATGATGGCGTCGTTCACCTTCGCGTAATTTACCCAGGCTTCGAGTTGCGCGCGGGTGGCGACGGCTCCGGTCGGGTTGTTCGGGAAACAAAGATAAATGAGGTCTGCCTTCTCCGCAGGAACGTCGGCGACAAATTTGTTAGCGGCATTGCAGGGTAGATAGAGTAAGCCTTCGTAGGCACCTTTTTCGTCGGCATCGCCAGTGTTGCCGGCCATCACGTTGGTATCGACATAGACCGGATAGACAGGATCGGTGATGGCGATGACATTGCCCTTGCCGAAGATGTCGAGGATGTTGCCGGTGTCGCACTTCGAGCCGTCCGAAATAAAAACCTCGTCGGCGGAGATGCCGAGATTGGCGAACTGGTTGTCCACGATCGCCTGGCGGAGAAACTCATAACCCTGCTCCGGGCCATAGCCCTTGAAAGTCTCGCGGCTGGCCATTTCATCCACGCCATCATGCATCGCCTTCACCACGGCGGCCGGCAGTGGCTCGGTCACATCGCCGATGCCGCAACGGATGATGCGGGCGGCTTTGTCCGGGTTTTCTTCAGTGTAAACCCGCACGCGTCGGGCGATTTCTGGGAACAAATATCCCGCTTTGAGCTTGAGGAAATTGGAGTTGATCGTGGCCATGCGGGCGGACGTTTAACGACGGGCAGGGAATCGTGCAAGGCCGGAACTGACGGCGGAAAGATTCACCGCATCAGCGCGGGCATCATCCCTCCTTCTCTCCTCCGCTTCCCTCTGCGACCTCCGCGCCTCTGCGGTAAACTCTTCGATCCTCAAGGCACAAACAAGACCTTGCCCGATCGCTCCGGTGCCTCCAACCGTGCCAGCGCCGCCTGAAAATCCTCTAGCGGAAACGTGGAATCCACCGTCTGCACGATTTTCCCCGCAGCCATGCGGCCGGCAAGATCCTCGTAGACCGCGTGGATTTCCTCCATCGGCGCGGTTTCGATCCAGCGGCTCACCCAGAGCCCGCGCACTTGGACATCGCGGAAAATCAGCAGGCCGTTCGGGATGGTCACCGGCTTTTTGCCCATCGCGCCGTAGGTGATGTGGCTTCCGCTCTCGCGCAGAAGTTTCATGAGACGCAAAGCGCTATCGCCACCGACGGCGTTGAAAGCGAGCGCGGCATTTGGGCCGCCGAGGACTTCTTTTGCACATGAAACCCCGCTGTCGTCATCGAGGAAAACCTGATCCGCGCCGAGCGCTTTGAGCTCGTCGAACAACTCCACCCGCCGGACGAAGGAAATCGTGCGGATCCCGAGGTCGCGCGCCAGTTGGATAACACAACGGCCGACCGCCGAATTTCCCACGTTCTGCACGATCCACTCGCCCTCTTTCAGGTCGCCAAACGCATGCAGCAGCCGCCACGCCGTCGCCGGATTGACTTTGAGCATCGCCGCTTGAAGCGGATCAATTCCCGGCGGCAGCTTGTAAAGCGTCAATGCTGGCACCGTCGCGTGGCTCGCCCAAGTCGAAGCGCGGCGCAGAAAAATCACGTGATCGCCTTCTTCGAAATCGGCGGAATTACTGATTTCCACCACGCCGCAGCCCTCGATTCCGGGTGTGGTGGGCAGTGTGAGTTTCACGCCGTAGGTGCCTTCGATCGTGTTGAGATCCGCCGGATTGATCGGTGCGGCGAGCATGCGGACGAGCACGTTCCCGGGCTCCGGTGCCTGGAGCAGTAAGCTGTCCATCTCCAGTTCCAGCACCTCTCCGGGCTTTCCGGTTTGTTTGAAAACAAGCTGCTTACCGAAGATCGTGCTGTTGTCCGTGGGCATAGGGGAAACCTGCCACAGGATCCTGCCCCGCCAAGCGGTATTCCATTCCGTTCTCTCAGGAAACATCCGCCGTTGTTTCCGCAGGCTCGTTTTCTGGAACCGATGGTGCGGTGAAAATGGCAAGCGGCCTAACGAGATTCGTCGGCAGCGGGAAAACGCGATCATAGATCCCCGGCGCGATTTCGGCCGACTGCGAATAGGCGTCGCGCACCATTTCCATCTTCGCGTCGAGATTGTCGATGTAGTGGAGCGCGAATGCTTCCGGCGTGCGCGGCAGCACCGGCGAGCCGAATTCAAACTGCCCGTGATGGCTGCCGATCAAATGGAGCAGATGCAGGCGCGTCATTTCCGTGGATGGCTTGAGTCCTTTCCAGTCCCCCGCCTCGGCAGAGTCCAACAGATCGTTCCACAGTTTGTTCACCAGCTCGATTCCCAGAGGGATGTGACCTAACATTTCTCCGTGGATGCTGTGGATCTGTGCGAATCCATCTTCCGGATAGGAGTTCTCCCAGAGCTTCCCGCAGTCGTGGAAAAGCACGCCGGTGAGCAGCAGGTCGCGATTGAGTTCCGGATAGACCGGGCACAGCGCGGCGGCGGAGCGCATCATCTGAGAGACGTGCTCGACAAGTCCACCGCGGCGGGCGTGGTGGTTTTTTCTAGCAGCGGCAGTGCGGCGGAAACGGTCGCCGAGCTGGGTGAGGAAATGCTCGCAAAGATCGTGTAGCCGCGGGTCCTCGATGGAATCGCACAAACGGCGGATTTCAGCGAAGTCGCGGTCCTGCTTCTCCCGCGTCTCCGGATCGCCTGCTAGAAAATCCGCGATGGCCGTCTCATCGATGTGAAACCACGCCAGGTTGTTCGGATTCACGCCATATTGATTCTGCGTCCATTCGGCCTCCAGTCGCACGATCGCTCCATCCGCCAGTTTTTCTGCGGCGTCGTGCATCGGTGAATCCGACCAGATTTTCAGCGAAAAATTTCCCGTGGAATCGGCGAAAACGAGCTCAAAATAAGGCTTCCCGCCCTTGGTCGTGCGGGTGGCGCGGGATTGGAGCTGCGCGTGGATCGCGGCGTGAACGGGGGTTTCTCCTGCTAGTTCCTTGACGGCTGCAATGGTGATAGGACTCACGCTTCGAGCATGGCAGATGAAATGGACCTGTCACGCCCGGAGCATCACTCTTCATCCACTGCCGGCAGGCTGACACGGAAGGTCGCGCCCTTGCCCAGTTCACTGCGCACTTCCACGGTGCCATTCCGGTTCTCCACAATCGCCTGCACGATGGCGAGTCCGAGGCCGGAATGACCGCTCGCCGGGGCACGCGCGGGATCAACCCGATAGAAACGGTCGAACAAGCGCGGCAGATGCTCCGGCGCGATGCCCGGTCCTTGATCAGCCACTTCCAGAATCACCCGCTTGCCCTCGCGGAAAACGCTCACCACCGCCTCGCCACCTCCGGGCTGATGGAGGATGGCATTGGAAATCAGGTTGCCCGCGACGATGGCGAGCGAGTTGGAATCCGCCAGGCAGCGCGCGGATTGGAGTTCGGAGCGGATCCGGATTCCCTTCTGATCGGCGAGCGGTTGCAGGAGTTGGAGGGTGTCCGTGATGACTGAGGAAAGGTCCGCGCTCTCGTCGTGGCTTTCGTGCGGATCTCCATCCTGACGCGCTAGGATCAGCAGCGACTCGACCAGCGAGCGCATGCGGGTGGCCGCGTGGCTGCACGTGGAAATGATCTCCTTGTATTCTTCTGCGGTCCGCTCGCGTTTCAGGCCACGCGAAGTTTCTGATAGAATCACGGTCAACGGCGTGCGCAGCTCGTGCGAGGCATCCGCAGTGAACTCGCGCTGACGCTGGATGGCGAAAGCGAGGCGGTCGAACGTGTCGTTGAGGACCTGGCTGAGGCGGCTCAGCTCGTTGTCGGCATCTGCAACATCGATGCGTTCTGATAGTTTTCCCTCGGCGATTCGTGAGGCCGTCTGTGAAATGGCGGCGATCGGTTGGATCGCCCTGCCAGCCAGCCACCAGCCACCGAGCAATCCTAACAACCATAGCAGGGAGCCGCTACCCGCGATCTGCCAGCCAAGCTGCTGGAGCGCCGTGCGGTCTGCGGAAATGTCCCTGCCGACGACCACCCGGAAGCCGCGCGGGCCGCCGTGGACGAGTTCGCGGAAATTTCCCCGCATCCGGACTTGCTGGTCTTGATCCGGTGAAGCTTTTGGAAACTGCAGGTCCGTCGGAGCGTTGGCAGAGCGGAAAAGTGCCTGGCCGCTGCCGTCCCAGAAAACCAGATAGGTGCTTTCCGATGCTTCCGGATCAAACAGGTCGCGCATTTCCAGCGGAAACTTCGCGGGATCATCCAGACTGAGAAACCGTTCGCGGATCTCGGCGGTCGTGGGCCGGCGATCATCCTTTTTCTGCTGCGACGGAAGGTCCCAGAAACACTTCATGAACGCCCGCTCGAAAACCTCCAGCTCGCGGTCGATCCGCTCGCGCCGCGCGTCCACCGCCAGCCGGTGGGCGAGCATGCACAACGCCACGATCACGCCCATCAGAATGAGCGCGTGCCATAGCTGGAGCCGCCAGCGCACCGAGTGGAAGATGAAATTCATTCAATACAGTAGCCGTGCCCGCGGCGCGTGGTGATGAACTCCGCACCGAGTTTCTTGCGGATGTTGGAAACGTGGACGTCCAGCAGGTTGGAAAGCGTGTCGTCGTCCTCGTCGAAGAGGTGCTCGTAAAGTTCCGTGCGGTTCACCACGCTGCCCCGATGCCGGGCGAGGTATTCGACGAGCGAATATTCGCGGGGTGTTAGGGCGACGACTTCCCCGTGCAGCGAAACATGCCGCGCGGCGGTATCGATCACCACTCCGCCGATTTCCATCAGGTTCGACGCCTGCCCGCTGCTGCGCCGGATGAGCGCCCGGATCCTGGCTAACAGCTCATCCGAATCAAACGGTTTCGTCAGGTAGTCGTCCGCGCCGCAATCAAGCCCGCGGATGCGGTCCGGCACGGCGTCGCGGGCCGTGAGCATGAGCACCGGCGTTGTTTTTTGATCGACCCGCAGCCGGCGGAGGACCTCCCAGCCGTCAAACACCGGCAGCATCCCGTCCAGCACGACGCAGTCATAGCTGAGGGAAGTCGCCTTGAACAATCCGTCCCCGCCATCCGCCGCCGTGTCCACCGCATACCCCTCTTCCCGCAAGCCCGCGGAAAGACTGCGGAGCAGCAGTGGATCGTCTTCGATGATGAGCAGGCGCATTGGGAAGAAGTTGAGTGTCGGTGGTTGAGAGTTGAGAGGAAGAGAAGAGGCTGGACGCGAAAGTCTTTTCCGACTCTCAACACTCAACTTTCAACCATCAACTTATTCGTGTCTGAGCGCGTCAATCGGATCAAGAGAGGCGGCACGGCGGGCGGGCATGAATCCGAAGAGGATCCCGATGGCGGCGGAGAAGACGAAGGCGATGATGTTGATTTTCGGGTCAAAAAGGAAAGGCGCGCCGACTTCTTCCGCGAGGATGGAGCACAACGCATAGGCAAGGCCGATGCCCGCCACTCCACCCACACAGGAAAGCGTCACCGCCTCGACCAGGAACTGCAGCAGCACCTCCCGCGCCCGCGCGCCGATGGCCAGGCGGATGCCGATCTCACGGGTGCGCTCGGTGACGGATACGAGCATGATGTTCATGATGCCGATGCCGCCGACGAGCAGGCTCACGCCGGCGACCGCAGCTAACAGCGAGGTCATCACCTTGGTGCTGGAGCTGATTACTTCGGCGAGCTGTTGGGAATCGAAGACGTTGAAATTGTCCTGCTCGTTGGCGGTGACCTTGCGGCGCTCACGCATCAGCGCGGCGACGTCGGCCACGATGTAGGCACTGGGGTAATCCTGCTCACCGGAGATCATGACCTGATTGAAGTTTTTCCCACCCTGACGCCCGGAAAGGCGGTGGATGATGGTGGTGTAGGGGGTGATCAGGTTGTCGTCGAGGTCGTCACCAAAGCCGCCCTGGCCCTTCGCGGCGGTGACGCCGATGACCTCAAGCGTCATGCTTTTCACCCGGATCTTGCTGCCGACAGGATCCACTCCTTCACCGAAGAGTTCCTTCCGGATCGTTTCCCCAATGACGCAAACGGGCGCGGATTCGTTCACCTCGGCCTCGGTAAAAAAGCGCCCGGTGCCAACGGTCCAGTTCGCGATGGTAAAGTAGTTGGGCGTGGTACCCTGAACATCGTAAGTGCGGCTTTCTTCCTGATAGACAATCTGCGCGTTGTTGGAGACGAAGGGCGCGACCGATGAAATGCCGGGCACCTGCTCGCGGACCGCTTCGACGTCCTGCAGGCTGAATTGCGGTGAGCCACCGCCGCCGCCCCATCCTTGACCGGGACGGAGGACGAGAAGGTTGTTGCCCATTTTTGATATGTTTTGTTTCACCATCTCGGTGGCCCCGCGGCCGAGGGTGACCATCGTGATGACCGCGGCGACACCGATGACGATGCCGATCACGGTGAGGAATGAGCGCGTCAGGTTCCGCCGGATTTCCCGGATGGCGATGAGCAATGCGTTGAAGGTCATGGCGATCATGGCAGGTGTTCTAACGGGTGATGATGTCGTCCGAGATCAGTCCGTCGCGGACATGGATGATGCGGCGGGCACAGGCGGCGACCTCGTCCTCGTGAGTGACCATGATGATGGAGATGCCGCGGTCCGTGTTGAGCCTGCGGAGGAGTTCCATGATCTCGATGGTGGTTTTCGAGTCGAGGTTGCCGGTCGGTTCGTCGGCAAAAAGCGTGTCCGGCTTGGTGACGATGGCGCGGGCAATGGCGACGCGCTGCTGCTGGCCGCCGGAAAGTTCGGCCGGGGTGTTGCGTTCCTTGTCGGACAGGCTGACCTGGGCCAGCGCTTCGCGGGCCATCTCGTGGCGTTGTTTCCTGGAGAACCCGCGATAGAGAAGCGGCAGCTCCACGTTCTCCAGCGCGGAGGTGCGGGCTAACAGGTTGAAGCCTTGGAAAATGAACCCCAGCGCATGCCTGCGTAGCAAGGAGCGCTGGTCCTTGTTGAGGCCTTCCACGGCGATTCCCTTGAAGAGGTAGGAACCGGCGGTGGGAGTATCGAGGCAGCCTAACAAGTTCATCAGTGTCGATTTCCCCGAACCGCTGGGACCCATGACGGCGACGAATTCACCGCGGTGAATGGTTAGATCCACTCCGCGGAGGGCGAGGAAGGCAGCGTCGCCCGAGCCGTAGCGTTTCGTCAGGCCCTGCAACTGGATGAGCTTTTCGGCGTTCATTCGGTTTTCGGAGGCTTGACGCTGATGATGACAGGGGTGCCGGCGGTGAGTTCGTTGCTGGTGATTTCAGTGACGCGGCCGTCGGTGATGCCGGTAGAGACTTTGATTTCAAAGGGTTCGCCGTCTTTAAGCGTCCAGACTTTGGGAGTGGAATCCGAGGATCCGGCCTTCGGAGGAGGAGCGCCGCGCCAGCGCCGGCCGCCGCCGGGCGAGAGACTCTGCACCAGGGTTTTTTTGGTGGCATCCGGTTTGCCGATGGCCGCGGCGACGACGGGATCGAAGCGTAGCGCCGAGTTCGGGACGACGATAATGTCCTGCTTGTCCACGATGGCGATGTCCACGGTGGCGGTCATGCCGGGGCGGAGTGATAGGTCTTCATTGGTAACTTCGAGTTCGGTGCTGTAGGTGACCACCGCGTTGGAAGTCGCGGCCCCTTCCTTGGCGGTAGTGCCGGTGCCCACGGCTCCGAAGGCCACCTTTTTGACCATTGCGGTGTAGTTGCGGCTCGGCCAGGCATCAACACTGAAGGTCGCGGTCTGGCCGACCTCTATCCGCCCGATGTCCGCTTCGGAAACATTGACGAGCAGTTCCATTTTTTTCAGATCCTCCGCGATGGTGAAAAGCGTGGGTGCGGTGAACGAGGCGGCCACCGTCTGGCCGACTTCGATGGAACGCGCCAGCACGATGCCATCGACTGGCGAGCGGATGATGGTTTTTGCCAGGTCGCTTTCGAATGCCTTGACGTCCGCTTCCGCTCCGGTGACTGCAGCCTGAGCGCTGCCGAGATCCGCCGTGGCGCGGGCGAGAGTGGCGCGCGAGGTTTCCATGGTGGCTCGCGAAGGGGTTTTTCCGCCGCTGAGTTCGTGAAGCTCTTCCTGGCGGGCCAGCGCGGCCTTGCTCTCGGCGACAGTCGCTTCGGCCTGGCTGACCCTCGCCCTCGCGGCTAACAGCGCGGCGCGGCTGCGTTCGGTCTGCTGGTCTAGCTTCGAGGTGTCGAGTTTCGCAAGCGTCTGGCCTTTTTTCACCTGGTCATTGGTATCTACCAGCACTTCCTTCGCGGTGCCGGACAGCTCGCTGCCGACGATGATCTGGTTGGTGGGTGCTAGATTTCCAGCGGCGGTGACGATGAGGGAAATGCGGCTGACCTTCGCCTCTTCCGTCTGATAGTCGGCCTTCTGTTCGTCCTCTTTGTTAGCCTCCAGATAATACCAGGCGCCCACCCCGATGAGGGCCACGGCGACGGTGATGAAAATCCATTTTCTCACCGGGCGTGAGGCACCGCTCGCGACGATTCCGGCGAGATCTTCTGATGAATCGGTCGATGTCATTGAATTTGATAGATGTTGGGAAAAATTGCTTATGAGCCAGCTGACCAGCCGCCGCCGAGGGCCTTGTAGAGCTCGATATAGGAGTTCGTGCGGTCGCTCTGGATGGCAAGCAGGCTGTCCTCGAGCCCGAGAAGCGTGCGCTGGGTCTCGAGCACGGTGAGGAAATCGATCTCGCCTGTGTCATAGCGCTGGCGGGCTAGCAGATCGGCCTCACGTGCGGAAACAGTGGCTTTCTCAAGGATTTCCATGCGCTCGGCCGTGCGGCGGCAGGCGATGAGTGCGTCCTCCGTTTCCGACAGTCCGGTTAGAACGGCGGAGCGGTAGGTCTGAAACGCCTGTTCCTCCGCGGCACTCTCGGCGGCGATGTTCGCACGGATGCGACCGGCGTCGAAGATGGGGCTGGTGATGCCGGCCGCGAGACCGAGGGTGGAGGTTTGCGGATTGAAAAGTTTGCCGCTGCTCAGCGAGTTCAGGCCGAGTGATCCTGATAGATTGAGCGACGGATAGCGCTCGGCATCGGCGGCGCGCACGCTGGCGGCGGCGGCGAGGAGCTGATAGCCAGCGATGCGGACATCCGGGCGCTGGCGGATGGTATCGGAAGGGATGCCGACGGCGAGGCTGCGCGGTGGTTCGGGAATGCCTTTTTTCGAGGAGGAAAGCATGCCATCGAGACTGCCCGGCGTGCGGCCGGCGAGAAGTGATAGAAGATTGCGAGTCTGCGAGGCGGTTTGCTCCAGCGAGGGAATGGCGGCGCGCGCCTGTTCGAGGCTGCTGACGGCTTGGCTGGATTCGAGCGAATCCGCCTCGCCGGCTTCGGTCCGCCAAAGGGCGAGCTGGGTGGTTTCCTCACGGGTCTTGATCGTGCGGCGGACGATTTCCAAACGAGCCTCGGTGGCGCGCAGGCTGGTGTAGGCAATGGCAATTTCCGAAGCGAGTGCGGCCTGGACGGAGTGATGGTTCTCCTCGGTGGCGCCTAACTGTGCTGAAGCCGCTTCTACGGCGCTGCGGTTTCTCCCGAATAAGTCAACCTCCCACGAGGCGTCGAGTCCGGCGGAGTAGGAATCGGCATCCGCCGTGCCGACATTGTCAGTGCGAGTGGAGCGATAGGATGACGAGGCGGAGCCACTGAGCGTTGGAAACAACGAGGATCTTGTGACATCGCGCCGGGCCCGCGACTCCCTGATGCGGGCGGTGGCGGAGGCCATGTCCGGGTTGGATCGGAGTGCGTCTGCTATGACGCGGGAAAGCGTGGCATCGCCGAAGCGGTTCCACCAGCGGGACAAATCGCGAGCCGGTGAGGCGACCGGGAAACCGGCGGCGTTTTTCCAATCGGCCGGGAGAGAAACTTTCTCCCGGTTGAGCGGAGAGGGCCCGACGCAAGCGCTCAGCCCGGCAAGGACCAGACTGGATGACAAAAAGAATCGTGCGACGTTCATGGCGGTTTTCAGCGGGCCAGCTTAGGCCGCGGAACCTTTAGAAAAGATGAAGGGTGGGGAGAGATTCTGGATTTCCTTCGACAATCCCGAGCGATCAAAGAGATTGACGGACGCCGGTGCCGTTTCTATTTCTAAAGCGTGCTATATGCAATTTCGGCCGGTGAGTTGCCGTCCGAAACCGCCACGCTAGCAGATCAAAAAAGGACCGTCTCCCGGACTTCACCCGGCGGAGGTTCCAACACTTGAAACAACCTGAGTTTGACTCCCCAACAAATCATCCAAATCATCCTATGAAAACCTCATTGAAAAACCCGCCCGGCCGCCTCGCCCGGATAGCCACCCTCGCGATTGCGACACTCGGCCTTGGTGCCGCCAGTGCGCTGGCGCTCCCCACCGTGAAGTTGGACATCACGGGGCAGGACTTCGGCAATGGCAACACCGTTACCGCTACTAGCGCCGGTGTGATTTCCACATCGCCTTCGTTCAGTTATGCGGTCACCGGCACGGTGGACGGAACCGGAGAGATGGCAGGCCTGGTCCAGCCCGGCACTCCGATCGCCAGCTTCGTCAACAGCATCGTTGTCAACGGTGCCAAAAAGTTAAGCGGTGTCGTGCCAAACCCTAACGCGGGAGGCTCGCTCAGCTCGAAAATCACCCTTCTTTCCAAAACCTATGACGGGACGCTGACCATCAAGAGGGTTGGTGAAGTGACGGTTTCCCTGAAAGTGCTCGCCGAGATCCAAACCAACGGAAAAGTCACACTGAACGTCACCAACGTTTCTATCAAGAAGAACGGTGTGGCGGTGAGTGGTAGCATCAAGTTCCGCAGCGGTTCCGCAGTCACGGTGAACACCGCGGCTGAGATCAGCTTCAAATCGCTCAATCAGAACGCGCAAGAAGACGGCGGGCCATTGAGTCTCATCGTCCTTCGTGGCAAAAACGGAACCAGCAAGGTCACCGTCGATTATACAACCAACAGCGGCACTGCGCTGGCGGGAACTGATTTCACCGCAGCCTCCGGCAAGATCACGTTTGTCAAGAACCAGCTCAAGGCGACCATCACCCCCCCCATAGAGATCACGCCAAACTCCATCAAAAACACCCCGCGCAAGTTCACCGTTACGCTCAGCAACCCAACCGGCGGTGCCGTGATCACCAAGGGCACTGAAACCATCACCATCATCGACAACGACTGATCTGTTATCCGTCGTTTCCGCGATAATTCACATGCCGGCGTTCCGAAGTGAGCGCCGGCATTTTTCGTGGAGTCTTTTTCTATCCAGAAAGGCGGCTGACCAGGATGTGATCCATGCACCGCGTCGAAAGCAGGATGCAGTCCACCGTAGCGCCGGGGTAGGCGCGTTCGACCACCGCGCGGTAGGCGTTCATTTGTTCAAAATAGCGTTCCGTTAGTTTTTCCACCTCGTCCACTGCGTCGGTCTTGAAATCGATGATCTCGACGCGCGTCACCAAGCCGGTGGCATCGCGGTGGAGGTGAAGGCGGTCGATCACTCCGCTGAGCCATGCGCCGTCGAGTGTGGCATCGATCGGTTGTTCGCGGAAAAGCTCAATTATTCCGCCGTTGCGCTCGAACAAGACGCGAAGCGAACGGGTATCGAGAATCGAGCGGACCAATTCGCCGGCATCGTTGTCAGGAAGGGTGGGGGATTCCTCGTCCACCCAGCCGACTTGCTCGAACACGTTGTGGACCTCGCTGCCGAAAGCCATTCCGCCTGGCGAGCGGGCGGCGGCTCCATCGTTTTTTTTGGTGCTGCTAGGAGATGTCCGCCCGCGGCGGGGCGTCGGGGTTCCGAGCGATGATGGTTTTCCGGAGGTCGGTTTATCCCCTAGCGCGGGGACGGTGGCCGTCCAGTGAGGCGAGCCGGCTTGATAGATCAAGCCCGCTTGACCGGACGAACCCGCGGAGGTGGCCAGCCAGTTCGCGAGCGACGGCTTGTCCGCGTCCTGGGATGCGGAAGGTGGTTCCAGCAGAACGTAGAGCCCACGCTTTGAGCGGGTGAGGGCGACGTAGAGCATACAGAAAGCTTCGTAGCGCTGGGAAGCACCCCATTTTTCCTCGGCCTCGCGCATTTCCGGCAGGAGATCGCGCGCCCACTTCGGCGGTGGCTCAGTGATCCAGCCGGGACCTTCCGCCACGTCGAAATGCAGGGCGGAGGGCACGCTGTCGTTAGGCACCTCCGGCAGGACCACCACATCGAATCCGAGGCCCTTGGACTTGTGGATGGTCATCACCTGCACCGCCGCCACGCCGGGGCTTTGGGAAACCGTCAGACGCTCCACCCAGTCCGCCGCCTCGCGGGAGGTCGCACCGCCTTTGGCATCGAGCCCGGAAAGTGTCATGATCAGATCACCCGCGCGACGGCGGCCGAAGTCCGAAAGGTCCGCCCAGCAGAGTTCCGTCACTTCCTCGATCATTCCGGCGAAACCGACCTCCGAAGCACGTCCTAACAAGCCCTCCCAGATCTGCTGCCAGTGTTCACCGAATCTCAACCTCAGGCCGGCCGCGAGCGGCGACATTTCCACCACTTCCCAAGCGAAGGCGTCCGCCGGATCGGCCAGCCACTTGAGCAGGTGACCGAGCGCGATGCCCACCGGATGATCCTTCGCCGGTTCGCGCTGGCCTTCCTCGATCACATCAAATCCGCAGGCGCGGAGGTGGTCCGCGATTTCCCGCACCTTCGAGTTGCTTCTCACCAGCACGCCGCAGGTCATCGCTCGCGTGCCGACGCCGAGTTCTCCTAACAAGTCTCCCAGCCGCACCAGCCGTTTCTCCCATTTTCCCTCCACCACCTCGACGCGCGCCTCACCGCTTTTGGTGGCTGCCATCAGGGGTTCCGCCGGAAAATGTTCCTGCCATTCCCAGCGCGCCGCGGCATCGCCGAAAAACTCCCTCATCGTCGAAACGTCGCCGCAGATCCGGTTGACCAGCGAGAGGACTTCCGGGCAGGAGCGCCAGGATTCGGATAGAGGTTCGACCTCCAGACCGCCTTTGTAGCGGTTCATCACCTCATCGAACAAACCGACCTCGCCGCCGCGCCAGGCATAGATCGCCTGTTTTCTATCACCCACGATGAACACCGAGCCATCGCCATCGCCGGCCGCCTCGTCGATCAGAGGTAGCAGACCAGTCCAGTCGGATCCACTGGTGTCCTGAAACTCGTCGAGCAGCCAGTGATCGAACCGGGCGTCCAGGCGGAAATCCACGGCTTCGCGGCGCAGGCGGGCGTCCTCGCTTTTCACCCACTGGCCCATCAGGACCTTGACGTCGTCGAACCCTAACAATCCCCGGCGGCGCAGCTTCGTTTCGCAGAGTGCGTCGTAAATTGAAACGACCTCATGCAGCGCTCGTGTTCTCGCGAGTGCCGCCGCCATTTCGCAGCCGGCGGCCAGATGGACCATGTCCCGCAGTCGTTCGGCACACGGGCCGGTGATGAGGAACTCCTTGTAAAGTCGGACTCGCAACGGGCCTTCAGGCGTGACTGCCGCTTTCATGATGCTTTCCAACAGACTGGACGCTCCGCCGAGGCTGCCGCTGCCGATGGTGTGGCTCACCAATGTTTCGATGACTTTCTCAAGAGCCGGGCGCTGCCGCTTGTCGGTGTAATCAATGCCGTCGAGTCCGTGCGCGACAATGGCTGATAGAGCGAGCTTCTGTTTGTCCCACTCGGCGCGGTCCACTCCTGCCAGAAACTCCGGCCCCCACTCCAGACCGTGCTTCGACCGGTAGCGGCCCTGCCACGCCTTGACGAAATCGCGCAGGCCATCCTGGACGCCTTGTGATTCCTTACCGATCGTCGCCCGGCGGAAGGCATGGAGGAATTCCTCGCCGTCCTTCCCTTGCAAGGCCTCGCCGAGGATTGCCGCCAGCATCTCATCCGCCGCTGCCTCCGCGCGAGGGCCTTCCAACAGATCGAATTTGCCACCGGTCAGTCCGAGCTCGTATTGGAAACCCCGCACGACGCGTGAGAAGAAGCTGTCCATCGTTCCGAGAGTGAATCGTGGTAACGCCCTAACGACTTTTTCCAAGGCATCGCTGAAATCCGCATCCGGCAGTTTCAGATCCTTTCGCAGTCCGGTCGCGAACGGTTCTTCGGCGGCGGCTTTCGCCAGCTTGGTGAGCACGGAATCCGCGAACTCTCCCGCTGCCTTGCGGGTGAACGTGAGCGCCACGATTTTTTCTGGAGCCACTCCTTCCGCCACCAGGCCGATCACGCGGTTTCCTAACTGGAATGTTTTCCCAGATCCCGCGGAAGCGAGAATCAAGAGGTTCTTGGCCAGGATGTTCATCGGTGATTCGGAAACAGCGAGGTTCAATTCGCCGCGTGGACGAGGATCACGATCTCGCCCTTCGGCGGGTGCGTTTTGAAATGGGCGAGCACTGCCGCAGCGGTGCCGCGATGATAGGTTTCGAATTTTTTCGTCAGTTCGCGGGCGACACAGGTGCGTGCGGCAGGATCGATTTCCGCTAGAATCTCAAGCGTGGAGACGATCCGGTGGGGTGATTCAAAAAAGATCCCCGTTTCGCCCGATTCGAGCGCGGCAGCGAGCGCGCTGCGGCGTTTACCGGATTTCACCGAGAGGAAACCGCCGAAACGAAAGGCGTGACAGGGAAAACCCGATCCGATCAACGCGGTAATCACGGCCGACGGACCGGGAAGGACTTCAAAAGGGGTGCCGCTCTCGATGCAGGCCTGGACCAGGCGGTAACCGGGATCGGAGATGCCCGGCATGCCGGCGTCGCTGATGACAGCGATGGTTTCACCCGCGCGCGCGGCGGCGATCAGGTCCGGTGCCCGGCGCGCTTCGTTATGTTCGTGAAGTGAAACGAGAGGCTTTCCTGACACTCCGTGATGGGCGAGCAAGGTGCCGGAATGCCGCGTGTCTTCGCAGGCGATGCGGTCCGCCGTCCGGAGGATTTCAAGCGCCCTCAGCGTGATGTCGGAAAGATTTCCGATAGGAGTGGGGACGAGGATGATGCGGCCGGAGATTTCTGATGGGTTGTCCATGAATTCAGCGCTCCAGTTTCCGCCGCTCTTTATCAGAAATCAGCTTCGGGCGACCTTCATGATCGACGCGCACGTTGGTCATGCTGCCGAAGGACGCGGTTTCGCCAGCGGCATTGACCACTTCGAAATTCCACATCACCGACGACGCTCCAATGCGGGAAATGGATAGAAGCACCTCGATCCGGTCGCCGCACATCAGCGGGCGCTTGTAGTCGCAGGAAACCTTCACGCGTGGCCACCCGCCTTGAGCGCGGTCGAAAACGAGAATGCCCTGCGAGCGAAGGAAGTCGTGCTCGGCCTTCTCGACGTATTTGAAAACGTTAGGAAAGTGCATCCATCCGCTGGCATCCGTATCGCCGAAGGCAACTTCGCAAGCGTATCGATGCAGCGGCTGTTCCATCAGAAATGTTTCACTCGAACTTGCTGACGAGCACGGAGGCATTGTGGCCGCCAAAGCCGAAGCTGTTGCTCAGTGCAACCTTCACCGGCACTTCGCGGGCAATATTAGGAACCACGTCCAGGTCGCACTCGGGGTCCTGTTCCTCGACGTTGATGGTCGGTGGAATCACCCCTTCCTTGATGGCCATCACGCTGGCGATAAGCTCGATGCCGCCGGCCGCGCCGAGCATGTGGCCGGTCATCGACTTGGTGGAACTGACCATCAGGCCGTTTTTCGCGTAGTCGCCGAACGCGAGCTTGATCGCTTTGGTTTCCGCGATGTCGCCCAGGCCGGTGGAGGTGGCGTGGGCGTTGAGATACTGCACGTCTTCGGGGTTTTTCCTGCCGTGCTTGAGCGCCATCTCGATGGCATACGCCGGGCCGCTGCCGTCGGGCGATGGGGCGCTCAGGTGATAGGCATCCGCGCTTACGCCGTAGCCGATGAGTTCCGCGTAAATTTTCGCACCGCGTTTTTTTGCATGCTCGAGTTCCTCGATGACGACGACTCCCGCGCCCTCGCCCATGACGAAGCCGTCGCGGTTTTTGTCAAACGGCCGAGATGCGCCTTCGGGGTCATCGTTGCGCGTGCTGAGCGCCTTCATATTGTTGAAACCGCATAGGCCCATGGGCAGGATCGCGGCTTCCGCGCCACCGCAGAGAAAGGCGTCGGCATCGCCGAACTTGATGATGCGCCACGCTTCGCCGATGTTGTGATTGGACGTCGCGCAGGCAGTGACGATCACCATGTTAGGACCTAGCAGACCGAACTCCATGGAAATGATCCCGCTGGCGATGTTGGAAATCATCATGGGGATGGTGAATGGCGAAACGCGCTTGGCGCCTTTGGTCATGTAGGTGGTGTGCTCGCGTTCCAGCGTGGACAGGCCGCCGATGCCGCTGCCGACCATCACGCCGAAGCGGCGCGGATCGATTTTTGAAACATCGACGCCGGAGTCGGCCATCGCCATTTTGGAAGCGGCCACGGCAAATTGCACGTAACGGTCGGACCGGCGGGCATCCTTGGGCACTCCGAAATAGCCGTCTGGCTCGAAGTTTTTGATCTCGCCGGCGATCTTGCAATCGAACGGAGTAGTATCGAGCTGGGAGATGAGCGAAATGCCGCTGCGGCCGGATTTCAACCCATCCCAAGTGGTGTCCAAGTCGTTGCCAAGTGGAGAGATACAACCAATGCCGGTGATGACGACGCGCCGTTCATTCATAATTTGTTTGGGAAGTTTGGAGAGGGACGCCCCCCGGCGCAA
This sequence comes from Akkermansiaceae bacterium, assembly GCA_031412525.1. Lineage (GTDB taxonomy): Bacteria > Verrucomicrobiota > Verrucomicrobiia > Verrucomicrobiales > Akkermansiaceae > Luteolibacter. The sequence continues at coordinate 3,567 of JANODE010000177.1, read as the reverse complement.
GCTTCATGATTGGCCCGGATTTTCCCGGATTCGATCAGTTTCCTCCGCTGGAAACCCCACTGGGACTGAGGATCAGATCGTCCGCATTGTAGGGAATGCGGTCGGGCCCTGCCGATCGAAACTCCAACTGCCGCCATGCTTGAGGATGCACAATGAGCAGGCTGCTCCAGCGGTCCATCAGCAAGCCGGTGGGCGAAAAAACGGGATTTTCCGCACGGACGAAAACCTCGCGGTTCACATTTCCCCCCCGCAGGGCCGCGGAGAAATCTTCATTTCCTCCGACCGGGAAACGCGTGGAATCCTTAATGACGGAAAAATAACCGGTCGCTACGCGCTGGATCTTCCGCAAGTCCTCGATGGGCGGCGTGGCCGGATCGCCATAGCCTTCAAGCAACGATTCCGCGGCGGTGGGCGACGGCGGAGGAGTGGGTGCCGTTTGACTTGGTGAGGCCTGTTTCGGCGCGTCCACCGCCTTGCGTTTGATGGCTCCAAGTTGATTAGAAACCCACACCAGCGCGCCGAGCATGGCGAAAACCAGCAGCAGCACGACGATGGTGAATGTCCTGCGCATGGACCTCAGGCGATGAATCCCACAGGGCCGGTGCTGCTCTCCGGAACATAGAAATTCCGGATGTTAGGAAGCACCATGTCCATGTCCCCAGCCTGCACTCCGAACCAGCGGAGCATCTCACAGAAATACTCGTCCGCGGAAAGTTTCGGGAATATCCGCCCGCCGCGGCCAATGTCGTCCGCGCCATCGAGCACGAGCGACGGGAAGCTGCCGCGGATCACGCCGCCGGTGACCGGCCCGCCCATGACGAGTTGGTTTCCTGACCACGCATGGTCAGTGCCCTGACCGTTAGAACGAAGCGTGCGGCCGAAGTCGGAACAGGTGAAGGTAACGACATCATCGGTCAGGCCTAGCAGTTCGAGCGATTTCTGGAAGGCATAGAGCACGCCGTCGAGCGCGGTGAGCATGGTTCTTTGATTGTTGAGCAGCTCGGTGTGATGGTCCCAGCCGCCGAATTCGATGAATATCGTCTGCCGTGCGAGTTTGAGCTGCTCGCGGATGGCGATGGTTTTCACTGCGGCGCGGAATTGATCTGAAAGCCAGTGGTTGGGAAATCCCGCACTATCGAGGACCTCGTCCACGTCGAGTTCGTTGATTTCGCCCGGATTGTCGAAGCGGGCCTGGAACTCAAGCCCGCGCTCCAGGCTGTTTGAGGTGATCCGGCCGTGGGTGCGCTGGAAAAGATTCTGATAGTGCTCCTCCAGCGGGCTCGCCACGGTGTCACGTAGCGCCTGGTTTTTCGCCACGTGCACGGCCGATGCGATGGATTTCGCTCCTGTGAACGAAAGCGCGCCGCCGCTCGTGATGACGAACTGCCCCTCACTTTGCCCGATCTGGAAAGCAGAGTTTCCCGAGAGCGAAAAATTCATCGGCATGTAGTAGGACGATGTCTGCTCGGTGTTGAACCGCGAATGGATGACATCCGCCGCCCGACCGCCCCAGCCTGATAGAACCTGCATGCCCTGCGGGACCGATGTCTGCCATTGCTCGATCTGGTCGCGATGAGAAAACAGGGCCTTGGGCAGGGCGAGGCCGCCGTTTTCATAGGCCTGTTTGTTAGGAATCGGCTGGATGAGCGTGCCGATGTTCGCCATCAACGCGACGCGTTTTCTCGTGATGTCGCCGTTCATGCCGTTGAACATCTCCGCCAGCCGCACGCACGACGGGTGCAGGCCATAGCTGCGGCCGAGACTGTCGGTGAAATTGAGTGGAATGAGCTTGTCTCTTGCGATCGCGAGGCCGGTGCGGGATGCCGCATAGTCGTCGTAGCCGCCCGGCGAGTCACGCGGGATAAGCAAATTGAAAGTGTCGCAGCCGCCTGATAGAAAAAGGCAGACGAGCGCCTTGCGGTGGTTGTCGAAGCCGGCCTGCGCCGTGGCATGGTTTGCCATCGTCAGGTTCAGCAGGGTGGAAAGCACCGAGGTCGAGCCGATCGCGGCGCAACTGGTTTCTCCGATGAATTGACGGCGTGAGCGCATGTTCGTGGGGTTCTGTTATTTCTGCACGACGCCTTCCGGACTGATCATGGCGATCCAGACGGCAAGAGCAACACGGTCCTTCCTGTTAAGCGCGGTGTTGGAAAGTGCGCCGAGCATGATGCCGCGGGTGCGTGCCGTCATCGATCCCGCGCAGACCAGTAAATTCACGTGGTCCACCAGCGCATCCGGGTTCTCGGAGAGAGCAAGGGTGTCACGGAAATCGAATGGAAAGTTCCAAGTCCAGCCGGACTTCATGCCATCGTGCAGGTAGTCCCACAGCAAGTTAGGAAATGAGACGGCGGAGTAGGTGTTTACAATCTGGAATCCAGGACTGACCAATCCCGCGCTGCGGATCTCACCGGGTGCCTGATAGACGGGCGTGTAGAAATTGAAGACGCTCGGCGAGTTCATCGGCTCCTCGGCGCTGGAGTTATAGAAATTCTCCGTCCAGTTCCACCACACGAACTTCGGGTGCGCTTCGGTCAGATGCATCAGCCGCGCAAGGTGCATCGTGCGGATCACCGGTTCGCGGACTTTTCCATAATTCGGCGAAAGCGGATGCGAGCGAGCTTCGGGGTCCAGCAGGATCGCCTTCACCACTGCTGCCAGATTTCCTCTGATGCCGGAACCGTCATTCACGAACACATCCTGAATTCGCCGGATGAAGGCGGGCGACGGATTGTCCGTGACAAGGAACTGGATGAGCTGCCTGCAGACAAATGGCGGCGTGTTAGGATGATGGAACAGCGCTTCGACCGCGTCCCGCACTTCCTGAAGCGCGTTTGATTCCGTCGCCTCGCGGGCGGGAAGGATTGCGCCGTTAGGAAGTTGCTTCCCGTCGAAATCATGACGCTCCGGATACATCACCATCGGCACGATGAAATGCTCGTCCGCCCAGCCGCCGCCGCCCCAGCCGTAGGGCGAGGCGAAGTAAAGGCCGGTGAAAACGCGGGCAAGTTCCGTGATGTCGCCGTTGTCATAAGTCGGGATGGGCTCGCCGGTGCCATCCAGTTTCCGGCTGCCGTCCGGGTTGAGTTCCCACAGACCGATCGTGAAAAGCTGCATGATTTCACGGGCATAGTTTTCATCCGGATAGCGCGGGATGGAAGGATCCGCCTTCTGGTTTCCAGCGTGGCTGAGATACCAACCCATCGCCGGATGGAACGTCACCTCACGCAAAAGGTCGCCGTAGTTTCCGAGGGCGTGTTTTGTGAGAGTGTCATAGTAATGGGTCATCGCCTCGGCCTTTTCCTCAAGGTTCGCATCGCGGCGGGAAACCACGAGGATCTGCGACAGGGCAAAAGCAACACGCTGCCGTAGCTGGTCCTCGCCGCTAACCGCATTGCGGGCGAAAGGCGTGGTGACATTGTTGCCGTGCACAAATCGATCCAGCTCGTTGAAATTGTAATAGGGATCGGTGCGCGGGCCCGCGCCGTCAGCCTTGATTTCCTTGATGTATGGCTGAAGCAACGAGGCGGGCAAAGTGGTCTGGCGGTCGATCCACGCCGCGTAGCCGAG
>JANODE010000176.1:0-18371 GCA_031412525.1 Akkermansiaceae bacterium | reverse complement strand
GCGGACCTGATAGGCCTGGATCATGCCGTTGGTGCTGCCTTGGAAGGTGATGTTCTGCGAGATGGCGTCCGCGGTGAAACTGCCAAGCGCGAACTGGCCCTTGCCGCCGGACGTGGCGGTGGTGTTCATGCGGAGCACGGCCGATGGGTCGAGCGCGCCTCCGGATTTGACGCTCTGGGTGCCGGCGCTGGTGGCATCGGAATCGTTCGCCCAGACCTGGACTTCGTAATGTTGCCCGATGGTGAGGCCATTGATCGTGAGGGTGACGGTGGAAGCCGAGCCGGTGTTGTAATCGTTCCCGCCGAGCAAGGTGGAGTACGCGGCGCTGATGCCGCCGCCGGTGGGAAGCTGGCCGATGGTCTGGGCATTACTGGCATTTACGCCACCCACGGTGTCGGAGCCGTAGGGTGTGAAGGTGATGCCATTGACGACCGGATAGAGATTTCCTGTTTTGCAGCCGGCCTTCACCAGCGTGCCGCGGGTGCTCACATCGCCGTCCGACGTGATGTCGCGGGCGGGACCCCAGGTGACGGAGGCGGCCCATGCGGGGCAGGAAATTGCCAAGAGAAACGAGAGGATGGACTTCATTGTAGGATTTTCAGTCGGAAAAAGAGGCGTCCGGCGGGACCTGCCGTGCCGCTGGCCTCCCAGGTTTCAACGTCACCCGTAACGGCGCGCACGTGGGTGACTCCTTCGGTCGTCCAGTCGCCCCATAGCACGGTGGAGGTTTCAACCCGGTAGGCGGAAACAGGGCGGTCGGCGGGCCGCCGATAGGTGAATTTCCACTGTTGGCCGGAGGGCACGATGCCGACCGGTGCGGGTTCGGAAAGGTGAGGATCCATGCCCAGAGCCCACTCGATGAGATTGGGAGAGTTGTCGTTGTCGGGATCCGCGTGGGGGCCGATAATGGTCTCATCGGTGATGCCGGGCCATTGCAGCACCCGCCAGTCCTGCCAGACGGACCCGGACACGGCAGGAGCCTCGATGATTTCAACATCATCGATATGGAATGAGTCGCCAGTGGCATCGGCATTGAGACGGAAAAGGACCTGGGTGAGCGGCCCGAATCCAGATAGAGGAATCTCCGCCTGCTGGAGGTTGTCCCCGGTCTGATTGGCGTCCGTGCCGTTTCCGGAGCTGGTCATGGTCCAGACGGTCTTCCAAGTGCTGTCAGCGGAGTCGGAGACGAGTGCGGTGGCGGTTTCCCCCGCGTCCAGACTGTCGGCGTCCCACTTGAAGCGCAGAACGCCTCCGCCGGTCAGAGGCGAGGCAAAAACCCGGCGCATGCTGGCCAAGCCGTTGCTATTGCCGAAGAAGCGGGGGGTGATTTGCTTGTTGAACACCGGCGTGGGCGGGATCGGAAGGGGTGATCCGGAGCGCACCCAGCCGCCGCTCCATCCGCCGCCTCCGGACATGAATGTGGGGTCCTCCCAATCATCGCTGGCGATCAAACGGTTCTGACCGGCCCAGGTGACTTCGAAGGTACGCAGGCAATGTCCCGGGAGAAGCACGCTATGCTCGCTCTTGGCCGGCGCGAAGCTGTCGTAAGAAACGAGCCCGGCATCCATGGTGGCGCTGGTTTCGAAAGACTTTACCGAAGCGATCGGCATTGGCGCGCCTTGGGGATCGAGAAAACGCAACGCGATCTGTCGGCTGGCGGAATCGGCATTGGTGAGGGTGATCCAGGATTTCGACTCGCCCCATTTGTGATAGGCGAGTGCAGTACATCCCGGGAGTGCTCCCGGGACTTCCACGGGGACCACGCTGGAACGCTTGGTCTGCATCGAGGTGAGCTGTTGGAACGCGAAATACACCTTGCGGCGTGAAGCGGATTGCGTCCAGGGAGTGAAAACGAGCGAGGCTGGTGCGGTCTGGGGGGAGACGCCCTGATAGTGATCATAAACGCTCACGCCGTTGTTGAGTGCGACCGAGCAGAAGCGGCCCTGGAGCAACGCCGCTTCAAGCTGATCCTCGACGGCGTCGTCCGGGAGTTCGTTCGGATTATTGAGATGGCCTTCCGGGTCCAAGGTGTTCATCTCGCTGACCATGTACGGTCGTCCACCGCGGAGTGCGTTGACCTCGGCATAATTGGAGGGAGTGAAAGCGCCGCTGAAGTACTGGTGGGTTGAGACAATATCGATGTTGTCCCAGACGGACGCTTGGTTGGTTTTCCAATAATTCAGATAGTCGCGGGCTCCGGAGGCGCGCAAGCAGCTTGATGCCATAACCTTGGGCATCGTGACGCCGAAGGTATTGCGCGCCGGATCATTCACCCAAGCGCGGAGCAGCGGGACGACGTGCTGGAGCAGGTTGGCGACATTGTCGCGGCCAAAGCCGTTTTCATCGGGCTCGTTGTAGATGTCCAGGATGTCGCAGGTGATGCCTTCGTTCTGTTTGAGGTTCACAAGATTGGCGAACATCCACTCGGCGATTTCCGGATAGAGGTTTGGATTGGTGTAGTCCGGCGCACCGCCGTGACCGGGCGTGGTGCGCAGCCAATCGGGGAAGCCGTGCGCGTAAGTCATCGTCTTCATCCCCGGATTGAGCAACTTCGCCTGGCGATAGACCCAGTTGTTGCCCTGGTTGGGTGGATTGAAGGTGAACTTCGACCAATCGATGGAATTCGGGTCGGCGTTATCGTTGACGGTTTCCGCGTTCTGGAAACCGGCACGGACGTATTCGATGTTGAGATCCTTGAACAGCCATTGGAAAACCTGGGATTTGTTAGGCGCGTTGTTCAGGTGGTTCCAGTACCAGGTGAATCCGCTGGCGCTGGTTTCAAAAAATTGTCGGTGCTCGAACGGCCGAACCGTGATCATCGCTTCAGCCCGCAAGAAGCCGGAGCCCAGCAGGGACGCGAGCAGGATGGAACGGAAAATCATGGTGGGCTTGATGAGAGAACAGCGGACATCTGACATGACAAACCACCTCCCATCCGGCGATGGGGGGTGGCGATGAATCCTGCGGATGGCCCCAGGTGAAGTTCGCAGCATCAAGGGGTTTTGACCACTTGCAGGCGGCCAAAGAGCTTGCCGGAGCCGCCCGCTTCGGTTTTCGGAATGCTGATTTTTACGGTGTCAGTGACCGCGTCGCTCGGCGTGCCGGGTGTGACCGTCACCGTGGCAGTCGGGCTGGCTACAAGTGGGGAAATGCTCACGCTGCCCGGCCAAATGGCGAGGGTGGTGCCCCACTGGAAGGTCTGGGTGGTTTCCGGGGAGACCGAGTCGTCGCGACGCTGGTAGGTAAACTCGAAGTCGGTGGCGGTGACGACCAACTTGGGGTTGATGGATGGATCCGAGACGGAAGGATTTCCGTTGAGGGCGAATTCAAGGAGGTTGTTCATGCCGTCATTGTCCGGATCGTCGGTGGGATCCTGATCCGCCACAGCGAGTGCGAAGGCGGGAGTGGCGGCCCAGGCAGCATAACCGGCGACAGGGCCGGTGGAGACGCGCAACGTGCCGCCGCCGGTGAACCGACCCGACACATGGGCGCTGGTGTAATCGCCAGCAGCCTGCTGAACGCCGTTGATGAAAAGCTTGTCCACGGTGTCGATGCCGACGAAACCGAGGTTGAGGAAAGCTGCGCCGGCGATGGATACAGTGGAAGCCTCGTTGGAGGGGTTGATCTGGCCGAGCGAGAGTGTGCCGGCAGAGACCGTGGTGTTGCCGGTGTAGGTGCTGGCACCCGACAAGGTGAGCGTGCCGACGCCGGATTTGACCAGGCCTCCGCCTGTCGAAGTGATGCCATTCGGAAGGCCGATTGATGTGGAGTAAGTTCCACCCGAGCCCGAACCCCCAATGGTGAAGGTGGGTACCGAGGTGTATCCTGTGCCTGGATCAATGATGACAATCGAGGTCACCACCCCGGAGCCGTTGACGTTCGCGATCCCAGTGGCCGTGCGGCCGGATGGCGGTGCGCTGAAGGTGACCGGCTGCTGGACACTGGCGGCGTAACCGGTGCCGCCGGAAGTGACCGTGACGGAAGTCACTCCATCATTGGCCGTATAAAGAAGCGGCTGGGCGATGGTGATAACGTTGCCATCGTCATTGATATTGGCGTTCCCATAAACGTAGGCTGCGGTGAGGCCTTCAAAAAACGTCGGACTAGCTGCGGAGGCCTTCAAAGTGCCGCCTCCGAAGTAGAATGTGCCGAATGTATCAGTGCCGGCATTGCGGTTTACGGATGGAGTCGTCAGAATGCCGCCGTTGAGCAGATAGTCGCCGCGGCGAGCTGCGGTGTTGGCCGTGGTGGTCCGTGCGAGCGTGAGCCCCCCGGAGAGGGTGACCGTTCCTCCGTTCTGGAACACGCGGTTAGCTGCGAAGCGGCCGGCGCTTGGGGAGCCTGTCAGAAAAAGGGTATTGGCTGCTAGGGCGGCGCTGCCGCTCACGGTGATCGTGCTATAAACTCCGTCGGAAGCGGTCTGGCTCGATCCGCTGATGTTTCCGGTCAGATTCAAGCTGCCTCCGGAGAGGTTGACCGTGCCGATTCCAGTACTGGAAAAGCCGTTGTTGAGCGTCATGCTGGTGGCGTTGATCGTGCCTGCCGTCTGGTTCAGGGTTCCCGCGTTGCTGGTGCCATTGCCCACGACGATGCCTGCGAACTTGCTGGTTGAAGCGCTGTCGTACTGGAAGGTGCCGGCTCCGCTATTGAAGCCGACGTTTAAAGCAGCACCGGTGATTGGAGCGATGCTGCCGCCGGTGGCGACGATGAGTTTTCCGCCGTTACCGATGGAAGTCGCCCCGCTGTAGGTGTTGGCCTTGTCGAATGTGACCGTGCCGGAAGCGATCAACCGAAGCGGGCCGGTGCCGGTGATGGGGCCCCCTTGGTTCAGGGTTCCCGTGCGTCTGAAGTCGAGCGTGCCGCTGTTGCTGATGCCGCTGGTGTTTGCAATCGAGCCGGTAGCCCCGTTGTTCCCGATCTGGAGTGTGCCGGCGGAAATGGTGGTCGAACCGGTGTAGTCATTGTCCCCTTCCATGATCACAAGACCAAGTGTGGGACTGCCCGTGCTGGTATTACTAACAACGACGTTGCCGGCACCGCTGATTTTCCCCTTGGCGAAAAGGTTGATAGCGGTCGTCGTGGATGAATTGCTGAGCGTCAGGGTGCTCGAATTGAGATTCACCGTGGCTGCGGATTGCAAGGTGAAGGCCCCAGCGGTCGCTGTTGAGACGGTTAGATCGCCGTTCATCGTGATCGGTCCGCTCCATTGGCCGGAGGTGGAGCTATTGGTGCCGAGGATGCGGGTGGTCGCCGCGCCGGACGTCTGGGCGACGACGGTGAGCGGGGATGCGGGATTGGTGGTCGAATTGACCACGCCAATGCGGACGATGCTGCCGGTGTTTCCCGCGGCCCCGAGCGAAATGGTGGAGTTATTCGCAGAACCGCTAGCAGAAATATTGAGAAAGCCCTCTTGCACCGCGACTCCGCCTGTGAACGTGTGAGCAACATTGGCAAGGTTCAACTGGCCTGTGCCTGTCTTAACGATCCCGAGCGAGGTTGCACCACCATCCGAGATCAGACCTCCGAAGAAAACACCAGTTGAAGAAGCGGAGGTAACGTTCAGCGTCTTGACGCCAGCAATACCGCCCGTATTACCGGAAACGGTGCCTGCGAAGCTGATGGAGTTGCCGCTGTCGCTGTTCGTAATCGCGTAGGACTGCGCGGAACCATCGGAGCCGAGCGTCAGGTTGGCGTTGACGGTCTGGTTGGCACTGATGGTTGAATTCAGAGTGAACGATCCGCTGTCACCCAGCGTCAGCGCCTGAGCGCCCACGCCTCCCGAACCCAAGGTATAGGCGGCGACAGAGGAAGTATCATAAACGATCGAGCCAATGGTGACGCCAGCGCCAAGGTCAATGACAATGTTTGCATTACCAGCGTTGGCGAAAGTGGCGGTATTTCCGGCACCTGGAACGGGATTCGGATCCGAAGTCCAGTTGGTTGAGGTGGCCCAGAGAGCGTCGGTGGTACCGTTCCAGGTAGCAGAGTCGGCGTTTGCCTGGTGGATCGAAGCGGTGGCAACAAAGGCGATAACTTGGAATGGGGAAAGGAACTTGGTTTTCATTGGGCTTTTGGGATTTTGATGGTTTTCTGGCGAGTCACGATCCGGGAAGATTGAACTCTACTGTTCGAAATCGTATCAGGTTCATGGAATTCCGCTATCCCTCGGACGAGGGTTTTTTCGGATATCCCCAGGTGCCAGACGACTTGGAAAAAACAGGACGATGGGCACTTTGAATTTGCCACATCTGCGAATCTGCACTGCATGGATGCGACTCGACGGTGTGTCAACTTCCACAGAAAGTGATGTCTACTTTTGCTCAGCTCGCTACACTTCCACAGAAAGTAACAGGCGAAATGTGCGGGTGCAGATTGGCAGGTTAGGTGCCTGAAAATGACGCCGATTCGATTCGTACGTCACAACAAGTCTGTGTGGTCACTCGCTGCTGGGTTTTTCGTCCTGCTCTCTGAAATCAGGAAAACCCATAATCCGCGGGATGCGGCTCTCAGGCACCGGGAGGACGAAAACGATGTTTTTGATCTTGGGATCGTGCAGCCAGATCGTTTCACAAATCGGCTCGGCACGTTGGGTTCCTGCCGGGACATAGCCGATCTTGACGTTGTAATCGCCAAGGGTGGTGGACGGGGCTTTAACGATTACATTCGAGTTAGGCGCGAGATCAAGCGTCTCAGTTCCGATTTTCCCGCCGATGCGGTGCGGACTGAGATTGAACCAAAGCAACTGACCATTTCGAAAGCCATCAGCGTTTGCGTTGATTACCTGAAATCTGACAGGAGCGATCTTGTTTGCAGGATCCGCAGCCACCAAGAGATAGATGTCCCTTACATCTTCCCCTACGGCTCCCTTGGGTGCATCTACCGGCAGAGGCGCCTTGGGATCAGGCTTGGCGGGCAGCATGGTCAGGGTGATGGCTCCGGGAGCAAGCAGATAGACCTTGGAAAGATTCATCCCTGGAAGATCTATTTCCTGGGTGGTGGCACCATCTGTCAGAAAGATCTTCTGCGGTGCGCCAGCAGGTGGGGCAAGAAACAGGATCCGGCAGGTGCGCTTGGATTTATCTTGAGCAAGCAACATGCTGGAACCGCAAACGCACGCGAGGACCAGGAAACAAAGTAGGCGCAATGTCATTGTCGCTTCAGATTTCAGAAGGTGAGAGCCAGCGGAAGGAAATAATTTCGAATCGGCGGCCGAATATCTTATTCAGGGCCGAGGTCGAGGGTTCTGCCAGGTCGGCTGCCTCGCGAGGATCACAATAATTGCGTGTCCGGCAGACGACGGCTTCACACACCGCGCGGGCCACGACCCGGTCAGACGAATCCCTTGAATCTCCGTAAGCGCGGATCACAAACGTATCGTCACGGGCAGAAAGGATCGGCGCAATCGGACGCAAGATATCCGCTTGGCGCGTCCAACCGGGAATCCCGTAAACGCAGATGCCCTCTGCGGCTTTCGGAAACTTGTATTCGGTCGCGTTGGATCCGGCTGGCGTCGCAGAGGCATACTTCTTCTCGGGTGGCGCATCAATTGCCGCGGTGAGGGCGGAATAGAAATTCGTAGAGGACTTCGACTGCATTTCGTTCAGCGCGGATTGGATCGTGCCAGCAAGGGCGAGATTGCCGCTCGATAGCTGGCGATTCACGAATTCCGATAGAGAAAGGAACGGGCCCCGCAGGCGGATCTGATTGACGATCTCCTGGGCCAGCGAGTCGAGTAATCCAGGTTCCAGTTCACGGTAGCCGGCACATTCCGAGGCCCCGGAAAAAACTCCCGAGCTACCGGCCGAGCCAGCCTTGGAATCTCCCGCAATGGTGGAGCGGCTCACGGCATAGTCGCCTTCCCCACCGAGAGTGACGGAGCCAGAGGCATTGGTGTAAGGCACTTTTTGCTTTCGTGCATGTCCTAGCAATGCCCGCCACGCGGTGACAGACGTTGAGTTCACATTGAACATTCCTTCCACTTCCAGCCGCGCGGCGATCGTTCTCCATCCGTTGGCACTACTCACATATTTGTTGTATAGATTGTTAGCATTGGCAGTGGATGATTTGGCTGCGGCCATGTCTTCTGGCAGCGGTTTATAAGCCCGATTGATCAAGGGAGCGGTTCCATTCAGGAAATCGACGAAGGGTTTCTGAAGCGAAGTGGAGGATGCCTTCCCGAAACCAGAGGGATTGCCCGCAGCGATGGAGGAGAAGAACCAGTCGTCGAAGAGCAGGTGGTTCGCACAATAGGAATCGTCATGCTGGAGATTGGTGGTGATCCCGGCATCGGCGGAATTCAGTACGGCATTTGCCGGGATCAGCGGCGTGGCATCGCTGTTTCCGATGATATTGAAGGCATAAGGCGGGATTGGATTTTCATACCGAAGGTCCCAGTGCTGGAGTTCTGCGAGGGATGCGAGCGGACGGGTAGGAATCTCCGCAGCGATGCAGCGGGACAATCCGTTTCCGGAAGTAAATCCGCTCACGATGTAGCCGCTATCACCCGTCACGCTGGGGAAGTAACTATCCAATCCGGTGTGGGCCACGAAGCTGTAGTCAAATGGGGAATTCACGGGGTGATTGGTGCCGCCGTAGTGACGCGCGATGGTTTTTTCCTGCATGTCCTTGCCACCCATTGCAGTGTAGTTCACCAACGGGCTGGTCTGGAGAAATCCTTTAGCCGGGATGTGGGTATTACTGGCTAGGCGAGCTCCGAACATGGTGGAAAGAAACGGAACTGGCGTGGTCTGCACACTGTTCAGCGAGGTCGCCTCCGCAAGACTTGTTAGCTCCGGATAGGTCTGCGCGGCCACTGTCGGAAGATATACCATCCGGTAAACCAAATGCCGGGCGTTATCGCCCAGAGAGACCATGTCCAGATAGATTCCAACGCCCTGCGCGCCGTCGTTGTAGGCATTGTCAAATTTTGCGGCAGCCTTGATCGATGAGCTGCCGGACACCACGACCGGCCTGTCATTGTCATCCAGAATGGTGAAATAATGTCCACCTGTCCTACGGAAACCCGGGGTGCATGGCATCTCCGCACTGCCTGCAGCCACCGCCCCTGCTGCGGGACCATAGACCCGAGTCTGGCCGGGATTGAGAACGATGGCGCTATTGATCGTGTAATTGAACTCAGCTGCATCAGATAGAGACTTCGAATTGTAGTTGTAGCTACCCGCATTCAGACTCCTGAACTTGGTGAAGGTGGTTCCATTGACCGTGTATTTCAGCGCACAGGGCAAAGGCCGCTTGAGTGCAAACTTGAATCCAGCAGCGCTGGTGAGCTTGACGTTGTAGGGATTCCAAAGAGTGATGAGCGGGGTTACCAACAGCCGTGGGGTCAGGCTGCCCGGCGGATTTGCCGGAGTGCCAGTGGCGGGTGGCGAGGGTGCCCCGGCGGAATGTGAGAAGATCCACTGAACTCGGGCAATCACCGGAAGAAGTCTCACCTTGTGAAGGAAATTGTAAACGCCAGTGGCGTCCGGGGGATCGATCCTGCCTGACCGGGCCGTGAGATTGAACGGAGATGAATTCTGATATTGAAGCGCATAGTCCTTGAGGTTCTCCCAGCTTGCGACTGCACCTTGCTGATAAATTGGAATATCACCCGCTGTTCCCCGATAGTCGCTCCAAGGGTAAAGGATGGATTTGGACGCGCGAAAGTCGGACGCCACGCCTTTCGGGATGGAACAAGAGTTATCGACATCCGTTTTCAGCCGAAACAAAGGCAGCCCCGAACTGGGGACCGATGAGTGGTTTTCCGTGAAGAGCGAGAGGTCCTTGCGCCAGCCGCCGGTGGCGGTGTTGGTAAGAAGGCCCGTCGAGACGGTGCTGAGATCGTGGAAATGTTTGACCGAGGTTTTGGCCGAAGCAGACGAACTGCCGGAGAACCCGTTGATCAAATCGGCTTGTTTGAGACTGAGGGCTTTATCGGCGATGGCCGGGTTGGTTAGAATGCTTTCCAAATCAAAAGGCTTGGGATCTGCAGTCGCGTCGCTTTTCAGGGTGGCTGCCCACTGCGCGTCATTGGCCGGAGCAGTCACCGGTGGCTTCGGCAAGCGGGCTTTTTGATTTTCGCCACCGATCCACCACGCGTGGCCGCCCTTTTTTCCATTCGCGGAGATGCCGACCGGGAGCAGGTGGACCTGCAAATTGGCCACCGAGGAATCGACGGTTTTTTCGCCCACCAGTGCGGCGGTCTTCGCGGTCTTCACGGTGCTTGGCGGTTTCGCGCTGTCTTTCAATGCCACGGGATCACCGGAAACCAGCCAGCGAAGAAACCGCCCATCCTTGGCGGTTTTATAATTTCCCGGAGAAACCGGGCGTCCCGCATAGGTCCCGGTTGTTTCATGATCGGCACCTTCCCAACTTTTCCAGACGCCGGTAATGGGAGGATTCTTCACGTTGTTTTGGTCATCAAGAATGTCGGCCCGAGCGGTGACCCGTGTGTCCGGTCCAGCTTGGCATTGCAGTTCTCCTATGGCGAGCATGAGAGCCATCCGCGCATTGGCCCGGGCGGTGGCCATGTCTGATGACTGCGAGGATGCACGAAGGCTGATGGTGGATAGCGACAGCAATCCCACGGCGATGACCGTGAGCAGGATCATCAGCGAGAGTGTCACGATGAGAGCAAACCCGGGTCTTTTAGTGAGACGATTTTGGCTAGGTATGCGGTTGTGCATTTCTGGAATCAGGCAAGTGGGTTTTAAAAGAAAAGAGGTCCTGGCGTTTAGCAGCTCAACTACTGACATGCATTCTTCACACCGTCATCTAAAATACCATCTTGCCCCCAGATACCGCCATAGCTCGTTCGAGGGAATTTACACTGGGACGGGAACCACAAAAAGGGGTCACCTAACACAAAAATAGCAGAAAAAATGTGATGGCCTTCGGCAAGTGGTGTTCGAAACTAGGCGAGTCGATCCCAAAATCGAACAACAGAACACCGTGTGGCGGTTGAGGCCGGCTACGAGTGGCCAAGTTGATGTCGTAGGCCTTGCTCTGAAGCCAGACCCATTGAACCCGGTCTTTCGAACGCAGGTATTAGGCAGTGCGTCCGAACCAGTCCTGGAACGGCATCGGTGGACAAGCGTCCTCAAAAAAAACCCTCGACCGAGGGATAGCGCGCGGGCACTGGAGTCTCTATTCTTTCAGGAGAAAGAAGGACAAGTCATGAATACCAAACCCAACGCATTTTATCCAGGACGCGGCTTCACCCTTGTCGAACTCCTAGTTGTCATCACCATCGTCATTGCATTGGCCGCGCTCGGCTTTCTCGGATTCAAGAACGCCCGTTTAGGTGCCGATCGTGTGACCTCGACGCGCAACATCGCGCAATTGCAGTTTGCGAACACCACCTACGCAAGCGACCACAATGGCGATTATCTCAAGGTGTATGCTTTCGACGATAAAGGAAGCTCCTACGTCGCGTGGTGTGATAACAGCGAGTTTCTCACGATCCTCAAGGGAGACTCAGCCTTCCTCGCCAACGGGAAAGTTGACAAGTCCGCTCCGCCATCCGTTCTTGATCCGTTGGCCTATCGTTCCAAGGCACTGTGGTACGACCGGTTTGCCGCAAGCTACGGTTATAATTACGAAGGGGCACTGGGACAAAGTGCCGCCTGGGGGTCGCCAAGCGCAGAAAGGGTTTTCAAACTGACCCAAGTGGCGCAGCCGGCACGGACAGCCGCATTCCTCACCGCCACGGATTGGATCGCCAAATACTCGGGACGTTTCAAATGGCAGGGAAAAAGCGCCGTTGAGGGGTATGAGAACGGCAAGATCGCCTATCGATATAAGGGCAAGGCGCTCGTCGCCTACTTCGACGGCCATGTGGGTGAGGTGACGCAAGAGGAAATGAAGAAGATCGACACTCAAGGTGGAAATAAAAATGTCTTCTGGAATGCCAGCGCGAATTGAGTCAGGTATTGCGTCTGGGATGGAAAAGCAGCTTCGGCTCACCCGAAGTGATAGCAGACTGCTGGTCACTATGGATACAAGTCTTGTCGAAGAGGATGGTTGCAAAATGTCGGCAACTTCCTCATTTCGGAAATATCAGCGAGCGGACTGATCCTCGGCCTCGGCGGCGGCTTGTTGACTGGGATTCCGGCGCAGCAGCACCGTCTGGAGAAAGCCACTGCGTGAACCGTCGCCGGAGGTGAAAAAGTTGGCATCACTCTTAAGGACGACCAACTGGACCTGCTCGTTGTCTTGAACCTGAATGGAATTGTTTTCCTGCATCTTCCACTTGCCATTCTTCTCATAGGCAAGTTCGTAAATCACGTTTCGGTCGACCGGCGTGATGACGGCGGTCTGTTTGGGTTTGAGCTCGACGGTTTCCTTGCGGTTGCAGCGCAGCGCGACAGGCATGGGGCTGTAGTTATGGATACGCAATCGCCCGGGTGGGAGTTTCGTCGGATCGTCGTCGATGACGTAAGTCTGATAGGTAGCATTTCCGGTTGGAGCGATGAGCACAGTGACCCGTCGCGACCCCGGTGGCAGATAGGCAAGGGCAACGAGATTCGGATTTTCTTTTTTCCTTTTTTCAAACTCGGTGGGAGGTGTCTTCAAATCCGTAGGAGCCGCCTGAGGTTTGGCGGCGGCGGGCGTCGCGTAGAGATTGGCCGCGGCTCCACCGGGGGCCTGGCTGATTTCCATGATACTTGATCCGGAATAGTCGATCGGCTTGGAGTATTGGAAGGAAAGGGCGGTGACGGCGATTTCCTTGGTGCCGGCTTTCACTCTCAGTCCCTCAATTGTGTCGCCCCAAGCGACGACGTCCATTTTCATCGCAACCTCGGTTGCAGCAGGCACGGGCGCTGGAGTCGGGGCCTCCGGGGCGGATTCTTCTCCAACGCCGGATTGCGCGATGAAGGCGGTGAGGACGATCAGCAGGGTTTTAAATTTCATTGGAGGAAAGCCAGCGGAAGGAAACGAGTTTTAATTTGCGGCCGAACGTCTTGTTGGTCGGGACGAGATCGGTGTCGCGTTCGCTTGCCGCATCCGAGGGGTCAACATAATCAGGGATGCGTTGGACCACCGCCTCGCACCAGGCTTTGGCAGTCACGTTTCCTGCGGCATCAAGCGCCTCGCCGTAAGAACGGATCTTGAACGTGTCGGAGCGAGCGGTGATCGAGGGTCCGATGACCTGCAAGAGATCCGCCTGAGTGACCCAGCCAGGAATGCCCGTGGAGCGAAAGCCCTGCTCGGGACGATAGGCTGCGTCGGTCAACATTTCCTTGTCCGCGAGGATGGAAGCGACGGATCCCGGGTTTTTGTCGCGGGACAGCGAAGGCCAGAGGTCCGAGGGCTGGAATGTGGACGCGGCGGACCCGGTCAGGTCCGCGCTGACTTTCATGCTCAGCTTGTCATCGGGAGCCGCCACATCGGCGAAAACCGACTGGCTTGCATCCGGTTTGATGTTGATACCGCTCTTATCGAGAGCGGTCTGCAAGGCACCGCTGCGGCCCAATTCCTTGTTGACGGTGAGACCCACAAGCGCACGGTTCACGAACTGTCCAACAGAAACAAACGGACCGCGGAGTCGGACTTGACGGGTAATCTCCTCCGCGAGTAGGTCGATTTGTATATCTGTAAGGCGACGGAATCCGGCAAATGAGTCTTCAGCGTCCCCGGAAGGGGGTGACTCCGCAGGGGACTTTTGTCCGAGGCTGCGCGGGAAGAGCGCGTCTGTCGAATTGGTGGTATCGGCAGGATGCTTCAAATGTTTGCAACCGGCGAGAAATGCCTTCCATGCATCCTTGCTTGTCGAATTGACGTTGAAGGCACCGTTCACCAGCAGCAGCGATGAGGCCTTTTCCCCACTCCTCAAGTCGGGGGAATCATTCGACTCGTCGATCTTGATGATTTTCGGGTTGAGCGGCTTGGTGGATGCCGTTGCAGGAACAGTGGAGAAAAAGTAGGTATCCCACAGTGAGGCATTAAGCAGGTAGGAGAGATCGTAGTAGTTGGTGGGTGTAGGCGTAGCCCTGTCGTAGTTGGTGATCTGATAGTCCGTGCGCTGTTGGAGGATCTTGTCGCGGGTTACGAAGGGACTCGCATAGGAGTTACCGACGGCATTTCCCGGTTGGTGGGCCACTGATGCATAAATGTCGTCTGCGGTGAGATCCGCATGCTGCAGCTGCGCCAAGGAAACCAAGGTATCACCCGCCTTCAGCGGACTAAACAGAATGGTTTTCTCGGATCCGGATTCCGATCTACCCCAGCGCACAGGGGAAATCGCCAGGTTTTTCGCGAAAACCGGTCCTGTGCCGCCCCCTGGCGCTGTCATCTGGAAGTCGCCCGAACTATTCGAGAGTGCCATGAAATAGGGCGGTGGGTTGTAGGCGATGATCGGCTTGCGAAAACGGGTGGCCTGAAGATTGAAATCCGCGTAGGTGCGCAGAGTGGAACCGCGCAAGCCTAGATCCCCCGAAGAGGGCAGAAGCGAACCATAATCCACACCCGGCTGGCTGATCTGGAATCGATAGAGCTGGAGAGGAACGGGATCGGTATACGATTTGGCGAGGAGTTTCCCATCGGTGGTGTTCGAGCCAAACCTGCGCTGTGTCGGGGTGAATTCCGCGTTGTCCAGCTCGAGCCGCTCCAGCTTGCGGAGGATACTGGTGCTGCCCTTGGGTTTCATGGTGACGTCGATCTGGGTGGTCACAGTACTTTCGCGGACGTCAAGTTTTAGCATCGAATTCCCCGCCACTGAGTTGGTGGAGTTATGCTTGAGAATGAGCGCATTCCTGAAGTTTTGATCCGAAGACGCATTTCCGGTCATGGCGGACATAGTGACGGTGACCTTGGAGGTAGACGCAGCGACTCTCTCCACGGGTCCTGCGTTGGTATAGGCGACCGCAGCGCCCGGAGGCAAGGTGGCTGAGGGAATCTGGAAAACCGCATTGAGGAATAACGCCGGTTCCGAACCATCTTTGGAAATGAACGCAGGACGTCCGGCAGCCTCCCAGATTCTCGACATTTCAATGTTGTTACCCGGCAGCGAGTTGGTGATTTCGATGTCCAGACCATCCCAAGTCAGGGGATAGGAATAAGGGTTTGCCACGGTAATGGCCAGCTTGGCGCAGGGATGCACCTGGAAGTTGTCAGACCCTGAGGGAGAAGCGAAAAGCCGCGCCCCCATCAGGAGACGCAAATCGACCACGGTGGGGGCGATGGCGGCTTGGACATTCCCGGCTGAGTTCGCAGCGACGCCTTTGACCTTGAGATTGCCCGAGCCATCAACGTTTTTGGCGGCAAACTCGCTGAAATCTTTTAAAGCTTCCCACTTGGGCCCTTTGATCAATGGCGCGACCGTGGCAGGGATGATGTTTTTGGCCGCGCTAATTCCGTTAGGGTATTTCAAGGGTGGGGTAGTAGGCAGCGTTTGACGCAGATAGGAGGTCAAATCCAGTTTAAGTCCGCCCTGAAGGCAATCAGCGAGAACACCGAAACTTTCCGTCGTCGCGGAATGAAACGAAAGTGAGGTTTTTGGAATACCAGCGAGTAGCGATATCTGCGGCAAACTTATTACATGGCTGAGGGATGTGTTCCCGGCAGTGCCGGGCAACGGGTATTTGTCAAATCCAGCAACCACTTCCCAACCGCTGCGTTGGGAACTGGAGTTCACATCCGTCGCCACATCATTCGCGCCGTACGGGGTGACCAGATTGAACTTCGCTTTAACGCCCTCGTCACCCACCCACCAGCCGTAGCGCCCGATCCTTTTAGACGCGGAAGCGCCGCTTCCCATGATGTCCACAAGTGGAGCAGAGACGTGATATCTCGGATCAGCTGTTTCATTTCCGGCGGTTTTCGAGCCCGCCAAAATCACTGTCTTTTTGACATCGGCCACATTGCCCGAAGCGCTCAGGCCATGGGCGGGTGTCGCGGGAGTTACTGAATTCGGCTGCGCCTCATTGCCACTGATCAGCCAGCCAACCAGTTCCGGAGACGCCGTCTTCGTGTAGATCAATTTGGAAAAATTCGTGTCCGCCAAATCCCGGTTTTTCCAAATCCCCGTCCAGTGTCGGGTCCCAGGTTGCACGGCGCTCAGGCCATTGGGCTTGGCATCGAGAGTGATAGCATTCAAGGGGGGGGCTGAATCCGCTGCGGCAATTCCACCGGCCCCGCTCGCCATGTCGGCCGTCGCGGACACCCGCTGGTCGGATCCGGCATAGAGCTGGAGTTGTCCGATCGCCAGCGTCATCGCCATTCGCGCATTGGCTTGGGCGGTTTGGCGGGCGTTGCTTTGGGAGCTGGAACGAAGGGAAATGGAGGACAATGAGAGCAGTCCTACCGCGATTACGGTCAGGAGAATCATCAGACTCAGCGTCACCACGAGGGCAAATCCCGCTTTTCTCGAGCGGCGATGGAAGTAGCGGGCAAGGTTGCTCATCACTGAAAAAAGTGGGTTGGATTTATAAAAATGGAGCCGATTTCAACAAGCTTCCCGCGAACTTAAAGCCCACGAACCGCTTTGTCTATGTAATTACATAGTCGTGACATTAATTGCTCACCAAACTCTATTAAACCATCGCTCACGGCTTTCCGCTATCCCTCGTTCGAATGAATCTATACAGGCCTTGCCAAACAAAAACATCCTGATGAAGCATCGTAACTATTTTATTTTCTGAAGATTACAGCCTATGCAACCTTCGCTCCACACCGGGTCCTAGGCGCCAGCGTCAGAAAGATCCAAAATCTCCCGGGGTATGTAGTGGCTCCGCTCCAATCTCTAACCCCTGCACTCGGCTGCGCCACGAACCATGAAGATTCCTCTCTTACTATTCGCCTTCAACGGTATTGCCATCGCCGCGGCCAGTTCGTCCGAGCTTGAGACTGCTTTCAAAAGCCCGCCGGTGATCACCCGTCCGTATGTCTGGTGGCACTGGATGGGGTCGAATTTTTCCAAGGAAGGCATCACCAAGGATCTCGAGGCGATGAAAGCCACCGGCATCGGCGGGGCGACGATTTTCAACATTGCCTCGGCCGTTCAAGAATCGCACAAACCAACGCTCAACAATCCGTGGCCGGACCAGACTTACCGCAGCCCGAAATATTGGGATGCGCTGAGGCATGCGGCAGCCGAGGCGCAACGGCTCGGGTTGGAAATCGGTCTTCACAACACCGTCGGATACTCCACCACCGGAGGTCCTTGGATCGACGAGGAGAGAAACATGCAGAAGGTCGTTTCCAAATCCGTCATGATCGAAGGCGGAAAACGGGTCTCCGTTGAGATCCCCCGGCCTGATCCAACGAAATATAACGGCTACGGGAACAGCGGCCGCAGCTTCACATTTTTCCGCGATATCGCGGTAATCGCCGTGCCTGCGGACGGCGACGTTGATCCGGCCAAAACGATCGACTTGACCGCATCATTCAAGGACAACCGCCTGGAATGGGATGCGCCCGCAGGCAAGTGGCAGGTGGTCCGTTTCGCGCACGCACCCACCGGTTCCAATCCCCATCCCCTACCCGACGAGCTCATTGGCAAGACGCTGGAGGTGGACAAGATCAGCCTCGAGGCCAACCAGTTTCATTGGAATCAAGTGATCGACCCGATGCAGCAGCATCTCGGACCGTTTCTTGGAAAAAGCTTCCGCCATTTCCTCATCGATAGTTATGAGGCGGGTGCTCAAAACTGGACACCCGTATTCCGCAAAGAGTTTGAGAAATACAAAGGCTATGATCCCCTCCCCTGGTTACTCACTCTCGAAAACAGAACCGTCGGCAACGCGGATCTGAGCAAGCGGTTCAAGTGGGACTATGACGATGTCATCCGCACGCTGTTTTATGAAAACGGCTGGCTCATCGGCGTGAAGAAAATGAAATCGGTGGGCATGGACCTCCAGTTCGAACCTTACAGCGGGCAGTTCGATACGGTCGAAGGTGCTGCATTGGCAGACATTCCGATGGGCGAATTCTGGACTAGCGGAAATGGCGGTATCAATTCAACGGTCGTCGCCGCCGCGCGGGCTGCGGGACGGACCGTCGTGGGTGCCGAGGCATTCACCGGTCCGCCGGATCTCAGCAAATGGTCGGAAACTCCGGCTTTTCTCAAGAAATCGGCCGACGGCACTTTTGCCAGCGGTGCCAACCGTCTCATCCTTCATCATTGGGTGCATCAACCGTTTGATGATCGCTACAAGCCAGGGATGGGGATGGGCTGGTGGGGCACGCATTTCAACCGTCACCAAACCTGGGCAAAGGATGGCCTGGCCTTCTTCCAGTATCTCGGCCGCTGCCAGGCCTTGTTGCAAGCGGGAGAAACTCCCGCCGATTTTGTGAGCGTTGGCAAACCGCAGGGAGCGGATGTGATTCCCTGGCGGATTTTCCGCAACGGACTGACTGTTCGCGACGGCCGC
>JANODE010000175.1:0-2199 GCA_031412525.1 Akkermansiaceae bacterium | reverse complement strand
GAAGCAATGAAGGAGCATGATCACGCCCCGCTGCTAGAAGCGATTACGCTTATCACGCGACAGACCGAAATGAAGGTGCTCATTGGCCATGAAGATGAAGTGGAGTTGCCCATCGGCAAGGAATGGCTGCTCGACAAACTGCCTCCCGACGTGCGGACCAAATGTGTCTGGCGCGATACGCTTTGGCAACTGGATGAATTAGTTGGTATTTACACCAGATCGGCCGGCATGTTCTCTAACGAAATGCACAGCCCGATCATGTGCATTGCGCTGGACATACCGGCCATCGTCTGCCGCTGGGCGGAACAGAGCAGCAAGGGGATCATGTGGCGCGATATCGGACTCAGTGAATGGCTTTTCGACTTTGACAACGAAACGGAAGTCAAACGAATGCCCGGTGCGGCGCTCGCCATCGCCAAGGATCCTGCAGCCGCCAAAATCAAGGCGGTCAAAGCGAGAGAGTTTGTAAACGAGCGGTTTGATGAATCGATGACCGTTTTGAAGAAAGGGTTAGTGCGATGAACTACTGCATTTTCCTGCTCGCCGTCGTTTTCCTGCTGCCGATCCAAGCTGCGACCTTCCGCTTGGAAACCGATGGGCTGCCATTGCTCCGAACCTGGTGTGACGGATTGTTGGATCATCAGGTCAGGGAGGGCGTCGATCGCGGCGGATTCCTCTGCCCCGCGGTCAAGGAAGTGCCGGGCCGCAGCGCAGACGCGGTTTATCCTTTGCTCGCTCTCTATCGACTAACCGGCGAGGAGAAATACCGCAAGGCCGCGCTCGATGTGTTCGACTGGTCGGAGCGCCGCATTTCCCAACCGGACGGCTCGTGGGTCAACGAGGTCAACGTGCCGTGGAAAGGCATCACCGCCTTCAGCCTGATCGCACTGGGCGAAGCGCTGCGACACGATGGAGAAAATCTGCCTCCGGCCGAACGTGAACGTTGGAAACAAAGGCTGCGCAAAGGGGCGGATTTCCTGCTAGGCTACATGACCTTCGAGACAGGCGATCTCAATTATCCGCTCTCGTCCTCGGCCAGTCTCGCTCTCGCCTCGAAAGTGTTAGGTGATGATAAATACCTTCCGCGCGCCCGTGAATTCGCCCACTTCGGCAAGCGCCATCTCACCGCCAACGGCCTGCTGTGGGGCGAGGGCGAGCGCGGGACCCGCGATATTTCGCCGCGCGGTCTGCGGGCAATCGATGTTCCCTACAACGTCGAGGAGAGCCTGCCGAACCTCGCACTCTACGCCGAACTAACCGGTGATCAGGAGATCGAGGATTTTGTGGTCGCCGGATTCCGCGCCCATTTGAATTTCCTGCTGCCTGATGGTGCATGGGACGCGGGATGGTCGGGCCGCCAGTACAAATGGGCATGGTGGGGCAGCCGGACTTGCGACGGTGCCGCGCACGGGCTGCAGATGCTGCGTGCAAACGACCCGCGCTTTGTGGAAGCCGCCGCGCGAAATCTTCAACTCTTGAAAAGCTGCACGCACGGCGGGCTGTTATACGGCGGACCCAGTCTCCATGCGCGGGGTTTGCCGGCATCGATCCAACACACGATCTTCCGTGCCAAGTCACTCGCCGCTGCGATCGATGCCGGAACGACTGGGTCCGTGCCCGCCGTGCTACCGTTAGATGCGGCGGATGGATTGCGAGAGTGGCCTGAGGCCGGGGTCGTCCAGTTCGCCCGCGGCGGCTGGCGTGGCTCGGTGACGGTAAACGATATACCTCAGACCAAGAAGCGGGGAGGCCAGCCATCGGGGGGCGCACTCAGTTTGCTTTGGCATGAAAAAACCGGCGCGCTTTGCGTCGCCAGCATGAACGACTACGTGCGCTACGAAGGCTTGAACATGCAAACTCCAGCCGTTGACGCCGATCAATATTGTCTTACTCCACGCCTCGAATTCCGCACCGAGGGGAGAATCTATTCCAACATTTATGATCGTGCCGCAACCATGAAATCCAGCTACCACGCTGGTTTGATAGAAATCAGGGTCAATGGCACGCTGCGTGAAAAAACAGGGGAGTCAGCAGCCAAAGCCGTGAAGTATGAATGCATCTATCGAATCACGGAGCGCTCATTTACGATGACCACCCGTGCTGACGGCGATGGTGTTTTCATGCAAGTTCCACTGGTTTCGCCGTCCACCGAATCGGCCCGCCAGTTTGTGGATGGCCGTTTGGAAATCGAGAAAAATG
>JANODE010000174.1:0-4776 GCA_031412525.1 Akkermansiaceae bacterium | reverse complement strand
TGGTCATCTCCAACATTTCATCAACGGCAAGCAGACGGTCGACGTCACCGATCAAACGGCAGCCGGTGCGAAAACCGGAATCCTTGCGCTCCAACTGCACGCGGGACCGCCGATGACCGTCCAGTTCAAGGACATCGTTCTTAAAACAGAAGACTGAACGATGCTCACCCGATTCCGTTGTGCCTTCCTTCTGCTTGCGGCTATTGCTCCTCTATCAGTGCATGCCGCGGCAAGCGGGACGGCGTCCTATCTGAAAAATCCGGATGGGTGGTTCGCCACGCCCGAGGCGAAAAAAATCGCGGCTACGATCCTTTCGTATCAATCCGATAGCGGCGGCTGGCCAAAGAATACGGATACGGTAGGGGCTCCATTTACCGGCGACCGCAAAGAACTTGAGCCCACCTTCGACAACGGCGCGACGACGGATGAGCTGCGATTTCTCGCCCGATGTCAGGGTGCGACGAAGGACTCGATCTATCAAGAGGCGTTTCTCAGGGGACTTCATCACATCCTCGCCGCGCAATATCCCACCGGGGGCTGGCCGCAGTTTCATCCACCGGGTAAAAAGTATCATCGATACATCACCTTCAACGATGGTGCCATGGAGCGGTTGCTGGGATTTCTCCGCGAGGTAAACCGTGGGGAATCCTATGCGTTTGTGCCCAGAAAAGAACGTGAAGCGGCGGGTGCCGCGTTTGATAGAGGCATCGAGTGCATTCTGAAATGCCAGATCAAGGTGGGCGGCAAACCCACAGTCTGGTGCGCCCAGCACGATGAGATCGATTACAGACCGCGCACCGCCCGCGACTTTGAACTTGCATCATTCAGCGGTGCCGAGTCCGCAGGCATCACGAAATTGCTGATGAGTTTGGAGAATCCGCGACCCGAGGTGATCCAGGCGGTCGAGGGAGCGGTAGCGTGGTTTCAATCGGCAAAAATCACGGGTATCCGGTTAGACAGACGGCCGGATCCATCGATGAAAAAGGGTCTGAATCTCGTGGTAGTGGCCGATTCTAACGCGCCCCCGCTGTGGGCGAGGTTTTATGATCTCAGAACCGGGAAGCCGTTTTTCTGCGACCGTGATGGCGTGCCGAAATCATCTGTAGCAGAGATCGGCAGCGAGCGACGCAATGGCTATGCCTGGTATGGCAACTGGCCGGAGAAGTTGTTGGAGAAGGAGTATCCGGCGTGGAAGCGGCGGAGTCGTTAGTTGGTTGCCTCCGCGGATGGAATTTTACTAGCGGAGAATCCAGTCAGCCGTTGAGACGCTGTTGGCAGGTGGCTTGCCTCTATTCATTGACACTTCATCGGCACAGCGGAGAGGAGTCCGCTGCTCCTTATTTTTTCAGCGCTGGCTCTTTTCGCGGACTTTTTCCAACAGATCCGGATCTGCTTCTAGCGCGTCGGCCACGGCTCGGATGACGCCGAGGGTGGGGCGGGAAACATGGTGCTCCATGCCTTCCACATCCCGATAGATGGTTTCCTCATCGATGCCGAAAAGCCGCAGGAATCGGGTGAGAGTTTCGTGCCTCTCGATGATGGCAAGAGCAATGCGGTGGCCTTCTTCGGTGAGGATGGTGCCTCGGTATTTTTCGTGTTTCACCAGACCTTCCGCATCGAGGCGCTGGAGCATGTTGGTGACGCTTGCTTGGGAAATCCCGAGGTTTTTCGAGACGTCCACGGCGCGGGCATAGCCTTTTGCCTTGATCAGATGCAGGATCTGCTCGAGGTAGTCATCCATGGCGACTGAGCCGCTGGTGCGTCGGGGAGGAAGTGTCACGGGGAGGGGAAATTAATGGGCTGGCTGCGGGAGTGAAAGCACGGAATTTTGATAGATTTCGGCGTTCGATGCCTGAAACTCGGCCTTGAGGCGGACGCGGAGCTTGGAGAGATCGACGAGTCGCCAGCCGGTGAAGTTCCACTCGCGATCATGGCCGTCGTGCTCGATTCCGACTAGTAGATGCACGGCGTCGTCGTTGATCTTGAGCGTCTCGTTTTTCGGCTCGAAATAGAAGGTGCGGAAGGTGCTTTCGGCAGAGCCTTGTTCGACGAGCTTGGGGTCGAGGTAGAAGACAAGGTTGGTTTCCCGATCAGTGATTTTCAGGTCCGGATAACCAGAGCGCTGGCGGTCGCCGTCGCGGTTGGGTGGGATTTCACAGATCAGGCCAGGCACCTCGCTGAGCCGTGTGTGGATGCCATCTTCAAAAAATTTCGACGCTTCGTTGATGCGGCGGAGCTGGCGGACAGGCGAGCTGGGTTGATTCAGATCGACGAGTGTTTCCGCCAGCGCTCGATGAATCGCGGCGGTCACCCGCTGGTGGGCGGGACTGGTTTCGAGCGGCAGGACTTTTTTGCCGGAGCAGGCTTCGGCGATGGTGGCGAAATCGAAGGTGCGGTCGGATAGATTTTCTCCAAGAAGGGACCTGACGAGATCCGCATCTGCCGACGAGGTGGCTTTTGGAGGTGCTTTATCGGCATCTCTGGAAGCGTATCTGAGGTTGAGCAAGTGAATCAAGGATCCCCCCAGAAGGAACGCGCAAATCACCGAAGTGGTTCTGCTGGAAACACCGAACAAAAAGTGGCGGAGTGTCATGAACGTTTCATTTTATGCCATGCCGAAGTATCCGGCTGCAGCAGGGACCCCACAGGTTCTCCGGCAAGGGCGTGGCTGTCGATCACGCGGTTGAGCAAAACGAGCGAGGCAACGGCATCAAAAAGCGCGTCGTGCCACGTTTTGGCGGGGACAATTTCGCGGACCTCCGCCTCAAGCCCCTGGGATACGCATAGCGCGCCCAGCGAGTGATCCGGCAGCTCCGGCCAAGCGGCGCGTGCGAGCAGTAGCGTATCGATCCACGGCTTGAAGCCATGCCCCGGAAATGCCCGCAGGAAACGTTTTTCCGTTCCTTTTCCATGCGCGACGACCACCGCTCCGCTCAGGCGTTTTTTCACCTCCGGCCACAACGAGAGTAGAGATGGCGCTTCCGCAAGCTGCTCAGGACCGATGCCGTGAATTTTCCGGGCAGACCATTGGATCGGCTGATCGGTGAAAAGGTATGAAGTAAAGAATTCGGCATGGCCGTTTTCCTTCGACCAGGTGGCGAGGCCGATCTGCACCGGGCTGTCGGTTTTTCCACGCGCCGCCCCTGCGGATTCGAAATCAATGGCGGTGAAACGGCAATCTCGGACGAGGGGCATGGGTTACCCGAATCATCACGATGTTCGCTGGTCCGTCAAGTCAGGCGATTACTCTTGGATCTATGGAATACAACCGCTAGCAGAGTGTGTCGCCGGGAATTGTTTCCGGACCGAGAACATTTCGACAGAATCCTCATGACCACGCCTTCATTCAGTTTTCGTATCAATGATCAGCGATCCAGAGTGTGGTCGCTTGCCATTCTGACAATTCTTTCCAGCATTTTCCTGACCATGGTTTCTGCGGATGCGGCTACTGAATCCATCAGGATCAGGGACTACTTTTATCCAAACGTCGCATATTCGGAGTGGCATTACCTCGAGACGAGCTCAGACGGAGGTTTAAAGGCGAATCGCGTGAGAATGAACAGCAACACGTTTAATCTGAATACTTTCAGCAAAAGCGGATCCGAAACGAAGGTAAACGTCTCAAGCTTCTTCACGGAGAGCGGCAAGTATGCAAATGGCACTTTTAATTTCACAGGTGCAAAGCTTGAAGCGAATGATTTCTATGGTTTCGGAAATGAGTTTTCCACCTATGGATTCGATAACTATACGAACCATGAATACATCCGATTCGTTCCCGCGCTGTCCTTTCCTGAACGATTCGAATTCCTTCAATCCGTTTCCAGAACTTCCGCGTTAAGGGATGTTGATGGCCGCCGGGGTGGCAATATTAAATACACGATCAAACTGCTCGGTAAAGGAACCGTCACGGTTCGAGGCGGAACTTTCAATGATTGCATTCACCTTAGGATGACCGTTTCGTTCGGCGGTGGACGGGAAGCAACTAGTGATCAATGGTGGGCAAAGAAGGTGGGTATTATCAAAACGTCGGAAACCTCTCCGAAAGGCGTCATATCTGTTAGTGAGTTGCACGAATACAATATTCACTTCAAGTCGCCACTTGTTCTCGGGTCATTCAGCAGTTCATTTGGAGGGTTTCTTCCTACTTTGATTGGCTCTGCTGGCAGCAGGCAGTATTTGGCGATTATCAACAAGGGTAACAGGAACCTCTCAAAAATCAGGGTTTCAATTGAGGGTTCATCATCATTCACCTCGTTGCCTCTCTCCCGGACCACTCTCAAGCCTGGCGACGTGATCGAGCTCATCGTCACTTTCAAACCTAACAAACCACTTCTGAATGAGGCCGTCCTTCGAATCCAAGCTGGGAACGGGCAGCTCTGCAACGACAGCGTGACCCTTTATGGGATGGGAGTCATTGCCCCTTAATTGATGCTGCTAAAACTGGAGCCGCCGCGTGAGCGAACGTTTTCTCTGTCAAACCCGGTCCGTCAAGCCAGCCGCTTGGCCGAGCGTGGCGCGCACGGTGGCGAACGCCGGTTTGATCGTCTCAAAAATGATCTTGATGCGTTTGTCGTAGGGGGCGAAGGCGCTTTTCATGGCATTGAGCGAGAGTTTTTCGAGTTCGTTGAGATTCAGGTCGAACAACTCGGCGGCGAGGGTGGTTTCCTGAGTCATCGTCGTGTCGCTCATCAACCGGTCATCGGTATTCAGGCAGACGCGGAAACCGCGGCGAAAAAACATGCCGAACGGATGATCTTCCAAACTTGGACTTGCTCC
>JANODE010000173.1:0-17140 GCA_031412525.1 Akkermansiaceae bacterium | reverse complement strand
ACGACTTCCCGGGCCAGTTCGGGATGCGCCTGGACCTTCTCGCCGATCATGAAAAAGACCGCTTTCGTTTTATGGCCGTCCAACAGATCCAACAGAACCGGCGTGTCGTGCGGGTCCGGTCCATCGTCGATGGTGATGAGGATTTCGGAATCACCAGTGGTCAGCACGACCGGCCCCAGCCATTGGCAATAGGGTGAAAGAATCGCCCGACAGATCCACGCGGCGATCACCGCGCCGCCGGCCAATGCGAAGGGCCAACCGAACTTGATTCCGAGTGCGATTGCTACCAGGTGCGCAAGAACAAGACCAGTTAGGCGCAGGAAAAGCCCTGCGTTTCCCGACAAGGCCGCCAGCCACCGCCAAGACAACAACCACGCACCGGCGGCGGTCATCACGGCGATGGCGATCCAGACATAAGAAAAAAAACCAACTACGCCCGGACACTGTGCATGAAAAACCGCCCACAACACACACGCTGAGAACCAAAGCTGCCATTGGACCCGCGGGGTTTTTCCCGGAAGCAGGAAGGGCAGCAGATTCAATGTTAGAAATCCTGTCGGCACGACGAGAAGCAAGCCGGCGACAAGTCCGAGCCAAGTGACAAGCACCTCACCCAGCGCGACCAAGACGGTTAGAGGAACAAGGATCGCCAAAATGATCGTTTCCCCCCAGTGCATCGCAGAACGGTCTGTCAGCACCGACGCATCCGCCACAACCACCTCCCCCGCCCCACCGAAGACACGGAACAGGGTGGAGACCGAGCGGTTGTCGGAGGTGTTCATGGTAGCGGTCTCCCCACCTTACTCCCACTCGATGCTGGCGGGAGGTTTGGTGGAAATGTCGTAGAGCACGCGGTTGATGCCTTTCACCTCGTTGAGAATGCGGTGGCTGGTCTCGCGCAGCAAAATAGCAGGGAGCTCCACCCAGTCGGCGGTCATCGCGTCTTCGGAGACAACGGCGCGGAGGTTGGTGGCCCATTCGTAGCTGCGTTCGTCGCCCTTGACGCCCACCGTTTTGACCGGGATCAGGCCGGCGTAGGCCTGCCAGACTTTGTCATACCAACCGTGTTCCTTGAGCTTGCCGATGAAAATGGCATCGCACTCACGGATGATGCGCAGACGTTCCGCGGTGACCTCGCCGGGACATCTTACGGCCAGACCGGGACCAGGAAACGGATGGCGCTGAAGAATGTCCTCGGGAATGCCCAGCGCGGTGCCGAGTTCGCGGACCTCGTCCTTGAAGAGTTCTGCTAGAGGTTCCAATACTTTTCCCTCAGCTTGAAGTTCGAGGATCTTCGCCACCCGGTTGTGGTGGGTCTTGATGACGGAGGCTTTCGATTTTGCGTTCGACGCGCTTTCGATGACGTCCGGATAAAGCGTGCCCTGCGCGAGCATTTCGGCATCGCCCACCGCGTCCCAGAAGACCTCGATGAACATGTTGCCGATGATCTTGCGCTTCTTTTCGGGATCGGCTTCTCCTGCTAGAGCGGTAAGGAATTTTTCCGAAGCATCGACTGTCTCGATCTCCAGGCCGATGCGTTTGAAGTTCTCCTGCACGACCCCCGCCTCGTCTTTTCGGAGCAGGCCATTATCGACGAAAATCGCCCGTGTTTTCACTCCGGCCTCCTTCAGCAAGACCGCGAGCACCGTGCTGTCCACACCGCCGGACACGCCGCAGACGACTTGTTTTGCGCCGACTTTTTCGCGGATGCTTTCGATCATCTCGCGTTTGAAATCATCGATCCGGAACGGCAGAAGATCGGCCGCATGATCGAGGAAGTTTTTCAGGATCTTCAATCCTTCGTGGCTGTGCGTGACTTCAGGATGATACTGGATTCCGAAAAACAGATCGTCCCATTGCAGGGAAACAGGCGTGCCGTGTTGGTTAGAGGCGATCACCTTCGCTCCAGCAGGGAGGATCTTCACCGTGTCCGAGTGGCTCATCCAGACCTGTGAACAGGCGGAGATTCCCTCGTAGAGCCCCACGCTCGCCGCAGGAAACAGATCCGCCGGGCCGTATTCGCGGCGGTTGCTCGCCTCCACGCTGCCGCCGAACTTGATGTTCAGAAGCTGCATTCCATAACAGACACCGAGCACTGGAACACTGAAGGCCTTGAGCGCTTCGAAATCGAGATCCGGCGCGTCCTCCTCACTGGTGCTCTTCGGCCCGCCTGATAGAATGATGGCTCCGGGTTTTCCGATGTCCGGAAAATCCTCGATCGCATAAAGCTTGGCGAAGTAGCCAAGCTCCCGCACGCGGCGGACGATGAGCTGCGTGTATTGGGAACCGAAGTCAAGAACGGCGACGTGTTGGGAATCGTGCATTGTGGAAGAAGTTGATAGTTGAGAGTGGATGGTTGAGAGAAAGAGGAAGATTCCGAAATCACCTTCTGTATTGGGTCTTCCTGATTTTCGTCTTTCCTCAACTCAACGGCTGATAGTTCGTCGGTTCCTCGGTCATGACGATGTCATGCACGTGGCTCTCGCGGAGGCCGCCAGCAGTGACACGCACGAAGTTCGCGCGCTCGCGGAGGTCTGCTAGAGTGGCGGCGCCGACGTAGCCCATGCCGGATTTCAGGCCACCCATGAGTTGGAAAATGACGTCGGACAGCGGGCCCTTATACGGAACGCGGCCTTCCACGCCCTCGGCCACGAGTTTGCCGGAGCTGTTCTGGCCGTAGCGGTCGCCCGCACCTTTCTGCATGGCTCCGATGGATCCCATCCCGCGGTAGGTTTTGAACCGGCGGCCTTGCGACTGCACGGTCTGTCCGGGACTTTCGCGGGTGCCTGCCAGAAGTGAGCCTAACATCACGAGGTCAGCACCAGCGGCGATCGCCTTCACGATGTCGCCCGAATAACGGATGCCCCCGTCCGCGATGACTTTAACGCCCGCTTCGCGGCAAACGCCTGCAACGTTCTGAATGGCGGTGAACTGCGGCATGCCGACGCCGGAAATGACGCGCGTCGTGCAGATCGATCCCGGACCGACGCCGACTTTCACCGCGCTGGCTCCGGCACTAACAAGATCGCGCGCACCCTGCTCCGTGACGACGTTTCCGGCAACGACCGGGACGTTTGATAGAGAGCGAAGTTTCCCGATGACCTCCATCACGTGGCGGGTGTGACCGGTGGCGGCATCGATGAAAAGCGCGTCCGCACCGGCGTCGATCAGCACGCGGCCGCGGTCGATGCAATCAGGCCCGACACCCACGGCGGCACCGCAACGGAGCTGGCCATTGCCGTCCTTGGCGGCGTTGGTGAAAGTGATGCGTTTTTCGATGTCGGAGCCGGTGATGAGTCCGACGAGTCGACCAGCCGAATCGACAAGCGGTAGTTTTTCGATGCGATTCTGATAGAGGATCCGGCGTGCTTCCTCGAGGCCGGTGTTCGGCGGCGCGGTGACCAGTTTTTCGCGAGGCGTCATCACGTCAGCGACGGTGGCGTCGGTGCGGTCGAGGTAGCGAACGTCGCGACCGGTGACCATGCCTTCGAGGTGACCCTCGGCGTCGATGACGGGGAATCCGGAGAAGCCGTTTTTCGCCATGATGGCGCGGACGTGATCAACCGTGTCCTCCTTGCGGACGGTGTGGGGTTTTTGAATGACGGCGTTTTCCGAGCGTTTCACGCGGGAAACCATCGCCGCCTGCTCATCAATCGGGCACGCCCGGTGAATCACGCCCATGCCGCCCTCGCGAGCCAGGGCGATCGCCAGATCGTGCTCGGAGACGGTGTCCATGGCAGCGGAAACAACCGGGAGGAACAGCGGAATGCCCGCCGTCACGTGGGTGGAAAGATCGGCTTCGCCAGGTAAAACCGAGCTCAAAGCCGGCACAAGAAGCACGTCATCAAAAGAAAGTCCGAGAGAAATCTCTGCCATGGCGGAGTCAATAGAAGCGGATTTCGGGGCGCAAGTCCGAATCCGGGGTGCGCATCAATTCCTCTTACTGACTTGTGACAGATCTATTTTGGCAGTCCGCTGGCGATGCTTTCCCACTGTTGTTTAAAGCCCGCACTGCTCTGGCAAAGCAACGCGGCGGCAGTCAGCGCCCGCTCGCGGTTGCCCGCCAGCCAATCGAAGGAAATGGCACATTGGTGGCGGCGCAGGCGCTCCAACTCACTTTTCGGGTTTTTGACAAAAATCCGGTGCAGGGCGATCAGCGCGTCGGGAGAAAATTCATTCCACGTGTGTGGCCCGGTTTTCCCCGCTGCGTCGGTGGTGACGATTCCGCCTTCGGGCCCGATGGCGATTTTCTGCATGGCTTCTCCGGACTTCATCACGAGATCCGCCTGGACCGGTCCTTTGGCGAGATCCTCCTCGATATCCGCTAGAAAAACGGCTGACGACTCGGCCACGGCGAGCAGCGAAAGTTTTTTCGCCCCCTGAGGATCGGCGGGCAATGCCTTGATGAATTCCGCGGCATCGGCGAAGCGGCATTCACCGGCAAATCCCGCGAGCCGTGTTATGACACCAGCGAGGTCGGTGGATGGAGCGCCGGACTTTTCCTCGGCGACCGGCATTTCCTTCGGCGCGCCCAGCAGGTTTGCATGACGCGTTAGATCGAGCTGCCAGGCGCGGACGTTGTAGCGCGCGCGGCCACGGGTTTTCAGGGCACCGATGATTTTATCCAGCTCAGCTACCGCTGCCTCACAGCCGGCCTTGTCGGGTGGAAATTTCTCGAAAACCGGACCGGTCAGCAACTGATGGTCCGCGACATAATCGCGCGCGATCTCTTGATAGACTTTGATCCACTGGTCGTTCGGAGAGAGCCGCGCGTTGGCGACGGAGGACAAATAGATGGAAGCATCGGCCATCGCGCCCTGCTCCCAATTCTTCAGGCCGGCGAGCATCCAGCCCATCACATGGGAGGGATCCGGGCTCGATGAATCGAACGCTCGACCCGAGATCGCAGGAAGTTTCCAGAGATCGCCAAGCATGCGGATGAGATAGGTTCCCACGTGGGCCGATTCAGTGGGGACCGCCGTCGCATGCTCGGCACATGCCTTCGCCTGTTGGCGGGCCTTCGAGGATTGTCCATTCAGATAGGCGGCGACCACCGCCTCCACTCCGGCCCATGTGCGGGTCGGCTCCTGGACGGACGGGTTCTCACTCAGTTCGATGAACTGCCGCGTCGCTGTTTCGAAATCCCTCGCGGCAATCGCCTCGTGCGCCTCCCGATAGGTTTTCACGATGTCAACGGCAGACGGGCCTTCGGAGACAACCGCGGCGGAATCGACAACCACCGGCTTGATCACGGTCTTTTCCGGCTCCTTGCGGGTGACCCACAGGATGCCGCCTACGACAGCACCTAACAATATCAACCCGACGCTTCCGAACAACACCAGTTCCGCCTGCTTTTTTTTCGCCCGGCGGCGTGAGGCGTTTTTTGATATCTCGGCCGCGGTGGGCGCTCCGGTTTTCAGACGCTTCTGGGCGGCATGCAGTTGCCGGATCAGCTCGTCATACGACGCAAAGCGGTCCTTGGGATCGTAGGCCATCGCATGCTCGATGATGGCACAGGTGTCGGCGGAAATCGTCGGCTCTGCGACGCTCAGCGGCACGACTTTCTGTTTTGCCTCGCGCAGGACGTCGGTGGCCATCGTTTCCTCGCCACACGAGGGATGACCTGATAGGGCATGATAGATGGTGGCTCCGAACGCATAGATGTCCGAGCGGAAATCCTCTGGAGAACCTTCGATCGTTTCCGGCGGGACGTAATAGGGGGTGGCCCAGAGTTCCGTGGCCTGCGCCTTGCCGCCCTGGGTGACAAGGGCGAGCCCGAAATCGACGAGCTTCGCGTGGCCCTCGGCATCGAGCAGGATGTTACCGGGTTTCACATCGCGGTGGATCAACCCGGCGGCGTGCGCGGCCTTGAGTCCTTCCGCCACTTGGATGGCGAGCGGCAGCATTTCTGCTTCGGGGATTTTCACTCGCTCGCGGATCTGATGCTCGAAGTGACCGCCCGGCACCAGCTCCATGGCGATGTAGAACCGACCAAAAGCCTTTCCCGTTCGCAGCACCCGCACGACGTGGGGATGGCTGAACGAGGCGGTGATGCGCGCTTCCTCTTCGAATGCGGTGATCCGGCGCTCGTCCGCAGAGTATTCCTCGCTGAGAATTTTCAGGGCCACCTCGCGGTCGAGCGTGTTGTCCTGCGCGACGAAAACCATGCTCATTCCACCCACCGCGTGGCGGCGGACCAGCGTGTAGGGGCCGAACTCGCGCTTCACCCGCGTATGCTTGCCGCAACTCGGGCATCCGACGTTGGAAAACGGGGCAACGGAGCTCACATCCATCGGGCTTCCACACGCGTGGCAATAGGCGATGTTTTCTGAGCGTTCCGGCATAGGCGCAGGCTACCTACGCCGCATTCCGGTGCAAACTTGAACTTCCAGCGATTTTTCAGCGGGTAAGAATTCCCGCCGCGGAAGGGTCAATCGATTTTCAAATACGCGTGGATTTGCTCCATTTCCCCCACAGGCAGACTGCGGATCCACTCGGACGCGGCGATGGGCTGATCCTTGAGCCAGTAGTCCGCCACATGCTTCAAGATGGCGAGCCGCTGCGGCCCCAACGGCAGATCCTCCTGCGCCCAGCGACTCGCCGACGCCGGGTCTTCCAGTGCCCATCGAACCGCGAATTTCATGATCAACGTGTCCACTGCGCGCGAATCCGGCATCATACCCAGCGGTCGCTTCGGCGGATGTTTCAAATAATGGGCGATCCCGTCCGCCCGCAGCCAGGTCAAGGCGCTCGAATCGCCGCGATAGCTGCCCATCACTCCGGAATCGAGCATCACCGATCCCATGGATACCACGGATTTCTCTTCATCGCTCAACCGGGTAAACTCCTCGCGGAGAATGGCGATGGTTTCGGGGTTCCATTCCAGAGACGACTTGACCTGATTCCGCGGCAGTCCCCGCCCATTGGCGAACCCAGCGATCCACTCCCGTGGCGTCAGCTTCATGGGAGCCTTGGGTGCGGGGGGACCGGAATTTTTCACGGTGTTCTCGGCCCTTGCGAGCTCCTTGGGATCGGTGAGCTCGGCGAGGCATTCCCGCGCCCGGGCCGGATCCTTGGTGGCCAGCCGGAGAAATCCGTTGGAAAGAATCTGCCGGCGGTCATCGGGGCGTAAATTGTCGCGTTTCAGGAGTTTGATGGCCTGTTCGGGATTGCGGTCAATCAAGCCGCTCATCCCGAAATCGCGCAGCTTGCTCGCCATCGCTTCGCTCAAGCCGAGCGATTCAAAGTCGATATCCAGCCAGAATTTCGGGTCGGTCTCGACCATGAGAGAGGAGGATTCCGATAGTGCCGCCGCAGCGATCCAGCCCTTGGGGACCATGGCGGCGTTTTCCAACACTTTTCCTGCAAACCTGGGAGACGAGATCGCCGCCACAAACTGCTCGATTCCATCCTGTTCACTTTTCATTTTCCCAATGATGGCTGGAAAATTATCTTCCGCCTCCTCGATCCGGACCGCGTTCTGCGCCTCCTCGCGCAGAGATGGGGGCCAGCTAGGCATCTTGCTGATCACTGCGTCCCTGTGAGTCCGTGATATCGTGGTGAGCATTCCTCCCAGCCACCATGAGGCGGACTCTCCGAGCCGCTCGTGAATCACGGGCATCTGTTCGAGGGCAAGCAACGGCTTGTCCAAGACGATCCGGTCGAAGCAGGTTAGGGAAACACGGGCCAACGCTTGCGAATCCTTGATTTGCCAGAGCCACGCGATGACCGCTTCAGGATCGCGGCCTGCCCATTGCCGGATCACCTCGTTGAGATCATTGCTTTTACCTAACAGGCAATGGCTCGCCAGACCGGCGGGATCCTCCGTGAACCATCGTTCGCGGAGGATGCTGTCGAAGAGCATCCGGTCCAAGCCATCAGCAAACGGGTACCAGTTTCCATCCAGCCAATCCCCCAGCGCAGCGACGGGAATCTCGCGTGCCAGCGCTATGGCGGCCCGCTGCCTGTCATTCGCGGAAGTGGTGGCCATGACCGGAGCAAGCGCCTGTATCGCCGCAGGGGGAAGGTCCGCGCGGATCGGATACGCTTCCGTTTTCACACTGACAGGTGTCGCGCCTTCCCGCCGACCACCCACCAGATAACCGACTCCGACTGCTAGCAGAAAAGCGCACAGAGGGAGCAGCAAAGGTTTTCCATTTCCAGGGCCCATCATCGATCTTCCTCCAGGGTTTCCATCAATTTGCCGCGAACCTCGTCGGGAAGCCCCGCCGACCTGCTCCACTCGTTAGAAGCGTTCTTATCGAAGCGTGCCCACCTCCCGGCGGTTTCTTCCATCCTCGACAGACGGTGCTCCGGATCCCGGATATTCGCGGCCCACCGCATGGCTTCGGGAAAATTCTGGCGCGCGGCATGCGTCCATGCGACAAGGCCAGCTCCGCCATCACGGACCGGCCCTTCCGGCTGACTTTCCAGCCACTTCACGAAGCTTCCCAAGTCGCGGGTGATCCAATCATCCGCCAACGTTGAAAGTGCCCCCACCCATGGATCCGGTTGTCCCTCCGGCCTCTTCATTTGAGCGGCAAGCGCTGTGTCCAGCGTCCGCGCCGGATCGACATCCAACAAGGATCGCGTGAACTCCTTCAATCCCCGCAGTTCGACTTTCTCCCACGTCGCACTGTTGGGGGTGGAAAGGTTGTCATACATCCTGAACGCGTCGGGACATTTCTCCAAAAGCCCCTCAAAAGTCGCCCACGCTTGATCCGGTTGGGCCGCAAGCTGTCGGCGGCCGATCTCAGCAAACCATTCCCCGGCGATCCGGGGTGATTGGTTGGCGCGGGCCACGATCAGCCCGGCGCTTGGGTCAGTTTCAATGGATTTGAGAAACACCGCCCGCTCGATCTCGCGACGAATTCGGCCGACCGGTTGCCTGCCTGCGATTTCCGCTAACAGTTTTGGATTTTCTTCTACCAGCGCCGCGATGAAATCGTCGAGTGGGGGGTCATTAAGACTCTCGGCCGGTTGGGATTTCAACCACTCCAGCGCCGCCTGTGGGTTTACTCGCGACCATGCCCGCATCACCGATGGCAGGTGACCTATCTGGTAGAGTCGTGCGAAGTTCAGCGCGCCTTTGGGATCGTCCACTGCCAGGCGGCCGGCGATCCGTCCCAGCACCTCGGGAATGCCTAGTGCCGGGTTTGCCACCAGCAATTTGATGGCGGTTTCCGGATGAAACTCAGCAAGCGCCCGCAACGCCGCAGCCGTCTCGCCGGCCGGCATCCCGTCCACCCGCTTGACGATGGCGTCCGGTTCCTTGATAGCCTGCGCCCATCTGAGGCTGCCGATCCCTTCCTCACCCGCCGCCTTCTCCGCCGCATCCGGATCGAGAATGATCCACCGGCTGAACAGAAAATACAGAAGCCACGAAGCGGTATCCGGGCGCGCCTTGCACGCCGTCCAAAACGCCGCGAGGTCAGCCGGTTTCGCATCTAACATCCAGAGCGCCGCATGATCGTGAAACTGGAATCCTTCGAGCTTCAGCAGGTTTTCCAGCGTGTCAGTGGACTCTAACTTTTCAGCTGCGGCCACCACCGTGGGTTCCGGTGACCTCAATTCCGACGACTGTGGAGAAAGGCGGCGAATCGCAGTTCCGGCGGTTAGACCAAGCAGACCAGCCAGCACAACAGTAAGGGTTTTTCTTATTTCCATCAGTTGTTACTCCAGACTGCAGTTTCCCACTACGCAACCATCCACGTTCCCTCCCTGCAAGATCGGATTCGGGGCTTTCCGCTGCATTTTGAAAATTTTCCCCAGCAGATTTCCCTGTTGTGGCCCTGACGAAAATGCCATGGCATAGGCATGTTTCGATCAATCTTTCCCATCCTGTTATCTTCGGCACTCGCCAACACCACTTTCGCGCTTTCGGAACCCGGCGAAGCCGCAAAACAGGAACTCCACGCCGCCATCAAGACCGAGGACGAATCGCGGGCGAAACCCGGTGCCTCGGGGTCGGGACGGAGTGGACTGGCTTACATCAGAAATCTCGATGAAACGACCAAGCAGGGCAACAAACAGCAGATCGAATACTCGCTGAACCAAATCGCCGAAAACTATCGATCACCCGCGGTCAGTCAGGCTCTGGAGAAATTCCAGACCGCCCTGAATCTCGAAGCGAAGGAGCTGGAGGAGGCGGAGTTGGCCAGGATCGACTCCTTGCTAACCGAAGTCGGCGAAGTAATCCGGAAGGCCGCCAAACCGAAGGACCTCGACGCCATCCTCGACAAAATGGACAAACTGGGCGAAAGCCGCTCGGAGCGCCGGTCCGAGAAACTTTCCGCGGCCTATCAGGCCATGCGCCCGACCCGGCAGTTTGCCGCCAGCTGGCAGGATTATCTGCAAGCCCTCGCAAGCGGGAGCAGGAACAAGGCCAATCAGATTCTCCGCAACCTGACTTCCACTAACACCTCCATCCCGGTTCCAAGATCTCTGGTGATCGCACTCATCGACGAATCCGCCTCCCCCAGCGCCGGAGCTGGCGCAATGCCGCAGGAAATCAAGGAACTCGACCAGATGGCACCGGTACTCCGCCATCTGCGGGCCATGGCCATGACCGACCGCGCGAACTCATCGACCCCGGATCCTCTGGGAACGGAATGGTCCATCCTGGCCCTGGCTCCGCTAGACAAGGCCTATCAGGATTTCAAGGCTGGCCTCCCGGTGAACCTGGACCTCATCCTCCAGCAGGGTGATCCTCAAACCATTACGGGTGCCTCAGCCATTGCCGGCTTGAAGGCAAAACTTCTGTTACTGTTGCTCCCCCGGCATCTCGGCCTTTCACAAGCGGCCACTCCCAAGCCCGGTGAAACTGTCGCCCAGTTTCTCGACCGCACTGAAAAGGAAGCCGGCGAGCGGGGCGACGACACCACCTGCATCCGGGTCATTGAAACCCGGCTGGCCCTGAAATCCACCTCACCCATAACGCCCGGACTTGCCGCATTCCGGGCGGGGAAGGCCCGGGAAGCGGCAGGTCAACCGCTGTTAGCCGCGTTTTCCTATCATGCCGCGCTCAAGTCCGAAACCAGCCTCACCCTGGCGGCATTGATCGGCAGGCGGCTGGACGAAATCGAGCGAACCCACCCGGAAGAATACAAGCAGGCTCTCGAGCGTATCATGGCGCAGGAATCAGGCCCTCGATGATTCAGGGTTCTTCCACCAGTGCTCTCCCGACCGCTGGAAACTTGAACTTGCCGCCCATTTCCTCACGGAGACACTCCGCTCGTGGTAATCGTTGTCGAAAAAAATCCGGGCGAGCGCATCGACGCTTTTCTCGCCGCCCGCCTTGCGGATCTCTCGCGCTCGCGCATCCAAGCGCTCATCCGGGAGCAATTCATCCAAGTGAACGGCCACCCGGCCAAGCCCCGCGACGCGGTGAAACTCGGCGACCGCATCACCGTCGTCATCCCCGAAGCCGTGCCGCTCGACAACGCGCCGCAGGATCTCCCGCTGGACATCCTTTTCGAAGATGACGACCTCATCGTTCTCAACAAGGCATCCGGCATGGTCGTCCACCCCGCGCCCGGGAACCACGACGGCACGATGGTCAACGCGCTGCTTCACCATTGTCAGGGGAAACTTTCCGGCATCGGTGGAGTCGAGCGCCCGGGCATCGTCCACCGTCTCGACAAGGATACCTCCGGCTGCCTCGTGGTCGCGAAATCCGACGCTGCCCACCAGTCGCTCGTCACCCAGTTTTCCGAACGCAGCACGATGGAAAAACTCTATCTGGCCGTCACCCAGGGCATCCCGAAACCTGCCAAAGACACCGTCTTCACCCACATCGGCCGCCACCCGGTGAATCGCCAGAAAATGGCTGTCGTCAATCCGCCTGGGGGGAAAACGGCGATTACGGATTACGAAATCCTCGCCACCGACGCCGCCAGCCTGACCGCGCTCGTGCTCTGCCACCTCCACACCGGCCGCACCCATCAGATCCGCGTCCACATGCATCACAAGGGAGCCCCGCTCGTCGCCGATCCGATCTACGGCAAACCCAGCAAGACCGCCGAACAAACCGGCCGCCTCATGCTCCACGCCTGGCGGCTGAGTTTCGATCACCCCATCACCGGCAAGCGCCACCAGTTCGAAGCCCCCGTCCCGCCCGAGTTCGCGCCGTGGGTGGAGCTGGCGGGTGGGTTGAGGTGACCGCGCTTATGTCGTCCAGGGTTGGGCTGGTTTTGGTCCATCCTCTGTGCTCCGTTACGGCTTCAACCTGCCCTTGTGGAATTTGCTTGATCGGCTATAAGAGCATCATGAATCGCAACTTCTGTGGTGTGCTGCTAACGATGTCCTACGCCCTGTTCGGGCCGCTGGCGATGGCGGCGCAACCGGTGCCACCGCTCAATCCGCCGAAACTTCCGCTCAGTGTGGTCTTCCAAGGTGAGTCAAAATTTTTCGCCGTGATCGCCAAAGCTGAGAGGGAGAACTGGCGCACGCTGCCACTGAGTGAAAGGACGATGCGGGTGGCGAGGGAATTTGTCGGCACGCCGTATGTCAATTATACTTTGGAAGTGGATGATCGGATCGAATCGCCAGTGGCCAATTTCAAGGGCATGGACTGCTGGACCTACTACGAAAACTCCCTCGCGATCGCCCGGCTGCTGCGTTACAAACCGGGCCCCTACAAGCCGCAGGACATGCTGCAGATGGTGGAAATCGAACGCTATCGGAATGGTGTTTGCACAGGGAGCTATCTGAGCCGCATGCATCATCTCGAGGAGGTTTTCTATGACAACCAACGCCGCGGTTATGCCACCAACATCACTCCGCGCATCCCCGGCGCAGTACGGATGCAGCGTGAAATTCATGAAATGACGGTGGCGTGGAAAAGCTACCGCTACCTGCGGTCGAATCCCGCACTGATCGAGCCGATGGGAAAAATCGAAGCACAAGTTTCCAACCTTCCCGTCTATCAAGTCCCCAAGGCCAAAGTGCGTGATGCCGAAAAAGACCTCCAGAACGGAGACATCTGCGCGATCACTTCAAACGGCTCCAACGGCTACACCTCTCACGTCGGGCTGATTCTCCGGATGGGCGACCGTGCCTATTTCACCCACGCGACTTCGGATAGAGACAAGGGCCGAATGGTTCTGATCGACCGGCCCATTGCCGATTATGTCAATAGCGCGAGCAAACATGCCGGCATCATCGTTTGCCGCCCGAATGACGTGCCGCCGTCCGCGCTTTGGCAGAGCAATGTTGCGAAGCAGTGAAGCGCGACGGAAGCTTGCCCCATGCCCGCACGCGCTGCTGCCGACCATTTCGCCCGCCGTCTGATTGACGCCGGTCATGTGGCCTATTTCGCCGGCGGCTGTGTTAGAGACAAACTGCTGGGAATCCAGCCGAAGGATTACGACATCGCGACGTCGGCGACACCGGCGGAAGTTCTAACACTTTTCCCGAAGTCCAACGAAGTCGGCGCTCACTTCGGTGTGGTGATCGCAAAGCACGACGGCGAGCATGTGGAAATCGCCACCTTCAGGACGGATGGCAGCTACAAGGACGGTCGCAGGCCGGAGGCGGTGGAATTTTCAACACCGAAACATGACGCACAACGCCGGGATTTCACCATCAACGGGCTGTTTGAAAATCCGCTCACCGGCGAGGTGATCGACTTCGTTGGCGGCCGCGCGGATCTGGATGCGAAGGTGATCCGAGCGATTGGCGATGCGAAGGAACGTTTCACCGAGGACTCGCTGCGACTGCTGAGGGCGGTGCGGTTTTCCACTACGCTGGGATTTGAAATCGAAGCAGGCACCTACGCGGCAATCAAGGAATGCGCGCCGCTGCTAGAGCGGATCTCGCCGGAGCGGATCCGCGATGAGTTTTCGAAAATCCTCGTCTTGCCACGGCGGCGCAGGGGTTTGGAAATGTTAGCTGATAGCGGGCTGATCGCTCATTTCATGCCGGAGGTGCTGAAGATGATTGGGTGCGAACAACCGCCCGAGTGGCATCCCGAAGGCGACGTTTTCACCCACACCTGCATCATGCTGGAAATGTTGGAACCGGACGCGTCACTGGAACTCGGCCTCGCCGTGCTGCTCCACGACATCGCGAAGCCGCCCTGCCAGACATTCGATGAGGAGGCCGGCGGACGCATCCGGTTCAATGGCCACGACGCGATGGGCGCAGAAATGGCGGACGCCATCCTGCGGCGCTTGCGCTACTCGAACGACACCATCGCCGCGGTCGTGCCGATGGTCGCCCGCCACATGCAGTTCATGAATGTCCAGCAGATGCGCACCGCGAAGTTGAAGCGCTTCATGGCCGAGCCGCATTTCCAGCAGGAAATGGAGCTCCACCGCGTCGATTGCGGGTCGTCGAACGGATTCACGGACAACCATGAGTTTCTCCAGAAAAAAGCCGCCGAATTTGCCGCCGAGCCGCTCATTCCCCCGCCCCTCGTCACCGGGCGCGACCTGATCAAGCTCGGCCTGAAGCCTAGCCCTCGCTTCAAGGAGATCCTCGAAGCCATCGAAACCGAGCAACTCGAAGGACGAATTCTTGATCGCGAGCAGGCCATGACTTATCTCAAGCGCCTCACAGCGGAAATTTCCACGTGATTTGCCGGGTATCCGGTAAACCGTGCGGTGCAAAATCCCCGCCCCCTTCTCACTTTTTCCCCATGAATTCCACCATCCCTGTCGAACACAACGAGCCCGTCAATTCCAGCATCCTGGCCATTTCCGAGGACCTGATCGCCGGATTCCAGCGTCATCCGTTTCATGTGATCGCCGAAAAATCAGGCGTCCCGCTGGCGACCGTAATCGAACGTATCCGGGCGATGGTCGAGGCCGGAGTCGTGCGGCGGGTGCGGCAGACATTGCTCTCGACCAAGCTGGCCCACGGCGCGCTGGTCGCCTGGAAAGT
Source organism: Akkermansiaceae bacterium (assembly GCA_031412525.1). Lineage (GTDB taxonomy): Bacteria > Verrucomicrobiota > Verrucomicrobiia > Verrucomicrobiales > Akkermansiaceae > Luteolibacter. The sequence goes on along the minus strand of JANODE010000173.1, from coordinate 2,257 downwards.
GCCCGAGGACAAACTCAACGCCGCGTTTGATTTCATGTCGAAGGAGGATCCGTTTTCGGGTCATGTGGTGATTAGATCCACCGACACGGAAGTTTCGGGCTCTGGCTATCGGCTCTGGACCACGCTGAAAGTGCCAGTCGGTGAATCGCTCGACGAACATGCCACCGCCCTTCTCCGCCTCACGGGCGCGACCGAATACCTGCTCATGCCTGCCAACGGGGTTTTTGCCCTCGGCGTCGGCCACACCCGCCGGAAAACGCTTGAACCCGGCGACAAGTCAGACGCACCTGCCGAAATGATGACCACCGTCCCGGTCGAATTGACTCCGGAAGAATGGGAAGTCCTGCTTGCGCTGAAAGAAGAACTTCTGCCCGACGAAATCTGCGAGGACCCGTGGGTGAAACGTTCGGCCATTGCCGGCGTGTCACTCGACCGCTTCTGCCAGGTCGCGGAAACACTCAACGCGAAAAAGGTCATCGGTCGATTCTCCACCTTCCTTGAACATGTGAAACCGTCCGCCACCGGCGAGCGCGTCACCCGATTCAACGGACTTTTCCATTGGGCCGTGCCAAAAGGCCGCGAAATCGAGGCCGGCGCGCAGGTCGGCCGCCACTTCTGCATGACCCATTGCTACTGGCGCGAAGGCGGACCTCAGTTCGGCGACGTGAACGTCATGGGCGTCGTCCACGGCACCGAAAAACCCCGTGTTCTGGAACACAAGGCTGCCATCGACAAGCACCTCGCCTCCGTCGGCATCCCCGTTTCCTACACCAATGTCTTCTGGGGCGGCCGGTCGGAAATCAAGCCGTCGGAAATTTCCCCGAAGATTTATTCCGAGTGGCATGAGAAGCATGCCGGGGTGACTCCATAACGCAATTGACTTGCGGAATCGTCTCCACTCGCCAGAATTCCTGCATGTTTCGCGCGCTTGTTGCCATGCTGTTTCTGGCCAGTTCCTTGGTCTTCGCGGCCGAGTTAAAAGTCGCCGTGCTGCATCCATTGCTGGGCGACATGGCCCGGCAAATCGGCGGCAATCAGGTGCTCGTCGTTGATTTGATCGGCCCCAACGGCGATCCACACCATTTCGAACCGACGCCGGATGACCTTCGACAGGCGGAAAGCGCCATCCTCTATCTGGTCGCAGGGATGGGATTGGAGGGCTATCTGCCGAAACTCAAAGCGATCATTGCGAACAAGGCGACCGTGATCGAAGTCGGAGCCACCCTGCCAGCGCTCGAAGGCGCTTGCGATCATGAACACCACGATGCCGGCCACGTGCATGAAGTCGATCCTCACTGGTGGCATTCCATCGATCTGTTCCGCCGTGCCACTTCCGTCGTGGCAGATGCGTTCACTGCGGCATCACCGACAAATGAGGCATTGTTCCGAAAAAACGCGGACAACTACCGTCACCAGCTCGATGAGCTCGAGCGTTGGTCAAAACGGCAGATTTCATCGATTCCCCGCGACAAGCGCCAGCTCGCGACCGCCCACGCTGCCTTCAACTACTTTTGCAAGGATTTCGGCTTCACCGCTCATCCCGTGCAGGGCCTCAACCGCGAACAAATGCCGGACCCGAAACAACTCTCCAGACTCATCGCCGATCTGAAAAAGAGCCGTGTCGCCGCGATTTTCCCTGAAAAGGAATCGAACCCGAAAATCCTTCAGACCCTCACCCACGACACCGGCATCCGCCTCGCGGAGCCACTGATCGCGGACGGAGTCGGCGTGAAAAGCTACGATGAAATGTTCCGTCACAACGTGACGGTGATCGTCAACGCATTGACCCGGCAGCCGTGACCGTTTGCACGCGATTTGCGCCCAGTCCGACGGGCCGCCTTCATCTTGGCCACGCACTGGCGGCGAAAGTGGCGCACGACCTAGCTAGAGAAGCGTGCGGTGTTTTCCTGCTGCGTCATGAAGACATCGATGGTTCCCGGGTGCGCGAGGAGTTCTATCAGGAAATCGAGGCGGATTTGAAATGGCTGGGACTTTGCTGGGACGGTGAACCGCTGCGACAAACCTCGCGGATCACCGTTTACGAGTCCGCTCTGAACGATCTCCGCAACCGCAGCCTTGTTTATCCATGTTTCTGCACCCGCCGCGAGATCCAAGGGGAATCGGTGCGAATGGTCGCGGCACCTCATGGGCCAGAAGGACCGATCTATCCTGGGACCTGCCTGAAACTGAGCGACGAGGAACGCCAGGGAAAAATTCTATCAGGAATTCCCCACTCCTGGCGGCTCGACTCCCGAAA